>CAYSUS010000031.1:0-40764 GCA_964434165.1 uncultured Pirellulales bacterium
CCCTATCCGCTGAAGCCGTGGAAAGGGGTCCAAGGCAAGACCCTGGACGATTCGAAGCCCTATTTTCTCGGGCAGCCGAAAGCCCCCGAGGATGCTCCGAATGTTCTGATCATCATGCTGGACGATGCCGGCTATTCGAGCGCAACGTCCTACGGGGGTGTCATGAAGACACCCACCTTTGATCGCATCGGCGATGAAGGCATTCGTTACACCCACATGTCGGTAGCCGCGGTGTGCTCCCCGACCCGCGGCTCCTTGTTGACCGGCTACAACATTCACCAGATCGGAACCGGGATCATCTCAGAATTCGCCACCGGGTATCCGGGCTACAATTCCCAGATCGACTACAGTACCCCGTCCATTGCGAAAATCCTGACGGACAATGGATACGCCACGGCGGCATTCGGCAAATGGCACAACACGCCCATGGAGGAAGCCTCCCCGGCCGGTCCGTTTGAGAGCTGGCCCACCGGGATCTGGGGCTTCGAGTACTTCTGGGGATTCCTGGGCGGCGAGACCAACCAGTTCCATCCCTTGTTGTACGAGAACACGACCGCCATTGAGACGCCGAAAACGAACGCCGACGGATCAACCTTCCATATCTCCCATGGCATGGCGGACCAGGCCATCAAATGGCTGGACAACTGGAAAGGCCTGCGCGACGCCCCTTTCTTCATCTACTACACGCCAGGCGCCGTTCATGCGCCCATCCAGGTGCCGGAACAATGGCGTGACAAATACCAAGGACAGTTCGACGATGGATGGCATGTCTATCGGGCCGAGCAATTGGAGCGTCAGAAGAAGCTGGGCCTGGTGCCCGAAGACGCCGAGATGGTCGACTGGCCGGAAGTCATTCCCCGATGGGACTCCTTCAGCGACGAGGGAAGAAGGTATTTGGCTCGACAGATGGAGGTGAACGCCGCGTTCCTCGAGCACGTCGATTTCCATATCGGACGGGTCGTCGACCATATCGAAAAGATGGGCGAGCTCGACAACACCCTGGTCATTTATCTGACCGCCGACAATGGCTGCACCGCGGAAGGAACGCCCACAGGAACGTTCTCCGAGCTGTTGATGCAGAACGGGTTTCCCCCGCTGACCATGGAGCAGCAGTTGGAGAAGCTTGAAGACTTCGGAGGGCTGGAAGCCTGGGGCGGGCCGCATCTGGCCAACCATTATTCGGTGGCGTGGGCCTACGCGTCGTCAACTCCGTTCCAGTGGACGAAGCAGATGGCGTCCCATTTCGGCGGAACCATTTCCGCTACGGCCGTACGCTATCCCAAAGGCATCAAGGCCAGAGGCGAATGGCGACGGCAGTTTCAGAACGTCACCGACATCGTTCCCACGATCCTGGAAGTAACCGGCGTTCCCGCACCCGACTGTGTGAACGGGCAAAAAAGGAAGGAGTATCCGGGCAAGTCACTCACCTATGCATGGAATGATCCGGACGCCAAAACCAATCATCCCACCCAATATTTTGAAATGTTAGGATTCGTGGGGTTGTACCACGAGGGATGGACGCTCTGTGGAAAACCGTACCGTATCCCCTGGTCGGTTGATCCGTCTGCCTTGAAGAACTTTGACCCGCTGAATGTGGAGTGGGAGCTGTACAACATCAATGAAGACCCCATCCAGCAGGTGAATGTGGCTGATCAGTATCCGGAAAAGGTCAAGGAACTGGAGAAGATCTTCTGGGAAGAGGCGGAGAAATACGACGTCTATCCCATTGGGGGCTCTCTCGGCAGAATGCTTCAACCGGAATCCAATCCGCAGCGGGCGGCAAAACGACACTGGGAACTGACACCCAATGTTTACCGGGTTCCTGAACTGGCAGGGCCGGAGATCAAGTCCACCAACTACGAGGTCAACGCCCATATCACGGCCGATGAGACCACCGAGGGGGTGATCTATGCGGTCGGCGAGCGTATCGGTGGACAAGTGCTGTTCATCAAGGACGGAAAGCTGAGATACAGCTACTCCACCCTCGGCCTCTACTGGCACGATTTCGACGGGGACGTCAAGGTGCCCCACGGTGACGTGAAGATCACCCTCAAGCACACCATGAAAGAGCAAAAGCTGAACGGCCCCTCCACCGTCGAGCTCTTCATCAACGACAAGAAGGTCGGCCAGATGGACATCACCGCGACGGTCTATGGCTCCTATACGGGCCACGAAACGTTCGATATCGGCCGCGATGAAGGCATGCCCGTCAATGAAGAGTATGCAGACCAGGGCAAATTCAAGTTCACGGAAGGGCAATTGCACAAGGTCGTATTCGACATCAAGAATCCCGACGAGCAGGAAGTAAGTCCCGCTGAGTTCAGCGATATTGACTAGCCTTGATTACTCATCTGCAGGAAGAGCCGCGGGGCTGTGGTCGTTATCTCTGATCGGTTGGACGAGCAACGTCTGCCAGTTCCAGTCGTGCCGTCAGCCACAACAGCAAAGTCACCATCAAACCAAATCGGAGGTAGGGGTCCGTTTCGGCGGGAATCCCAACAGCGGGAACTACCTGCCCATCACAGAAGGTTGGAACTACGCGATCCGCATGTACCGGCCCCGCAAAGAGATCTTGGACGGCTCCTGGACGTTCCTGTCGTTCCAGCCAGTCGACTGACCGCCTCGCATGGTTCGCACGGTCTTTGCGCCGACTCCTGCCGTTAGGGTTGGCGCAATCGCCATGGCTTACCAAGGGTGACGCAATGACTGGCCGTCTGGCGTGAAATGGCAACTTGCACTTCAAGTTATGGAGAAGAAACCCAGCTTTGGCCTTTAGAGGCTCCAGCGCGTGGACGATAGACGACAACATCGGGGGACAATGCGCGCACTCTGGAGGAAGCCGGGAACCCATGGCGAAGACGGTATCTTGCATCGCTGCAGTTCTTGCGGCGCTAGTCGCCTCGCAACCCCTGGGGGCCTCGCTCGCCGCGGCTCAAGAACTCACCGAGGTCGACGTCGACCACGCGCAGAGCACGTGCGACTGCTATTGCTCCCGCGATTGTGGTTTGTGGGCCCGGCCCCAGTTAACGGGCGACTGGCTCGGGTGTCGGACGGCGTTGGCCGAGAATGGCGTCCTATTCGACGCGAACGTCACACAATTCTATCAGGGCGTCGCGAGCGGCGGACTTCAGCAGCGATTTCGCTATGGCGGGCACGGCGACTATGTCGGCAAGTTCGACTTCGACAAGCTCATCGGCCAGGAAGGCCTCTTCCTGCAGTTGCGCGCGGAACACCGATTCGGTCAGGCCATCGGTGTTGAAAGCGGTGCGTTCGGCGCGCCGGCCATCTACGCGAACCTGCCCTCGCTCGAAACGGAAGACCTGTTGCTCACGAACGTGTTGATCACGCAAGCGCTTTCGGAGCGGTTTATCGTCTTCGCCGGGAAGGTGGATACGCTCGACGGCGATATGAACGATTTCGCTCACGGGCGCGGGAAGACCCAGTTTCTGAATACCAACTTCGTGTTCAATCCCATCGCCGTCCAGACCATTCCCTACTCGACGCTCGGGGCAGGCTTCTCCATCCTCAAGGAGTTCCAACCCATCTTCAGCTTCAGCGTCCTCAACGCGACCGACACGACGAGAACCAGCGGATTCGACGAGCTCTTTGAGAAAGGGGTGGTCCTTTCCGGCGAATTGCGTCTCCCCACGCGCTTGCTGGGGCTGCCGGGACACGTCGGTTTTGGCGGGGCTTGGAACAGCCGTCGCTACATCAAGCTCGGCCAAGACCCGCGAGTCCTCGAGCCAGATATTCCCATTGAACCGACGACCGGTTCCTGGTTTCTGAAATGGAACTTCAACCAATACCTTTTTGTGGATCCCTGTGACCCGACAAAGGGCTGGGGACTCTTCGGTCGCGCGGGCATCTCCGACGGCAATCCGAACCCGCTGCACTATACATTGAGTTGCGGAGTCGGTGGCTACAGCCCCATCTGCGGACGGGAGAACGACCGATTCGGCATCGGCTGGTACTACGGCGGCGCCAGCTCGCAACTCGGGCCGTTTTTCAACCCAAACGACGGCACGGGCGTCGAAATCTTCTACAACGCCGCGATCACCCCCTGGTTCGAACTTACGCCCGACCTGCAGATCATCGACGGCGGGGTCGCTGCCGCCGACACGGCCGTCCTCTTCGGGCTGCGAGCCAACATGGTTTTCTGAGAGCGACGCGCCGTCTATTGCGACGCTCCGTGGCATTCGATGTGGCCCACTTTGAGGTAGTGTTCTGGTCCAGCGACCCTTGATAACCACATCAGCGAACAGACGAACCCCGAGACAGGGGGAGGCAGCGCTTGTCAATATGCGCACAAAGAGTTTGGGTAGGCTCTAGGGTTGGCAGTGCTCTGCTTGTTGCTGCTCCCCCATGGGGGAGCACGGTTGCAGCGATTATGCGATTCTCTCGGCCTGTGCCTCCTGTTCCGAGTTGCCCAGCAAGCGAAGCTTGCACCCCCGGGCGCACGGGGATGCGACGGGGATGATGCCTGTCCTTTCCTTTTGCCGTTCGGGAGAACCAAGCGACGGCAAACTGGACCTGTCCCCGTTTCTCCCACAAGCACCTGCCGGTCGTGCGTGTGAAGCGGGCCGCGTGAGCGGGATTGCGAACGCTTGCATATGTCGCCACGCGACCTGTGCGCGCCGATGCCGGCGCGACCGCTGTTCACCCGTCCGAACTGTCAAGGATCAACTTGTCTGACCGTGAAACCGTTCACGGGTTGGGCCACCTCTCGGCCAGTCGGCCGCCGTTTCGCCGCCCTTTCTCGGGGTTCGTCTGTTCGCTGATGTGGTTATCAAGGGTCGCTGGACCAGGACAGCGTCCCCTTTTCGTCGCCCGAGACGCAATTGCCCTCACCCGGTCACCTCGTCATCCATGCTCCCTCACACCCGGACCGTCTTGGCGCCGGAGCGGATCGACTGCGTCTGCTTGTGGCAGAGGACCAGGGCGTCGCGCGCGAGCTGGGCGTCGAGCACCGGCGGGGGCGTTCCGCTCTTGAGGGCGCGGACCGCATCGCTGAGCTCCAGGGGGAAGGCGTCGGGCATGTCGAACTCGCCCAGCTTGGGACGCTTGACCTTGCCGCGCTCGTCCAGGACGGTCAGCGGCAGCCCGTCGCCCAGGTCGAAGACCAGCGTGGCCTTCTCCAGGTGGATCTCGAAGCCGTGGGTGAAGGGCCGGCCCTGCTGGTTGATCACGCCGCTGGTGGCGGTGACGACCAGCGAGGGGTCGTCGAAGAGGAACTGGGTGTTGAAGTACTCGGCCACCTCGCCTCGCATGCGGCCCAGGCTCTGCACGGCGCGGGGCTGTCCGAACAGGGCGCGGATCAGATGCGCGTCGTGGATGTGCAGATCGACCATGGGCCCCCCGCACACGTCGGGCTCGTAGAAGCCCTCGATCCACAGCGGATCGGAGATGACCCGCTTGAAGTTGCCGCCCAGCAGCCTGCCGTACTTGCCGCCCTTGACGGCGCGCCAGGCGAAATCGTATTCGGGCACGTAGGGAAGCACGTGGGCGATGAGCAGCATGCGTCCGGCCTTGTGCGCGGCCTTGACCATGCGGTCGGCGTCGGCCGGACGCAGGGCGATGGGCTTCTCGCAGATGACGTGTTTGCCGGCCTTCAGGGCGGCCACGGTCACGTCGGGGTGCAGGGCGGGCGGGAGGCACACGTCCACCAGGTCGATCGCGTCGTCGGCGAGCAGCTCGTCCACCTCGGCGTACTGGCCGATGCCGGCGAGGTTCATCTTCGTGCCACGCGGCCCGAAGTTGCCCTGGATCGACCGCCAGTCGCCGAGCCGGCGCGTGGGGTCCTTCTCGCAGATCGCGGCGACCTTGGCCCCGCGCACCTTCTCGTACGCGTGGTAGTGCGTCATGCCCATGAAACCGAGACCGCAGATGCCGACCTTGATCATGTCGTAGCTCCGGTGTTGGAATGGCGAACGGAAGTCGAAGCCCAAGAGCGCGGAAGGTCACCGAAAAACGGAACGCCGATTCTGCGAGGTTTCGGTCCTTCGAGATTCCCTCCTTGGCATTTGATTCGGATTTCCCCGCCGCGTGCTTCGCATCTCGCCGGCAATTACGCCGCGAGAACCTTCTCGAACTTCCCGTATGCCTCGTCCCACGCCGCCGCGTCCCGGGGCAGGTACTCCTCGACGTCGAAGCTGCGGCGCACGACCTCGCGGGCCTCGGCGATGGACCCCACGTCGCCGGCGGCCACGGCCTGCATCATCACGTTGCCGGTGGCCGTGGCCTCGACGGGGCCGGCCACCAGGCGCCGGTTGCAGGCGTCGGCCATGGCTTGCAGAAGCTGCCGGTTCTGCGTGCCGCCGCCGACCACGTGGATGGTCTCGATGCGCCCGCCGGCGAGCTCTTCGCACATCCCCAGGACGCGGCGGGACTTCAGAGCCAGGCTTTCCAGGGCGCAGCGGAGCACGGCGCCCTCGTCGTGGGGCACGGTCTGCCCGGTCCGCTCGCAGAAGGCGCGAATCGCGGCCGGCATGTCGTCTGGGGCGAGGAAGTCGGGGGCGTCGGGGTCGATGAAGGCGGCCCGCGGCGTGGCGGCCGCGGAGAGCCGGTTGAGGTCCTCCCAGTCGAAGGACCCGCCCGACTGGTTCCACACACGGCGGCACTCCTGCACGAGCCACAGCCCGGTGATGTTCTTCAGCAGCCGGAACGTATTGCCCACGCCGCCCTCGTTGGTGAAGTTGAACTGGAGGACCTGATCGTTCACCGCGGGCTGAGGCGCCTCGATGCCCATCAGCGCCCAGGTGCCGAGGCTGATGTAGCACCAGTCGGGCCGCGCGCCGGGCCGGCTGGCGGCCGGTACGGCCATCACGGCGCTGGCCGTGTCGTGCGTTCCCGGCAGCACGACCCTGGCCGCCGTAAGGCCGCTCTCGGCGACGAGCGCCTCGCGCAAGGGGCCGAGGAGCGTGCCGGGCGGCTCGATTTTGCCGAGGATGTGGGTCGGCAGGCCGAGCTTGTCGAGCAGTTCGGCGGACCAGTCGCCCTTCCGCGGATCGTAGAACTGCGAGGTAGTGGCCTCGGTGAACTCGTTGCACTTCGCGCCGGTGAGCAGCCAATGGAACAAGTCGGGCATCATCAGCAGCGTCTCGGCCACGTCGAGAATCGGCGAGGCGCACAGCCGCATGGCCAGAAGCTGGTACAGCGTGTTGAACTGCATGAACTGCAAGCCCGAGTGGCGGAAGATCTCCTCGCGCGGGACCATGGAGAAGGCCTTCTCGAGCATGCCGTTGGTGCGCGAGTCGCGATAGGCGCAGGGGTTGGAAAGGAGGACGTCGCCGCGTCCCAGCAGGCCGAAATCGACCCCCCAGGTATCGACCCCCACGCTGGCAATCCCCGCGCCCCATCGCGCCCCGGCGGCGCGGAGCCCCTGGCGCACGTCGGTCCACTGGCGGGGCAGGTCCCAGAACAGGCTGCCGGCGATGTCCACGGGGCCGTTCTCGAAGCGATGGACCTCTTCGAGCCGGAGCCGCTCGCCGTCGAAGAGCCCCACCACGTGTCGCCCGCTCGAAGCCCCCAAATCGATCGCCAGGTATGCTTTTTCCGCCATGACTGCCCGTTGTCCTCCGCGGATTTCTGAAGTGTCCAGTTGAAGAAAATCAGGACCGCGCGCCCGACTAGCCTGCCGATTGCGGGCCCGCCCGTCAAGGGCCCGAACCGCCCGCCCCCGGGAGAAGGGCCTGGGAAGATCAAGTCGGGCTGAAGGCCTGGACGATACCTCCGAAGGCTGCTACAATAATTCATCTTGTTTACAAACAAAATAAACAATGGCCATGTGACCTCCTGCTCGGACTCCCGCCCTGGCGACCGCCATGACCGCACGACCTCGATGTGAAGACCGCGCAGACCGCCTCCTTGGGACCTTCCCGGCGGAGCGCCCGACCGCGGCGCGTGAAGCCGATGGGGCTGGCCCGCGCGGCGCGCGACCGCGGATTCTCTCGGCCGACGCCCGGCTGTCCGATCCACCGACCCCTGAGGAGTTGGATCAGCTTGCGGAGGAGAGCCTGGCGCTGGAGGACTCTTATCCGGAGGAGATCATCGCCTGGGCCGTCGAGCACTATCAGCCGAAGCTCACCATGGCGACGGCCTTCGGCCCGGAGGGGTGCGTGATCCTGTCGATGCTGGCAAGGATCGACCCGGGAGTTTACGTGTTCAATCTGGAGACGGGCTACCAGTTCCGGGAGACGCTCGAATTGCGGGATCGGATAGCGGAGCAGCTCGGCATCGTGGTGGACTTTCGCCGACCCGCGTTGAGCGTCGAGCAGTACGAGGCCCTGAACGGCGGGCCGGTTTACAAGAGCGATCCCGATCGGTGCTGCTTCGATCGCAAGATCACAGTGCTTCGCCAGGTGGCGGCCCAGCATAGCGCCTGGATGAGCGGCATCCGCCGCGATCAGAGTCCGCATCGGGCCCACGCGCCGATCGTGGGCTGGGACAGGAAGTTCGGGCTGGTCAAGATCAGCCCGCTCGCCAAGTGGACCAAACGGGACGTTTGGAAGCGGATCGCCCGCGACAAGATTCCGTACAACCCGCTGCACGAACGCGGCTACCCGAGCGTGGGCTGCTGGCCTTGCACCCGCGCCGTGGGACTTGGCGAGGACGAGCGTGCCGGGCGTTGGAGCGGCAGCGGCAAGACCGAGTGCGGTTTGCACACCAGCGACTGACGGCGCCTGCGACCGATTGGCAAGGCGGGCCATGCCGGCCCGCCCTACGATGAAGGTGTGCGGGGCGGGACCCCGAGGCCTGCTTCGTCGCGACGGGTCGTGCCAGCCCGAACTCGAAAGGAAGCGGCGACCCCCCGCACGAGAGCCGCGATGCCCCCGCGGAATGAGGCGTGTCCGGCCAGGTGCGTTTTGTCTGCTCTCGGCTCGCCGGCGGAGTGGCCGTGCACCATCCCGGGAGAGAAAAGGGGGGCAGGACCTTTTTGTGCGAAGCTCCCTTCGGGCCGCTTGGTCGATGGGGTACCGCCCCCGTTGCCCGGGATCGCGCAACGCGATTCAGCCTTGCTCTTGGAAGTAAAATAACGTTAGGAACTTTTCATTATGGAAGGCGCTATTAGGCTGGGCGGGTCAAACCCATGAAGATATCAGCCAAGACCGAATACGCTTGCATTGCGATGCTGGAGTTGGCGTCGCGTTTCGGGTCGGGCGAGCCGGTTCGCATCCGCAAGATCGCCGAACGGCACGACGTGCCCCCTCGATTTCTCGTTCAGATTCTCCTGCAGCTCAAGGGCGCGGGACTGGTCAACAGCACCCGCGGCGCGGCGGGAGGCTACCATCTGATCAGGCCGCCGGAGCACGTATCGCTGGGCGAAGTGATGGAGGTCATCGAGGGGGCCAGCCGGGGCAACGGGCAGTCGAGCGCCGCCTCGCCCAACTCGCCGGCCGTCAAGGTCCTGATGCAGGCCTGGCGGGACGTGGACGGCGTGCAGCGCCGCATGCTGCGCGACATCACCTTCGCCCAGCTCCTGGAGCGGGCCAAGGAGCAAGACGAGCACATGTACTACATCTGACTGGGCGGCCCCCGCAGTGTTCCGTCGCGAAAGGCGAGCTTCGCGGCGCGCGTTCCACGGGGCCTCGGCTGCACAGCCGAGGCCTGTTGACGGCATGGCGGGGCGCGACCCGGCGATGACGTGCATCCTGGCGGCATGGACGGGCTGCGGAGATCGGGCGCTCGGCGACCCCTGCGCCTGAACAACGACCCGCCCACGGCCTCAGTCGAGGCCTGTTCTGACAAGCGGCCCCACGCGGACTTCTCATCGCGAGCTCGCCTGGTGGCTGAAGGATTCACGTCATACCGCGGCGGGAGCCGTGGGGACGCCGACAGGAGCCCCGGCCGCACCGCCCTCGCCCATTCGCGTGTCGGGATTCGGCCCTCGACCATTCGTTTTTTCTATGGGCGCTGCGCACGGTTTCTATTGGTCCGCGCGTTCGCCGCACTCGTAGAATCGGTCGATTCACCGGATGCGTTTCGTGCACGCCCTGGCACCGCGGCGATACGGAGGTTTTCGTCGTACCGCAACCGAAGCCAGCGCCCGAAAGCGAGTGTGCCAAAGACCTGCAATTTCATGCTGTTCGACAATCGTGAATAAGGAGACCCGAAGATGTTGGCCCATGCCGTGATCGTTACCCTGTCCGTCGCCACGGCCGCGCCGGCGCATGCCGCGGAGAGTTCGGCCGAGCACCAGATGTCGAAGTCCCTGGGATGGTTGATCGGCACGTGGGAAGAAGCCGGCTCGCGCGAACGGCCCGGAGCGCCGGCGGCGACCATGTCCTTCCACTGGAAGGCAGGCAAGGAAGTCGTGCTCTGGGAGGGCACCTACGCGGCGGAAGAGGCGACCTGGTCCTTCGTCGCCACCATCTTCTTCGACCGCCACAAGGACCGCCTCCGCGTGTTCGCCTTCAACAGTCATGGCCAGAGGCACCTGGGGCTCCTGAAGGAGGCGACTCCGGACAAGCTTGCGTGGACCATGAGCGGCCTGCGCGCCGACGGGCGCAAGGAGCGGTTCGTCGCCGAGTTCGTCCGGCGAGGCGACGGCACGGTGGACTTCAACCTCAAAGACCGGCGGCCGGCCGACGAAGACATGGGGGGCGATTCAACCATCCGGTTGCGTCGCGTGGACGGCTCGCTGAAGGAGACCGAAGTGTCCGGAACGGCGCCCTAAGCGGATTGCGTCGTGCGGGCGGCGCCGTCGGGGCACCCCATCGTCTCGGTGGCCACCCTCATCAACCCCGAGGGTACGATGCAACGATTCCAGAACGTCCTTTGCGTCGTGGATCCGGTTCAGGATTCCGTCTCCGCCATCAATCGGTCGGCCCTGCTCGCACGGCGCAACGGCGCTGAGCTTTCGGTAGCGGGCGTCTTGGACGACGTGCGCTCAGGATCGGCCAGAGCCGACGCCGCATGGCCGGACGTTCGCGACCTGGTCGTCGAAGAGAGTGCGTCCGCGGTCGAGCGACTCCTGGACCGGGCCGACCTGCATGGCCTGGCGGTCCGCCGGAAACTGCTCGTCGGCACGCCCTTCGTAGAGATCATCCGCGAAGTCCTGCGACAGCGACACGACCTGGTGATCCTGACGGCCGAGGGGAGTGCCGGGTTGAGGCAATGGCTGCTAGGAAGCACGTCGATGCACCTGATGCGCAAATGCCCGTGCCCGGTGTGGGTCATGAAGCCCGACCAGGCGCGGTTTCGGCGCATCATGGCCTGCGTCGATCCGGATCCGGAGTTCCGCGACCCGCAGCGACGCGCCCTGGACGAGAGAGTGCTGCAACTGGGCACCTCGTTGGCCCGGCGCGAGTCGGCGCCGCTGCACATCGTCCACGCCTGGTGGCTGTTCGGCGAGCAGATGCTCCTCCGGCGGACCTCGCGGGAGTGGGTGGACCAGTGGCTGAGGGAAACCCGGGAGGCCCACCGCAACGAGCTGGAGGAGTTGATCGGGCAGGTCAACACTTCGGGAATCGCATGCCATACTCATCTGGTGAAGGGGATGCCGCGCGACGTGCTGCCCTCGACGGCGGCCCGTCTCGACATCGATCTGATGGTGATGGGAACGGTCTGCCGGACCGGCGTGGCCGGCCTGTTGATCGGCAACACGGCCGAAATCGTCCTGCGCCAGGTGGACTGCTCGGTCCTGGCGGTCAAGCCCGAGGGGTTCGTCACGCCGGTCGCCCTGGACGGCGGTTAGGCATCGGGGCGCTTCGTGGTCGGTCGCCGCGCCACGGGTCGAGCGGCATGCGGCCCCCCGCTTGCGCCTTTCGCCGGTGCCGCGGACACGGCCTCCCGGACTCTCTTTTCCGACGCGGAGCCAGGAGACGATGAACCTGCGAATCGTCGGGCAGGAGGCGCCGATCAGCGAAGCACTGAAGGAACGCATCGAGCGGCGTCTGTACTTCGCCCTGGGGCGTTTCTCCGGCGCCGTCGCGTCGGTCGAGGTGACGCTTCGCGACGAGCCGGGCCCTGACGGCGCCAGAAACAGGGCCTGCGGCATCTCGGTCAAGACCCGCGGCGGCGGTGAGGTGTCGGTCCAGGGGCGAGGCAACGACACACCGAGCCTGATCGATCGCACCGCGGAGCGGATTGGGCGCGCGGTGGGCCGGGCCCTGCAGGTCCGGCGCCGCCGGGGGACTTCTCCCGGCTAATCGAACAGCTCGCGGCGGGCTTTCTTCGAGATCTCGCCCACCGCCGGGTGCTTGATCTTCCGCTCGGGCGAGATGGCGTAGAATCTCTCGGTGACGTCCTCCAGGCGCCCCACGGCCTCGACGTCGAACTGCCTGCTTATCTCCGCCTCCATGGCGCTGGGGCCGAAGAAGATTCCCAGGCCGGTCTGGCCGAACGTCTTGGTCAGGGCGCTGTCCTGGAACTCGGCGGCCACGATGGGGTGGACGTGGTGCGCGTCGAACCACAGGTCCAACGACCGGCGCAGCACGGTGTCGCGCGTCGGCAGGAGCACGCGCTGGCCGTCGAGCGACTGCGGAAACCCGCGGCGGAGCGCTCGGGCCTTGGCCGGCTGCCCGAATACCGACACGCCGCATTGCCCCAGCAGGTGGTTGAAGACGCGGATGTTCGCCGAAGGGCTGGCCGGCGAGTCCGAGAGCACCAGGTCGAGCCGGTGGGCCGCCATCTGGAGCAGCAGGTCATCGAGCTTGCCCTCGACGCAGATGAGCTGGATCGGCTCGGGCATGTCGAGCACCGGCTGGAGCATTTGGAAGGTGATCAACTTGGGGAGGACGTCGGTCACGCCGACGGCGAAGCGGAGCGGGCGGTCGGGCTGGCGCCCGGCCAACACCTCGGACAGCTCGCGGCCCAGCGCGAAGATCTCCTCGGCGTAGTCGAACACCAGGCGACCCGTCTCCGTGAGCACGAGGTTGCGCCCCGAGCGCTCGAACAACTGGCTGCCGAGGGACTTCTCCAGCTTTCGGATCTGGCTGCTGATCGTGGGCTGGGCCAGGTGCAGCCGTTCGCACGCCGCGGTCACACTGCCCTCGGAGGCGACCACCCAGAAGTACAGCAGGTGGTGGTAGTTGAGCCAGTCCATCGCGCGATCCTCGTATTCGTTTTCTCTATATTGTTCAGGCAACGAATCTATTTGTCCAGTGGCGGCCACGTTCCCTAAGATTGGGCATCGAGGCAGCGCCCGTCGCTGCCAGGGCATTCCGCCAAGCATCGATCCGTGCGAGATCAAGCCATGATCAAGAGAGTCCTGCTGGGAATCGGCGGCACCCCGTTCACGAGGGTGGCCATCCAACGGGCCGTGGAGTTGTGCCGCATGCACGATGCACAACTGACGGCCGTGACCGTGGTGGACGAGCACCGTCTTGGCCGGATTGGCCCCGTGCCCGCCGGCGGGGGCGCGGCCGCCATCGAGCTCCGCGAGCATCGCATGGCCGTCACGCGCGAGCGTCTCGAGGAGGCCGTCGAGACGCTCAAGGCCGCCTGCACGTCGGAGAACGTCCATCTGGACATCCAGCGCGAGCGGGGCAAGCCGTTCCAGTTGATGGTGGATTACGCCCGCTACCACGACCTGAGCGTGTTCGGGCTGCGGAGCATGTTCGAGTACGACCTGCTGGGGGACTCGGACGTCAGGCCGGCCGACGTGCTCAGCCGCATGGTCATCGGCGGCGTGCGGCCGATCGTCGCCGTGTCGGAGCGGTTCCGCACCATTCGCCGCGTGCTGATCGCCTACGGCGGCTCGGTGCGCGCGGCCGAGGCGATGAAGCACTTCGTGCGGCTGCGGCCCTGGCCCGACGTCTCCCTGCGCCTCCTGACCTGCAACCACGGGGAGGGCGATGCCCGGCGTCTGTTGAGCGAGGCCTCGGCCTATTGCCGGCAGCACGGCTTCGAGCCCGAGTTGCGCCACCGGCCGGGCACGGCCGGGCCCGCGATCCTCGCCGAGGCCGCCGAGTGGGACGCGGACCTCATCGTGCTGGGCACCAGCCGCGCCAGCCTGTTCACGCGCGCGGTCTTCGGGAGCACCGCACTGGAGGTCATCCGCAACGCCGACCGCCCGCTGTTCCTCGGGAGATAGCCGAGGCCTTTCTTCCGTCCTTGCCGTGGAGCTGCAAGATGAAACTCCTTCAGCGAATCCTGGTCGCGGTGGATCTCGGGCCGCGCACCGAATCGGTCATCGACACGGCCGCATGCCTGGCCAAGGCGTTCGGCTCCGAGATCTACCTCCTGCACGTTCTGCCCGACCTGGACACTTCGTCGTCGGAGGCCCGCGACGTGTTGAACACGGCCCGCCAGGGAGCCGCCGGCCGCCTGGCCGCGATCCGCGCCCGCCTGGAGCAGGAAGGCGTCCCGGTCGCGGAGGAGACCGTGGCGGTGGGCTCCCCTTTCGACGAGATCATCCGTTACGGTGACGACATCGAGGCGAACGTCCTGGTGGTCGGATCGCGGAACGAGACGCCGCCCTCGGGACTGCGCCTGGGGACCACCGCGGAGCGGTTGTGCCGCAAGGCGGGCAAGCCGGTGTGGATCGTCGAGCCCGAAAGCCGGCTGCCGCCCCGGTCGATCCTGTGTGCGGCGGACGGCTCGGCTCCTTCGAGGCGGGCCTTGCGCAACGCGATCCACCTGGCGCGGCGATTCGACGCCCACCTGTCCGTGCTGCACGTGATCCGCCCGATGTCCGCCCTGCCGGGCCTCACCCCGGCGGTCGAGCGGGGCATGGAAGCGAAACACGTCGAGGCCGAGACCGCCCGGTTCGAGGCGTTTCTGCGCGAATTCGATCTCCACGGGGTCCGCTGGGAGAAGCGGATCCGCGAGGGCATGCCCGCAGAGGCCATCGTGGAAACGGCGTCCGCGATCGAGGCCGATGTGTTGGTCATGGGCTCGGTGGGCCGGACCGGCCTGTCGCGCATCCTGCTGGGGAGCGTGGCGGGCAAGGTGGCCCGGGCTTTGCCCTGCTCGACCATCACGGTGAAGTCGGAGGACGCCATCCGGCTGAGGATCGACGAAGAGCTCTCCGACCTGAAGACGCACTATCGCCGCGGCTGGGAGCTCCTCGACGAGGGCTTCCCCCACGAAGCGAGGCGCCAATTCGAGCACTGCGTCCGCACCAGCGACATGTTCGCCCCCGCCTGGGCGGGCATGGCCGAGGCCTGCCAGCGCCTCGGGGAGGCGGAGCGGGCCCGCGAATGCCGCGAGACCGCCGACCGGATCGAGGAAGCCCTGGCGTGGCGTCGCGTCGAGGCCGACATCCGCCGCGGCCATCCGTTGTGGAAGAAGGACTGATCTTTCAGCGCGAGAGCCCCATGATTCGCAGCCTGACTCGATACACGCACGTGATCTCGGTGGTGGGCGACATCCTGACGATTCGCGCCGGCGGGGCCCGTTTCGGCGAGCTGGCGCTGGTCGCGAGCCGCGACGGCGAGGAGTCGCTGGCCCAGGTGATACGGCTCCGCGGCGACGAGGTGTCGCTCCAGGTGTTCGCCGGAGGGCGCGGCGTCTCCACCGGCGCGCGGGTCCGCTTCCTGGGGCATCCGATGCGCGTGCCCGTCTCCGCGAACGTGCTGGGCCGCGTGTTTCGCGGCTCCGGCGAACCGGCCGACGACGGGCCGCGGCTCGCCGGGGAGCGCCACGAGGCGGTGGGCGGGCCGACCGTCAACCCCACCACGCGCGAGCTGCCGAAGAACATGATCCACACGCGGATCCCCATGATCGACCTGTTCAACAGCCTGGTCGAGAGCCAGAAGATCCCCATCTTCTCGGTGCCGGGCGAGGCCTACAACCCGCTCCTGGCCCGGATCGGCATCCAGGCCGACGCCGACGTGGTCGTGTTCGGCGGACTGGGGCTGATCTACGACGACTACCACTTCTTCCGCACGGCCTTCGAGGAGGCGGGCATCGGGGGGCGGACCGTGATGTTCGTCAACCTGGCGTCCGACCCGATCGTGGAACGGCTGATCGTGCCGGACATGGCGCTGAAGATCGCTGAGCGGTTCGCCGTCGAGGAGAACCGCCGGGTGCTCGTGCTGCTGAGCGACATGACCGCCTACGCCGACGCCCTGAAGGAGATCGGCATCGCCCTGGAGCAGGTGCCGGCCAACCGGGGCTACATGGGGGACCTGTACAGCCAGTTGGCCAGGCGTTACGAGCGGGCCTGCGACTACCGCGGCGCCGGCTCGGTGACGATCCTCACGGTGACGACGATGCCCGGCGACGACGTCACGCATCCCGTGCCGGACAACACAGGCTACATCACCGAGGGGCAGTTCTACCTGCACGACGGGGTCATCGATCCGTTCGGCTCGCTGTCGCGGCTGAAGCAGCAGGTCGTCGGCAAGGTCACGCGCGAGGATCACCCTCAGGTGATGAACGCGATGATCCGCTTCTACTCCGGGGCGCGGGAGGCGGAGAAGAAAAGGTCCATGGCCTTCGAGCTGTCGCCCTTCGATCACAAGCTGCTGAAGTTCGGGGACCTCTTCCGTCGCCGCTTCATGGACCTCGAGGTCTCGCTGCCCCTGGACGAGGCCCTCGACCTTGCCTGGCGGACCATGGCCGAATGCTTCGCGCCGGAGGAGCTGCTGATCAAGCAGTCGCTGTTGGACAAGTACTTCCCCAAGGCCTCCGTCGAAAGCTGAGCGCGGAAAGGAACGCTTCCGTGGCGGGTCTTCCTTTGAACAAGAGCTCGCTGAAGCGCGAGCGCGACCGGCTGGCAACGTACGAGCGGTTCCTGCCCGCGCTCGACCTGAAGCGCCGCCAGCTCGTGTGGGAGCTGCGCCGCGCGCGCGGCGAGCTGGGCAAGACCGAGGAGCGCATCGACCGCCTGTTCCAGTCCGCCCGCGACCTGTTCGCCCTGGCCGGCGGCGTGGACATGGAGCTGGCGGGGCTGGTGCGGGTGCGGCGTCTGGACCTGTCCGAGGAGAGCGTGGTGGGTGTGCGCCTCCCCCGGCTCGACGCGATGGACGTCGAGGTGGCCGAGTACTCGACGCTGGCCAAGCCGTTCTGGATCGACATCCTGGTCGAGAAGCTCAGCACGATGCTGGAGCTTCGCGCCCGGCGCGGGGTCCAGCGCCGCCGCGCGACGCGGCTGGACGAGGCGGTGCGCAAGGTGACGCAGCGCGTGAACCTGTTCGAGAAGGTGCTCATTCCCGAGGCCCGCGGCAACATCGAGCGGATCCGCATCCACCTGGCCGACGCGGAGCGCGCGGCGGTGGTCCGTTCGAAGCTCGTCAAGGCCAAACGCCGCGAAGAGACCGCAACGGCGTGAACCTCCCAGGCAACGACCCCCATGGCGATCCTACCTCTGGACAAAGTCGCCCTCTACGGGCCGATCGGTCGCAAGGCCGCCGTCCTCGACGAGCTCCAGGAGCTGGGCTGCGCGCACCTGATCAACCTGACGCCGGGCACCGGCGAAGGGCGGCCGCAGAAGGGATACTCCGAGGAGGCCTACCAGGCCCTGAAGTACCTCCGCGCGAGCCCGATCCAGCGGCGCTACGCGGAGGATGACAAGGACTTCGACTACGCCGAGGTGGACCGCCGGGCGCTTGAGCTCCGCCGGCGGCAGCGGGCCCTGGAGGACGAGCGCGACGAGCTGCGACGCCGCGAGAAGCAGCTTCAGCCCTGGGGCGACTTCGAGGTCCCGTGCGCCGGGGAGCTGGGAGACCTCCGCCTGTGGTTCTACCGCTTGCCGCACGCCCGCGTCGAGGACCTCCGCGGGTCGGACCTCGTTTGGCAGGTCGCGGCGAGCGACGCGCGGTTCGACTACGTGGTCGTCGTCTCGGCCGAGCGGCCGACGGAAGTGCCCCTGCCGCCGGTGGACCTCGATCCGCGGGGGCTCTCGGGCGTGCGGGCGAGACGCGCCGAGGTGGACGACGAGCTGGAGGACGTGCTCTGGCAGCGGGCCGAGCTGACGCGCTACTGCCGGCTGCTCGAGCGCAGTCTGGACGCGGCCGACGACGAGGCCGCGCGTCGTCACGCGGCAGCGCAGTCGCTGGACGCGGAGCGGGTCTTCGCCCTGCAGGCGTGGATCGCGCGGGCCGACGTCCCGCGGGTGGAAGCCCTCGCCCGCCGGCACGGTCTGGCCGTGATGCTCCAAACGCCGCATCCGGCCGACCGGCCGCCCACCCTGCTCGACAACCCCGCGCCCCTCCGCGGCGGCGAGGCGGCCGTCCGCTTCTACATGACGCCCGACTATCGAGCCTGGGACCCCTCGGCGGTGATGTACTTCTCGTTCGCCCTGTTCTTCGGCATGATCGTCTCCGACGCGGGCTACGGGGTGGTGCTGGCGGGTCTGCTGGCGGCAGGTTGGCGCCGGCTGGGCGCCACCGAGGGGCGGCGCCGGCTGCGGTCGCTGTGCGTGGCCCTGGCGGCGGCGTCGGTCGGGTACGGCGCCATGGTCGGAAGCTACTTCGGTCTTCAGCCGGCCGCCGGCTCGCCGCTGGCGTGGCTGAAGGTCCCCTCGCTGCAACCGGGCAACCAAGCCGCCATGATGAGCCTGTCGATCCTCATCGGCGCGGCCCACCTGGTGTTCGCCAACCTGGTGACCGCCTGGCGCTTCGGCGCGTCGCCCCGGGCGTTGGCCCCGCTGGGCTGGTGCGCGCTGATCGTCGGCGGCCTGATCGCCGGGTTCGAGTGGCAGACGCAGTTCGATCCCGAGGGCCGCCTGATTCCGTTGGACATCGCCCTGCTGGTCGGCGGCTCGGCGGCCATCCTGCTGCTGTCCAGCCCTCGGCCCTGGTCGCTGGGCCCGAAGGCCGTCCTCCTCCGTGTGCTGGACGGGGTCAAGGCCCTGACCGGCGTGTCGCAGGCGTTCGGCGACGTGCTCAGCTACCTGAGGCTTTTCGCCCTGGGGTTGGCCAGCTCGCAGCTGGCGATGACGTTCAACGACCTGGCCCGCGGCGTGCTCGACTATCCGGGCTTCGGCGTGCTGCTGGCCGCGGCGATCATCGTTCTGGGGCACGGCTTGAACCTCGTGCTGGCCGTGATGAGCGGGGTGGTCCACGGCCTGCGGCTGAACTGCATCGAGTTCTTCAACTGGAGCCTGCACGAGGAGGGACACGCATTTCAACCCTTTGCAAAGAAAGCGACGGCCTGATGGAGACCTTCATGTTGATGCTGGGCTGGCTGGGGATCTACGCGCCGGTGGCGCTCGGCGCGATCGGCAGCATCGTCGGGTGCACGCGGTCGGGCCAGGCGGCGTGCGGCGCCATGCTCGAGATCGAAAGCGGCTACGGACGCTACGTGGGCGTCTCCGCGCTGCCGTCCTCGCAGACGATCTACGGCATCGTGGTCATGTTCACCCTGGCCGGACGCGGCCTGAACGATTCCGGGATGATCCCGCAGGCCGCGCCCGCGCTGTTCGCCATCGGCGTGCTGGCCGGGCTGGCGCTGCTGGCCAGCGGCGCCATGCAGGGGCGATGCTGCGCGTCGGCGATCAGCGTAAGCAAGAGCAAGCCCGAGGTGTTCGGGCTCTCGGTGGCCCCGGCCGCCATCGTGGAGGGATTCGCCGTCTTCGCGTTCGTGTTCGCGCTGGTCCTGGTGGGCGAGCTGCCCGACCCCGCCGCGCCCGCGGCAACCCGCAACTAGGCCCGTGGAGGAGACCCCGTGATGTCCAGCGACCGTATGAAGGCTTCCGGCGTGCAAGACCTGGTGGACCGCCTGCGCGAAGAGGGCGTGGCCGAGGGGCGCCGGGAGGCCGCCGAGGTGCTTCAGCAGGCCCGGCGCGAGGCCGCTCGGATCGTCGAGGCCGCCCGGCGCGAGGCGGCCGCGGCGGTCGAGGAGGCCCGCCGCGCGGCGAGCCGGTTCCAGGCGGCCGGCGAGGAGGCGGTGCGCCTGGCGCTTCGCGACGCGGCGCTCCGCCTGCGCGTGGAGATCGAGGACCGCTTCGCGGCGCAACTGGGCCGACTCGTCTCACAGCGGCTTGCCGACCCCCAGTTTCTCCAGCGGCTCTTGCTGGGCATCGCCGGTCAGGCCGTTCCCCAAGACCGGGCGATCGAGATCATGCTGCCCGAGACGCTCCTCACCCCAGCCGACGGGCCGAGCGCGTCCGGGAGCGAACGGGCCGACGTCGATCGTTTCGTGCGCGGTCTGGCCGGCCAGATGCTGCGACAGGACGTGACCCTGTCGGTCACGGAAGCGATCCAGGCGGGCGTGGTGATCCGGTCCGCCGAAGAGGGGATCGAGGTTCACCTCGACGACCGGGCCGTCAGCGAGCTGCTCCGCGAGCACCTCGTTCCGCGATTCCGCGCGCTGCTCGACGGCGGGGCCGTCGCCACGGAGGAGACCGATGAAGGCCGGTAACACGTACTACACGCTGCTGACCAGCCTGCCCGCGCTGCCGACGCGACTGGACGTGGAGCGCCTGCCGATCTCGGCGGCGCGGCTCGACGAGCGTCTGAAGATGCTCCAGCCGGAGGATGCGGCCGTGGTCGACCAACTGCGGACCTTCCTCTTCCAGGACCGGCATCGCCGCGACTGGTCGGACGCGGAGGTCGTCGCGCAGTACGATCGGCTCATGCAGACCCTCGACAACCCGGTCGCGCGGGAGATCGTCGAATTCCGCATGGATATGCGGACCGTGCTCAGCGGACTGCGGCGACGCAGACGCGGGCTTCCGCCACCGCCCGGCGTGGGCCAGTGGACCGCGTACGTCCGCCGCCAGTGGCACCAGCGCGACTTCGGGCTGAGCTGGCGGTTTCCGTGGATCGATCCGGTCGAAAGGCTGCTCGGCACCGACCGCGTGCTGGAGATCCATCGCATCCTGCTGGACAACGCCTGGCACCACTGGCGCCGCCTGGCCGACGAGCATCTGTTCGACTTCGAGGCGCTGCTGCTCTACCTGGCGCGGTGGGAGATCCTCGCGAGGTGGAACGGCCTGGACGCCGAGCGGGGCGCCGGGCGATTCGAGGCAATCATCGAGGAGGCGAGCCGTGAGCACCGCGATTTCTTCACCTGAAGCATTTGTGCGCGAGGTCAACGGGAGCATCGTCACCATCGAGGTGCCCCAGGGCGAGTTCATGAAGAACGAGGTCGCCTACGTGTGCGTGGGCGACGCCCGGCTGAAGTCCGAGGTCCTCCGCGTTCACGGGCGCCAGGCCGACGTGCAGGTGTTCGAGGAGACGGACGGCGTGGCCGTGGGCGATCGGGTGGAGCTCAGCGGCAAAATGCTCTCGGTGGCTCTTGGCCCGGGGCTGCTCGGCATGGTGTACGACGGCCTGCAGAACCCGCTGGAGGGCCTGGCGGCGGCCGACGGCTACTTCCTCAAGCGGGGCCGCGAGTTGGAGCCCCTCGACTCGCAGGCCAAGTGGGAGTTCTCGCCCGCCTGCCGGATCGGAGCCCGGCTTCGCGCCGGCGACTGCCTGGGCACGGTGCCGGAGCGGGCCGTGCAGCACAAGATCGCCGTCCCCTTCGACGAGCCCGGCGAGGTGGAGGTCGTGTGGATCGCCTCCGGGACGTACCGGCTCGACCAGCCGATCGCGCGGGTCCGCGACCGGGCCGGGCGCGAACGGGCGCTGACGATGACGCATACCTGGCCGGTGCGCCGGCCCCTGCCCGAGCCGCTGCTTCGGCGACGGCTGGCGCGGCGCGAGTATCCCTCCCAGCCGCTGACGACGACGATCCGGCTGATCGACACGTTCTTTCCCATCGCCAAGGGGGGCACCGCGTGCATCCCCGGGCCCTTCGGAGCCGGCAAGACGGTTCTGCAAAGCCTGATCGCGCGATACTCGTCGGCCGACGTCGTCATCGTGGTCGCCTGCGGCGAGCGGGCGGGCGAGGTTCTGGAGACGCTCGTCGAGTTCGCCCACCTGATCGACCCCAGGACGAATCGGCCGCTCATGGATCGGACGATCATCGTCTGCAATACCTCGTCGATGCCGGTCCCCGCGCGCGAGGCGTCGATCTACACCGGGATCACCCTCGGCGAGTACTACCGGCAAATGGGTCTCGACGTGCTGCTCCTGGCCGACTCCACTTCGCGATGGGCGCAGGCGATGCGCGAGACCTCGGGGCGGCTCGAGGAGATCCCGGGCGAAGAGGCCTATCCGGCTTACCTCGACTCGGCGATCAAGGGGGTGTACGAGCGCGCGGGGGTGGTCCGCATGCGCGACGAGTCGGCGGGGAGCCTCACGATGATCGGCACGGTCTCGCCGGCTGGCGGCAACTTCGAGGAGCCGGTGACCCAATCGACGCTGGGCACGGTGAAGGCCTTTCTCGGGCTCTCGTACGACCGCGCCTACAAGCGGTTCTATCCGGCCATCGATCCCCTCGCGTCGTGGTCGCGGTACCTGGAGCAGCTCCGCGAGCACTTCGGTCATCACGTCGCGCCCGAGTGGACCGGCAACGTCGCCCAGGCGCAGGAGTTGCTGAAAGAGGGGGACGAGGTGTTCCGCATGATGCAGGTGACGGGCGAGGAAGGCGTAACCCTGGAGGACTACACGGCCTACCAGAAATCGGTCTTCGTCGATATGGTTTATCTCCAGCAGGACGCGTTCGACCCGGTGGACGTCTCGATGTCACCAAGGCGCCAGCAGGAGAGCTTCGAACTCGTGCGGCGATTCACCGCGCGCGACTATCGCTTCGAGGACAAGGAGCAGGTGCGGGAGTACTTCACGCGGTTGACCGGCCTGTTCAAGAACCTCAACTACTCCGAGCACGGGTCCGAGCCGTACCGCGCGTTTCTCGCACAGATCGAGGCTATGGCCGACGAATACCGCGGAGACCCGCGCGCCCGGGAGGTGAACTGATGAGCGAACCCAGACGAAAGCAGCGCGGTCTCGGTGTGGTGGGCGGGGTGGCCGCGCGCGGCGGCGCCTTCGCGGTTCTCTGGTGGGGGTTGACCGAAGGGGCCGTGGAGTCGTGGCTGGTCGGCGTTCCCACCGTGATTGCCGCCACGATCACGAGCCGGCGCCTGGGGCATGCCCCGGCCGGCCGGTGGAGCGTGACCGGCGTGCTGCAATTCGTGGGGTTCTTCGCGGTGGAGTCACTCCGGGCGGGGATCGACGTGGCCCGCCGTGCCTTCACTCTGGACATCCGGCCGAGGATCGTCACGTACGAAAGCTCGCTGGAGGACGCCTCGGCCCTGGCCCTCGTCTGCGGCGCGGTCAGCCTGCTGCCGGGGACGCTGACCGCCGAGGTTCGCGCCGGCGTTCTCCACGTCCACACGCTCGACGGCCGGCTGCCGGTTGAGGAGGAGCTGCGGCTCCTGGAGCGAAGGGTCGCGGCCATGCTCAGCCTGAGGGTCCCCGAGGAGGTGGCCTGAACCGCGTCGCACGATTTCGGGATCGTGCACGGCTATTTGGGAGACCATCGATGCAAACCCTGTTGATCGGCGTGAGCCTGGTCGTGCTGCTGAGCGTGGCCGGGGGCTTTCTTCGCGTGGTTCGCGGTCCGACCGCGGCCGATCGCATGTCGGCCGCCCTGCTCTTCGGTACGGGCGGGGTCGCGGTCCTTCTTCTTTTGGCCGAGGGTATGGGCGCGCCCGCGCTGAAGGACGTGGCGTTGGTGTTCGTCGTGCTGGCCACGGTGACCAGCGTGGCCTTCGTGCGTTTGGTGTGGGCGCCCCCCGCGGTCGGCTCCAAGGAGACCCGTTCATGGCGATCTTCGCGTCGGTGATCTCGGCAGCGGCCTGCGCTGGCGGGGCCGCGTTTTTCGTCGCGGGCTCGGTGGGGCTGCTCCGCTTCCCCGACGTGTACACGCGACTGCACGCCCTCACCAAGGCCGACAACCTGGGCCTGGGGCTGATCGCCCTGGGGATCGCGGTGCAAGCGACTTCCTGGCTGGTCGCGCTGAAGGTGGCGTTGATCTGGATCCTCGCCCTGATCGCCAGCGCCACGGCGTGCAACCTGATCGCCAACGCCGCCCTGCGCGGAGGCATCCGGCCCTGGCAGTCGCCGGAGGAGTGACCCGACGATGACCGCAATCTGGCTTCTTTTCGACGCGACCGTTGTGGGGGCGCTCCTGCTGCTGGCCTGGCAGGCGCTGTTCCGCCGGTCGCTGTTCGCGGCGGTGGCGTTCTTCATCTCGTTCAGCCTGCTCCTCTCACTCGCCTGGGCGCGACTGGCGGCCCCGGACGTCGCGCTGGCCGAGGCCGCGATCGGGGCGGGCTTGACCGGGGCGCTGTTGCTGGCCGCCGTGCGAAGGGTCGAATCGCCGGCGGCCGACTTACCCCCTGAGGAGGTCGGGCATGAGCAGGCATGAGGCTTCCAACCTGCGGAGGTTTCGGCCGGCAACGGTCGTCCTGGCCGGGCTGGCACTCGGTCTGGGCGTCGTCCTTGCGGCGACCGCGCTGACGATGCCCCCCCGGCCCGCGGAGTTGGAGGCCCGGCTTCCAGCCCTGGCCGATGCCCGGCTGCTGGCGGACGCAAGCGGCGTGGCCAACCCGGTCACGGCGGTGCTGCTCAACTTCCGCGCCTACGACACCCTGCTGGAGCTGGCGGTGCTCGTGCTGGCCGTGCTCAGCGTGGGGGCGATGCCCGCCTCGGCCGATCCGCCCCGCCAGTCCCGCCCCTGGGTCCCCAACGAGCTGCTGGCGGCGACGATCGGCATCGTCGTTCCCGTGTCGATCGTCGTGGCCGGCGATCTGTTGTGGATGGGCGCCGACCATCCCGGCGGTGCCTTCCAGGCGGGCGCGGTGCTCAGCGGCGCGGGAATCATGCTTCTGCTGGCCGGCCGCTTCGACCGGCGCCTGCTGGACGACTGGCGGGGGCGCCTGGCCGTGGTCGCCGGGGTGGCCGCCTTCGTCGTCGCGGGCACGGCCGTGATGCTCGTGGGCCGGCAGTTCCTGCAATACCCGGACGGCTACGCCAAGACGTTGATCCTGGCCATCGAGACGGCAGCCATGGCGTCGGTGGCAGCCGTATTCGTGTTGCTCTTCGACGCCGTGGCCGGACGGCTCGCCGCGCAGGGCGGCGCCCCGGAGCTTGAGGAGCCGCGGCGATGACGGCCTTGCTGCTGTATGCCCTCGGCGGCATGGGGCTGTTCGTGATGGGTCTGTTCGCCGCGATGGCAAAGGCACACCTGGTGCGCAAGATCCTCGCCCTGAACGTGATGGGGGCGGGCGTGTTCATGGTGCTGATCGCCGTGGCCCATCCCGCGCGTTCCACCGCCGTCGAGGCCCCGGTCGATCCGGTCCCGCACGCGCTGGTCTTGACCGGCATCGTCGTGGCCGTCAGCGCCACGGCCGTGGGGTTGGCGTTGACCTGCCGCTACCATGCCCAGACCGGTCGGACCGCGCTGCCCGAGGACGAGCCCGCCGTGACGGGAGGCCCCCCATGAGCGCTTCCCTTGCATCCGCCTGGGCCGTCCTCCTGGTCGCCTTGCCGCTCGCGCTCGCCCTGGCCGCCTGCGTCGTCGGCCGGCGGACGACGCCGGTTCTCGTTTGGGCGGCGCCGGCGGTCATGGCGGCGCTCGCGGCGGGGCTGGTCCTGGGAGTCGTGCGGCACGGGGCCCTCAGGTATGCCCTCGGCGCCTGGAGCCCGCCGCTCGGGATCGCTTGGAGGATCGACGGGCTTTCCGTCACCATGCTGGCGATGACCGCGGTGGTGGTCGGCGGCGTGTGCTTGTACGCCCCGGCCTATTTCGCCGCGCGGGACCGCGCGGGGGAATCGCGCAAGGCCGAGCGGTTCTGGCCGCTGATCTACGTTCTGTGGGCGTCGCTGAACGCGCTGTTCCTCTCCGCCGACGTCTTCAACCTGTACGTGACGTTGGAGCTGCTGACGCTCGCCTCGGTCGGCCTGATCGTGCTGGCCGGCACGACCGACGCGCTGACGGCCGCCCTGCGATACCTCGTCCTGGGCCTGATGGCGTCACTGCTTTACTTGATGGGCGTGGCGCTCCTTTACGCCTCCTGCGGCACCCTCGACCTCGCCGCGCTGGGCGACGAGCTGCACGGGGACTTCCTGGTCGGCACCGCGGCGAGCCTGATGATCGTCGGCCTGTTGATCAAGACGGCCCTGTTTCCCATGCATTTCTGGCTGCCACCTGCGCACGCTGCCGCGCCGGCGCCCGTCAGTGCCCTGTTGTCGGCCCTGGTCGTCAAGGCGTCGTTCTACCTGACGCTTCGCCTATGGTTCGTGCTTCTGCCGTCCGCGGCGCAGCCGTCTGCGGCGCAGCTTCTCGGTGTGCTGGGGACGGGCGCGATCCTCTGGGGGGCGATCCAGGCTTGGCGCGCCGAGCGCCTGAAGATGCTCGTGGCCTACTCGACGGTCGCGCAGCTCGGCTACCTGTTCCTGGTGTTTCCGCTCGCCTCCGGAACCACCGCGGCCAGGACGGCGTGGCTGGGGGCCATCCTCTTCGCGCTCTCCCACGCCCTGGCCAAGTCCGCCATGTTCCTCGCCGCCGGCAGCATCCGGCAACTCGCCGGCGACGACCGGCTCGACCGGCTCGCTGGAATCGGCCAGCGCGCCCCGCTGGCCCTCTCGGCCACGGCCCTGGCGGGCGTGAGCCTCATGGGGTTGCCGCCCAGCGGGGGGTTCGCCGGCAAATGGATGCTGCTGGTGGCCGGCATCGAAAGCCGGCAGTGGTGGTGGTGCGTCGTGCTCGTCACCGGCGGCCTGCTCACCGCCGCCTACCTGTTCCGTTTCTGGCGGATCGCCATCGCCGCTCCTGACGGGATTATGGACCCGACACCCGCCAACTGGCGCATGGATCTTCCCGCCTTCGCGCTCGGCGCCTGTGCCGTGCTGATCGTGTTCCTGACCACGCCCCTGGCGGGCCTGCTGGAAGCGGGCGCCCCGTTTTCGGCCCAGGGGCTCACGGAGGCGGCGCGATGAACTGGGACGCATGGCTTCCGCCCCTGGTGCTTGCCAGCTCGCTCGTGCCCGGGCTGGTGATCTTCGCGCTGCGCGAGGAGTACCGCGCCCTGCGCACCGCGTTGAACTTGCTGGGAGCTGGCGTCAAGTTGCTCCTGGTGGGCGTGATGCTGTGGGGCGTCGCCCATGGACACACCTACGAGACCGCGATTCCGCTGCTGCCGGGACTCGACCTGACGCTCCGATCCGACCCCCTGCCGATGCTGTTCGTCACCCTGTCGGCCGTGCTGTGGCTGGTGACGACCGTTTACGCCGTCGGCTATTTGGAGGGCTCGCCCAACCGCAGCCGTTTCTTCGGATTCTTCAGCCTCTGCGTCAGCTCGACGGTCGGCATCGCGATGGCCGGCGACCTGCTCACGCTGCTGGTGTTCTACGAGATGCTCACGCTGACGACCTATCCGCTGGTCGTCCACCGCGGCACCCGGAAGGCCCTGGACGCGGGCCGCACCTACCTGGTCTATACGCTGGGCGGGAGCGTCCTCTTGCTGGTGGCGATCGCCTGGCTTCACGTATTGACCGGGGACCTGTGTTTTCAGGAGACGGGGCGGCTCGGCGACCTGCCGGCCGAGAGCGCGGCTCCCCTGCGCGTGATCTTCGCCATGCTGGTCCTGGGATTCGGCGTCAAGGCCGCGCTGGTGCCGCTGCACGGCTGGCTGCCCCGGGCCATGGTCGCCCCGGCGCCGGTCAGCGCGCTTCTGCACGCGGTGGCCGTGGTCAAGGCCGGGGCGTTCGGAATCGTGCGGATCGTCAGCGACGTGTACGGGATCGAGTTCGCCGCCCGTCTTGGCGTGCTCTTGCCCCTGGCCGCCGCGGCCAGCGTGACGATCGTTTACGGGTCGCTCCGCGCGCTGGCCCAGGACGACCTCAAGCGGCGGCTGGCGTACTCCACGGTAAGCCAGGTATCGTACATCGCGCTCGGCGTGGCCCTGGGGACACCGCTGGCGACGATCGGCGGCGTGGTGCACCTGGTTCATCAGGGGCTGATGAAAATCACACTCTTCCTCTGCGCGGGCAACCTGGCGGAGCGGCTCGACGTCCACCGAGTCAGCGAGATGGACGGCACGGGCCGGAAGATGCCCTGGACCATGGGTGCGTTCACGATAGGAGCGTTCGGCATGATCGGTGTTCCGCCTCTGGCCGGGTTCGTCAGCAAGTGGTATCTGGCCACCGGGGCGCTCGAGGCCGGGCAGGGCTGGGTCATCGCGGTGCTCGCGGCAAGCAGCCTGCTGAACGCGGGCTACTTCCTGCCCATCCTCTACCGGGCGTGGCTGCTGCCGCCGAGAAACGGGGTCCACGCGGCGGCCAGTGCTGAGCCCACGTGGTGGCTCTTGCTCCCGCCCTTGTCCACCGCGGCGCTGGCGCTGGGCGTGGGCGTCCTGGCCGGGGCCGACTTCAGCCCGTTGGCCTGGGCCAAGATCATCAGCGCGAGGGAATTCGGACTCTGACCTCAGGGCGGCAGGGCCGCCAACCATACCGGTGCTGCCGCACCCAGGCCGACAAACCGCTCTCGTTGATCGCCAAGAAGCTCACGATGATCCAGAACAGTGGCACGGACATCATGGACGCTCTGTTCAGCCATCCCGCCGTATGGCTCCTGCCGATCGCGATGCCGCTCGCCGTGGCACTCGCGTCGCTCGGGTCGCGAAGCTGGCGACTGGCCGAGCGGCTTGCGCCGTGGACGGCCCTGCCGGCCCTTCTGCTGGCGATCGCCCCGCAATCCACACGTTGGGTCGATGTGCCCTGGCTCGTGCTGGGCAGCCGGCTCGGATTGGACGAGACCTCTCGCGGGTTCCTGTTCTTCACCGCGCTGCTGTGGCTCGTCTCCGGGATGTTCGCCATCGGCTACTTGGAACGCGACGCGCGGCGGCGCCTCTTCACGTTCTTCTTCCTGCTTGCGATGGGCGGCAATCTCGGGCTGATCCTCGCCGGCGACATGGCGCTGTTCTACGTCTGCTTCGCGCTGATGAGCTTCGCGTCGTACGGGCTGGTCGTCCACAATCGTGACGAAGACGCGATTCGAGCCGGCCGCGTGTACATCGTGTTGGTCGTGGTCGGAGAGTTGCTGCTGTTCTCGGGGCTTGTCGTGGCCGCCTCCACCACGGGCACGACCGCCTGGCCGGGTCTTGGGGACCGCCTGGCCATCGCGCCCGGGCGCGACGCGGCGATGGCGCTGCTGCTGTTCGGCCTCGGGGTCAAGGTCGGCGCGCTGCCGCTTCACGTCTGGCTGCCACTAGCACACCCGGCGGCGCCGGTGCCCGCCAGCGCGGTGCTCAGCGGCGCCATGATCAAGGCCGGACTGATCGGCTGGCTGCGGCTGGTCCCCACCGCAGCCGATTCGGCGATGACCGGCTGGGGCGAGTTGTGCCTGGTTCTCGGCGTGGCGGCCGCCTGTTACGGCGTCGTCGTGGGGTTGACGCAGGCGAACCCCAAGGTCCTGCTCGCCTATTCAAGCGTCAGCCAGATGGGACTGATCACCGTGGGCGTCGGCCTGGCGTTCTGCAGCTCGGACGGATCGCGGCAGGCGTTGGCCCCGGTCCTAGCGTATGCCATGCACCACGCGATGGCCAAAGGGGCCCTGTTCCTGGGCGTGGGTGTCGCCGCGATGACCCGCGGCGCGGCCTGGCGGCGGCTGCTGTGCGGGCTGGGGTTGCTGCTGCCGGCGCTGGCCCTGTCCGGGTCGCCGCTGACGAGCGGGGCCCTGGCCAAGCTGATGCTCAAAGGCGAGGTGTCCGCCGCCCCCGGCGCCTGGCCCGCAGCGCTGGCATGGCTGTTGCCCTTCGGGGCGGTTGGCACCACGCTCCTGATGGCCCGCTTCCTCTGGCTCACTTGGCCCAAGGCCGGCGTCGAGCGGGGGGCGCCGCCCACGCGAGTCTGGCTTTCGTGGGCCGTCGTGCTGGCCGCGACCGCCCTGGGCGTGTTCCTGTGGCCCTGGGGCGTAGGCGGGTTGGCGGCCGGGCTGGTTTCGCCAGCCAAGTTCCTCGCGGCCCTGGGGCCGGTCGCGGTCGGCGCGACGATCGCCGCGGCGGTCGGTATCGCCTGCGCACGCGGGGTTCGCTTGCCTGCGGTCACCATTCCGGCGGGCGACGTGCTTGTGCCTGTAGTCTCTTTGGCGGCCGCGCTTGGACGGGTCTATTCTGCGGCGGTGGCCATATTGATTGCTCAAACGCCGAGACCCCCTCGCGGAGCGTCGGCCGGGTCGCAACTCGCGGTCCTTTCTCGTGCGGCGGAGGCGCACTTGCGCCGAGGGCCGGTCTTCGGAGCGATTCTCTTGACGCTTGTCGGCCTCTTGCTCGGGCTGTTTGCGCTCTGGTGAAGGACGGGCCTGAGGCCACCCGACTCCCTCGCCCTCCGGCGATGAAAAGACCGTGTCTGGCCAATCGAAGACCTGGAAGTCACGGGAGATCGCCGAAGCTCCTGGTCCGCCCGCGTTTCCCGGCAGAGAACCTGCCTGCCACCGCGTCGAGTCCGTACGGCGGACGACCGTGATCCCGACCGGCCGTGCGGCCCCATCGCGATCAGGTCGCAGCGTTGGCGCTCCGCTTCCTCGCAAATCACCTCGGACGCCGGGCGATCGGTCGCCACGGGCTGGAGGGTCGCGTCGATGCCGCGATTCCGCAGGTACTCCAGTCCGCTCTGCGCGCGGCGGCGCGCCGAGTCCTCCGAGTCGTCGTCCACCGTCATAAGCCGCACGCCTCCCAGCGAGCCCAGCCCGCTGCCGAGCAGCCCGAACAGCGCCGCCGCGGCCGGCGGGCTGCCGTCGCAGGCCATCAGGACCTTAATCCCCGGGATGGTACTGCGGAGGTGCCGACACGATGGGGCGGGGAGCGATCTGGATCAGGCGCTTCAACACCTCGGCGGGCGATTCCCCCGCGCCGTAGTCCGTCGGCTCCTGGTGATCGACGGCCGCCTCGTCGTAGCGCGTGACCTGGCGGGCGACGATCTCGTGCGGCACGCCCGCGAGTCGGTCCACCGTCAATGGGACCTCCGCGGCGCGGCACTTGCGCGCGAAGGCTTCCGGGGATTCGCCGGCCAGGCGGCGCCTTTCGGAGAGCAACTCCGCTTTTTCCTCCTGCCGAAAGGCCCCTTCGCCGATCGGCACCGAGGTCGGCTCGGAGACCGTCTCGTCCACGACCGCCAGTCCTGTGAGGCCGGCACCGCATCGCTGCGCCCAGGCGATGGCCAGCTCCTGTCCGGCCGACTCCGGTCTAACGTTGTGCAGCGCGACCAGGATACTTCTCACGGTATGCATATTCCTGTTCCCGCCTCGTTCACCTGCGTTGTGTCGTCCAAGGCAGACCGCCCGACTCCGCCGCTCGGTTGGTCTGCAAACGGCAGGCCAATCGCCTGCTGACGGCCGTCGCCAATCCAGCCGTCGCGTTCCCGGTGGAGGTGGAGTGGACGCCGCCGTTTTCCTGCTGGCTACAACAACTCGTCCGCATGCTCCGACAAGACGGCATACCGCCGCAGCCCCGCGCCTTTCGCGCTCGGCGGGGGGCCCACCCTGATTGCGGGTCTCCCCTCGCCCGGCTAGAATTTGAGGTGAGGATTTCGCCTGCGAGCGATACCCCGCGATCGTGGCGGGCCTGGCCGAAGACGGCCTTGACGCAGTTGCTCCATCCCGTCGTACCGACTTCGATACGCAAGTTCACGCGGTGGCCGAGCCTCGCCCCGCAGATCCCATCGGGCCAGGGACATGAAGACCCTCACGCGTTCTCTGGCGACATGGTGCGCGGCCTCCCTGCTGGTTTCTGGACCTTGGGCGCACGGGGCCGGCCCGCTGCCCGTGTTCACGTTCCAGGGGGTGGCTCTGCATCCAAGGGACCTTTCTTATGCTCCCACGGAGCAGCTAATACACCCTTCGATCGTCAAGACCGTGGGACGCATCAGGAATCCCATGGGCAAGTACTACCTCTACTACGCGCCGCATAAGCATATTGCAGTCAGCATGGCGTATTCCGATAGCCTGGAGGGTCCATGGACGGAGTACCGAGGCAACCCTGTCATTCAGGGGCCCTCAGCACCGGACATCCGGTGGATTGAGGAGAAACGGAAGTTCTTCATGTGGGGGCACCGGAAGAACTCGCAGACGGAGCTATGGACGAGTGAAGACGGGATTCGCTTCGAGCACCAGGGAGTGAGTATCACCGCCAAGAGCATCGGCGCGCGGAACGCCACCTACACGCGGGTGTACGAGTATCCACTCGAACGTATCGGGAGCAAGTACATCATGCTCTATTCGGGGTTCATCGAGGACAGGGGTATTCGCTGCGTCTGGCTGGCGCACTCCAAGGATGCCGAGACCTGGGTGCAATGGAAGACCCCGCTGGTGGAGCCGGTCGACGGAGAGAACCGCGACGCTTATGGGCCCTCACTTCTGCGCTGGAAGAACAGGAACTTCGTGGTCTATCAGGATCACACGGCCTGGAGAGGCGGCAATATCAAGTACGTGGAAGTGGACCGCGAGCTCAACCCCGTGGGGAACCGAGGCGAGCGGTTCGTGCTCCTGGATCCCTCCCCCGGTCCGCCGCTCAACGATCGCTATCGCGGTGGCGAGTTCTATCGGGAAGGCGACACGATCTTCCTTTTTTCGAGTGCGTCTTCCGATCCGAGGATGATCGTGTATGCGACCGCAAATGCCTCCGATGCTGCAAACAGGGGTCGATGACCGCCCTGTGGTCGGAACTCCAGGGTGTGTCTGCAGCAAACGAGCGATCCCGAGCCGGAAACGCCGGGCTGGCTCGCCGTGCTCCGTCAAGTCCCGTCCCGCCCCGGCTATCCTTGAGGCTCGGCAAAGGGAGAGGTTTTCACACCCCCTGATGTCTTGGGATGCCCCGCGAGACCGCGCGGTCCGGTGCGTTGCACGGTGACCGCGCGCTCACGTCGCCCAGCTTGACGTCGAAGCGCGCCGCGACGGCCCCGCCACTTCCGAGACCGAGGCGCATGACGAGGAGGACGGCCACTTCAGGGCTTATCGCGCGGAGACGCGGGTTCCTCGGACAAGGGCACTGCGAGCGAAAGGGGTTCCACCTGCTCGGCCTGGCCTTCGACGACGCGCATCACCTCGCCATCTTCCAGGATCGCGTGAATCGGCAAGACGCGGAGGAGCAATACCGACTCGACTACCAGGGGGAGCGCGCAAGGCGCGGGAAGCGACAGCCCGGCTCGCCACCCCATCGGGCGATCCCATCCGAAAGCGCGAGTGCTCAGCCCGCGTCGAGCACCCACCGTGTCAAGACTCCCCGGCGGAGACCATGATTCGATTCCCGCACATCTTGACGTTGACCCTTCTGGCTTTCCCCGGGCAATCCGCCAAGGCCGACGAGCGCCGCGCCGCCGACGTGATGGCCATGGACGAGACGAAGCTGCTGGCCCTGGTGCCCCGGCAATGTGCGGGCGTGGCCGTGGCCTGCCCCAAGTGCAAGGCCCACATGACCGAGCTGGGCAAGCGGTGGACGTGGCGGGTCTCGGAGCCCGACCGGATCGAGTGCCCCGTGTGCGGCACGGTCTATCCCAACGACGCGTACCCCATGGACCGCCGGGCCACGTACTTGAACCTCCGCGGGGAGAAGATCACGCTTCCCTGCCACGAGGGCCCCGAGCCCAAGGGGTGCCGCCGCGACAACCGCCATCCCACGCGCTACCACTTCCACGCCGAGACCGACAGCCAGAAGTTCCGCTTCACCCATCGGGCGATCGAGGACCTCGCCCGGGCGTATGAAGCCACCGGCAGGCCCGAATATGCGCGCAAGGCCCTCCTACTGCTCTACGGGTATTCCAAGGTCTATCCGCACTATCTGCTCCATACGGGCCGCGGCGAGAACAACCACTACGTCGGGCCGCGGTTCCCCTGCCTGGTCGGAGGGCGGCTGAGAAACCAAACGACCGAGCTGCCCTACGGCTGGACCGACGGGCGGCTGACCTCGCTGTGGATGGGCGAGATCGATCGCGGCATGCTCTCGGCCTACGAGACGGTCCGCAATACGCCGGCCGCCGAGGCGCTCTCGGAGGAGCTGGGGGTGGACGTGGTCCAGGCGATCGACGACCGGCTGATCCGGGAGATGGCCGATTTCCTCATGCTCGTCCCCTGGCATCAGCACCTGGCCAACAACCTGGCGGCGTACTTCGGCAGCGTCGCCCGGGCCGGGCGGCTGATCGAAGAGCCCGAGCTCTGCCACATCACCTACCGCTACGTCAACACGGTGCTGACCGATTACGGCCGGGAGAAGTTCGGCGTGGGCTACTCCTACGACCTGCACAACGCCGAGGGGACCCAGGGGCACTACGGGGTGAACGACCGCATCTACCGCGTGTTCAAGTCGATCGAGGGCTACTCGGACCCGCCCGGCTTCACCAGCCGCCTCACCGGCAAGCGCCTCGACCGCGTCAGCCTGGCCAAGGATGTGCCGCTGTTCGATCGCAGCGTCTATGCGCCCGAGGTGTACGCGCTGCCCAGCGGGCGCAAGAACGCCCTGCACGACACGATGGCCTGGCAGCCGGCCGGCACCCGGGCCTGCGGGATGCGGTTCCCGCCCTTGGAACAGAGCCGCTGCCGGGCGCTGCCCGGTTTCGGCCACCTCGTGTTGGGCGACGGCCGGGGGGAGGAGCAAACCCAAGTCCAGTTGCACTACTCCTCGGACATGGCCAACCATCCCCACCACGACTGCCTGAGCCTGACGTGGTTCGCCCAGGGAAAGGAGCTTTCCGGCGAGATCGGCTACCAGCGCAACAAGCTCCGCGCCTGGTCGGCCTCGACGCTCGCCCACAACACGGTGGTCGTGGACCGCGCGGAACAGCCGGGGTCGAGGGACATCGGCAACCTCCACTTCTTCATCGCGGGTCTTGCGGGGCTTAGCGCCGCGCGGGTCGATGGCACGTTCTCGTATGAGCAGTGCGGCGTGACGAAGTATCAGCGGACGGTGGTGCTCAACACGGTCGACCCCGCCAGGCCCTACTTCATCGACGTGTTCGAAGTGGCCGGCGGATCGGTCCACGACTACACGCTGCACGGCTGCGTGGACGGGGACATGACCGCGCAGGCATCGCACGCGCTTCGCACCAGGCCGGGCAAGATGCCGCTGCTGGAAGGGGGCGAGACTTGGGACGACGCCACCGGAAAGGGATCGCTTTACGGCCTGTTTCGCAACGTGCGATGGGCGAAACCCCAGGAGGCCGCGCACGTCACGTTCTTCTACAAGGACGAGCCGACCACCGGATCACGGATCCACTTCCCCACCCCCGACGGCGCGACGCTCTACCTGGCCGAGAGCCCCGCCCTGCGCAAGGCCGGACACTACCGGGATGAGAAGGTCTTCAATTGGTGGATGCCCCATCTGATCCTGCGCCGCCGCGTCCCGGAAGGCCTCACGAGCGTGTTCGTGGCCGTGGTCGACATGTTCCAAGGCGAGCCGGCCGTGCGATCCGCAAGGCGGCTGCGGACCGGCTCCAACCGCGCGATCGGGCTGAAGGTCGAGCTGGACGGCCGAGAGGACACCGTGCTCTTCTCGCTCGACGGGCCGCGGACGATGAAGACCGGAGACGTCGAGACGGACGGCGTCCTTGCTCTGGTCGCCCGGAGCGGCGGGAAGCGCACGGCCTACCTGGCCGGGGGCACGCGCCTGGCGGCACAAGGCGTCGAGCTCACGTGCGAGACGGGCGTTTACGAGGGCAAGCTGACCGACTCGCAACGGATCGCAGGCGGCGACTCCTCGGATGCCTTCGTCACCGGTGCGGCGCTTCCCGAGGGGGAGGCCCTCGAGGGGAGTTGGCTCGTGCTCGCCCACGGCGGCGGCCGAGTGACCCACGGCCACCAGATCGACCGCATCGAGCGCCGCGATGGAGAGACCTTCATCCACCTCGCGCACGGCCACGGCCTGCGCGTCTTCGGCGGGGCGGCGACCGAGGTCTTCTCCCGCTGGCGGACGTTCCAGGGCGGCGAGGCGTTCACGATCCACTCGGCCGTCTCCACCGCGGCCGTGCCGCGGATCGAACTCCCACCAACGGGGACAGGAACCGTTGGTGCGATGCGCCCGTCGGGCCGCTGGGCGGCAAACGGTGCCAGCCCCCTCGACATGCAGCGGTTCGTCCCCTTCATGGACGAGCTGCGCGTCACGGTCCGCGCGCCTGAGGGCAAGGACGTGTTCTACCGGCTCGGTGAGCCGGGCCGCTACGGTGATCCGGTTCGTTACGACGGCCCGGTGCTTCTGAAAAGGTCGGCGACGCTCGAGGCGGCCGTCCACGCCCCGCAGGAAGTGCTCGCGCCGCGCTTCGTCTCGCAGCGGTTCCAGAAGGCCCTGGAGCCGGTCGCGTCGGTCGAGCCGCAACCCGGCCTGCGATTCCAGGACTATGCCCGCGACAAGCCGGGCGAGAAGGGCATCGTGGCGTCGCTGGACATCGGAGGCCGGGACCGCCGCGATTTCGACGGCTACCTCCACGCGCCCCGCGACGGGATCTACACCTTTTACCTCAGGGCCGGCCGGGGAGCCCTGCTGTGTATCGGCCCGTGGGAGGTGATCGACAGCCGCATGTTCGGCCCCTATCGCGAGTGGTCGTGCCGGATCGCCCTGAAAGCCGGCTGGCATCCGATCCACGCCGAGTGCCACGGCGACCGTGGGGAGGGGCTTTCGGTGCTATGGTCCGGTCCGGGCATGGACAAGCAGCTGCTGCCTCCCGAGACCCTGGGGCATTGACCGGCGGACTGCGACGCTTTGTCGCATGGCGAGGTGCTTCGTACGGCTTGCCCCAGGCTTGCGACTGGTAGGGGTCGGTTGACGCGGCGCCATCCCTCGCGATGATGAGTGGTTGCCGAGCATCGCCGGCGCAGGACTCCTCGCGCGGAGGAGCGAGACGCCGGCCGTTCTCAACCTGCCGAGGAGGAAGCCATGGCCCACGCCCTGCCCGAGTTGCCCTATCCGAAGACCGCGCTTCAGCCGCACATCTCCGAAGAGACGCTGGATTATCACCACGGCAAGCACCACGCCAAGTACGTGTCGAACCTCAACGACCTCATCCCCGGCACGGAGTTCGAGAGTCTTCCGCTGGAGGAGATCGTCCAGAAGAGCACCGGCAAGATCTTCAACAACGCCGCGCAGGTGTGGAACCACACGTTCTACTGGAACTGCCTCTCGCCCGACGGCGGCGGCGACCCGACCGGGCCCTTGGCCGAGGCCCTCAACGGGGCGTTCGGCTCGGTCGGCCAGTTCAAAGAGCAGTTCGCGGCCGAGGCGGCCGGGCTGTTCGGCTCCGGCTGGACGTGGCTGGTCAAGAAGGCCGACGGCGGCCTGGCCATCGAGAACGCGGGCAACGCCGGCACGCCGATCACCGCTTCGGGCGCCACGCCGCTATTGACCTGCGACGTTTGGGAGCACGCCTACTACATCGACTACCGCAACGCTCGGCCCAAGTACCTCGAGGCCTTCTGGAGCCTCGTCAACTGGGACTTCGCCGGCCGGCAGTTCCAGGGCTCGTAGCACGGAGTGCCTTGCACGCCCCGCGCGACGGAGTGCCCCCTCCGTCGATTCGGCGTCTCGAATGGGTCTTGGGGGACGAAACGCCCGCCCCGTCCCGCGCGGCGAGTGGCATGGGGGTTCGCAAGGCCCCGAAGCGGCGACCCGCGCCGACCTTTAGACCACTCGCCACGTGGCGAGCCGCGCCGGGTCGGGCTACACTGGCGCAGGCCGCCGTAGCGCGCGGCCCCATGCCGGTCGTATCCCGCCCTCCCCGGAGCCCCCACGCCATGACGCACGTCAAACGCATCGCTCTCGCCCTGGCGCTGGCCGCCGCGACCTGCCTCGGCGCTGCTGCCGGCGAGCCCGGACCCTGCGACCTGGAGCGCTTTCTGCCCAACAGCGGCAACAGCGTCTACCAGCACCAAGGGCTGTTGCGCACCTGGCCCGCCGACGGGCCCAGGGAGCTATGGCGCGCGGAGGTGGGCTTCGGGAAGAGCGCGGTCGTCGAAGCCCGGGGCCTGGCCTTCACCGCCGCCGAGACCGACGAGAAGCAGTGGGCGCTCTGCCTCGATCCCCACACCGGCAAGACCCGGTGGAGGCACCTCCTCATCGCCAGGCCCAACAAGCACTTCGAGCGCGGGCCGGTCACCTCGCCCGTGCTCGACGGCGACCGGGCGTACTTCATCCCCTACGCCAACCACGAGGGCGACGTCTGGGAGATGCGCTGCCCGATCGTGTGCCTGAAGTCCGACGGCACCGAGCTGTGGCGCGTGGACGAAGGCGTCTGGGCCACCGAGGGCTCGACGCCCCTGATCCTCGGCGACACCCTCTACGTCGCCGCCGACAACCCGCAGCGCGTGGTGCTCGCGGCCCTGGACAAGATGACGGGCAACCTCCGCTGGTCCGTGGTCGCCGAGTCGGACAAGCGGCGGGAGCTGGGCGCCCCGGCCTCGCTCACTTACCAGGTCGTCGAGGGGATCCCGCAAGTCGTCGTGGCCACCTTCGGCACGCGCGAGGTCCTCGGCGTCCACGCCGAGACCGGCCGGATCATGTGGCGCTACCCGTACCCGGCCGGCATCATCCTGGGGATGATCAGCACGCCCGTGGCCGCAGGCGCGCGCCTGTTCGTCTGCGCCGGGGAGGGCAAGGGCCGCGACTTCTCGGCGTGTCTCCAGATGCGTGCGGAGAACGGCAAGATCGCCTTCAAGGAACTCTACCGCAGCGACGAGCTTCAGAACAACAAGTACAACACGGTGGCCGTCCATGACGGCGCCGTGTTCGGCTTCGGCGGCAACAACCGGGCCGGGTTCCTGCACTGCACCGACCTGGCCGACGGCCGCCTCTTGTGGCGCGAGGAGGGACGCCAGTGGCCCAACGACCGCAACCTGGTGGTGGCCGACGGGCTGATCTTCGCCCTCTCCAAAGACGGCGACCTGGTGATGGCCGAGGCCAGCCGCGAGGGTTACCGCGAACTGGGCCGCGCCCGGCTCGACATCGAGCTGGGCCGTCCCCAGCAGCCGACGATCGCCAACGGCCGCATGTACCTCCGCGGCGACACGACGGTGCTCTGCCTCGCGGTCGGCGGGGGCGATGCCATCCGGTCGGGACCGCGACCGTGAGGGAGCCGCCATCGCCGCGTGCAGCCCCTATTTGGACATTCACGCCAGGCAGAGCCTCCCCCGCGGCGCGCTTCCGGGTGGAGCCTGGAAGCGCGTGAACTGGATCCGCTGGGGGGAGTCGTTGCGTCCAGGGGTGATCGTATTCCGTCCGTTGTGATGGGGCCACCCGTCGCGGCAAGGCGGCGGCCAGAATGGGTGGCCTGCTTCCGCCCCTTGCGGCAGGCCCGTGCCTGCTCCCCCTCTTCGGCAAGGGCCGTACCGGCTGAAACGCACGCCCAGACGCTGGCGTCGGAGCGGGGCAGGAGGCTAAAATGGGGAGCTATTGACGGTCAGATCAACTGAATCTGGATCGTCTCCACGTCATGACAAATGAAGTGTCTCCGCAAGAGGGGGTGTTCTGCTCCCGGGGGGGGAACGCATGTCGAAGCGCTTTGGGCAACCCGTCTCGTTGCTCCTGATCGCTCTGTTGGGCGCGAGCTTTATTCCTGCCGCGTCGGCGGCGCCGTTCGAAGTGCTGATCGACGTCGGTCCGCCGCCCCCCGGAGGACAGCTCGAACCGGGGGCCGTCGCCTCCGGAGGATTCGGCAACAACACTAACGGCCAGAATCTGACCGCCCAGGGCCTCGTTACTCCCGGCGGCGACCCGTTCATCCTGGCCATCGACAACGTTGATGCATTCGGCAGCACGGCGGGCGGGATCGACTGGCGCGACCGGGGCGATGCCGGAACCGACCCCCTCGTGCGACTGGCCGAGGACTTCATCAAGAACAACTCGGGCGTGATCCGCGTGACGCTCGAGGGCCTGCCCACCGGATGGTACGACGCCACGAGCTTCCACATCGATCCGGACAACTCGCAGAGCGAGCAGATCGATGTCCTCGTCAACGACGGCTCAAGCGGATCGTACCGCAACACGGGCGGGCTGGGCGACGCGTCGTTCCCGGGCCATCCGGCCAATTCCGGCGCTCCCGGGGTCGGCGGGTTGACCACGGCCATCGTGCAGGGCAAATCGGCCGACTTCACGTTCTACGCCACCGGTGTCGATCCGGTGCAGATCGTGTTCGACGCTTCCGACGCCGCGATCGACGATGAAGCGCCTTTGGCCGGTCTGACTATCCAGCCCGGCACGGCCGCGCCGCCGACGTTCTCCGCTTCGCTGGACATCGGCGCGAACGGTCAGCGGATCGAGCCGGGCTTCGTGGGCGCACGTGGGGCGGACAACAACGCCGAGAGTACGGCCCTTCCGCTGAGCCGCGTCACGGCCACCTCCGGCGAGGTATTCAGCGTGGAGACCTCGGCGGTCGATTGGCGCGACCGCGGCACCTCGTCAAGCACCGACCCGCTGGTCCGCGTCGGGGAGGACTTCGTCAAGCAGGACGCCGGCCAGATCGCCGTCACGCTGGGCGACCTGCCGGCGGGCTACTACGACGTGACCAGCTACCACCTCGATCCGGACAACTCGCAGAGCGAGAACATCAAGGTGCTGGTCGATGGGGCCCTGGTCCACGCCACGGCCGACGCGTCCTACTCCGGCAGTCTCGGCGTGGACGGCCTGACCACGGCGGTGGTCCAGGAGCACAGCACGGGTTTCTGGATCCAGTCGAACGGCGTCGATCCGGTGGTCATCGAGTACGATGCGCAGGGCGCGGAGGATACGGAGACGCCGCTCGGCGGCCTGGAGATCACCGCCGGCAGCGCGCCGCCGTCGGGGTTCGCCGCCCGACTGGACATCGGCCCCGGCAGTCAGCGTACGGAGCCGGGATATTCCAGCGTAGGCTTCGTGGGACACAACACGAACGGCCAGGCGCTCGGCGTCACCGCCATTCGCGCCACCTCCGGCGAGGTATTCAGCGTGGAGACCTCGGCGGTCGATTGGCGCGATCGCGGCGCCTCGTCAAGCACCGACCCGCTGGTCCGCGTCGGGGAGGACTTCGTCAAGCAGGA
>CAYSUS010000031.1:40864-73453 GCA_964434165.1 uncultured Pirellulales bacterium
GGGCTACTACGACGTGACCAGCTACCACCTCGATCCGGACAACTCGCAGAGCGAGCAGATCAAGGTCTTCGTCAACGGGGCGATAGCACCCGTGGTGGGCGACGCATCGTTCCCCGGCGGAGACTCGGGCGCGCCGGGCGTGGGGGGCCTGACCACGTCGATCGTCCAGAGCAAGGCGATCACGTTCGGGTTCCTGTCCAACGGCGTCGATCCCGTGTTGATTCAGTACGACGGCTCGACGGCCTCCGACGCCGAGGTACCCCTGAACGCGATCGATCTGGTTGCCGGCTCGGCCCCGCGGTTCTCGGCGTCTATCGACCTCGGGCCCAACTCGCAGCGGATCGAGCCCGGCTTCGCGGGGCTGGGCACCGCCGCGACCAACAGCAACGGCGTCGTCCTGGCGGCCACCGAGGTGCTGTCTCTTTCGGGCGACGTATTCACCGTCGAGACAACCGGCGTGGACTGGCGCGACCGGGGCGATTCCAGCTCGGCGGACGCATTGGCCCGGCTGGGTGAAGACTTCGTCAAAAGCAACGCGGGCAACATCACGGTGACGCTGGGCGACCTCCCGCAGGGCTGGTACAACGTGACCAGCTACCACCTCGACCCCGACTTCGATCAGAGCGCGCAGATCGAGATTTACGTGACCGACACCTCCGGCGACGACGTGCTCCAGGAAGTGACGGGGAACGCCGGTTTCGACGTCGGCGGCGTGGACAGTATCACCACGGAGTTGATGGAGCTAACCAGCGCCACCTTCATGGTCAAGTCCAACGGCCTCGACGACGTGCTGATCCGCTTCAACGGCACGGGGAGCGACACGGAGACGCCGCTGAACGGACTGGTGATCCAGCGCTGGGTCCCCGAGCCCCATTGCTGGCTGCTCTTGGCCCTCGGCGCGCTGGCCCTTCTGCCGCCGATCATCCGCCGTCGCCGGGTCGCGAGGGGGTGACCTGGTTCGTCGGCGGTGCCCGAACTGCGCGGGGATGCGCCCGCGGGCCACCCAGCCCTTCACGCGGAGCGCCCCAACGCGGCGGTGCAGATCGAGGCCGCGCGTCAAGGAACGCCGGCCCGAGTTGAAGGGAATGCTGCCTGGACCCGCCCCAGGAAGCGGCCGACCGCGACCAGCCTGCCCTCGTGCTGCCCCAAGGGCGCAAACAGGTGGCGCGCTGACCGGCTCGCGCATCGCTGAATTCCCGTGGACGATCCTGGCAGCCAACAGAGGGCAGGGCCCTTTCGCGCGAAGCTCCCTTCTGGCCGCCTGGGCACAAGGATCCTGCCTCCTCTTCCCGGAAACGCGCAAGGTGATTCAGGTCAGCCTGTCTCTTCGTGCAGCCACGACAGGGCACTTTCCCTCGACGTGAAGCACTTCATCCACACTCCGCGATTCCGCCCTGAGGTCTCAAGGAACTGCTCATCGGAACCCAAGGAACGAACGACGACCGCGAACTTCGCCAGCCGCAACGCCTTGTCCTGCGAAACAGCCGCGTTGTGTTCGGCGGTCGTCCAAAGGGACGGCAGCCGCGCAAGCGCCGATGCATCGACAAGCACCTTCCTGAGGGCACTCCGGGACACCGCTTCTGCCACCACCTTCCTCTGGCTGATCAGATCTCCCTCCGTGACATCGCCCAGCGAATAGGTGACCTGCAGAATCCCTTGATCCTCCAGGACGCAGATGTCGATTGCCATGCTGCCACCCGGCTTCCAGCGTTCTCAGCGAATCTTCCCTCGGCAGGCGCTCATCGTAACGCGCGAGTGACCGCCTCACCAGCGCCCGGCTTCCCGGCGGGAAATGGAGGCTGGCGGTGCCCGCCGGCACCTTCGTTCTCGCGCGCCGCCGCGCCCCCGCTTCGGAGCCTGGGAGCCGGGGAGGACAAGTTCCACCGAGCGGGCCGCAAGAAACGAAGCCGGCGCGGGCGTCTTTCGAACGACCCGCGCCGGGGGAAGGCAATGCGTCGCCAGGCGGCCCCGCCCGGTCACCGCAGGGCCACGCCGGGGATCTCCGGCGGAAGCTGCGCCTCGTAGGCCAGCGAGTCGATGAACCGCTTGGCGGCCATGTACTCGACCGGGCTAAGCTGCTGCACCATGTCCTTCAACTCCAACCGCATCTGGTCGGTCAGCTTCCTCACGTCGCGATACACGTCGCTGCCCGGCCCGCTCTGCGTCTTGTAACGCTGCACGAACAGGATGTCGAGCTGGATCCGCGCGTCGGTGAACTCCTCGCGCTGGAGGATGTCGGGCCAGTGGATCACGCCGCGGTCGAGTTGGCTGCCGTCGGGGCGCTCGGGCGCCGCCTCGCGGCTGTAGCGCATCAGGTCCTCCGGATCGGGACGCTCGCGGTCGGTCTGGAGCGACTGGTATGCGTCGTACAGCTTCCGCTTCTCGTAGAAGTTGGTGGCCACCTTCAGATCGTTTTCCAGGGCCTTGGTCCGCGTGGTCTGGAGCGAATCGATGGTCTTGGCGTAGTTGAGCTGCGCCTCGGAGATCGATTTGACCAGGGCCGCCTGGGCGTTGATCACCGCCGCCGTGGCCTTCTGCATTTCCGCCTGGCCGTTCAGATAGCTCCAGAGCGCGTTGCCGCTCTGGGCGGCCGGCGCCGGCCGGGCAAGACAAGAGGCCACCAGGACTGCCGCCAGGGGCCCGACGATGAAGGTGCGCGTCAGCATTTCCGTCTCCTCCGTGAATTGGGGGGGGCAAAAGGGGACTTGCCCGCGGCCGGGCCCAACCCGGGCCCGGCGCGCGGTGTCCTTGCGAAGTTCGACGAATCGAAACCTTCGCCCCTTCTGTTCCGGCCCCGCGATTTCGCGGGTGAGACGGGCGAGCGAGCGGCCGGCTGCCCCGGCCGCTCGCCCGATCGCTCGGGAATGCAGAACCTGTTCCCGGGCCCGACGATTGGATTGCCTCTTCTCAAACGTCGGGCTTGATCCGGCCCCGCATGCTCGGGAGCTTCCAGGGCTTGGGGGTCCCCGTCGCACGGCGGCGATTTGAAGCTTCCCTCGCGGCAGCCCAGTTATCGACATCCCGGCCCGCAGACTTTGGCGAATCCCCAAAATCGGAATAGTTTCTCCACGCGGCGAGACGGGGAGGGGGTCGGGAGTCGTACCTCGAACGGGCTCGCGCCTGGAACCGATGCCGCGCCGAGAAGAGACTCCCGACCCTGTTGGTCCCGCAGCGCCGCCCTACCCGCCGAAGAGCCGACGCAGCGACGCCCAAAGCCGGCCGAAGGGGCCCGCTGGCGCGCGGGCGGGCAGGAGCACGGGCACCTCGGGAAGCAGCGCGGCCAACTCGGGGATCGTCTCCAGCGGCACGTAGGGGCCGCCGCCGCCGAGCGAGGCGCGCGCGCCCCGCCCGATCCGGTCGCCCGCCACCAGGACCTTCATCTGCGCCTCCGTGGCCTTGAGCCGATGGGGGATCGTGCGGTGCTCGGCCAGGATCACGTGCCAGAACACGTCCTGCTCGGCCCGACCCTCCAGGGCATCGGCGGTCGCGTAACGGTTGCGTGCCGGGTTGAGGCAGTCCATCGCCGCCATGGCGAACTCGCCGGCCGACGCGGGCCGCTTGTCGGGGTCCGCGTCGATCGACCGCTTGACCAGCTCGACCGTCATGGGGGTGATGGCCGGGTTGAACTGCTCGGGCGAGCGGTACTCGTTCTGGGCCTTGGCCATCAGCTTGTCGATGTTTGTCTTGCCCACGAACGGCAACTTGCCGGTGAGCATCACGTACAGGCTCACCCCCAGGCCGTACACGTCGCTCCGCCGGTCCACGTCCTTGGCGCCGGTGAACTGCTCGGGGGCGATGTACTCCGGGGTGCCCAGGCCGGTGCCGTCCATGGTCAGCCCGATTTGGTCATCCACCTGCTTGGAAAGGCCCAGGTCGCCGAGCTTGGCGCGGCGATGCGGCGTGAGCAGCACGTTGGCCGGGTTGACGTCGCGGTGGACGACGCCGTGGTGGTGCACCCCGTCCAGGGCCTGGGCCAGGTCGATGGCGATCTTCAGGGCCTCGGGCTCGCCCAGGTGGCCGGCCTTGGTCACGTAGGAAGCCAGGTTCCCGCCGCCCACGTATTCCATCACGATGTACGGGCGCCCCTGGTACTGGCCGGCCTCGATCGCCTGAACCAGGTGCGGGTGGGAGATCTGCTTGAGCAGCTCGGCCTCGCGCTGGAAGCGGGCCAGGCGCCGCTCGTTGCGGGCCGCGTCGTCGGAGAGGAACTTCACGGCCACGTCGCAGCCGTCGGGCCCCCGGGCTCGAAACACGGTGCCTGCCTGACCTCGCCCCGTCTCCTCCAGCAGCTTGTATCGCCCCACGCGCTCCAGGTCGTCGTCCAGAAGCTGGATGAACTGCTCCAGGGACGGGGGGCGATTGGCCGGGTCGGGCTCGAGGCACCGGGCGATCACTTCCGCCAGCGACGGGCTGATGTCGCGGTTGATCGACTCGGCCGGCCGGTAGGCGCCCACGTCCTTGACCGCCAGCAGGTCGCTCAGGCTCGGGCCGCGGAAGGGGATTCGCGCCGTGACCAGCGTGTAGAGCGTGGCCCCCAGCGAATACACGTCGCTTCGGGCGTCGGCCGCGCTCTCGCGGCGGATCTGCTCCGGGGCCAGGTACTGCTGCGTCTCCAGCCCCAGTCCGCTGTGGATCGGCTCGATGTGCTCATCGACGTAGCCTTCCAGGCCCCATTCGGTGAGCTTCGCCCTGCCCGACCGCGTCATGAGAATGTTGGCCGGCAAGATGCAGCGGTGGACCAGTCCCGCCCGGTGCAGGGCGGCCGCGGCTTCGGCGGCGGAGCGGACCAGGCGCACGGCCTGGAGCGGGTCCATGGCGCCGTCGCGCTCCACGATGCGGCGGAGCGACTCGGCTTCGAGGTGCTCGGCGATCCAGAAATGCCCGCCGCGATCCTCGCCGACCTCGAAGACCTCGATCAGGTTCGGATGGCTCAGACGCATCAGCACGGCCGCCTGCTCGTAGAACCGGGCCAGGCAGCCCGGGTGCACGGCGAACTCGCCGGCCAGGGCCTTCACGGCCACGGCGCGCCGCTCGGCGTTCCTCGCCCGGAAGATCGTCGCCGAGCTGCCCTGGAACAGCGCCGACCGCAGCTCGCACGGCCCGAGCAGGACCGACTCGCACGTGTCCTTCACCTTCCACTGGCGCGCGCGGAGCCCGGGACGGGAGGGGAGGGGCGGAGGGGCGGGCGGCCCCGGACGCGCGGCGGGGGCGGCCTGCGCCGGGGCTGGCTGGGGACGGGCCGCCACCGGGGGCGGCTCAGGCGGAGGGGGAGGCGCCGGGGCCGTGGGAGCTAGGGCCCGGGCGGCCGCCAGGTCCTTGCCGAGCTTGCGGTCGTATTCGGCCTTGCGCGCCGCGTCCAGCAGGCACGCCCGGGCCGCCCCCAGCTCGTTGAGCAGCGTCTGCGAGACGTCGGCGAAGCGGCCCAACTGGTAGGTCCGCACGTGGGCCATCTGGCGCTCCGCCGCGTCGCGGATCACCTCCCGGTCGGACTCGAAGAGCTGGGTGCCCAGCAGGCGATAGTAGTTGGGCGGCTGCTCGCTGGGCGGGATCGCCAGCCAGCGGTAGTAGGGATCGAATTGAACCGACATGGGCCGCGGCGCCGTGTTGCCCGAAGAAGCGGTGGATGGGAGCGGGGGTCCATTCTAAGCCGCCGTCCGCCCCCCGGCAATTCGGTGGGGCAGCCGGGTCGGGCGTCATTTTCCGAACGACGCTCCGGTCACGGATCAGGCTCGGTCCGGAAGAAGACTCCCGAACTCGTCCCGCGCCTACGGCCGGCTCGCCCGCCAGTCCACCAGGTGCAGCTCGACGGATCGGCGGCCGTTGAACGTGTTGATCACCGGGCGGAAGGCCACGTCCACGGGGCCGTGCACCGCCTCGAGCTCCTCGCGCCACTCGCCGCCCCCGAAGGCCACTGCGCGCAGCCGCACGTCGTGCTGCGAAAGCATCACGGAAAGATGGCGCCCGCCCTCGCCCATCGTCTTCGGCGGGCCGGCCACTTCAACGCCCGAGGCGCACAACAACGGCCGCGCGTTCCCCTCTCCGAACGGCGAGAGCCGCTCGATCTGGCCGACCGTGCGCAGCGTGAAGGCGCTCAAGGGCGCCTCGGCATCGATGCGGATCTCGGCGACGCGGTCCTGCTCGGCCATCTCCGCGGCGGCGTGCTCGCAGAAATCGGCGCGGAACGCCTCCAGCTTGTCCTCCTCGATCCTCAGCCCGGCCGCCGCGGCGTGGCCGCCGAAGCCCAGAAGGTGCTCCGCGCAAGCCTCCAGCGCGGCGTGCAGGTTGAACCCCGGCACGCTGCGGCCCGAGCCCACGCCCGGCTTCACGCCCATCGGGTCCCACGCCACCAGCACCACCGGACGATAGTGCTTTTCTGCTAGGCGCCCGGCCACGATGCCGATCACCCCCGCGTGCCAGCCCCGGTCGCCCAGGACCAGGGCGGCGTGCTCGGGGGGCGGGAACTGCTCCTTGACCTGCTTGCTGGCCGCCAGGTAGATGCTCCGCTCCAGGGTCTGCCGGCTGGCGTTGAGCTGATCGACGTACCGCGCCAGCTCGTCGGCGCGGTCGGGCTTGTCGGTCACCAGCAGCTCCACGGCGAGCTGCGCCTGGCCCAGGCGCCCGGCCGCGTTCAGGCGCGGGGCCAGCGAGAAGGCGATGTCCTCGGCATCCAGCGACGGCTTCTGGTCGAGCCGGGCCACCTTCATCAGCTTCGCCAGGCCGAGCGGGGGCTGGCTCTTCAGACCCGCCAGCCCGTGGCACACGAGGATGCGGTTCTCGTCCACCAGCGGCACCACGTCGGCCACGGTCCCCAGCGCGGCCAGGCCCACCGCCTGGACGAGGAAGTCGCGCATCCGCGCGCCCACCTTCTTCGCCCCGCTGGCCCGCTGGCACACAGCCCAGGCGAGCTTGAAGGCCACGCCCGACCCGCTCAAGCCGGCGAACGGATACGCCCGCCCCGGCAGACGCGGATGCACCAGCGCCGCCGCTTCCGGCAGCTCCGTGCCCGGCTCGTGGTGATCGGTGACGATCATCTCCAGGCCGCACTGGCGGGCCGTGGCCGCCTCGGCCACGCTGGCGATCCCGCAATCGACCGTGACCACCATCTCCGCCCGCCGCGCGGCGATGGCGCGGATCGCCTCGTCGTTCAGGCCGTAGCCCTCCTCCAGGCGATGTGGAATGTAGTACGAGACCTCTGCGCCCAGAAGCCTCAGGCACTGCCAGAGGATCGCCGTGCCGGTCACCCCGTCCGCGTCGTAATCGCCGTAGATGCAGATCCGCCGACGCGCGGCCACGGCCTCGTGCAACAGGTCCGCGGCCTGGGAGCAGCCGGGCAGCTCCTCGGGCTCGCGCAGCGCCGAGAGCTTCGGCTCGAGAAACCTGCGGACCTCGTCCGGGCCCGCGATCCCGCGGCAGAGAAGCAGCTGCGCGATCAGCGGCGGCACCCCCGCCGCACGCTCCAGGCAGGCGATGCGATCCGCATCATGCGAATGGATCCGCCAGCGTTTGGCCATGCCCGTGCTCGGCGAGGGGAAAGGCGGGACCCGCGGCGAACTGAGGTCCCCAAGGTCGGCTGCACGAACCGCCCGCCCTGGCCGCGGCGCAGCGGCAGCGACGGTCGAAACCGGCCGCCAAGGTCGGCAGGCTACTTCTTCTTCTCGTTGTGCACGGTGTGCTTGCGGAGCCGCGGGCAGTACTTCTTCACCTTCAGCTTCTCCCCGCCGGGCTTGCGGCGCAGGGCGTAATTGTAGTCGCCCGACTCCTCGCACACCAGGAAGACCGTCTCGGCCTTCTTCTTCTTGCCTTTGCCTTTCGCCATGCTCGCTTCTCCGAAGTACCCGCGGGAAGGGGACCGACCCCGTTCGGCGCAAACCTTGATTTTACTGGATCGGCCGGGCTTGGGAACCGGGATCAAGCGAGGAAGAGGTCGGGGGCCTTTCTCGAACGCGCCTTCTACGCACGCAGCGCGGCAGCCGAGAAAGGACTCCCGCCCTCTTCGCTTCGCGCGCGGGACGGGCTGCCCACTCCGTCCAGGCCGAATCCCCGCGCGGATGGGACGCCGTATCGCCCTTCCTGCGAAGAGGGAGGGTCGCACCCTTCACATGCGGGGAAAGCCACGGCCGATCGCCAACGCCGGGAATAACGCCCTGGCTGTCGGGCGAACGAGTAGGTAGCCCGCTTCGAGGCGAGACCCGGGGGGTCGGGAGTTTCTCTTCGATCGGTGCGACGCCCTTGCCAAGAACCTCTCAGGGAAGAAGACCCCCTATCCCGTCCTCCCCCCGAGGCGGTTGCGTTTGCCGCGCGGCACAGGTACCCTAAAGGTAAGGTCTGCGCGGGGGAAAACGAGACTCCGCTGCGGCGGTGGCTGGCCGCCGGTCGGGATCGGCGTGCAGCCGAGCCGCGATCGCAGTGTTTCTCGTCCTTTTGGAAGCTGACAGGTTCTTGCGAACCCTGGATTCTGGTGGAGTGGAAAGCCATGGCAGAGACGCCCAACCCCAAGGAATCGGAAAAGCAGGCCGGTGCCGATGCGGCGCCCAAGCCGGCTGCGCCCAAGTCCAACGGCGGCAGCAAGCCGAGCCCCGCCCCGGCCAAGGCCAAGGCTGCTCCAGCGGGCGATAAGGCTGCTTCAGCGGGCGATAAGGCGGCGGCCCCCAAGCCCCGTCAAGCCGGCGCCCCCGCGGCGGCCGCCAAGGCCATGGCCGCAGAGCAGGCCGCCAAGCCCCTGCCCGAGGAATACATCGAGGAGTCGGCCGGCTTCAGCGGCTGGATGCGCGAGGCCGTGCGCCAGACCCCGAGCTGGCTGGTGAGCATGGTCGTCCACATGGTGATCCTCCTCGTGCTCGCCTTGTGGATGGTGCCTCCGCCCGACACCAGCGATATGCGCCAGATCGTCGTGGCTCCGCCGGAAAAGGAGCAGGACCAGCTTGAGGAGTTGATCGAGGAGCCGATCCAGGAGTTGGTTGTCGACACGCCGCTGGAGACGGTGGTCATCGAGCCGGACATCACCAAGGTCCCCGAGATGCCGATGTCCGACGATCTCGAGGCCGCGGCCATGAAGATCGACCTGGACGAGCTGGGCCTGGACAAGGCCCCGCGCAACGACCTTCTGGCCACGGTGGGCACCTTCACCGGCGACGCCTTGTCGGGCCGCGGCAAGGGCCGCGGTCAGCTCGTGGCGGCCGGCGGCGGCACCGCGGAAAGCGAACGGGCGGTCGCCCTGGCGCTGAAGTGGCTCGCCGCGCACCAGATGCCCGACGGCGGCTGGAGCTTCAACCACGCCATGCACCCGAAGTGCCGCGGCCAGTGCGGCAACCCCGGCACAGCCATCGAGGCGCGAAACGCGGCCACCGCCATGGCCCTGCTGCCGTTCCTGGGAGCCGGGCAGACCCATAAGGAAGGCAAGTACAAGCAGACCGTCAAGGACGGCCTCTACTTCCTCGTCAGCCGGATGCAGATCAGCCCCAAGGGCGGGAGCCTCTACGAGAAGGGCAAGGGGCGGATGTACGCCCACGGCCTCTGCTCGATCGCCCTGTGCGAGGCCTACGCCATGACGCACGACCGGGGCCTTTACAACCCGGCCCAGCAGGCGATCAACTTCATCGCCTACGCCCAGGACCCGGTGGGCGGCGGCTGGCGCTACGAGCCCCGGCAGAAGGGCGACACTTCGGTGGTCGGCTGGCAGATCATGGCCCTCAAGAGCGGCCACATGGCCTACCTCCGCGTGCCCCCGGTGACCGTCAAGAAGGCCTTCCAGTACCTCGACACCGTGCAGGCCAACAGCGGCGCCAACTACGGCTACACCGACCCCGGGGCGGGCCAGGCGACGACGGCGATCGGACTGCTCTGCCGCATGTACCTGGGCTGGAAGAAGGACAACCCGGCCCTGCAGCGCGGCGTGGCCTGGCTGAGCAAGCAGGGGCCCAGGATCGGCGGCCCGAACAAGGGCGGCAAGCCCCCCTCGGCCAACATGTACTACAACTACTACGCCACGCAGGTGATGCGCCACTGGGAAGGCGAGCAGTGGGACAAGTGGAACAACAAGATGCGCGACACCCTCGTGAAGACCCAGGCCCAGAAGGGGCACGAGGAGGGAAGCTGGTTCTTCACCGGCGAGCACGGCTCCGAAGTGGGCGGCCGCCTCTACAGCACCACGCTGGCCACGATGATCCTCGAGGTGTATTACCGCCACATGCCGATCTACCGCACCCAGAGCGTCGAGGAGGCCTTCCCCGACTGACCCTCCGGACGGACGGCCCGACGCGCCGTCGGGCCGCCCCGGGCGCATGCCTGCCCGGCTGCGGATCAGCCTCCGGCTCCGGGGGCGGGAGAACGGATCCCCCCAAGGCAGACGTGCCTCAGGAGTCGGGCGACAGGTGGAAGGCGAGGTGCTTCCAGTGGTGCTTTTCAGCCTTCCGCTCCAGGGCGCGTCTCGCCACGAATTGCCAAGGATCAACTTGCCGGACCGTGAAACGGTTCACGGGTCGGGCCACCTCTCGGCCAGTCGGCCGCTGTTTCACCGCCCTGTCTCGGGGTCCGTCTGTTCGCAGATGTGATTGTCACGGGTCGCTGGACCAGGACACCGAAGGCAAGGTTACCGCTCCGCCGCAGCCGGCTCTGAGGGGGGGTGCTCGCGGTGGCGATGCGATGGCGGGGCCGGGATGCCGGTGAGCGTCTCGCCCAGCACGACCGTGTCCGGGGCGGCCACCTCTGCGGTGGCGGGCCGGGCTGGGGGCTGCGGGGCCAGCGGAGTCGCTTCCTTGCGACGGAAGAACAGCCGCGTGACGAAGGCCCCGGCATCGTCCAGCAGGCTGTACACGACGGGCACGACAATCAGCGTGAGCACGGTCGAGGTGGTCATGCCGCCGACGATCGTGGTCCCCAGCGGCGCTCGGGTGGCGGCCCCCTCGCCCAGCCCGATCGCCACGGGGATCATCCCCGTGATCGTGGTCATGGCCGTCATCAGGATCGGGCGGAGCCGCGTGGGGCCGGCCTTGAGAATCGCCGCGCTCTTGTCCAGGCCCTGGCTGCGGAGCAGGTTCGTGTAATCGATCAGGAGGATCGCGTTCTTGGTGACCAGGCCGGCGAGCATGATCATGCCGATCATCGAGAAGATGTTCAGCGTCCGCCCCGTCAGGGCGAGAAGCCCCAGCGCGCCGACGATCGACAGCGGGAGCGAGAGCATCACGGTGAACGGGTGGATCAGGCTCTCGAACTGCGCGGCCAGCACCATGTAGATCAGCACCACGGCGAGCATCAGGCTGAAGTTGATGTTGTCGAACGACTCGTCCATCATCTCGCCTTCGCCGACGAACTTGCTGTCCACGCCGTCCGGCAGGCCGATCTGGGTCTCCATCTGGGCCACCTTGTCCAGGGCCGTGGCCAGGGGCATGGGCTCCTCGCCCGGCGCGGCCCCCTGGAGATTGGCCAGCACGACGATCTGCCGCGCGCGGTCCTGGCGGTCGATCTGCACCGGGCCGGTCCCTTCCTCGACGCGGACCACGCTGCGCAGCGGAATGAGCTGGCCGCGGTCGTTGCGCACGGGCACGTCGAGGATCGTCTCGGGCCGGTTGCGGTCGGCCTCGGCCAGGCGCACGCGCACGTCGAACGTCTCGCCGGCCTCCTCGAAGGTGCTCACCTTACGGCCGCCGATCAGCGTGTACACGGCCGAGCCGATGTCGCTGACCGACAGGGCCAGATCCTTGGCCTTGTCGCGGTCGATGATCACGCGGACTTCGGGCTTGGTCGGGTCGTAGGTGCTGTTGACGTCCACCAGGCCCGGCAGCTCCTGCATCTTCTCCCGCATCTCGCCGGAGACCTCGACCAGCTTGTCCATGTCGCCGCCGCGGATGGCGTACTGCACCGGGGCGTGGCGGAAGCCGCCGCCGCCCACCCGCGGCACGATCTCCACGCTGAGCTTCAAATGTCCCAGGTCGGAGAGCTGGTGCCGGGCCATGGTCATGATCTGCTTCTGGCTCAGCGACCGCTCGGCCAGGGGCACGAGCTTCACCAGCACGGTGGCCACGTTGACGCGCTCCTCCACGCCCGCGCCTACCGTGGTGAACACGTCGGTCACGCACGGCAGCCCCCCCAGCCGGTGCTCGATTTCCTCGAGGATCCGGCTGGTGGCGTGGATCGACGTGCCCACGGGCGTCTGCACCTGGACGTTGAACTGGCTTTCGTCCTCCTCGGGCAGGAACTCCTTGCCGATGAAAGGCGTGATGGCCAGGCTGCTTAGGAACACGCCGAACGCGCCGAGGACGACCAGCACTCGATGCCGCAGCGCCGTCGCCAGCGCCCAGCGGTAGAACCGCTCGACGGCCTGGAACGCGCGCTCCAGGGCGTTGAACACCCGGCCGTGCTTCTGCGTGCAGGTGAGGACCCGCGAGCAGAGCATGGGCGAGAGGGTGACGGCGAGGAACGTGGAGACGAACACCGTGAAGGCCACGGTCAGCCCGAACTCGAAGAAGAACCGGCCCACGATGCCTTCCATGAACGCGACGGGCACGAACACCGCGCCCACGGCCAGCGAGGTGGCCACGACGGCGAAGCCGATCTCGCGGATGCCGGCGATGGCCGCCTGGATGCGCGGCATCCCCTCTTCCATGTGGCGGTAGGTGTTTTCGAGGACCACGATCGCGTCGTCCACCACCATGCCCACTGAGACGGTCAGGGCAAGCATGGTCATCATGTTCACGGTGAAGCCCATCGCGGCCATCAGCGTGAACGTGGAGATGATCGTCGTGGGGATGGTGATCGCGGCCACGAACGACGCCCGAAGCGAGCGCAGGAACAGCAGGATCACCACGGTGGCCAGCATGCCGCCGTTGATCAGCTCGCGGCGGGCCTCGCGCACGCTCTTCTCGACGAAGACCGAAAGGTCCTGGGCCATGGTCAGCTCGTAGCCCTGGGGCATGCGGGCTTCGATCCTCTCCAGCTCCTGCTTGACCTTGTCGGCCACGGCGACCATATTCTCGCCCGACTGGCGGCGGACCAGGAGCGAGACGGCCCGCTTGCCGTTGAGGCGCGAGAGACTGCGGAAGTCCTCCAGGCCGTCCTCGACCCAGGCCACGTCCCTAAGGCGGATCGCCGTTCCCGCGCGGTTGGCCACGATCAGCCCTTCGAACCGGTCGACCGTGGGCACCTTGCCCTTGGTCTTGACGATCATCTCGCGGGTGGCGGTCTCGACACGGCCGCCGGGCGGCTCGAGGTTCTCGTTCTTCAACGCGTCGGTCACGTCCGTGGCGCTCAGCCCGTGCGACTCGAGGGCCTCCTGGCGGAGCCAGACGCGGACCTCGCGGTCGCGGTCGCCGACCAGGCGGACGTTGCCCACCCCGCTGATGCCCTCGATCTGGGGCTTGATCACCTCGTCGGCGTAGCGGGTCAGGTCGCGGATCGGGGCCGTGCCGGAAAGCGCGATCGACAGGATCGGCGAGCTGTTCACGTCGAACTTCTCGACGATCGGCGGGTCGATCTCCAGGGGCAGGTCGCCGCGCACGCCCGCCACCTTGTCGCGCACGTCCTGGCTGACGATGTCGACGTTCTCTTCCAGCTCGAACTCGATGAAGATCTGCGCCAGGCCCTCAAGGCTCTCCGACCGCATCGTCTTGATGCCGGCGATCGTGTTGACCGCCTCCTCGATCTTGTCGGTGACCTCGGTCTCGACCGTCTCCGGGTCGGCGCCCGGATAGGGCACGGTGACCGTGACGATGGGGAACTCGACGTCCGGGAAGAGATCGACGCCGATGTTCCGGTACGCGGTGATGCCGAACACCACGAGGGCCACGGTCATCATGGCGGCGAGGACCGGTCGGGCGATGGAGGTTTCGGCGATCTTCACGAGCGGGCCTCCGTGGCGGCGACGTCCCGGTCCGCGGGAGCGCCTGCTTCGGCCGTCTGCGGGTCGGCCGCGGGCCCGGCCCGGCCCGGCCCGGCTTCCCTGGCCCGCACGGCCATGCCGTCAGCGAGCATGGGCGTGGCCTTGCCGAACGCCACGCGCTCGCCCGGCGAGAGCCCCTTGAGCACCTCGTACCAGTCCTTCGACGGGTCTTCCTCGTCGCGGCTGGCGATGCCCAGCTTGACGCGGCGTTGCTTGACCCGATCTCCGTCGAGGACGAACACGGCGGGCTGGCCCTCGGCGAAGGTCACGGCCGAGGCGGGCACGGCCACGGCGTCGGGCGACGAGCCGATGCTCAGCTCCACCTCGGCGAACGTGCCCGACTTGAAGAGGCCCTCCTCGTTGTCGATCCCCACCCGGACGCGGAAAGTCCGGGTCTCCGGATCGACCTTCTCGTTCACCAGGCCGACGATTCCGGGCACGTAGTCCAGCTCACGGCCCTGCCGGTCGGTGACGCCCGGCACGCGGACCTTGGCCTCGTCTTCCACGCGGATGCGTCCCTGGTAGCGCTCGGGCACGGCCACCTGCGCGAAGAGGATGCTCGGGTCCACGATCTGGAGGATCGTCGTGCTGGGCGTGGCCGTGACGTGATCGCCCACTCCCACGTAGCGCTCGGCCACGACGGCGTCGTACGGCGCGCGGATCGTGCAGTCGTCCGCCTTCGCCCGGTACCGCTCTACCTCGGCCTCGGCCAGATCGACCTGTGCCTGGGCGATGGCCAACTCCTCCTTCATCGGGCCCGCCTCGGCCATGTCCCAGGCCGCCTCGGCCCGCTCCTTGGCCGACCGGGCGACCGAGCAGGCCAGGGCGACGCGGTCGTACTGCTCGTCGGAGATCGTCCGCTTGGCGAGCAGCGATTCGGCCCGGTCGAGGTCCGACTGGCATTTCTCCAGTTGCGCGGCGGCCTCTTCGAGCTGCGCCTTCAGTTGCCGCCGCTCCTCTTCGCGGCGCCAGGTCTTGAGCTTCTCCAGCTCGCTGCGGGCCAGCTCCAGCCTGGCCTGGGCGCCCTTGAGGGCCAGCTCGTACTCGGTCGGATCGATCCGCACCAGCACGTCGCCTTGTTTGACGCGGTGGCCGATGTCGAGCATCACGCCCTGCTCGAATCGCTGGCCGTGGAGCTGGTAGGCGATCTTGTCGCCTTCGGGGATCTCGAGAACCACGCCGTCCACCTCGGCGGCGACGTTGGCGAAGCGATAGGGGATGAGGCTGCCGTTGAGCTCGATGGATTCGATGATGGGCTGCGTCCCGACGGCGACGACCTCCACGTCGATGGGGGGGGGCTTGAGCAGCGCCTGGTGCTCCTCGGCCCCGCGGCGCGAGCAGCCCGCGGCCAGCCCGGCGAGCAAGACGGAAACGAGCAACGTGCGGCGGACCATCATGGCGAGTCAGTTCCGGGAAGAGGAGGTGGGATTCGGCCGTGAGGCCGGTTTCTGCGGGGTCTCGAAGCGTTCTCGATGCGGCTCAACAGCGGATCCCGGTGAGGAAGTTGTCCACGGCGAACTCGGCCATGTCCGCAAGCGCGAACTCGTCGGAGTGGTAGCAGCCGAAGACCACCGTCCCGAACAGCACGCTGCCCAGAGAGTAGATCGTCTTGCGGACGTCGACCGGCCGGAACTGGCCGGCCTCGATGCCCTGGCGGAGGATCTCGCCGAAGTACGAGATCATCGCCTCGTGGTGCTGCTTGTGCGTGTCGGGCACGGTGCCGCGGAATTCCGCCCGGTCCTGAACGAAGACCTCGAGGTACTTCGGATGGAGTTCGAAAAACCCGGCGTACGCGAGGGCCGAAGCGCGAAGCTTCTCAACGGGCGTCTGCCGATCCTCCATCGCCTCGACCAGGAACACGCGCAGCTGCTCGAGGATCGAGAGGCTGGTGGCCCAGAACAGGTCCTCTTTGCTGCCGAAATAGCGATAAACCGTGCCCTTGCCCACCTGCGCGCGGTCGGCAATGACCTGAACGTCCGCGTTGCGGAACCCCTGATCGGCGAACACCTCGGCGGCCTGCTGGAGGATCACCTCGCGCTTGGCGTCGCGGTCCAGTACGAACCTCCCGCCGGGGGTGTCCGCGGCGTTCGGGTTCTGCTGGGTCGTGTTCATTCGATTCTCCCTCTTGGGAGTGGCGGACGGACGCGCCCGCCCGAGCGGACGGGCGCGTCCGTCCATGTATTCTACCTCCCCATCGGCTGCCGATCAAACGCAATTCCATCAAAACCCATCGACTTCCGCTGGCTTGACCTCTCGGGACAACTGCCGGGCATTTGTGGCGCGAATCGCAGGCCCACCCCCCCTTGTAGAGGAGATGCTCGCCGGCCCGCCTCCTATAATTGATGGCTTGCTCCCCAGCACGCCCAACTAGGGCCGCAAGATCTGTCCTCCTGTCCAGCCCCCGATGCAACTGGCAGAAATTACCGCCTGGCTCCGCGAAGAGGATCCGACGCGGCTCGCCGAGCTGTGGCGGCGGGCGGACGATGTGCGCCAGCAGCACGTCGGCGGCGAGGTCCACCTGCGCGGGCTGATCGAACTCTCCAACCATTGCGTGCGCCTCTGCGGCTACTGTGGGCTGCGCGCTCCGAATCGCGACCTCGTGCGGTATCGCATGACCGAGGACGAGGTGCTCGAGAGTGTGCAGCAGGCCGTGGGCTACGGCTACGGCACCGTGGTCCTCCAGGCCGGTGAGGACCCCGGCCTCTCCGCCGACTGGGTCGCCGGCCTGGTGCGGAGGATCAAGCGCGAGAACCCGCTGGCCGTGACGTTGAGCCTGGGCGAGCGCGACGATGAGGAACTGGCCGCGTGGCGCACGGCCGGCGCCGACCGCTACCTGTTGCGATTCGAGACGTCCCGCCGGGATTTGTACGAACGTCTCCACCCCGCCAGGCCCGGCGACGGTCGCGGCCGAAGGGCCATCCTGGACACGCTCCGCCGTCTCGGGTACGAGGTGGGAAGCGGCGTCATGATCGGTCTGCCCGGCCAGACGTACGAGGACCTCGCCCGGGACGTCCTCCTGTTCGGCGAGTTCGATCTGGATATGATCGGAGTAGGGCCGTACCTGCCCCACCCGCACACACCCCTGGCTGAGGAGGCCCTCGTTCCCCGTGCCGGAGGCAGCGATCAAGTTCCGGCCACGGAACTGATGACCTACAAGGTCGTCTCCCTGGCCCGGCTCGTTTGCCCTAGGGCGAACATCCCGGCCACCACGGCGCTGGCCACGCTCAACACGCAGTCCGGCCGTGAGCTGGGGCTGGTGCGCGGCGCCAACGTGGTGATGCCCAACCTCACGCCGCCGCAGTATCGCCGGCTGTACGAGATCTACCCGGACAAGGCGTGCGTGGCCGAGACGGGCGAGGCCTGCCACCACTGCCTCTCGTCGCGCCTGACGCATATCGGCCGCGCGCCGGGCATCGGCCGCGGCGATTCGCCGAACTACGCGGCGCGGAAGCGATAATGCAGCCCATTCAGGAAGACGGAACGCGGAGCACGAAGCTCGAAATACGAATATCGAGATCCGAAGCAAATCCAAAGCACGAAGTACGAATGCTCGAAACAGCACGTGCGGCGATGCGAACGGGGGTTGCGCTCCGGCGCGGCCCGCGCACGATGCTTTCGGGCCCTGAGGTTTCGGGCGTTTCCATATTCTGTCATTCGGATTTGTTTCGGATTTCGACATTCGACATTCGTATTTGGTGTCTTCTGCCTCGTCCCGCAAAGCCCGCAACCCCCAACTCGGCCGGTCCCGTCCGCTTTCCGCGACCCGCAGTCTGCCCATGTCATCGATCACCGACAGGAAGCTGAGTGATTCGGCCAGCGACTTCATCGACGAAGCCCGCTTCGGCGCCCTCTTGTGCCTGCAGCCCTCGCGCGAGCAGGTCCGCGACGCGATCTGCAAGGCGATGGCCAAGGAGCCGCTTTCGCTGGACGAGACGGCCGTGCTGCTGGCGGCCGACGACCCCGAGTCGGTCGAGGCGATCTTCTGCGCCGCGCGGCAGCTCAAGCGGGACGTGTACGGCAACCGGATCGTGCTGTTCGCCCCGCTCTATGTCGGCAACGAGTGCATCAACGACTGCATCTACTGCGCGTTCCGCCGGTCCAACCGCCTGGCCGTGCGGCGCACGCTCTCGGCCGAGGATCTCACGGCCCAGGTGGAATCGCTGCTGGAGAAGGGGCACAAGCGGCTGATCCTGGTCTTCGGCGAGCATCCCCATTACAGCCCGCAGTTCATCGCCGACTGCGTGCGCCATGTGTATTCGCTCCGCGTCGGTCAAGGCGAGATCCGCCGAGTGAACGTCAACGCGGCCCCGCTCGACCACGCGGGCTACAAGACGGTCAAGGCCGCGGGGATCGGCACGTACCAGATATTCCAGGAGACCTATCATCACGCCACGTACGGCCGCTGCCACGGGGAGAATACCCGCAAGGGCGATTACCTGTGGCGCCTGGACGGCGTGGCCCGGGCGATGGAGGCCGGCTGCGACGACGTGGGGATCGGGGCCTTGTTCGGGCTGTACGACTGGCGGTTCGAGGTCCTCGGCCTGGTGGCCCACGCCTTGCACATGCAAAAGCACTATCATGTCGGGCCGCACACGATCAGCTTCCCGCGGCTGCGTCCGGCCCACGGCGTGGAGCTGGACGACAGGTGGCTGGTCTGTGACCATGACTTCAAGCGGCTGGTGGCGATCCTGCGGCTTTCGGTGCCCTACACGGGGCTAATCCTCACCGCCCGGGAGCCGGCCGACCTGCGGCGCGAGGTGATGGCTTTCGGCGTGTCGCAGATCGACGCGGGGAGCCGGATCGAGCTGGGGGGCTACACCGAGGCCGGCGACGCCCAGGTCATGGAGCGCGAGCAGTTCCAGCTCGGCGACGTGCGATCGCTGGACGAGGTGATGCGCGAGCTGCTGGTGGACGGGTACGTGCCGAGCTTCTGCACCGCGTGCTACCGGCTGGGGCGCACGGGCGAGCACTTCATGGAGTTCGCCATCCCCGGGTTCATTCAGAGAATGTGCACGCCCAACGCCCTCTCCACGCTCACGGAGTACCTGGTGGACTACGCCTCGCCCGAGACGCGCGAGGCGGGCATGAAGCGGATCGCCGAGGAGATCGGGCGGATCCCCGAGGGCCCGCGCAAGACGGAACTCCTCGACCGGCTCCGCCGCATCCGCGAGACGGACGACCGGGATCTGTACTTCTAAGTCGCGTCGCGCGATTCCGGCAAGAGGGGTGGGGAGCCCTGTGTGCGAAGCATCCCTCAGCTCGGGATGGCGCGCCGCCCGGCCATCCGCGCGTCGCAGCGCGATCTTCAACTCGTTCGCCGAACCCCCGTGGGCGCGCAAAAAAAGCTCCCGGAAAGGCCGCGTCCCAGGGGGGCAAAGGACACTGTTCTTTTCCGGGAGCGATTGGACGAAACGGGCAACCGGGGCGGCGACGCGAGAAGAGGGGCGTCCTGGCCGATTGCGTCGGGGTTGGCTGTAAGCGAAGCGCACCGCCACTGCATCCGTGCGTGGCGGTCGAACGCTTCGTGGTCCGCAGGAGCCTCGGTCGCCCAAAGCCCCCAGATGCAGACCCGTCCACGTGGATCGTGCGTACGCATGGCGACCCCGCCCGAGCTCAAAGCGGCGGTCATTTTCGTGCGTGTGGGCGGGAGTGTAGGAGCTATCCGATTTCGGGTCAAGGGCGAATTCTCCGCCCGTCATCCCCGACGTACCCGCCGCAAGGGAGAGAAGGCCCCGCGGGCCGCTTGCCGGCCTCTTAGCGGAGGTAGTCCGCCTCGATCCGGTAGAGCAGCGGGTTCTTGTCGTCCTTGGTTCGCAGGCGGAAGATCCCGCCGACCCCGCGCCGACGCTGGGTGAAACGGGCTTTGATGCCGTGGATCAGGTTGACCTGGACGAGATCGGTCGGCTTGATGTCCGGCATGCAGAACTGGCAGTGCGTAACGGTGGGAACCAGGAGGAACTCCTCGATGTTCCGCGCCTGTCGGCCCGGATACATGTAGCCCTTGATGAACACCCGCTTGCCGTCGAGCTCCATGGCCACGGGGGGCGGATCGGCCTTTTCCGACCCAGGCAGCGGCTTAAGCATCTCATAGCTGATCGGATAGTAGCCGGGCGGCGTGTCCGCGATGGTCAGGTAGATTAGCCACCCCAGGCACGCCACGCCGAATACCCCGGACAGGATCATCCCCGCCTTGGCGACGCCCACGCCGGTGAGCTCGTCGGGGAAGCGGTCGATGCGGGCGAGAGCCCACAGCCCCAGCGCGATCCCCGCGGACGGGACCAGCATCAGCCACCAGTCGAAGGCGGCAGCCCACCCCAGGGCGCCGCACAACAGCGAGGCGGACGCCAGGGCGCTCACCTTGCGGTAGCGGGTCGGCTGATTCTCGACCTCCTCCGGAAGGTCGTAGGTGGTTTCCGCGATCGTCTCCACGCTCATCGGATTCTCCTTGCCCCTTTACTTGCCACGCGGACTCGTTCGTGTTCGATCAGGCGCTCGCGGCCAGCGACTTGGCCACGTCGGTCCGGTAGGCGGCCAAAGCCGGCAGGTAGCCGACGATCGACGCCAGCACGATCAGACCTGGAATCAAGACCAGCTCCGCGGCCTGGAATTGCAGGGCCCCGACGACGACGCCCGTATGCTCGGCGATCAGCGGGCTGAGCACGCCCACCAGGCCGTGCGAAAGCAGCAATCCCACGGCGCCCCCGCCCAGGGAGAGGAGGATCGACTCCAGGAGGATCACCATCATCACGGTCATGCGGCTGGCGCCCAGGGCCCGCATGATGGCGATGTCGTGTTTCCGGTCGTTCATCGAGTTGTAGATGCTCACCAGGATCCCCACTCCGGCCACGACGACCACCAGCACCGCCAGGATGAGAAGCACCAACTGCACGTTGCCGATGATCCCTTCCAGCAGCCTGGCAACCTCCGCCGAAGGGTGCACGGCCTGGAAGACCTGCACGTCGCCCATCCGGTAGTCCTCGATCATCCGCGGCATGGTCATGGCCAGCGAGAGGTCGCCCTGGTCCAGGGCCACGAGGACGGCCGAGATGTGGCGATCGTGCTCGTGCGCTCCACCGTCGCCATCGGGACAGCCCGAGCAGTCGCTGTCTTCACAGGCCTCCGATTCGACGCCCGACTCGTCGGCCGCATTCCCCGGCGATTCCACGGTGTCTTGTTCCTCCCCGTGATGCTCGTGCATTCGCCAGAAGCCCTCAATGTTCACGAAGATCGCGCGGTCGTTGGGAGTCCCCGTAGGGGCGAATATCCCCACCACGGTGAACGGGGGGTGCTCCTCTTCTTCTGGAGTGGGCTTCGCGGCCCGCGTATGCTGCGGCTTGAACGTGTCGCCGATCTTCAGGCCCGCACCGCGGGCCACACTCGGCCCGATCACGGCCTCGAAATAGGCGTCCGGCTCGAAGTTGCGCCCCTGGCCGCCGCGCTGGGTGAACTCGTAGTGCTGCCCCTCCTGGGCGGAGAGCTCAAAGATCTCGGGGGTCGTCCCCACCAGCGCGAATCCCGCGTAGTAGCCGCCCATGCACACGGGGATCGCCTTCTCGAACGACGGAGCCACGCGCCCGTCGGGGAGCTGGAAGCGGTGCGCGATCAGCTCCAGGTACTGGTCGTACGACAGCTTGCCCACCGGATCGCCAAGGTAGTACACCGTGTTGAGCACGAGCTGCATCGGGCTTCCCTTGGCCCCGACGATCAAGTCATACCCTTGGGCCCCGCGGCGGAAGGACTTGTCAATCACGCCATGGATCACGATGACCGCGGCCACCAGGGCCACGCCCAGGGCCATCGACAACCCCGTCAACGACGAGGCCAGTGAACGCTGCTGGATGCTCCGCCAAGCGATCTTCCAAAGGCTCATGGTATTCCCAAATCGTTAGACACACGACGTCGAGGCGTCCGCACGCGGCCCTAGGCCGGCACCGCCGCCTCGGCCTTGCCCAGCGCCGCGTTGAAATCCTCCAAACGATCGACCCGCTCGAACTGGCTTGCCACTTCCGGGCTGTGCGTGACGATCAACAAGGCCACTTCCTCCTCCTGGCACGTCTCGCGCAACAGATCGATGATCTGCTGCTGGTGGCCCGAATCGACGTTGGCCGTCGGCTCGTCGGCCAGAAGCACCTTCGGCTTGTTGGCCAGGGCCCGAGCGACCGAGACCCGCTGCTGCTCGCCCACCGAGAGCGCGGTCGGCTTGTGGGTCATGCGGTGCCCCAGGCCCACACGCTCCAGGAGATGCCGGGCCCGATTGCGGTCCACGCGGCCGCGCGCGAACCGCATCCCCAGCATCACGTTTTCCAGCGCGCTGAAGCCAGGCAGGAGGTTGAAGGTCTGAAACACGTAGCCGATGTTCTCCGCGCGGAAACGGTCGCATTCGGCTTCGGTCATCAAGGTGATGTCCCAGCCGTTGATCTTGACGTGTCCCGAGTCGGGCCGCGCAATGCCCGAAATCACGTGGAGGAGCGTCGACTTCCCGCATCCACTGGGGCCGACCAGCACGACCTGCTCTCCCGCGGCGATCCCATACGAGGAAACGTCCAGGATAGGCAGGGGGGTGCCGTCGGGCTCGGTGAACGATTTCTTGACTTCCCTCAGCTCAAGCATGGTCTGGTACCGGGAATGCGTGACGAATCGGAAGCCACTCCCTCCAAAAGAAGGGGCGCGGGGACGCAGCGCGGCAGCACCTCCCCTCAGTGCAATTACGCAGCCACGCCACCGCCGGTTCGCATGCCGATGGAGGCAGGGCGGACGGACCGGTCCGCCCCGTCGGTCGCCGTGGGCCCTGGTTCGAAAGGCGCGGAGTGGGACAACGGTCCTGGTGAGCACGATCCTAGCGCCGTCGGCGCGTGGCACGCTCAATCTGCCGCTTGGCGTCGGCCTTTTTCATGGCCTCACGCTTGTCGAAGAGCTTGCGCCCCCGCGCAATGGCCATCAGCACCTTCGCCCGGCCCTCCTTGAAGTAAAGACGAAGCGGCACGAGGGTGAGTCCCTGCTCGAAGGCCCTGGCCGCGAACTTGCGCACCTCGCGGCGGTGCAGCAGCAACTTGCGCGGCCGCTTGGGGTTGTGGTTAAAGCGATTGGCCTCGAAGTACTCGGGAATGTCGCACCCTACCAGCCATACCTCGCCGTCGCGGATCCGTCCGTAAGCCTCCTCCAGCGAGACCTTGCCCGAGCGCAGGCTCTTCACCTCGCTCCCCACCAGGACCAGACCGCATTCGAGCGTGTCGAGGATGTCGAACTTGTGCCGGGCTTTGCGGTTCTCGGCAACGACGCGCTCGCCCGCCGGGCCCCGCTCCGACGTCTTTTCCTTCTTGGTGGCCGTGGCAATCCCTCCTTAAGCGCTGCTTCGGGCGATGGTTCGCTCTTCTACGACCGCCCGCCATCCGGCATAATCCCCCGTTCGCCGAGCGACGGCCCGACCCCCTCCCGGAGAGCGGGCGCCCTGGCGACGGCTCTCGGCCCGTGACGAAGCCAGCCAAGGTGGGGGCCCCGGGGATTCGGCCCCATCGCCCCGCGGCAAACCCTAGGTGTAACTCCCAGACCCTCTTCTCTCAACCCGCCCGAGGTCGCCTTTGCCCGCATCGCTTGGATCGTCCGCTCCGTCGGTCGAGGCATTCCTGCTCGGCCGTATCGACCTGGAAGACTGCCTTCGACTTCAGCGAACGATCGCCGACGACATCGCCGCGCGCGACGATGGCCGCATCGCGCTGCTACTGGCCGAGCACCCGCCCGTGATCTCCGTCGGACGCAGCGGTTCGCCGGCGCACATCGAATCGGAGTTCGGTCTGCTTCGCCAACGGCGGATCGGGTTGAAATGGGTCAAACGCGGAGGGGGTTGCCTTGTGCATTGCCCCGGCCAATTGGCGATGTACCCCATTGCCCCGATTCGATGGCACGGTTGGAGCGTCGGGCAGTATCTCGACCGGCTCCAACGCGGGCTGCACGCGGCCATGGAGCAACTGGGCATCGCCCTCTGCGTCAGGCCCGGCCAGTACGGCCTTTGGGGGAGGACGGGGCGCATTGCGGCGCTGGGGGTCGCCGTCCGCGATCACGTGACTTGCCACGGCGCGTTCCTCAACGTTGATCCGCCCATGGGTCTGTTTCGCCTCGTCGGCAGCGACGCCACCCCCGAGTCGCGTGTGGGCAGTCTGGTAGCCGAGCGCCGCCGCCCTGTTAAGATGACCAAGGTACGCGCTGAGGTGATTCGTCAGCTCAGCTTCGCATTCGACTGCGATCGCTATCATCTTTTTACGGGCCATCCGCGACTCCCTCGGAATGCGGGGGCGTCCTAGGTGGTGGAAGGGAGTGCGCTCGGTGAGGCCTTCCGAAGAAACCCAACCTCTGCCCCGCTGGCTGAAGCGGCGCGTGCCGAAAGGGAACGCCAATCACTTCACGGCCCGGCTGATGGACGACCTTCGCCTGACGACCGTTTGCGACCACGCGCGGTGTCCCAATCGCATGGAGTGCTACGCGCAGAAGACTGCGACCTTCATGCTGCTGGGCGACGTGTGCACGCGGCGCTGTGGATTCTGCGCGGTGAGCCAGGGCAAGACCCGCCCGCCCGACCCCGACGAACCGGCGCGCGTGGCCGAAGCCGCCCGGCAGATGGGCTTGCGTCACGTGGTCGTCACCATGGTCACGCGCGACGACCTGCCCGACGGCGGAGCCGAGCACCTGGTGCGGACGGTCCATGCAATCCGCGAGCGCTGCGCCGGGGCCACGGTCGAGCTGCTCGTCTCGGACCTGGCCGGAAACACGGAGTCGCTGGAGCGCGTCGTCGAGTCCCGACCCGAGGTGTTCAACCACAACAGCGAGACCGTGCCCCGCCTCTACCGCGACGTGCGGGGGCGCCGAGCCGACTACCGGCGGACTCTCGGTATGTTCCGCCACGTACACGGGCGCGATCCGCGCATCGGACTGAAGAGCGGACTGATGCTCGGGCTGGGCGAGACCCGCGAGGAGCTTCTCGCGACGCTCGCCGACCTCCATGACGCGGGCTGCCGCATGCTCACCTTGGGGCAGTACTTGCGCCCATCCCTGGACCAGATGAAGGTTGTGCGCTACCTGCCGCCGGAGGAGTTCGAGGAGCTCGGCAGTCTCGCCGGCTCGATGGGGTTTACGCACGTGGCGAGCGGGCCCTTCGTGCGGAGCAGCTACCACGCGCGGGAGATGGTGACTTAGGTGGCGAGGGATTTCCGCAAGTGCGTCGTCGAGTTGAACTGAAGACTCCAGACCTGGGCATGGGCGGGCCGGTGGTCGTGTGCCAGTGGCTGGTGCGGCCGGGCGCCCGCGTGTCGGAGGGTGAAGCCCTGGTCGAGCTGCTTGCCGGGCCGGCCGTGGTTGACGTCACCTCGCCGGTGGACGGCGTTCTCTCCCGCGCTCGCGTGGGTGAGGAAGCGGTCGTCGCGGCCGGCGACGTGTTGGCCACGATCCGGACCGATACTTGAGGCCCGGCCTTCTCCGAGTTGAAGCTCGGCCTGGAGGAGATCGATCGGGCACGGCCGTCTAGCCCCTGATTTCCCGAGCCTGGCGGACTCCGCGGTTCCCGCCGCGCGTCGAGGCACGTTTCCGCCCCGGCCGCGCCTCACTCGGTCAGCTCCAGCGTCGTCCACAGGCTGGGGTCTTCCTGGTAGGGGAGCGGCGAGCCAGGGCCCAACGTCTGCTCGCCGAATTCACGGTCCACCACCGCGTAGGTGAAGCCCAACCGCGGGTGCTCATTGGGATCGAACCCCGTCAGGGCGTCCGCCCCGACCAGGGCGTCGAGCTCGTATCCGCCCCTGCGCACCCTGGCGACCGTCTGGAGCGCCTTGGGAGGCACGGGCCGCGGCTGCTCGCGTGCCCGGTTGATCGGAAGCCAGTGCGCCGACGGCTCGCCCCGGTTCCGGCCTTCGCCGGTCGGCAGGAAAACGAGCCAGTGACAGAAGCGGCCCGCGCGGTGGATGGTATGCACGTCGCGGGTGTCGATCCAGACGCGGAGGCCATCGCTGTCCTCGGGCCGCGTCGCCCGGCACCAGGGAGTCTGCTTCTTGCCCGCAACGCGCACGCTGAACGCCAGGCCTTCCGGGTTCCAGGCGGCGCGCACGTCGGCCCAGGAGGGACCGCCTTCCAGTTCGGCGAGACGGGTCAGGCGGTACTCCTCGCCCAGAGCCGCCCCGTTCGGCAACCAGAGCCGATCGCGCCGCCGCAGCGGAAGAGAGAACCGGAACAGGAATCGTTCGGGCAGCAGGGATTCGGACATGAGCGGACCAGGTACGCTTGGCTGTTTCGTTTTCGCCCGCGATCTGAACCGAGGCGGCGCACGGTTCACTCTATCCGCTCCCCGGGACACGGCAAGGGCGACCACCGCACGGCAGGCAGAATCGTCCCCCGTGGCCGGCCTCACCGGCACACGACCTGGTCCGCCAGTTTGCCCGGCCTTGCCGATCTGGCATAATGGACACGCGGTATGACACTCCTGCCCGGCGGCCGCTTGCTTCGACGGTCGGCCCCCCCACAAGCCCTTCCCCCGAAATGGAGAGCAGCCCATGATTTCTCCCGCTCGTTTCAAGTTCTCTTCCGTGCTGGGGCTTCCGGCCCTCGTGGCCTTGATCGCTGCCGCGCCCCTTTGCTGGGCCGCGGCGCCCGGGCCTCAACCGGTCGCCACGGCGAAGGGCATCCTCGACAAGTCCGGCGTCCAGGGCGGGCTGGTGGTTCACCTCGGCTGCGGCGACGGCTCGCTGACCGGCGCCCTGCGCGCGGGCGATCGCTTTCTGGTCCACGGCCTCGACGCCGACCCGGCCAACGTGAGCAAGGCCCGAGAGCGCGTCAAGTCGCTCGGGCTGTACGGCCCCGTCTCCATCGAATTGCATCGCGCCAAGCGCCTGCCATACGCCGACAACCTCGTGAACCTCATCGTGGTCGAGCAGGCGGGCGACGTCGCGGAGCAGGAGCTGTTGCGCGTGCTGGCCCCGGGCGGCGTGGCGTGCCTGCGCGACGGCGACGGGTGGAAGACGAAGAGGAAGGCCCGGCCCGACGCGATCGACGAGTGGACCCACTTCCTCTACGACTCGACGGGCAACGCCGTGTCCAATGACCGGATCGTGGGACCGCCGCGCCACATGCAGTGGGTCGCCGGGCCGAGGTCCGCCCGCGGGCACGAGAACCTGGGCACGGTCAGCATCGCCGTGTCTTCGGCCGGCCGCATGTTCTACATCGCCGACGAGGGCCCCATCGCCTCGGTCGATCTGCCCTCCGACTGGCAGCTTATCGCCCGCGATGCCTTCAGCGGGGTGCTCTTGTGGAAGAAGCCGATCCCCGAGTGGGAATGGCGCCTGCGCCCGTTCCGCTCCGGCCCGCCGCAGCTCCACCGCCGGCTGGTGGCCATCGGCGACGTGGTCTACACCACGCTCGGCTACGGCGCGCCGCTCTCGGCCTTCGACGCGGCCACGGGCGAGCTGGTGCGTACGTACTCCGAGACGGAAGGGACGGAGGAGATCGTGTTTCACGACGGCGTGGTGTACCTCGTGGTCGGCGACCCCAAGGAGCAGGACGCCGTGAACGCGGCCGTGCGCGAGCGCAAGCCCCTGCCGCCGGTCAAGCGGCGGATCATGGCCCTGAGGGCCGACGACGGCAAGGAGCTGTGGCGGACCGAGGACAAGGCCGTGCCTGAGATCTTCCCGCTCACCCTCGCGGTCCACGGCGGACGCGCGGTGTACCAGACCACCGAGGAGGTGATCGCCCTGGACGCCGCCAAGGGCAAGGAGCTGTGGCGGGCGAGCCAGCCGGCCGACCTCCGCCGCCGCGCCTGGGCCTCGCCCACCCTCGTCATCCACGGCGACGTGGTGATCAGCGCCGACCAGACGCCCCGCCAGGAGAAGGACGCAGACGCCGGTCCCGTCGCCTGGGAGGTCAGCCACGCCGGCGGCGGCAAGGACGGGCAGATGTTCGCCTACTCGGCCGAGACGGGCGAGCGCCTGTGGTCCGGCCCGTGCCGCCAGACCTACAACGCCCCGCCCGACGTGCTGATCACCGACGGCCTGCTGTGGTCGGGCAAGCTGATCGGGGCGCGCGAGCCCGGCATCACCCAGGCCCTCGATCCCAGGACGGGCGAGGTCGAGCGCACGCGGCCCTCGGACCACGAGTTCTTCAACCCCGGCATGGGGCACCACCGCTGCTACCGCAACAAGGGCACCTGCCGCTACCTGGTGCTGGGGCGGTCGGGTGTGGAGTTCGTCGATCTGAAGTCCGGCGATGCCGAGGCCCATCACTGGGTCCGGGGCACGTGCCAGCTCGGCGTCGTGCCGTGCAACGGCATGGTGTATGTCCCGCCGCACACTTGCGGCTGCTTCCCCAAGGCCAAGCTCAACGGCTTCCTGGCCCTGGCCCCGGCCAGCGTGTCGAGCGGGATGGATGTCCCGGGGCCACGCCTGGAACGCGGCCCCGCGCTGGGCAAGGTGAAAGCGACGGCGCCCGACGCCAGCGACTGGCCGACCTATCGACACGACGCGGCGCGTAGCGCCGTGGCCACGACCGAGGTCCCCGCGAAGCTCGATGAGGCATGGCAGACCGACCTGGGCGGACGGCTCAGCAGCGTGGTGGTGGCCGACGGCAGGGCCTTCGTGGCCCAGGTCGATGCCCACACGGTCCACGCGCTCGATGCCGCCGCCGGCAAGCCGGTCTGGTCGTTCGTGGCCGGCGGACGGGTCGACAGCCCGCCTACGATCCACCGCGGCATGGCGATCTTCGGCGCGGCGGACGGACGCGTGTATTGCCTGCGAGCTTCGGACGGCGAGCTCGTGTGGAGGTTCCGCGCAGCGCCGGGCGAGCGCCGCGTGGTCGTCCACGATCGGCTCGAATCGGCCTGGCCCGTTGCCGGAGCCGTGCTCGCGCTCGACGGCGAGGTGTACTGCGCCGCCGGCCGGTCCTCCTATCTCGACGGCGGCATCCGGCTGTGCCGCCTCGACGCGAAGACCGGCAACCTGCTCTCCGAGGTCACGCTGAGCGGTTACGACGAGAAGACCGGCGAGCAGATCGAGGACTCGCAGCGGGCCCGCGGCACCGACATCCCCGGGGCCCTGCCCGACGTCCTCTCCAGCGACGGGGAGTTGATCTTCATGCGCCACCTGACCTTCGACCGCCAGGGCAACGAGCAGCCCCAGAAGACCCCGCACCTCTTCAGCTCGGTGGGCTTCCTCGACGACAGTTGGTGGCACCGCACCTACTGGATCTGGGGCACGAACTTCGGCGTGGGCTGGGGCGGATGGTGGCAGGCCGGCAACCGCGTGCCCGCCGGGCGGCTGCTCGCCGTGGACGACGCGACGATTTACGGCTTCGGGCGCAGCTTCTACCCGCACGGCAACTCGGGGCAGTGGCGGATCGGCGAGCACTACCACTACTTCGCCGGACCCAAGGAGTTCGAGGTGCCCAGGCCCAAGCCGGCGCCCAAGGGCAAGGGGCGCCGGGGCGGGGCGATCACCGGCCGGACGCTCGTGCCGCACGAGTGGGCCGAGCGGGCCGACCTGGAGGCCCGGGCCCTCGTGCTGGCCGGCGAGGTGCTGTTCGCCGCCGGGCCCCTGGGTGCAACGCATCAGGACCTGGCTGCCTTCCGCGGCGCCGAGGGCATCCGACTGCGGGCCATGTCGGCCAAGGACGGATCGAAGCTGGCCGAGTGCGAGCTCGACGCCATGCCCGTCTTCGACGGTATGGCGGCCGCCGCCGGCCGGCTCTACCTGACCACCAAGGACGGCAAGCTGCGGTGCTTCGCGGGGCAGTAGGCCCCCTCCGGCCATGACGTTGACCTCGTTCCCACGCTCTGCGTACCCGCGCTCCCACGCTCTGCGTGGGAACCAGGAATCGATGACCACGAACCGTACGTCCTCCCGCCTTCCACCTCCCCTCCGCCTTGAGGCTCCGCCGTGTCTCTGACCACCCTCCTCTTCCTTTCCGCTCTCTGCGCGGGCTCCGCCGAGAAGCAGATCAACCCCGAGCCGCGGGCCCTCGTGCCCGCCGGCCTGCCACGATGGCATTTCAACGAATCGGCCGAAGGCTGGGCCGCCGAGAACCAGTGCCGGCTGAGCACGGCCGGCGGCCTGCTCCGCGTCGAGTCGTCGGGCAATGATCCGTATTTCCATCGCGGCGGGCTGGACATCCCCGGCGGCCGGATCGTGGTCCGCCTCCGCATGCGAGCCTCGACCCGCGGCCCCGGCCAGGTCTTCTGGACCAGCACCGACGGGCCCCAGCGCGACCCGAACAGATCCCGCCCCTTCGCTATCCTCCACGACGGCCAGTGGCACGAGTGCCAGACGGCCATCGACGTTTCGGGGGCGCTCACCGATCTGCGCATCGATCCCGGCACGGCGCCCGGCACGGTGGAGATCGACTGGATCGAGTTCCTGCGCCCCCACCCGCTGGTCATCGAGCGCGTGGACCTCCAAGCCAAGGGAGCCCGTTTCCGGGTGAGGAACGAAGGGACCGCGGACCTGGAGATCTCCGCGCTGGGCAAGCGGCAGCAGATTCAACCCGGGGGCACGGCCTCGCTGCTCGTCCCGGCGAGCGGCGAGCGACCGCTCGAAGCGCTGACCTTGAGCGTGACGGCCGAGGGCCTCCCGCCCGTCACCCGCACCGTGTTCGTGCACCATGCCGACGTCCAGACGCGGTGGATCGAGCTCCCCCTTGAGGGGTTTTCGCTCCAAGTGGCCGCGGATGGCTCGCTCGCCCGGGTCCGCCGGGGTGACGACCTGGTGGCCTTCTTCGGACCGCTGGTGCACGCGGGCGGTCAGATCCCCGCGCTGGCGCTTGAGACCTCCGGTGAGCAAGAGGTGCGACTGGCCGGCGACGACGTCAGGCTCTCGATCCGGGCCGCCGGCCGCGAAGTGCTCGTGCGCCTCGATGCGAAAGAGCCTGTCGAAGGCCCCGTGCTCCGCGCGCTTGGGGAAGTGGAGCAGGGCATCTTCGCCGGGCTGGAGTACCTCGGCCCCGGCGAGCGGAGCTCCTCGACGCTCGACATCGAGACGCCCGGCCACGTCCGCTTCGCCCCCGACCTCGACATGGTCACCATGCCCCTGATGGCCGTCCGGACCGATCGCGTTGCGGCCGCGATGACCTGGAATCCGATGGACGCGCAGCCCGTCTATGCCGTGCCCAATTTCCTCGACGCCTCGAGCGACCACCGCATGGCGCTGCGCGGCGAAGCCCCGATCGAGGCCGTCGTCCGCTTCGGCGGCGAGACCATCGAGGAACAGATCCTCTGGGGGGTGAATCGCCACGGCCTGCCCGCGCTGCCCAACCCGCCCCGCAGCCCCGAGCAGCAGCGAGCCCTGTGCCTGGCGGCCTTGCGCGGACCGCTGAAGACCGAGGAAGGCTGGGGCCACTGCCTGGGGTGGAAGAGCCAACCGTTCGCCGACGTGGCCTCGACGCTGTGGCGCCTCACCGGCCAGGCCCCCGAGCTCGACCGCCTCGTGCCCGGCGGGTCGCACGTGCGCAACGAGGCGGTCTACCTGGTCACCGGCCGGGCGGCCCAGTGGCTGGCCTACCGCAAGGCCGAAGCGAAGCGGCTGATCGAGCAGCAGGGCCCGGACGGCGGTTTCCGCTACGGCGGGCCGCTACGGCGAGGCCACTGGGAGGACACGGCCAGCGGCGTCTGCGCCCGGCCGGCTTACCGATTGCTCGAGCTGGCGCAGATGACCGGCGACGAGGAAGCCCTTGCGGCGGGCCTTAGGGCGCTGGAGTACATGAAACGGTTCGGCGAGCCCCGCGGCGCCCAGACGTGGGAGGTGCCGCTGCACACGCCGGACATCCTCGCTTCGGCCTACGCCGTCTGGGCCTGCGTGCTGGGCTACGAGTTGACCGGCGAAGAGGCCCACCTGGGCGAAGCCCGGCGCTGGGCCCTCTCCGGCGTTCCCTTCGTCTACCTGTGGAGCCGCCACCCGGTGATGCTCTACAGCACGATCCCCGTGTACGGGGCCACGCACTGGCGCCACTCGTGGTTCGGTCTGCCGGTTCAGTGGTGCGGGGGCGTTTATGCCTATGCCCTGACGCGCCTGTCCCCGCACGACGACACGCTCGACTGGAACCACCTCGCCCGCGGCATCCTCATCTCCGCCCAGCAGCAGCAGTATCCCGACGGCGAAAAGGCGGGCCTCCTGCCCGACTCCTTCGTCCTCAAGAGCCAACAGCGCCGTCCCGCCGACATCAACCCGTGCGCGATCCTCAGCCTCCAGATGGCCCTGGCAGGGGAGCTCGACGGCCTGGCCGTGGCCACCGGCGGGGGCCACCGGGTGGTCGCTCCCTTCCCGGTGAAGATCGACGGGGCCACGGCGGTGATCCAGGGCCGCAAGGGCACCGGCTACCAGGTCGTGATTGACGGCAAGCGGATCGTGGACGTCGTGTCCCAGGGCGAGGATCGCATCCCGTTCGACTGAAGCCCACGAACCCAAGCCCCCGCGGCACTGTCCTTGCGGGAGGTCCGGGCGTGAGGTTCCTGAGCCGGTCGCGGCGGCGAGTCGGACGTCCAAGCCACTGCGATGCCCCCCCTGCGGACCAGATCCGGGAACCGCGCGCGTGGAGCCTCCGTTGACCCACACCGAGGGCATGATACAATCCCGGTTTCGTCTGACCTGCGGGGCGTAGCTCAGCCTGGCTAGAGCGCTGCGTTCGGGACGCAGAGGTCGCTGGTTCAAATCCAGTCGCCCCGACTAACAAGCTTGTACAAGTCCGAATCGGGCCGTAGGACG
>CAYSUS010000032.1:0-71482 GCA_964434165.1 uncultured Pirellulales bacterium
GTTCCAGGCATGTCCCCATCATGCAGATATGCCCCAACTTGTCAACAACTGGACCTGTCCCCGTTTCTTCCGCGGCCGGACCGCACAAAAACAAAGCCCCGCAACTTTTTGCGGGGCTTGGGGTTGTGGCAAGCGGAGGGCAAGGGATTCGAACCCTCAACCGGTTGCCCGGCACCTGATTTCGAGTCAGGCTGCTAGCCAGTTCGCGTACCCTCCGGCCGCGCCCCGTAAGTCTAAATCCTCACGAGCAGGCTGACAAGGAATTCCCCCATGCGGGCTAGTGACATTCGGCTGCCAAGGGGGGTCGGATGGATTTGCCCGGCTTGGGGGCGTGTCCTAAGGTTGGATGGCCTCTTCCCGAGGCGCTCAACACCCACTGACACGGTAGCCTGGCTCGGAGTTCGGCGGGATGGACCGTATGGCCACCAAGCGATCTCAAGTCGCCGACGCGTTGGGCGAGATGGACAGGCTGGGAGGGCTGACCGCCGGTCAAGTGATGACCGACGCCCCTTCCTGCATCCGGCCCGAAACCTCAGCGCTCGACGTGGTACGTCTCTTCCACGCGCACGGTTTCCGCCACCTGCTGGTCACGGACGCGAAGGACCGCCTGGCCGGGGTGATCAGCGACCGCGATGTGCTGCGGTGTCTGGGCCCGGAAAAGCGCCCCGTGCGGGAGACGCTCGCCGGGATTACCGCCGCTTCGATCATGAGTGGGGACGTGATCACGATTCGGCCCGACACGCCCCTGGAAAAGGCGATCGTGCTTCTGATCGAGCACGGCATCAGCTGTCTGCCCGTCTGCGAGGGCGGAACGCTGCGGGGAATTCTGACCAATACGGATCTCCACGTCGTGCTTCAGGTGATGCTCGAGACGATCCGGCAGCCCGATCCGGAAGAGACGATGGTTCCGACTGCCGCGTCGCCGCGGCGCTAGCCTGGCTGCATTGCGGTGCCCCGCCGCTTCGGTCGTAGCGAAGTTGGTCGCGGTGTCAGGTGTGCGGGTTCTTGGGGTTCCCACCCTTATGTCGGAGCCGGCGGTTTGCCTCTGCGAGCCGCCGTTTCAGCGCCGATACTCCCGTCGGTACGCGGACTCCCGCCGGCGGGCCCCTGCCTGGCGATCGGGCGCGGGCGTCGCCTGCCGCTTTCCGCCCCACCCCCAAGCCTGGAAGAATGTGAAGGAAGCCTCCATGAAGAAGGACACCTTTCGCGTGGTCACCCGCGGAGCCGACGGACAGATCCGCATTCGCGATTACCAGTCGTCCGAGGCGCTGCTGCGGAGGCACGTCCAGGTCGGCATCGACGATTGCAGCACCGACTTGGGGCTGCGGGGGTTGCCCGTCTTCCGCGGACTGATCGGCCCGATGCCCGAGGGCGGCAACGTCATCCGCTACGAGTCGCCCGAGGTGTTCGAGACGCTCACCAAGGAATGGGGCGCGACGACCGGCAGCCGACGGAGCCGGTCGCGCACGCGCTCGGCGCGACAGAGTGCCGACCGCGCAGCTGAAGAAGCCGCGGGACTTCCGGGCGGGGATTGAGCATCCCGCGCGGTCGAGCCCAGGAAAGCGCTCCGCAGGCCGTCTCCGCGCGCTCCGGCGGCAGCAGAGACGGCCCGGCCTACCTGAGGGTCGTCGCCGACGACCAGCCGCTGGCGAGGATTCCGTGGCGCGGCGGGTCCTTGTCCAGCCGCGCGACGCCGCCCACCTGGACGTAGCGAGCCGGCGCGGACGACCGGGGCGGGCTCGCGGCCATCGTGGCGCCGGTCCCGCTCACCCGAACCCGACTGACCACTTGTTCACTCGCCATGCGCAAGGTGGTCACGGGACGCTGGACCGTCTCGGTCCTCGGCACCAGGCGGCGGCAAGTCACGGGCACCTCCGCGGTCTCGGTGCGGCACTCCCAGCGGGTGCGCGGCACCAGGCGGTAGGCCACGCAGGGTCGGGCGAAGGGATTCCATCGGTTGGCGACGTAGGGCTCGCAGACGTACTCCCGCACCGGCGTCCACACGTGGCGGACCACCTCGCGGGTCTCGCTGGTCACTTCCTGCCGATATACCGTGCGGGTGACTTGTTCGATCCGGGTTTCGACCACGGGGCGCTTCACCGTGCGCACGGTCTCACGGTACAGGGTCCCGTTGTCCCGAACATAGCGGACGTCGTCGGCCGCCGCGCCACCTGCCGCGACGAGCGTGGCCAGCGCAAGTTGCAGGAATACCGCGATCTTCATGCAAGTCCCCCCTTAGCGAAGCCGCCCTCGTCACGGGGCGTGCCGGCCACGGACCGCGTCAATCGCTACGCTCCGTGCAACCGGCCCCCCTGGGCTCTCTTCGGCAGGCCGCGCGAGCGAACTTGGAAGGAAAGGGAGAGACCAGTCCGCGACGACCACGGAAGGGGGACGCGGCTCGCCGCGGGGTCTTGCCAAACGCCGCAGACTGCGAGATGCTAATCCGGGGGGGCGGGGTCCTGATGTGCGGGTGGCCGGTCGGGGCCGCCCGGCCCCGCGGCCCCAGCGAGGAGCCCCTACGATGGTTGACAAGCAACTCCTTTCCATCCTCGTCTGCCCCGAGTCGCATATCCCGCTGGCCGAGGCGGACGAGGCCCTGATCGAGCGGGTCAACGAGGCGATCCGCGCCGGTCGCCTGAGCAACCGCGGCGGCGATGCCGTCACGCGCGCCCTCTCCGAGGCCCTGGTCACGGAAGACGGCAAGGTGCTCTACCCGGTGCTCGACGGCATCCCCATGCTTCTGATCGACGAAGGCATCGTCCTGGACGCGCTCGGCGAGACGCCGCCGCCCGAGACGACCCCGGAAGGGTGAGCGTCCCTCTCCTGCCATCCCCCCTTTTGAGAGCCCACGTGGCGCCATGGCCGAGAAGACCATCTTCAAGAAGATCATCGATCGCGAGGTCCCCGCCAAGATCGTCCATGAGGACGACCTTTGCCTGGCCTTCGAGGACATCCACCCCCAGGCGCCGGTCCACCTGATCGTCATTCCCAAGAAGGAGATCCCGGCGGCCTCCGAGATCGGCGAGGAGGACGAGGCCCTGGTCGGGCACTTGTTCGTGGCCATGCGCCGGATCGCCGAGAAGCTCGGGCTTGCCGGCGGCTTCCGCGTGGTCACCAACAGCGGGCGGGACGCGGGCCAGGAGGTGATGCACCTGCATTTCCACATGCTCGCCGGGCGCGGGTTCACCTGGCCGCCGGGCTGAGGCCCGCCGGAAGACGGCGCCGCGCTACCCTGCCCAAATCCAGGGAGGCGCGGTTCCCTGGGTCCGCGCGGCTCGCTTCCCCCCGCGAGGCACATCGCGCGATCGCCCAGCCCGGTGAGCCGGCGCGGATCGGCGCGGCGGTCGCCCACCCCTTTCCGCGTCTGGCCGCATGCCGTACATTCCCAGAGGGCATGGGCGATCGGGGAAGCCGGGCTGAACTAGGCTAGAGGTATGCGCCTGATCATGATGGGCACGGGGCCGTTCGCTTCCCCTACCTTCAGGGGGATATTCGACACGCATCACGAGGTGCTGATGCTGGTCACGGGGCCCCTGCGCCCCCGTCCCGGCAAACGGGCTGCCCCGGTCACCCCAATGAGGGACTTGGCCCACGAGCACAATGTCCCCATCTTCGATCCGGAGGACGTGAACACGCCCGAGTCGCAGGCGCGCCTGGCCGCCGCGGAGGCCGACATCCTCGTGGTGTGCGATTACGGCCAGATTCTTTCGCTGACTACTTTGGCGACAGCCCGATTTGGGGGAATCAATCTCCATGCCTCGCTGCTACCCAAGTACCGGGGGGCGGCGCCAATTAACTGGGCCCTCTATCACGGCGAGGCGGAGACCGGTGCGACCGTGATTCACATGACTCCCAAAGTCGATGCAGGCCCGTGCATCGCCCAGGCCCGCGCGCCGATCCAGCCGGATGAGACTGCCGTGGAGTTGGAGGACCGGCTGGCGGAGATCGGGGCCTGGCTGATCCGCCGGGCCCTGGACGCGATCGAGGCCGGACAGATGGAGGTTCTCCCGCAGAACCCGGCGCTTGCCTCCAGGGCCCCCCGACTGAAGAAGAGCGACGGGCTGGTGGACTGGTCGCGGCCGGCTGAGGCCGTGCGCAACCACGTGCGCGCGATGGAGCCGTGGCCCAAGTGCTACACCTACTGGCTCCGCCCGGACGGAGAGCCGCTCCGCCTGATCCTCGGCCCGGTCCAGGCGATCGAGGTCGACCCGCGTACGACGCACGCCGAGCCGGGGACGGTCGTGGCCGTGGAACCCGACCGCATCCTGGTTGCCGCCGGCGAGGGGGTCGCGGGGCTGACCTCCGTGCAGCCGGCCGGAAAGCGGATGATGCCCATTCCGGCCTTCCTCAACGGCTATCGGGTCCAGGCCGGCGATCGCTTCGGCGCGGCGGATCGGGCCAGCACGGCTTGAGCGTCCAGCAGGGCCCGCGCGGGGGCATTGCCGCGGCGCGTTTGGTGTCCTGGTACCCACCTTGGGCGCTCCCGGCGGGCAACTGGTCTCTGCGGGCTGCGCCGTGCACGCTAGACTTGAGGCGGGCGTCTGCCCGGCTCCTCCACAAGCGAGCCCCGCGCGCCGCAGCGGCCCTTCGGGCCCGCCTCTTGCCCCTGCGCCGGAAAACGGAAACCATGGATAACTGGGACCTGGCACTGCTCGCCGCGGCCGGCTACGTGGGCCTGATGACGGCCGTGCGGTTGATGCTCCGCCGGCGCGATCAGTTGTGGGGCGAGTTCTGCCAGCACATGGAAGAGGAGCGGGAGCGGAAGCGCAAGGCCGCGGAGATGGAGGCCCAGCAGCGGAGCCGGCGGCTGTTGGGCTCCGCGCGGGAGTCCGAGTCCCCGGCCGCGGTCGCGGGTCCCGGGCGTTGAGATCGCCGGCGTGACCGCGTCGGCCGCCCGGCCTCGGGTCGTTCCTCCCGCCGGACTCCCCGCGGCTGCTCCCGGGTGCCAACGCGATGCCCAAGCGACTGTACCTTCAGACCGTCGGCTGCCAGATGAACGTGCTCGACAGCGAGCTCGTGGCGGCCTCGCTCCGACGCGCCGGATACGAGCTGGTGGCGAGCCCTCGCAAGGCCGACGCGATTTTGTTCAACACGTGCAGCGTGCGCCAGCACGCCGAGGACAAGATCTACAGCGCCCTGGGCCGGCTGAAGCACGTCAAGGAGCACCACCCCCACAAGATCATCGGCGTGATCGGCTGCATGGCCCAGAAGGACCAGGCCGTGATCTTCAAGCGCGCCCCGCATGTCGATCTGGTGGTGGGTCCTGGCCAGCTCGGCCGGCTTCCGGAGCTGATGGAGAAGGTCGCGGCGGGCGGCGGACCGCAGATGGAAGTCAGCCTCGACCGCGCGGCCGGCAGCCGCAGCACGGTCCAGATGAGCTTTGCCCGGTTCGATCCCGAGCGTGGAAGCTCGCAACGGTCGGGCGGGGCGCAGGCCATGGTCCGCATCATGTTCGGCTGCGACAAGTTCTGCGCCTACTGCATCGTGCCCAGCGTGCGCGGGCCGGAGCAGAGCCGCGACCCGACCGCGATCGAGGAGGAGGTCCGCCGCCTGGCCGACGCCGGCTGCCTGGAGGTGACGCTTCTGGGCCAGACGGTCAACAGCTACCGACACGCCGACGGCGGCCGCACCACGCGCCTGGCCGATTTGCTCTACCGCGTCCACGACACGCCGGGCCTTGCGCGGATCAAGTTCGTCACCAACTTCCCCCGGCACATGGGCGACGACCTGTTGCAGGCGGTCCGCGACCTGCCCAAGTGTTCGCCCTATCTGCACGTGCCGGCCCAGAGCGGCTCCTCGGCCGTGCTGCGGCGGATGAAGCGGGGCTACTCGGCCGAGGAGTATCGCGACATGCTCGCCCGCATCCGCCAGACCCTGCCCGACGCCGCGGTCACGAGCGATTTCATCGTCGGGTTCTGCGGCGAGACCGAGGAGGAGTACCGGGCGACACGCGAGCTGGTACGCGAGGCTCGGTTCAAGAACAGCTTCATCTTCAAGTACAGCCCGCGGCCCGGCACCAAGGCCGCCGAGCTGCTTCCCGACGACGTGCCCGAGCCGGTCAAGCGGCGCCGGAACAACGACCTTCTGGCCCTGCAGAACCGGATCAGCGAGGAGGACAACCGGGCGCTGGTGGGCCGCACCGTGGAGATCCTCGTCGAAGGGCCGAGCAAGGCCGCGCAGAAGCAGGCTCCCCGGGGTGACTCGGTCCAGCTCACCGGCCGCACGGTCTGCGACCGGATCGTGGTCTTCGACGGCCCGGCCCATCTAGCCGGCCGCCTCCTTCACGTGCGGATCGCCCAGGCCAGCGCCATGACGCTGTTCGGCGAGGTCTTCCGTGGTGCGTCGCGCGGGACGGAGAACCGCTGAAGGACGCTGACCGGGTTGTGGGGGGATCGGGGCAAGACCTGACACGCGCCTGCTGCCTGTCGATCGGTGCCCCCATCCAACCGGTACCCCCACACGGCCACTGGGCTGCCCGTGGAATCCGCCGGCACCGCGGATTATGCTGGCGTTGCCGCTTCGATGATCCAGTCCCAGGAGCAGGACCATGCGTCGATTCGCCTGTCGGGCGCTTCCGGCGACCCTCCTTCTCGCCTTGGCCCTCGACGCCAGACCCACCGAGGGCGCAAGGCCAACCTGCCGCGCAAGGCGGCCCACCGTGGTCAGCGGGCGCATCGACACGCGAGGCTTCGTGCTGCTGGTAGACCGAGAGGTGGTCCAGTCGTGGCTCCCCCGCGGCCTGCGTATCGATCCGCGATGCCCATTCGACGACCATCCGGTGATCATCCTCTTCGGAACCGCCGCGAACCAGGCGAGGCACAAGAGGATCACTTACCGGTTCCCTTGGCCGCCCTTCCTGGAGGTCCTTGTCGGGATCCCTTATCTGCGGATGGAGAATAACCCGCGCGTGGGCGTGGTCCAGCACTATCCTCGCGTCTACCTGAACAACTGGTCCGCCACCAGGCAAGGCATTCGTGTGGCTGGCTGGCCCAAGATCTACACACGACTGGAGGAAGAGGGATCGCGCTACCAGGTGTATAACCCCTGCGGAGGGCACATCTTCACCGGCACGACGCACTTCGACCAGGTCCGGCCGATCGCCGAGCCAGGCGTCGCTCTCCCGCAGGTTCGCGAGATGCTCTCGCAGCCTCTCGTTCTCGAGCGCCGCGGGCGCCTCCATGTCCACGACTTCGATTTCCACTGGAACTGCGCGGAGGTCACCTCGGTTCCCGTGGACTTCGAACTTCGCGAGGGCTTCATGCCGGGTCTCAACCCGCTCGCCGGTTCGCTCCCAGGCTTAGCCGGCGATCGCCTCGGCGGCTTCCAGATCAAGTGCTACTACACGCGAACCATGCTCTACTGAGCCGCGGGGCGGGGGAAGCGCCTCGTGCGCAGCCGGGTCTGCGTTTCGGGGGACCGCCTACCCGTTCCGGAACTCGGCCGGCCAGGGTTGGCGAAGCGGGGTCGATCTCTCGGCCATTCATAGTGTGTTAACTTTAGATCGCCCCATGCCTGCCCATGCCCCCCCACGCCACGGGCTGACTGGCAGCCCGTGGCATTCGCGCGCGGCCGGGTCCGCGCGGCCGACGGAGTTGCACCCCGCAGTCCGTGGTGTACGGCCGATGCAGGTCGGTCCCCAGGCTCCATTCTTCCGCGTCGGAACGCGGAACCACCACCCCAGGACAGCCAGCACGCTCCCCGCAAGTGGCGGGCTGCTTGACGCTGGCGCCGGCCGCTGGTAGCTTGGTCCATTTCATTTTGCCCAGAATACGCCGCATGGGGGCAGGTCCGCTGCCCCGGGGGATGCCGGCGCGGCCGATGATCCCGCTCGCTCCGCCGATCGGGGGCCGCCGCCCGGAAATCCCCCGCTTTACGGGGTCGCGGGGCTGGGCGGTGAAGCCGATCTTTCCAGGTTCTGTTGACACAAAGGGTTCCTGCAATGGCTGACAAGCACGTCTATTTCTTCGGGCCCCAGGGCTCCGAGGGCGACGCCACGATGAAGAACACGCTCGGCGGCAAGGGCGCCAACCTGGCCGAGATGGCCAATCTCGACCTGCCCGTCCCCGCCGGCTTTACCATCACCACCGACGTGTGCACCCACTTCATGAAGACCGGCGGGGAGTATCCGCCGGGGCTGAAGGAAGCCGTCGCCGAGGCCCTGAAGAAGACCGAAGAGGCCATGGGCATGAAGTACGGCGACCCGGGCGACCCGCTGCTGGTCTCCTGCCGCTCCGGGGCCCGCATGTCCATGCCCGGCATGATGGAGACCGTGCTCAACGTGGGCCTTTGCTCCAAGACCATCCCGGGCCTCGTCAAGAAGACCGGCAACGAGCGGTTCGTGTACGACGCCTATCGCCGGCTGATCACCATGTACTCCGACGTGGTGATGGAGAAGGCCGAGGGCATCGAGCCGGCCGAGGGCCAGGGCATCCGGCAGCAGCTCGAGCGCCTGATGGACGCCATGAAGGAGTCGCAGGGCTACGAGACCGACACGGACCTTACGGCCGACGACCTGAAGACCCTCTGCGAGCAGTACAAGGCCAAGGTCCAGGAGGTGCTCAAGAGGCCGTTCCCTGACGACGCCATGGAGCAGCTCTGGGGCGGCATCGGCGCCGTGTTCAAGAGCTGGAACGGCAAGCGGGCCGTCTCCTACCGCCGCATCGAGAGCATCCCGGACGAATGGGGCACGGCCGTGAACGTGCAGGCCATGGTCTTCGGCAACATGGGCGACAGCTCGGCCACGGGCGTGGCCTTCAGCCGCAACCCGGCCACCGGCGAGAACAAGTTTTACGGCGAGTGGCTCGTCAACGCCCAGGGCGAGGACGTGGTGGCCGGCATCCGCACGCCCCACCCCTTGAACAACGATACCAAGAGCGACCAGAACAAGCACCTCTCTTCGCTGGAGGACGAGAACCCGCCGCTGTACAAGGAGCTCGACGGCATTCGCGAGCGGCTGGAAAGGCACTATCGCGACATGCAGGACATCGAGTTCACCATCCAGGAGGGCAAGCTCTGGATGCTCCAGTGCCGCAACGGCAAGCGGACCGGCACCGCGGCCCTGAACATGGCCATGGACATGCTCCAGGAGAAGCTCATCGACGAGGCGACCGTGGTGACCCGCGTGCAGCCCGCCCAGCTCGACGAGCTTCTGCACCCGATCGTCGATCCCGAGGCGGAGAAGAAGGCCGAGCCGTTCGTCAAGGGCCTCCCCGCCGGTCCCGGCGGCGCGGTAGGCAAGATCGTGTTCACCTCCGACGACGCCGTGGCCTGGGGCCGCAAGGGCGAGCCGGTGATCCTCGTGCGCGAGGAGACCAACCCCGAGGACGTCGAGGGGATGCGGGCAGCCCAGGGCATCCTCACCGCGCGGGGGGGCATGACCAGCCACGCGGCGCTGGTCGCCCGCGGCTGGGGCAAGTGCTGCATCGTCGGCGCCGCCTCGATCAAGATCAAGCACGGCGCCAGGTCGATGACCGTGGACGGCAAGACGTTCAAGGAAGGCGACACGATCACGCTCAACGGCACGCGCGGCCTGGGTTACGAGGGCGCGCTGGCCATGATCGACGCCACGGAGAACCCCCGGTTCCAGAAGTTCATGGAGCTGGTTGACAAGCAGCGCACCATGGGCGTGCGCACCAACGCCGACACGCCCGAGGACGCCAGGCTCGCCCGCGAGTTCGGCGCCGAGGGGATCGGCCTGTTCCGCACCGAGCACATGTTCTACGGCGCCGGCAGCGAAGAGGCCCTGTTCATCCTCCGCCGCATGATCCACGCCGAGAGCGACGCGGAGCGGAACAAGGCGATCGACGACCTGGCCCCCTTCGTCAAGCGCGACATCAAGGCCACGCTGGAGGCGATGGACGGGCTGCCCGTCACCGTGCGCCTCCTGGACCCGCCGCTGCACGAGTTCGTTCCGCAGGACGACGCGGTGCGGGCCGAGCTGGCCAAGGCCCTGGGCATCACGGTCGAGGAGGTCAAGAACCGCGGGGCCGCGCTGCACGAGGTGAACCCGATGATGGGCCACCGGGGCGTGCGCCTGGGCATCACCTATCCGTATCTCACGGAGATGCAGATTCGGGCGATCCTTGAGGCGGCCGCCGAGTTGAAAAAGGACGGCAAGGACCCCCACCCGGAGGTCATGGTCCCCGTGACCTGCACCGTGAAGGAGCTGGACTTCGTCAAGCCGATCTTCGACCGCGTGAAGCAGGAGGTCGAAGGGAAGGCGGGCGCGGCGGTCGATTGCCTCTACGGCACGATGATCGAGATCCCCCGGGCCTGCCTGACGGCCGACAAGATGGCCCAGACGGCCGAGTTCTTCTCCTTCGGCACGAACGACCTGACGCAGATGGGCTTCGGGTTCTCGCGGGACGACATCGGCGGTTTCCTCAACGAGTACCAGGACCGCAACATCCTGCCGGCCGACCCGTTCCAGACGATCGACCAGGAGGGCGTGGGCCAGTTGATCCAGATGGCCGTGGAGAAGGGCCGGGCGGCGCGGTCGGACCTGAAGATCGGCATCTGCGGCGAGCAGGGGGGCGACCCGGCGAGCGTGGACTTCTGCTTCAAGACGGGGCTGAACTACGTGAGCTGCTCGCCCTACCGGGTGCCCATCGCGCGTCTGGCCGCGGCCCAGGCCGCGATCGCCGCGAAGAAGTAGCGGTTCCGCAGTGCATCGCGTGAACACACGAGACTTCCGAAGTCTTCGAGACTTCGGAAGTCTCTTTGCTTCGTCCCGGAGCGCCAAGACTCGGGCTGACACGCGGCACGTGCCCCGCGCGCCTCGCCCGTTTCCGTCATGAAGGCCCCGTCATTCGGATTCGTCGCGGATCCCGCGCTTCGAGCTTCGCGTTCCCTCCACGAGGGGCCTTGCGGCCGGATCGGAGGTGTCCTCGGCCATCCACCGCTCCTTGCGGTGCCATCGGATCGCGCGGAGCCGCCGGTCGGCCCCGAGCGACTCGTGCAAGGCCCGCAGCAGCGATCTCAGGCCGGGGGTGTCCTTGGGTGCGAAGACCTCATGGGTCAGGGCGACGTGGCGGCGCTCGGCCCCGGCCTCGGGGACCCACTCCACGCTGAGGACCCAGCGATCCTCCAGGCGCTCCAGCACCAGGCACAGGCGGCAGTCGGCCGTCTGGCAGATCGCATGCTGGGCGAATTGCAGCGGCCCCCGCGCCACGGTGCGCACCCCGCGCGCCGCCAGATCCTCGCACAGCCCGGCCAACAGCGCCACGCCTACGTACGGCTCCTCGGGCCGGTCGTCGCGATAGAGCGCGGGATCGTCGCCGGCGAACTCGACCACGGTGCGCACGCCCGGCGGGTCGGTCGTAGAGACGCCCCGCGGGCGGCGCACGTAGAGACGGAACAGGAGCACCAGCGCGGCCATCACGGCGAGGATGGCCCCGGTCGTCAGCAGCTCTTCCATCGCGGTCGGTCCGGGGGAGATGCCGCCCGGTCGCAGGCGCCGCGGAGCGAGGCGCGCCGGCGCGGGGCGGGGGCGCGTCACATGCTGTGCGCGTCTTCGAGGTAGGTGTAGCCCTCAAGACTCGCCTCGTAGAACCTCAGGAAGCGGCCCGCCTGCTGGTCGTTGATCCGCCCGTCCCGCACGGCCCGCTCGATCGAAGCGCGCAGCTGGGAAACGAGGATGCGGGCGTCGAACTGCACGTACTGCAGGACCTCGCGAACCGAGTCGCCGTTGATCAGGGCATCGACCACGGCCTCGCCGTTTTCGTCCATGCCCACGTGCACGGCGTTCGTGTCGCCGAACAGGTTGTGAAGGTCGCCCAGGATCTCCTGGTAGGCCCCGACGAGGAACGCCGCGAGGTAATAGGGCCTGCCGTCGAACTCGTGCAGCGGCAGCGACCGCTTCACGTCGCGACGGTCGATGAACCGCTCGATTTTGCCGTCCGAGTCGCAGGTGATGTCGCCCAGCACGGCGTGCGACGTGGGACGCTCGTCGTGCCGGTGAATGGGCACGATGGGGAACAGGTGCCGGATCGCCCAACTGTCGGGGATCGACTGGAACAGCGAGAAGTTGCAGAAGTAGGTCTCGCTGAGCATGGCGTCGAGGGTCTCCAGCTCCTCGGGCACGTACTCCAGGGCCTTCATCAGGCGGCGGATCCTGCGGCAGATGGCCCAGTAGAGGTTCTCGGCCAGGCACCGCTGATCGAGCGGCAGGTAGCCGCCGCCGAACAGGCTCATCGCCATGTCGAGGGCCTGCTGCGCGTCGTGGTAGGCCTCCAGCACGTTGCGCACGTTGACCTCGCGGTAGGTGTCGAGCAAGTCGTGGAGGGGCTGCTCGGCCTCCTCGGGGACTTCCAGGGGGATCTCGTTCTCGCCGCGGCCCGAGACGCCCAGCACGTTGAACACGAGCACGCTGTGGTATGCCACGATCGCGCGACCGCTCTCGGAGAGGATCGTCGGGTGGGCCACCTCGGCGTCGTTGCAGACGGTCTGCACATGGAAGACGACGTCGTTGGCGTACTCCTGGAGGGTGTAGTTCGCGCTCGACTCGAAGTTGGTCTGCGAGCCGTCGTAATCGACGCCGAGCCCTCCGCCCACGTCCAGATAGTGGAGCCCCGCCCCGTTCTTCACCAGATCGGCGTAGATCCGCGCGGCCTCGTTCAGCGCCCGCTTGATGTGCCGGATGTTCGTGATCTGGCTGCCCAGATGGAAGTGGAGCAGCCGGAAACAGTCCTCCATGCCTCGGGCCTTGAGCTCTCCGAGGGCGCGAAGAATCTCCGTGACCGTCAGCCCGAACTTGGACCAGTAGCCCCCCGACGCCTGCCACCGGCCCGAGCCGGGTGAGGCCAGCTTGACGCGCATCCCGATGGTCGGCCGGACCCCGATCCGCTCGGCGTAGCGAAGGATCATGTCCAGCTCGGTGTACTTCTCGATCACGGGGATGATCTGCCGTCCGATCTTGTGCGCCAGGACGGCCATCTCGATGAACTCCTCGTCCTTGAAGCCGTTGCAGATGATGGGGACGTCGTTCTCGGCCATGGCGATCACGGCGAGCAGCTCGGGCTTGCTGCCGGCCTCGAGCCCGTAGCCGTAAGGGCGGCCGTAGCGGAGGATCTCCTCGACCACCTGACGCTGCTGGTTGACCTTGATCGGATAGATGCAGCGATAGGCGCCCTGGTATTCGTGCTCGGCGATGGCCCGCTCGAACGCCCTGAAGATGTCTCCCAGGCGGTGCTTGAGGATGTCGCCGAAGCGGAGAAGGATCGGCAGCTCGATGCCCCGCAACTGGAGGCGATCGACGAGCTGCTTCAGGTCGATCGATCGATCGGGGGTCTTGTCCGGGTGGACGCACAGGTGGCCCTGGGGGCTGATGGAGAAGTATCCCTTGCCCCAGCCGCTCACCTCGTACAGCTCCGCCGCGTCGGCGATCGTCCAGCGACGCGTCTCTTCCTTTATGTCCACCATCTCAGAAACCCCGGGGTCGCTGGCCGAAACACACATGCAAAAGGAATCGCCGAAAAAGTGTGAACGCACCTATATGGGAAATCCGCGCTCGGCGCAGGCGCCGCCCTGGCGTCCACGATTTGCAGGCGCGCGGTCAGGAGGGCTCCCGCCTGCCGGGCCGTATCCTGACATGTTAGCTAAATCAGCCAGACTGGAAAGGGGGCGCAGGCGGTTCCGGCGCGCGCCTGCGAATGACCACGCCCCCAGGTGGCACGACAGCCCGCGGATGGCCCCCGGGTGAGCACGCGGCGACGCGGCCGCGCTTGTGGACGCTGGCCGGCTCACACCCGGACGTCCTTCCATCCGCCGTGGAAGAAGCGGTAGAGGACCAGCGCGGCCCGCACATGAAGGTCGGCGACCATGGCGTACCAGCAGCCCAATACGCCGAGGCCCCATCCCGTCCAGGCCGTGGAGAGCCAGGTCACGTGGATCGTGTCGAAGGCGAGCCCATAGGCCAGGGGAATGCGAACGCCCAGGAACCCGATCAGGCTGAAGAGCAGCGGCCAGCGCGTGTCGCCCGCCCCGCGCAGCGCGCCGTTGAGGATCATCAGCAGGGCCAGCGCGGGGATTCCCAGCGCGATCGTGCGCAGCAGCGGCGCGGCGAGTCGGGCAACGTCCGCCTGCTCCCGGCCCACGAAAAGGCTGGCGAGCGGATACGGCGCCGAGAAGAGCAGCACGCCCACGCCGGCCATCAGCCCTCCGCCCGCCGCCAGCGTCATCAGCACGCTCCGGCCCGCGCGGCGGTGGTCACCCGCCCCGAGGTACTGGCCGGCCAGGGTGGCGGCGGCTGTCTGGAAGGCCACGCCGGGCAGGAAGGCGAGCGACTCCACGCCGATGGCCACGCCGTGGGCGGCGGTGGCCAGGCTGCCAAGGCGGTTGATGATCGAAATGAACCACAACTGGCAGCCGACGATCGACAGCGTATCGGCCCCGCCCGGCACGCCGATGCGGAGCAGGCGCCCCAGCAGAGGCCAGCGGGGCGCGAGCCAGCGTACATGGAGCTTCAGCCCCCGACGGCCGCGCGCCAGCAGCGCGAGGACCAGGGTTCCGCCGACGGCGAAACCGACCAGCGTCCCGATCGCGATCCCCGCCCAGCCGAGGCGCGGAAACGGCCCCAGTCCGAGCACCAGCGACCAGCTGACGGCCACGTTGACCGCGTTGACCAGGCCCTTAACCCACAGGCCCGCAACCATGTCCCCCGCGCCGCGCAGGCAGGCGATGCCGACCTCCTGCGCGAGCATCAGCGGCACGACGGGCAGCATCCAGAAGAGATACTCCGTGGCCAGCGCGGCGGACTGGCCCCGAAGCTGAAGCGCGGCCGCGATCCGGTCGCCCAGCCCCAGGCCGATGACGACAATCCCTGCGGACAGCCCCGCCGTGAGGAACAGGGCCTGGTTGGTCACCATCCGGGCCGCGCCGTAGCGGCCCGCCCCGACCAGTCGCGCGACCATGGCCGTGGCGCCGAGGCTGACGAACGTGGCCGTGCTCACCACGAGCCAGAGCAGGTAGGTGATCAGCGTGATCGCGGCGAGATGCTCCGTGCGGAGGTAGTGTCCGGTCAATACCCGATCGGAGATCCACACCGCGATGGTCAGGATCTGTTCGAGAAGAACCGGCAGCGCCAGCCGGAGCATGGGGCGGAGCGTGCCGGACTGCTGGACCAGAGGAAGAGGCACTCAACGACTCGGCGGGGTGGGGTAGCGTCGTAACGTCCGCCGGGAACGCTGAGGGAAGATGCCTCGCTCCCGCGCGAGGTTCGAGGCTGCAGCGCGTCGGCTCCGGCTTCCAGCCATTCTACCGGGGAGACTCCGCCCCATTCACAGCCAGGACGCCCCGAGCGTCGGGCCATCGCCGCAGGGCGCCGCGAAACCGTGCGAAGAGGTGTTGCGTTCTGATACAGGTGTTCGATTCTGCTGCAGCGCAAAGAGACAGGCGAGCCGGGGTTAGTTCGGGCTGCTAATCCCCAGCTCGCCTGTTCTGCTCGGAAGCCGGTACTTCCGACCCGTCGGGGGGGTGCCTCTTCAGTTCCGCAAGGGGAAATACAGGGGGGCTATTTCCCACTGACAGCTTGGCGAAGCTGCAACGACCTCTTCGGCCTTCCGGCCCCTCAGTATCGACCCTTCTCTGCTCCGGCCCAGCCGCTCGCGGACGAGGGCGGGGTTTCTCGGGGGGGGGTGCCTCTATCTCTGCCTCTCTTCCAAACGCGGCAGAATCAGAGAGCAATCGCCGTGCCAGATTTGGCGGTTTCCGCCAAAGCACACCGTGCGGGCCTGCCGGTCCGTTCCGAGCCGGGCCGGCGGAGTCGCAGCCGCCGCTAGGCGCTCTCGCGCAGACCCTCGAACTGGATCTGGTAGAGGCGGCGGTAGAGCCCGCATCGGCCCCTGAGCTCTTCGTGCGAGCCCACATCGATGATCCGCCCTCCCTCCATGACCACGACCCGATCGGCCAGGGCGAGCACGGCCAGGCGATGCGTGATGATCACGGTGGTGCGCCCGACGATGAACTCCTCGAGCACGTTCTGGATCAGCCGCTCGCTTTCCAGGTCCACCTGGCTCGTGGCCTCGTCGAGCAGGAGGACGGCCGGGTCGCGGAGGATCGCTCGAGCCAGCGTGATCCTCTGCCGCTGGCCGCCGGAGAGCCGGCTCCCCATGCTGCCCACCACGGTCTCGTATCCCTCGGGCAGATCCTCGAGTATGAACCGGTGGGCGTGGGCCTTCTCGGCGGCGCGGATCACGTCCTCGCGCGTCGCCTGCGGCGAGCCGTAGCGGATGTTGCTGAGCACCGTATCGTCGAAGAGCAGCGGTTCCTGCGTCACCAGGCCGATCTGGCGGCGCAAATCGCGCATGCGCACCGCCGGCAAGGGTACGCCGTCGAGCCGGATCTGCCCGGTGTCGGGATCGGCGAAGCGCAGGATCAGGTGCATCAGTGTGCTCTTCCCGCATCCGTTCGGTCCCACGATGGCGATCGTTTCCCCAAAGCGGACCGTCAGGTCCACGTCCTCCAGCACCGGGCGGCCCGGGCGATAGCTGAAACTCACGCGGTCGAACACCAGGTCGCGTTGGTGGCGCGCGAGCGGAACCGGCGAGCTGGGATCCCGCAGGTTGGGCTCCCGGTCCAACAGGCTGTAGATCCGGTCGGCGGCCGCGGCCGCGCGCTGCAGGCGCGCAAACACGTCGGAGAGCTTGCGCGCGGGATCGGCGGCCCCGGCCAGCAGCCCGTAGAAGAGAAGCAAGGCGGCCAGGCTCAGCGGCCGCTCGGTCATGGGGATTCCCAGCAGGTGCGTCTCCCCCTCCAGCGCGAGGTACGCGCCGGCCAGAAGGGCCAGGCAGATCATGAGGATCCCGAGCATCTCGGTCATCGGATGCGAGAGGCTGTCGTACCGCGCGATCCGCATCGACTTGTTGAAATACTGCTTGCTGCCCACGTGGAAGCGGCGGCGTTCGTGGCGCTCCATGGTGAAGGCCTTGACGACCTTGATGCCCCGGAACGTCTCCTCGAGGATGTTGTACAGCTCGGCCATTCCCTCCATGGCGCGGCGATTGGCCCGCTTGAGCATCTTCGCCAGCCAGCGAATCGCCAGCGCGGCCAGCGGGGCGACGACGAGCGTGAGGAACAGCAGTCGCCAGCAGATGTAGGCCGCCCCCAGCAGGCAGGCGGCGCCCTTGAGCGGCTCGCGCACCAGCTTGCCGAACAGCACGTTCAAGCCCACCGACACGTTCTCGATGTCGTGGGTGAAGCGGCTCATCAGATCGCTCGTGCCCTCGTTGCTGAACAGCGCGGGCTCCATGCGGAGCGTGCGGCGGTAGAAGAGTTTGCGAAGCTCGAACTCCCCCAGCGCCGAAAGCCTTCCCACCAGGATCCCGTTCGCAATCAGGAACAGGCACTTGACGAAAGTCCCCACAAGCAGCGCGCCGATGAGGACCACGAGCGTCAGGAAGGGGCCGTTGGGCAGGTAGCGGTCGATGTAGGGCTCCACCCCGCGGAAGATGCGCTCGGCGCGCAGCTCGGCCGCGGCGCGCGACTCCGCTTCGCCGAGGTCGGCGCGGAGGCGCCCGCGTCGGTCCGCCGGGGCGACCCTCAGTTGCTCGCGGAGGTCCTCGGCCTCGGCCTCGAACTCGCCCGCCGTGCGCCGCGCCTTCTCGATCTTGATGTCCACCCACTTCTGAAGGGAGTCGCCCTGGAAGGCAATCTCCACGAAAGGGTAGATCGTGCCGATATTCGCGCCCCATAGGATGCCCACGCCAAGGGCCGTGACGACCGACAGGAAGAGCGTGAACCGGTAGCGCAGGCACAAGCGGATAACCCGACCGAAATTCCTCATGCCAGCTCCATCCTTGGGCATGGTGGGGATCGTCGGCGGCTGCGCCGCGATCCGCGCGGGGGGGGTGAGACCGGGACCTCCTGCCACGTAAGGCGATCGCAGTCCGACCGATCCGGGCTGGGCGCCTCTTGTAGCAGATAAGGCAGCAGTCTCCAAGGCCGAGCCTCGGCCCCCTGCCCGCCACCTGAACGGGTTGCCACCTGGCCAGGGAGGTGGAGAATGTGAGCTACGGTAGTCTAGGAATTGCCAGGCCCAGGCATGCCATCATACCCCTCTAAATGGGGATAGATTCCCGCTCATGTCCACCTCCCAATCCGACGCCGCCACGGCCGGGCAGCCCGACTGCCCAGCCGAATTGCGGGGCCGCGACTTCGCCCTCGCCGCGGGGTTGATGCTCGGGTTGCTTCTGCTCTATCAGATCAATGGCGGCTTTCTGCCCGGCAACGATGCCGCGGCCAACCTCTATCTCCCGGTTGAACTGATCCACCAAGGCAGCCTCTCCTTCCGGCCCGACTCCATGCCCCAGATGTTCATCTGGCGGATCGAGTCGGGCGGAGAGCAACGCCGCCTGTCGGTTCGCGACTGGCACGGGCAGCCCGACGAAGCAACGCGCCGGTGGCTCGCCGAAGCTCGGTCGGAGGGCATCCCTGCGGACGCCACCTGGGGCGACCTTCGTCGCGCCGGACGGATCGAGATGGACCGGCCCGAGTATTACCTGGTCCCGTCGGTCGATCCCGAGCAGAAGGGCTACGTCAACCAGTTCGGGCCGGGCGCCGGCCTGACGGCCCTGCCGGTCTTGGGCTTGCTCGATCTGCTGGTCGGCGATCTGCGCCGGCACCCGGCCGCGCTCTGGTACGGAGGCAAGTGGGTGGCGTCGCTCTGCGTGGCGGCCTCGGCGGCAATCGTGTTTCTCGCCCTGGTGCCGCTGACAGGACGCCGCGCCGCGCTGATCATCGCCGCCCTCTACGGGGCCGGCACGTGCGTGTGGAGCGTGGCCAGCCAGACGCTCTGGCAGAGCGGGCCCAACCTGTTCTTCCTCGCGCTGGGCGGTCTCTGTCTGCTGCGCATCGGCCGCCGCGCCTGGTGGGCGGCCGGATGCGGTGCGGCGCTGGGCTGGGCCGTGGTCTGCCGGCCCACGTCGGCCGTCGTGGTCATGGCCGTCGGGGCGTATCTCGCGGCTTGGACGATCCACCGCATCCGCGTTGGCTGCTTCACCGGCGGGCCCGTGGCGGCTGCCGCCCCGCTGCTGGCCTTCGTGGCGGCGGGCTTGCCGTTCGCCATCGCCCTGGCCGCGTACAACACCTACTACCTGGGCTCTCCGCTCTCGTTCGGTCAGACGATCGCCGGCGCGCAGATCGCCGCGGAGAAGCTTGGGGCTCCCAATCCCTGGGGCGGATCGTTCTGGGAGGGCTTCTACGGCATGCTGATCAGCCCCTCGCGCGGGCTGCTGGTCTATTCGCCGGTCCTCATCTTCGCCGGTTGGGGAATCGTCCACATGTGGCGCGAGCCTCGCATGGAACGCCTGCGCCCGCTGGGCGTGGCCGCCGTCCTCATGCTGCTGATCCAGTCCAAGTGGTATAGCTGGCACGGCGGCTGGTCGTTCGGCTACCGGCTGATGGTCGATGCCATGCCGCTGGCCGCGCTCAGCGCGGCCGCGGTCGTCGAGCGGGTGCGGACGAGCAGAGCCTGGCTCGGCGCGGCCGCCGCGCTTGCGGTCTGGTCGATTGGCGTGCAGGTGATCGGGGCCTTCGCGTATGATGTCGTGGGCTGGAACCACCGCGAGGCGTTCCTCGTGCGCCACCCGGACGGCCGCGCCATGGTGACCCTCGAGCGGGCCCAGGCCGAGCAGATCGCCGGCCCGTTCGATGGCCGCGTGCGATCCGTCCGTCTCGACGTCGATCGGCCCGCGTTTCGCGGACGGCTCTGGTCGCTCGGCGACAACCCGCTGGCTTACTACGTCAACCACTTCGCGCAGTCCCGCAGGAACAAGCAGTGGATGATCCAGGCCGTGATTCATCCCCCGTCGGGTCAGCTCGGCCCGGCCTACGAGGAACCCGAGCAGAAGGCCGCGGCGGACCCCGGCGCGCGGCCTTCCCCCGACGCGGCAACTCCCGAAACCGCCGGCGAGAAATGACATGGCCTCCGAGCCGCTTTCACATCAATCCGCTCACGAGTGCCCGGTCTGCGGCGGCCCCTTCGACGCCGGGCAGTCGCCCCCCTTGAGCCCCGGCCAACTCCAGCAGCTGCTCGGCGAGGCGGCCTGCCGGCGCCTGGGGATCATCGAGCTTCCCGAGGACTTGCGCCTTTCGGTGGTGATCCCCGTGTTCAACGAGCGGGAGACGCTTCACGAGATCGTCCGACGCGTGCGCGCGGTGCCGATCCCCAAGCAGATCGTCCTGGTGGACGACGGCAGCAGCGACGGCACCCGCGACCTGCTGCGGCAGATGGAAGGGGACGACGACCTGTGCGTGGCCTATCACGACCGCAACCGCGGCAAGGGCGCGGCCCTGCGCACCGGGTTCGCCCACGTCACGGGCCACATCGTGATCATCCAGGACGCCGACCTGGAGTACGACCCGGCCCAGTATCCGGACCTGATCCAGCCGATCGTCGAGGGCCGGGCCGACGTGGTGTTCGGCTCGCGGTTCGCCTCGGGCGGGCCGCACCGCGTGCTGTACTTCTGGCACTCGCTGGCCAACCGGATGCTGACCTCGCTCTCCAACATGTTCACGGACCTGAACCTCACGGACATGGAGACCTGCTACAAGGTCTTCCGCCGCGAGGTCATCGAGGCCCTCACCCCGACGCTGAAGCAGAACCGCTTCGGCTTCGAGCCGGAGATCACCGCCAAGGTCGCCCGACGCGGCTACCGGATCTACGAGATCGGCATCAGCTACGCGGGCAGGACGTACCAGGAGGGCAAGAAGATCGGCCTTAGGGACGCGTTCCAGGCGCTGTGGTGCATCCTGCGGTACTGGAAGTGGGATTGACCCCTCGCCGTGCAGCGACGCCAGGCGAGGCGGCGGACCGGGCGCGCTGCGCCGCCTCAAGACGGGAACCGGCCGCGGTCAGTCGCGCTCCCGCTTCTGCGCCTCGCCCGTCATCGGAACGAAGGCCACGGGGGCCACCTTGCGCCGCCTCAGGGTGCCGTCCTCCTGCTTCTCGATCACCAGCAGCTCCTGCGCCCACCATCGCCCGCCCACGGGAATCACCAGCCGGCCCCCCTTGGCCAACTGGTCGGTCAGCGGTTTGGGCACGTGCTCCGGCGCGGCGGCGACGATGATCACGTCGAACGGGGCCTTGTCGGGCCAGCCCCGGTAGCCATCGCCCGCCCGCACCGTGACGTTCTTGTAGCCCAGCTCCTCAAGCCGCTTCCTGGCCGCCTCTGCCAGCGGCTCGACGATCTCGATGCCGTACACCTCGTCGCACAGCTCGCCCAGCACCGCCGCCTGGTAGCCCGAGCCCGTGCCGATATCCAACGCGCGGCTCTTCTTCCCAGGCTGGGCGAGCTGCGTCATCAGAGCCACGATGTACGGCTGCGAGATGGTCTGCCCGTGACCGATCGGAAGCGGCCGGTCCTCGTACGCCCGATGCTGCTGCGACTCGGACACGAAGTCGTGCCGCGGCACCCGGGCGACGGCCTCCAGCACGCGCTGGTCGCGGATGTCGCGGCCCAACAGGTCGCGGTCGATCATCCGCTGTCGGGCCTCGGTCATGGCTTCGCGCTCGCTGGGCAGGGCCGGCACTTGGATCTCCGGCGGCTTGGTGGAGGGACTCGACGGCCTTCTCCTGCCGGGCGGCTCCGCCCAGGCGACCAACAGCGCCCCGGCCACGACCACCCCCAGCAATCCCCCGGCCGCGATCGCCGGCCAAAACGCGCCGGCAGACATCGACTTGCGCCCCGCGGACCCTGCTCCGTTCATGACGTTGCCCCCGCTGCTCGAGTCTTGGTCTTACCAGCAGTCTATCGCGCTGGCCCGCGGCGCGGCAAGTGCAGGGGGTTGACAGGGCCCCTCATGCGGAGTATCACATCCGCACCTTTCAGTTCCAGACTTTCGAAGTCTTCAAGACTCCGGAAGTCTCTCTGGCCGGAAACGAGCCCGTGACGTTCGGAGCAGACCAACCGCGCAGCGACGGCCCCGCCGGCGGCGAGGAGCAGTACGCCTTGCGGGCCGACCCGGTCGCGCGGCCCATGCCCGACTATGTCACCCGCTGCATGGGACGCGCGGAGGAGCGAATGACGAGCGCGGCCGCGGAGCCGCCCCCGCCGCCGCGCCTGCCGCTGTTTTCGGGCGTGTTCACGTTTCCCTTCTATCCGACCTCGCTCGCCGTGTGGGTGTTCATCGCCTCAGGAACGATGATCAGCGGCTACCTGCTGATGTTCTGGATCAACTACGGGCAGGTGATCGGGCTTCTCGGGGCGCGGCTCTTCGGCCCGCCCACCTGCGCGGCCGCCGCGCTCACCTTCGGCTACGCGGCCTGCTGCTGGATGGGCATCATCGAAGAGACGTCCAACGGCTGGGACGCCATCGAGACCTGGCCCGACATCAACTGGAAGGAATGGATCTGGAACCTGGCCCACCTGGCCACGCTGGGCCTTCAGGCGGGCATCGTCGGCATGGCGGTGCAACTGGCGGTCGGGTCGCGGACCTGGGCGCCGCTTCTGATCGGCGCCTGGTTCGCCTTCCCCCTGGTGCTGCTCTCGGCGCTGTCGGCCGACGGGGCCTGGGTGCCGCTGAACACGCTTCCCATCGTGGCCAGCATGGGGCGGCGCCTGGTAAGCTGGATCGTGTTCTACGTGGAGATCACGGCGCTGGCCGGGGCGTGGATCGTCCTGGTGACGCTGGGCCTCTGGACCGCGCCGTGGCTCGTCCCCTTGTACGCGGCGCCGCTTCTGGCGGCGATCCTGCTGATCTACGCCCGACTCGTGGGCCGTCTGGCCGCGATCATCGCGGAGCTCGACGAAGACGACGAGGACGCGAGCGAAGAGGAGCCGTGAAGCCGCCCCGAACTGCCGGCGGCGCTCAGACCAACCCGGAGAAACCAAGGAGACCCCGTGCCATGACGACCCGACGCATCGCTTCGCTCCCGGCGGCGCTGGCCGTGCTTCTAGCCTGCCTGGCCGGCTGCGGCGGCAGCGCCGTGGTGCCGTCGTCCTACACGACCTACAACGCCAAGGACGGCTCGTTCCAGATCGAGCTGCCGGCCGAGTGGGAGATCGAAGGCGGCGGGCGCGGGTCCTACGCCTGGGCCAAGGCGACCTCCGGCGGGGCCGTGATCCGCGTGGAGACCAGCGTGGCCGGCTCGCTGATGGGCGACATCGCCGCGTCGCAGAACGCGATGCTCGGCGACGAGGTGCCCGACGAGGAGACGGCCCCGGTCCACGAGGTCCATCTCGTCGAGCAGGAGGCGTTCACCGAAGAGAAGGGCTGCCAAGAGGAGGACCCGGTGGCCATCAAGACGGGCATGGGCGACTCGCGCCGCAGCGAGTTCAGCGGCTCGGGTACGTTCGGCGGCGCCCTCCGCGGCTACCGCGTCACGGCCCTGGGCCGCGATCTGCGAATCCGCGTGGTCTGCATGTGCCCCGAGTCGCAGTGGGCGGAGCTCCAGCCGGCCTTCGACCACGCCATCGAAAGCCTCGCCCACGGCAAGCCGGAGCGGTAGATGCAAACCGGGCCTCGGCGCTCGCCCCATGGCCCCCAAGGAGTCGCAATGGGCATCCCGGTCGTCTGCGAGAACTGCCAGGCGCGGCTGGAAGTCCCGGACCGGGCTGCCGGCACGACGGAGAGGTGCCCCAAGTGCTCGTCGAGTGTGCGGATTCCCCACGCGGTGCCCGAAGCGCCAGATGGGCTGGAGGTGATGGGTGACGTCGATCGGGTGGCAGGGCTGAAGGTCCTGGGCGAAGCCCCGCACGGATCGCCGCCGGCGACCGCCGACTCGGAAGGCCCCGCGCGCTTCAACATGATGCCGACCGATTGGGCGGTCGTCGCCTGCCTGGTACTCCAAGGCACCTTTCTCGCGGCGCTGGCCGTGATCGCAGCGCCCCGGAGGGCGGCGCTGGAGCCCCTGGTCCTGGTCGAGCTGGTGGTCGGCGTGGTGGTCGGGCTGGTCGGCCTGGCATGGATCGCCCGGCTGTTCCGCAGCGATCCGGAGCGCGAGGAGATCCTCGCCCGGCTCCCGCCGCGCGTCGTGTTCGTCGTCGCCGCCGTCTACTACGCCTTCTACCGCCCGCGAAGGGCGGCGCATGCCAGGGCGGCGCTGCTCGGGGGCATGGTGCTGTTCTTCGGCTCGTGGCCGGCGCTGATGATGCTTCATCCTCCCGAGTGGCTCAAGATGTGATGGGAGCGCCTTAGTTCCCCAGTTCCGGGGACACCATACGTAATTATCGTTTCGACGCCTTCTTCGGGCGGGGCTTCTGCCGACGCAACAAGCGGCCGAGCTTCTTCTCCAACCGCGCTGGAAGCTCCTCGCTCCCAAGGACCCGGCCTGTCCGCTCGTGTTCGCGGAAGCGCTCCAACTCCTCGTCGGTCAATCGAGCCATGCCCGTCCGTGGGCGCCAAGAGTTATGTATGATGTCCCCGGAACTCGACCGGCTTGGACTTCAACATCTTCCCGCCGATCACCACCTCGGCCTGAAATGCAGCCTGGTCATGAGAGCCCGTCTTGCGCCCGCGGTGGATGGGCGCGCGGCGCCGCCAGTCCTAGCGCCACCGCTGCCCGGACCTGGCGTCCTTCATCGAAACTTCGTTCAGGGCGAGAATCGCCGGAGACCAATTGGCGTTCATGCGCGGTCCCCCTTGGATGAGGATGGCAGCCCCGATCACCGCAACTGACTGCGAACCACCCGCACCCCGGTCCTCTCCCACGGGGAGAGGGAGCGAGCGTTTCCACCCCCTCACCCCGTCACGCGGTCACCCCGCTCCACCCGCTGCCGGCACTTGGGAAGCGACTGGAGGAAGACCCGGCCGTAGGGCTTGGTGCGCACGCGGGGGTCGAGAACGACGACCATGCCCCGGTCGTCGCGCGAGCGGATGAGGCGGCCGAAGCCCTGCTTGAGCTTGATCGCCGCCTCGGGGAGCTGGTATTCGAGGAAGGGGTTTCCGCCCCGGGCGCGGATCGCTTCCATCCGTGCTTCGAGGAGCGGCCGGTCGGGCACGCTGAACGGCAGGCGCGTGATGATCACGTTCTGGAGGGCCTCGCCCCGCACGTCCACGCCCTGCCAGAAGCTGTCGGTGCCGAACAGCACGGCCCGGCCCTCGGTGAACCGCTTGAGCAACTGCGTGCGCGGCACGCCGTCGGCCTGGCTCAACAGGGTCAGGTTCTTTTCCATCAGCCAGGGCTGGAGCCGGGCGGCCACACGCTTGAGCATCTCGTAGCTGGTGAACAGGACGAATGCCCGGCCGTCGGTCTCGGCCACGTAGCGGCGGACCATGGCGACCACGCGCTCCTCGTAGTCCCGCGCCTGGGAGCCCGGGTCGGGCATGCCCTCCAGCAGGACCAGCTCGGCCTGCCGCTGGTAGTCGAACGGGCTGCCCAGGAGAAGCGACTCGCACCGGGTCAGGCCCACGCGGGACTTGAAGAAGTCGAACGAGCCGGCCGTGGCCAGCGTGGCGCTGGTCAGCACGACCGCGGGGATCTCGTTGAACAGATGGTCGCGCAGCAGCGGGCCCACGTCGATGGGTGCCGCGCACAGGCTCACGCGACGGCGGCGCCGCCACTGCGACGACTCGATCCAGTACACCGCGTCGGCCATGGTCTGCCGCCGCCAGTCCTCGACGGTGGTCCCGAGCAGCTTCAGCCGGTCGGCGGCCGAGGTGAAGTCGATCCGCTGTTCGGGCTTGTCGATCTTCTCGGTGTGGCGGCGGATGGTAGCCGCAAGGTGGGCGAGCCCCTCGCTGAGCGGATTGGCCACGATCTCCGGCTCGCGCACGCGCCCGTTGCTCCCTTCCTGGTGCGACAGCCACAGGTCGATCTCGCCGAAGAAGCGCTCGGCGCGGACGCGGCAGTCGCGGACCTGGTCCTGTGCCCGCTGCAGCCGGTGCTGAACGAGGAGCCCGCGCTCGGTCCGCTCGTTGAACAGCCGGCTCAAGGCGTATTCCACCTGTCCGCTGGACACGCTCATGCCCAGATGGTCGCCGGCCACGGCCTCGACGGTGTGGGCCTCGTCGAAGATCACCACGTCGTACTGCGGCAGGATGCTGGCCCCCTGGATCCGCAAGGCCAGGTCGCTGAAGAACAGGGCGTGGTTGACCACCAGGATCTGGGCGTTCTGCATGCGCCGGCGGGCCTGGTAGTAGAAGCAGTCGCCGTAGGTCGGACACTTGCGACCCAGGCAGTTGCCGTGGTCGCTCGCCACCTCGTCCCACACCGTGGCCCGAGGACGGAACGAAAGGTCCGAGAGCGAGCCGTCGCCGGTCTCCTTGGCCCAGCGCCCGATCTGGCGGAGCTGCTCGTGCTCCTCGTCGGTGCTCAGAAGGTGCACGGCGCGCTGCTGGGCGTTCTTCAGCCGGCGGAGGCTGAGGTAGTTCGAGCGGCCCTTGACCAGCACGGCCGTGAACTCCAGCGGAATCACGGCGTTGAGAAACGGGATGTCCTTGTGGAGCAACTGCTCCTGGAGGCTGATCGTGTGCGTGGAGATCACCACGCGCTTGCGGGCGGGGGCCTTTTCGGATTCGGTCTTGGGCGGCTGGCCTTTGCCCTTCTGGGTCTTGTCTTGCTCGCCTGCCGTGGCCAGGATGGCCGGCACGAGGTAGGCGAAACTCTTCCCCACGCCCGTCCCGGCCTCGACCACCAGATGGTGGCCTCTTTCGATCGCCGCGGCCACGGCCTCGGCCATGGCGAGTTGCTCGCCGCGGGGTTCGTAGTCGGGCAGGCGTTTGGCGATGCGCCCCTCCGGGCCCAGAATCTCGGCACTTGTGAACATACCGCTTAAGTTAGCAGGCCGTCGGGCCGGGGGAAGGGGGCCGGGCAGTCTCCGCCGCGCGCGGTGGAGGCGGCCGGTCGCCGCCCGGCGGCTTGCGCCCGCATCCATTCGGTGGTATGCTTGGAGCGCGACATCGCGCTGCGCCGGCTGCCGAAGCGCGGCGAGCGGCGGCTGGTCCCGGCGGCCCCCTCCCTGTCCCTGGCACTGCGCCGTTCTTCTACACGTTCCCGCAAGACCCGCCAATGCCGATCGAATACCGTTGCCCGTCCTGTTCCAAGCTCCTTCGAGTGCCCAACGATGCGGCCGGAAGGCAGGCGAAGTGCCCCGCCTGCGGCGCGAGCACCACGGTTCCGGCCGCGGAGACGGGGGATTCCCCGGCGCACGGCCTCCCGGGCGAGGCGGGCGCCCAGCGCGAGGGACCGGCCGAGTATGGAGGGCCTGGCGGCGGCGATGCCGGCGCGGACGGGATCAATCCTTACCAGTCGCCCACCCCGTTCGCCACGTCGCCCGGGGCCGGGGCTCAACCGGCGGGAGAGGTCGACCGGGAATACGCGCGGAGCCGGGTCTCGGCGCCGGCCACCTGGCTGGTGGTCACCGGCGCGCTGGGGCTGCCGGCCCAGGCGTTCGGGATTGCCGTGAACTTTTTGCAAGTCGGCGGCTTGGACTTGGGGGGCGGTCCCCAGGACCCGGCGTTTCTCGTCTTCTTCACGGGCTTCGGCTTGTTGATGGCGGCACTGGGCATCGTCCTGTCGATCGTGGTCATCGTCGGGGCCCTGAGGATGATGCGTCTGGAGAACTACGGCCTGTCGATCGCCGCGGCGGTGATCGCCATGGCGCCGGGACTCTCGCCGTGCTGTCTGCTCGGGCTTCCTTTCGGCATCTGGGCCCTGGTCGTGCTCTGCGACGGCCGCGTCAAGGCGGCCTTCCGGCGATGAACGCTCCTCCTCGCAGCAGCGCCGGTCCCTCCCGGGCGCCCTCGCCGTGGCGACGCCTGTTGCTCCTTTTGACCCTGATCGCCCTGGGGCTGTCGCTGCTGTGGTGGATCGATCCGCGTCGGTCGCCGTTGCCGCTGTGCGGGTTCCACAACCTGACCGGGCTGCACTGCCCGGGCTGCGGCATTACGCGGGCGACCCACGAACTCCTGCACGGCCGGCTGGCGTCGGCCTTCGACTACCACCCGCTGTGGATCATCCTCTTGCCGCTGGTGCTGTATACCGGGCTGTCCGAGGCGATGCGCTTCGTGGTGGGGCGCCGCCTGCCGCTGGACATGCTGCGCAAGCCGTGGTTCTTCGGCCTGGTCGTGGCGGCCGCTTTCGTCTTCGGGATTCTCCGCAACCTGCCGTGGGAACCGTTCTGCCACTGGGCCCCGCCGGGATGACGGGGGCCGACGCGGCGGTGCCCGACCGCCGACACGGCTACGGGCCGCCGCGCCGGGAGGCCAGCCACCGCTGGGGCAGACCGGTCTTCCACAGACTGATCCACACGGCCAGGGCGAAGAAGGCCAGGCCCATGAGAATCTGGTCGAGGCCGAGGACTTCGGGCCGCCAGACCACGTAGGCCCGCCACCCCATTTCCTCGAGCCAGCACCCCACCACGGCCAGCGAAGCCGCGTAGTGCCCGGGCAAGCGGTACGCGCGTCCGTGCAGTGCGGCCGCCGCGGCGATGGTCGCCACGTACGCGAACCGCGCGGCGTCGGGCACCTCGGGCAGCCAGGCGGGGGCAAGGAATAACGCGGCCAGGCCGGCCGCCGCCAGAAGCGCGGCGTTAAGCCGCCGCAGCAGCCAAGCCAGCCGATCGCGGAACGCGACCCCCACGACCACGGAGGCGGCCAGGAGCAGATGGAGGAAGACGATCCCGCGGTCGGCCGCCAGAGGTGTTCCTTCGAGCATCAGGCTCACGCCAAGGGCGACCCCAAACGCCCCAACCAGGGCGCGAAGCGAACCGCGATGCCGCAGAGCCATGACGCATTGGAGCACGCCCGCGGCCAACCACGGCCAGGGTTGCGGGGCGGTGAGCGAATCGAGATCGACGGTCTGCGGCCCCACCTCGGCCATGACCACGAGCGCCAGGGTCAAAGCCCCGACGGCTCCGGGCACGTGTCGCGCCGCCGCCACGGCATAGAAGACCGCGACGCCAAGCCCGGTGAGAAACAGCGGCGACGCTCCCATCCGTTCCAGGAACAGGACCAGGAAGCCCACGTCCTCGGCCGCGTGCGCAGGGCCCGTCACGGCCAGCGGCATCAGGCCCAGCGGCGCGAGCAGGGCCAGTCCCGTGACCAACGATCGCTGCGCGACCAGCCCGATCTCGAACAGGAGCACGTTGGCCGCGAACAGGATCGGCACGAGGAAGAACGGACGGTAGATCGAAACCGGCCCCTTGGCGGCGTGGAGCGACGTGCAAAGGATATTCATGCGCAAGCATAGCCCCAGGCAGAGAAGGCCGAACAGGACCCAAGGGTACAGCGGCCACGGCCACGGGCTGCCATTTTGGGCCGCATACTCCGGCCCCCGGCGCGCGGCGGGAAGCAGCGTGAGCAGGGCCACCGTGGCGACAGGCGAGAACCCGAACAGCCCCCACATCGTGCCCGGATCGCGCGGCCGGTGGAGCATCGGGCTGAGCAGCACGGGATACAGGAAGAACACGCACAGCAGCAGGTAGTAAGGCGCGCGGAACCAGGCCGGCAGGCGCAGCCCGATGCCCCAAAGAACCGCTTCGGTCACCACGACGGCGAACGTCAGGCCGAGGAAGATATGGAAGATACCGTTCTGGGGGTCTTCGGCCAGGGTCCGGTCGAAGCTCACCGAGGTGGCCAGGAACATCAGCACGACGAGGAGGAGCACGGTCCGCACGTCCTGCCAGACCTTGCCCAGGCGGATCAGCGCTACGCCCGCGCCGGCCAGGAGGAGCGTATAGCCCGAAAGCCCGGTCAGAAGCGCCCGGGCCTTCACGGGCTCGTCGCCCTGGCCGAACGAGGCCCAGAGGCCCCACAGGACGAGGAAGGCGCTGATCGCGTAGAAGGGATTGCTGGTGTAGAGGAACCGCACGAAGCCCCGCGAGTGCCGGGCGGCGCCCGCTGCGCGAGGCACTTTGGCGGGAAGGCCGCCGTCGGTGGGGACCTGCGGATCGACCATAGCGCACCTCCTTTCGGAAACGCGCGGGCAGGGCGCGCAGGCCGAGCAGCGGGCGCACTCCGACCGCTGAAGAAGACTCCCGCTCCGCAGTCGATAAGACGAGCCGATGAGAGGTTGGGGACGCGAAGCGCGCCGGAGGCGGCCCGCAACCCGAATGGGCCTGATGCCCCCTGGCCGCGCTCATTCTAGACGCCCACGCGCCCCGGGAGCAAGGATTTGGCGCGGTGAAACCACGAGGCGCCACTCTCGATCAGCTCTTCGCCGCATAGAGCTCGGCGAACTCGAGCACCCAAAGGTCGATGGCCTCGGTGAACGCGTGCAGGTCGGCCTCGGCGATGGGATGGTACATGGACCGCACCAGCAGCTCCTTGTTGCGGACCGTCCCCTTGGCCGACATGGCCAGCACGAAGGCCTCGGTCACCGGAGCCACGAGCATCTCCAGGCGGCTGAAGCGGTTGTGGCGCGTGCGGTCGGGGCCGATCTCCAGGTCGTCGCGCCCGGCCACCGCGCCCCAGCCGCGGTCGCTCACGACGGGCTTGATCTCGAACCCCGGGAAGTGCAGGGCGAGCCGGTTCAAGCAGTGCTCGATCCGCTCGCTCAACTCGATGCGGTACTGCCCGTGCAAGCGGCGGAGCTCCTGCTCGGTCAGCGCCCGCTCGGCCTCGGCCCGCGCCCGGGCGTCGCTCGCCCGGCGCCCCCGCTCGATCGCCTTCTTCAGCCGTTCTTCGAATTCCATGGTGCACTGATACGAGAAACGGAGGCGAAGCGCGACTTGGCCTCGGTGCGGGTAGCCGCCGTGCGGAGCCGGGGCTCTGGGATCGTGCCCTACGAGGGGTCCTGCCCGACGTCCGGCTGGGGTTTCTCCGGCGGTTCGGTGTTCTTGGGGGCGTCGTCCGGTTTGCTGGCCTTCTCTTCCGGATCGCCCTGCTTGAGCTGGTAGAACTGGAGCAGGTCGCCGAAGGTCCGCATGGGCTCGTCGCCCTTCTTCATGCCTTCGGTCAACGGCTTAACCGGCTTGGGGCGGGGCTTGGGCTTGTACTGCGGCTTGGGCGCGGGCCGTCCGCCCTTGCCGCGCGGCGGTCCGCCGCGGCCCTTGCCGGGCGGCCTGCCTTCCGGGCGCCGCGAGCGCGGCGGGGGGTCGCGGTCCTGGGGCTTGCCCTCCGAACGCCGGGGCGGCCGCTGCTTCTCCTTGCTTCCCGGCGGGATCATGGTCAGCGACACCCGCCGTCGCTCCTTGTCCACCTTGACCACCCAGACCTTGACGATCTGGCCTACCGCGATCACCTCATGCGGATCGCGCACGAACCGGTCGGCCAGTTGGCTCACGTGGACCAGCCCGCTGTCGTGCATGCCGATGTCCACGAAAGCCCCGAAATCGACGACGTTGAGCACCGTGCCGGAAAGCTCCATACCCGGCTCCAGGTCCTCCAGCTTGAGCACCCCCTGCTTGAAAATCGGCGGCGGCAGGTCCTCGCGGGGATCGCGTCCCGGACGGACGAACTGCGCGAGGATGTCCTTCAGCGTCAGCTCGCCCACGCCCAGCTCCCCCGCCAAGGCCTTCAGGTCGAGGGCCGCGATCCGCTCGGGCAGGTCCGCCGCGGCTTCTTTGCGGAGCAGGTTCTCGGGCGGGCAGTCGAGCTTCTCCAGGAGCTTGATCGCGATCTCGTAGCTTTCCGGGTGGATCCAGGTGGCGTCGAGCGGGTTCTCGCCCGCGCTGATCTTGAGAAACCCGGCCGCCTGGACGAACGTGGCGTCGCCCAACCCTTGGACGTCTTTCAACTGGGCGCGGCTGCGGAACGGCCCGTGATCCATGCGATGGTCGAAGACCCGCCGCGCCGTGAGCTGGTTGAGCCCGGAGACGTGGCCCAACAGCGACGGGCTGGCCGTGTTGACGTCCACGCCCACGTAGTTGACGCACGACTCGACGACCTCATCCAGCGAGGCCTGGAGGTGCTTGGCCTTCACGTCGTGCTGGTACAGGCCGACGCCGATATTGGCCGGATCGATCTTGACCAGCTCGCTCAGCGGGTCCTGGAGGCGGCGCCCGATGGAGATGGCCCCCCGCGCGCTGGCGTCGTACTCGGGGAACTCCTCGCGCCCGAGGCGGTTGGTCGAATAGACGCTCGCCCCGGCCTCGTTGACGATCACGTAGCGGACGCCGCGGTCCTTCAGCTCCCCGGCGATCATCTCGGAGAAGAAGTCCTCGGCCTCGCGGCACGCCGTCCCGTTGCCGATGGCCACCACGGAGAGCCCGAACCTGTCCACGAGCGCGGCGACGCGCCCGTTCGCCTCTTCGCGACGCTCCGGTCGGCCCACCAGGTAGATCACGTCGTGGGCCAGGACGTTGCCAAACTGATCCAGCGCGGCCAGCTTGCATCCGCTCTTGAAGCCCGGATCGACGGCCAGCACACGCCGCCCGCGAACCGGCGGCTGCAACAGCAGGTTGCGGAGATTCTTGGCGAAGACCTCGACCGCGTGGGCCTCGGCCTTCTCGGTCATCTCGCGGCGGAGCTCCCGTTCCAGGGCGGGGAGGATCAGGCGCGCCAGCGCGTCGCGCGCGCAGCCGCGGAGGAACTCGGCGTGGGGCCGGTCCTCCGCGACGCACTCCTCGTCCAGGACGCGGTGCATCGCCTCGTGGTCGCTCTCGATCCGCACCCGAAGCACCTTGGCCCGCTCGCCCCGGTTGATGGCCAACACGCGGTGCGGCGGGATCTTCTTTAACTCCTCCTGGAAGTCGAAGTAGTCGGAAAACGCCTTCTCCTTCCTCTGCTCGACGCGCTTCTTCTTCTGCTCCTTCTTCTGTCGCCGAAGCTCGGCCTTGGTCGGCTTGCGCTTGGGCCTGGCGGGTTTGTCAGAGGTTTTCGCACCAGACGCCCTCGCCGGCGCCTCGGGAACGGCGGCCGAGGCGCCCGGCGGCGGCCTGGACTCGGCCGGCTCGGCCGTCCTGGCGTCTTCCCCGGCCGCGGGAGCCGGCGGTGGGCCAGGCTCCGCCGCGGCCACCGGCTCGGAGCCCGCGGGCTGCACCGCGACGCCTGGCGCTTCGGCCGCTGCCGAGGACTCCGAAGGCTCGACTCCCGCCGTTTGGCCGGTTTCCGTCTCCGGCGAAGTGTCCGCGGAGGGGCCGGGCACGGTTTCGCCGGACGACGGGGTCCGCGCTTCGGGCTCCGCCAAGACCGGCTGGTCCTGGTCGGCGGCGTCTGAACCGGGATCCTTCTCCGGCTGGCCCGTCCCGCTGTCGGCCGACGCGGGTTCCGTCTCCGTGTGGGCCTGCTCGGAATCGGGCTGCGAGGGCAGCTCGCCTCCTCCTTCACCAGACCCCCTGTCTCCTCCGGGATTCGCAGTCTCCTCCGCTTCAGGAGGATCGGGCAGGGGGGCCTCCGCAGGGGCCAGCGCTTCAGAGCCGGATTGGACCATGCCCGCGTCCGAAGGCTCAAGCGCAGGGGCCGCCTCATCGCGCGGCTCCGCTACCGCATCAGGCTGGCCCGGCGCCGACTCGGCTTCGCTTGGCGGCTGCTCCGCGCACGGCGAAGATGGGTCCTTCTCGTCGGTCGGCTCGCCGACACGCGGAGCAGCCGGCGCATCAGCCGGCGGAGCTGAAGGCGGGGGGGCAGCGGGCTCCTTCGGCACGGGCACCGCGGGGGCCGGGCTTTCGGCGGGTTTGCTGGCCGCGCCCACCTTGGATGAGACGAGCTTGCCCGAGCGGGCGAGAATCTCGCGGATCTTGTGCCGAAGCGGCGGGCGCTCGCTGAACACCTCGGCCAGGATGTGTCCGGCTCCCAACAGGGCGTCGGCCGCGGTGGGCACCTGCTTGTCCGGGTTGACGAAGTCAGCCGCGCGCTGGTCCAGGTTCGCGCAGGCTGGGTCGGCCCGCAGGATCTCCTCGGCCAGGGGCTCCAGGCCGCGGGTGCGGGCCGTGGTGGCCAGGGTCTGCTTCTTGGGCTTGAAAGGGAGATAAAGGTCTTCCAGCCGCCGGGTGCTGCCGGCCGCCAGGATCTGCTGGGCGAGCTCCTCGGTAAGCTTCCCCTGCGACTCGATGGACCGAAGGATCGTCTGCTTGCGTTCCGCCAGGAGCCGGTTCTTGGCGAGCCGGGCCTGGACCTGGCGGATCTGCTCTTCGTCCAGGCCGCCCGTCTGGTCCTTCCGGTACCGCGTGATGAAAGGCACCGTGTTGCCGTCGTCGAGCAGCTCGACAACGGCTTCCACCTGCCGAAGAGGGATCCCCAGGCCACGGGCCACATGCCGCAGGTCGATCGTCACCGTTTCGGGCATAACCGCTTAAGACCGCGTAGGCGAGACGCTGCGCAACCTCGGAAGTTTGCGCGACTTACGGATGAAACCGGGCTCGGCGCGCCCGCCGCCATAGGCTGCGGGGCGACCGACCCGCGTTCTCGCAGGGGGAGCCGTCCGTGCCCCAGCGTTCGGCCCGTCGCGCGACCGCGACAATGCGGTCATCGCGAAAAAGCCGCATTTTCCTACAAAAACAGCAAACCCACAAGACGCTCCCGGCCGATACAAGAGGAAACGGACAGGGAGGGAACCGACAATACCATGTCCCGGCTGCGGCGGTGGGGGCCATCGAGACGCCAAGGCCTGCGCTACCTTGCCTCGTTCAAGGATGAACTCGCCATGCGACCGAACCTCCGCGTGTATTACGGCCCTCAAGAGGACCGCGCGACGCCCCAACTCAGCCCAGGCCGCCAACTCCGGCAGAACGTCACCGTCCCGCTCGTCGAGATCCTGCCGCTGCTGGCCGACGCCGTCCAGTCGGAACGTACCTGGCTACGCGACTTCGAGGACGACGAAGTGACCATCTCGATGGACCTTTACGAAGTCATCCTCGCCTACCAGCACTATCGCCGGCCCGTGGCCTGACCGTCACGTCCGCCTGCGCCCGTCCAAAGCCGGTCGATACCAGAGGCGCCGCCCCAAAAAGCCGATGCGAGAGGCCCGGTCTAGGGCGTCTCTCGTCCGCCCGCTTCGGCCAGCAGCGCCCATCCTTCCTCGCGGCGATCCGCGGTCTGCCAGACGGCATTCAGTCGGGTGGTCTGTAGCACCTCGGCACAGAACGGCTGGAGCCCGCAAAGTACCATCCTGCCTCCCCGCTCCTGGAGCCGCTTCCACGTCCGAACCAGCAGCTCGATGAAGCGCGACCCGATGAACTCGGTCTGCGACAGGTCGAGCAGCAGCTTGGGCGGTTGGGCGTGTGTCGCCTGGGAGAGTAGGACGCCCCCCGCGTCCATCAGGACGGCCTCGTCGAGCGAGTCGTAGCGAGGGCCGAACTGGAGGATCGTCACGTCGTCCTGGATGGTGACGCTCGCCATAAACCCCAAGTCTAGAAGACGGCTTGCGCCTTCGCAAGCCTTGCGACTCGCTAACGCGCGGGGGCTACAATAGGGAACGGCTCGGCCGCCGACCCGAGCAGGGCGTCCTCCCAAGTGCCGCAGGCAGGGATCGCAGTGGCCGCCTTGGGGTGGACGGTTGAGCGGGTCCCACCCCTTCGTCTCACGCCAGCGCGGGATTGCCTTGAGCGACCATCAACCTCCAAGCCCGAAGCCCCCGAGCACCGACGGCGGATCGGCGTCGCCCCAGGGGCGCGAGGGGCGGTCGGGCTCGCGTCACGTGGCCGACCTGATTGCCAGGATCCGCGAGTCGGCCGACAAGCTGGTGCGGGACCGCACCAGCCGCGGCGACCTGAAGATCCTCAGCCGCACGCTGCGCGAGCTGCGATACGCCTTCAAGGTCTTCTCCCCGTATCGCTCGGCCCGCAAGGTAACCATGTTCGGGTCGGCCCGAACGCCCCCCGAAGCCCGCGCGTACCAGCAGGCGGTCGAGTTCGGCCGCGCCATGGCCGGCCACGGCTGGTTCGTCGTCACCGGGGCGGCCAGCGGGATCATGGAGGCCGGGCATGTCGGCGCCGGCAGGGAGCACGCCATGGGGCTGAACATCCTCCTGCCCTTCGAGCAGTCGGCCAACGAGGTGATTGCCGGCGACCCCAAGCTCGTGCACATGAAGTACTTCTTCACGCGCAAGCTGATGTTCGTGAAGGAGAGCCACGCCATGTGTCTTCTGCCCGGCGGCTTCGGCACGCTCGACGAGGGGCTGGAGGTCCTCACGCTGGTGCAAACCGGAAAGCACTATGTCGTGCCCATCGTTTTCCTTGACGAGCCGGGCGGGGACTACTGGTCCGACTTCCACGGTTTCGTCGAGCGCAAACTCCTCGGCCGCGGCATGATCAGCCCGACCGACCTGGCCCTGTACCGCGTCACCGATCGCGTCGAGGAGGCCGTGGAAGAGACGCTCGGGTTCTACCGGAACTACCACAGCATGCGGTACGTGAAGCGCGAGCTGGTGCTGCGCCTCCACGAGCCGCTCTCCGAGGAGAAGCTCGACGCGGTCAATACCCGGTTCGCCGACATCCTCCTGGAGGGCAGGTTCCGCGCCGGCGAGGCCCTTCCCGAGGAGCTCGACGATCCGGACCTGGCCCGGCTGCCGCGGCTGATCTTCGCGTTCAACCGGCGCGACTTCGGCCGGCTGCGGCAGTTGATCGACCTCATCAACGGGCGCGAAGGCTGAGGCTCGCGCGGCGGGTCGCGCGACGTCGAGCCGCCGCGAGCGCCGCTTTCTGGACTCGGCCGGCCCCGGGCCCGCCCCTGCGCAGCCGGTCGTGCGCGATGACCCGGCCCAGGTGCTCGCTGACCTCGAGATCGGCGATGATGCGGCTGGAGAGAAGCTGGGGCTCGTGGCCTTCCCTCGAGACACGCCTTGACCCGCGCGACCAGCTCGCCCGACGGGAGTTCGAAATACAGAAGTCCACTAATCGAATAGACGATGGTCGTGGCGAATCCCCTTTCCCGCGCCAACTCAATGATCCGGCCAAAGCTCCTGCCGGAGAGACTCGACCAACTCCGACGATTCGATCGTCTCGTCGGACATCGTCGGCGACGTGCGGGCGTCGATCGTCGATCTCGACATCATCCAGGTCGTGACGGAAACCTGGTCAAGCTGATGCGCTGGTACGACAACGATTGGGGCTATTCGGCGCAGATGGTCCGCTACGCCGTGGCCGCCTTGGGCGAACCGGTCGCCGCGCACTGAATCGCCTTGCGTGTTTCCCGCAAAACCCGGACCCCTCTGCACATCTCTGACTTGAGAACCCTCGCCGCGGCGCGCTGCCACGGCGCAACAGGAAATCGAAACAGGCCCTGTAGTAATCCAGGGGGGTTTTCACTCCCTTGTCCAGGTTGATCTTGCGGATTTCCTGGAATTCCGTGTCAGCGGGTTGATCGAGTTGCAGGTCCGGGATAGGCTCGGCCTCAGCGTGGCTCGTCGATCGGCCCACTCGGGGCCTGGGCCAGGGATCCGGTATTCGTCCCCGGCGCTGCCCCCGCGCCCGTTCGGCTTGCTCACCGGCCGATCGGCCACGCCGCGTGTTGCTCGCACCGGGTTAATCGTTTCGGGCATGAAACGGGAGGAGCATACGCCATGCGCTGGTCTCGTTGCTGCACTTCTGGACTTCGCCTCACTCATCTCTTCGCTTCCGCGATCCTCGTGGGGGGATTGCTGGCCTGGGAGGCTGCCCTGGCGGCGCCGCTGTTCGAGTCGGGCTCGTTCGATCTGCCGGCGACGGACGCCAATTCCACGTTCCAGACGGTCACGTTCCAGCAGACGTACGACCGCGCCCCGCTGGTCTTCGCCGTGGCCACCAACGAAGGGATCGACCCGTCGAGCCTGCGGATTCGCCACGTCACGCGCACGGGCTTCGAGGTCCTGCACCTGGAGCCTGGCAATCTGGACGGGACCCACGGGGCGATGACCGACGTGGCCTACTTCGCGGTCACGCCCGGCACGTGGGAAGTCGCCCCAGGCGTGTTCCTCGAGGCGGGCTCGCTGGACACTGACGGTACGGTGTTCAAGGGCACCGCCCTGCCGGAAAGCAGCGACTGGCAGACGGTGAGCCTGTCGAGTTTTGCCTCGGCCCCGGCGGTGCAGGTGTTCACGCAGACCATGAACAGCGAGGAGAACGGCGACCTGCCTGACGGCGGATCGGTTCCGTGGCTGACCAACGCGGTGCGCAACCTCGGCTCGGGCAGCTTCGAGACGGCGCTGGACCGGGCCGAGGCGGACGGGGACGGGGGTACCGTGGTCACCGAGACCATCGGCTACGTCGCTCTGACGCAGACCGACGGCACGCTCGACGGCTTCGGCGGCAAGTACACCGTGGACGGCGGGAGCGTCCTGTTCGACTCGCTGATCTCGGCCGACGGCATAAGCGGCTGGGCCGATCAAGACCCGGACGGCGACGGGGTGGCCGTACCTTTCAATCAGACGTTCAGCACCGCGCCGTTGGTGGTGGCCTCGATGGCCCGGCGCGACGGCGGCGACGGCGGCTGGATCCGCCGGGGCGAGGTCCTTGCCAACCAGGTGAAACTGACCGTGGATGAGGACACGTTCGTCGACGACGAGCGCGGCCACACGCCCGAGGCGGCCAGCGTGTTCGCCTTTGAGCGGGCGTTCTACGCCTACACCGACGACGGCGTGGAGGTGGGTTGGGACAACGACGCGGGCGACGGCCAGTGGCGCAGCAACGTCAACTGGCGCGTCAACAACGACCCGGCCGCCCAGACCACGCTCCCCAACAACGTCCTGCCCACCACGACGGACACGGTGGTCGTCGCCGGCTTCGGGGCGGTCGCAACCCAGGCCGGCGACGGCTTCGAGGTCGCGACGCTGCGGATCGGGGCCGACGCCTCGGCCACCCTGGGCGTCAGCGGCGACGGCGAGGTCAACGTGGCGGGCGGTCAGTTGACGATCCACGACGCGCTGGAGCTTGGCCAGGACGGCTTCGCCGGCACCCTCCATGTCAGCGGCGGCGTGGCAAGAATCGAAGGCGGCGCCAGCGTCGGCACAGGCACGGGCACGGTGAACGTCGCGGGCGGAACGCTGGTGCTCGCCGGAACCGACACGGCGCGACAGGTCACCGACTATAACCAGACGGGCGGCACCCTGCTGCTCTCCATCGCCGACCCGGCCGCCGGGGTCACGCCGCTGGACGTTGCCGGCGCGGCCACGTTCAGCGCGGGCGCCGTGGTGGACGCCGAACTGGACCTCAGCGCGGTCGGCAACGCGGCCGATCCGGCCAAGAGCGTCTCGTGGGTCGGCACGGCCGGCTCCTGGGACGACAAAAACAACTGGGAGACGCCCGCCGGCGACCACGTGCTCCCCAGCGGGGCCGCGACGATCGTCATCAGTCCGGGCGATCCGTTCGTCTTCCTTCAGGCTCCCACTGCGGGAGACATCGTCGGCCCGGGCAACATCACGCCCGGCCCGGGGTGGAACGTGACCCCGAGCGGAAATCAGTTGCAGTTGGAGTCCCTGGAGTCGTTCGGCACCGGCGCCGTGGCCGCGATCATTGACAAGGCCGACGCCGACGCGGTGCGCGACAGCGACCTGTTGATCGCGCCGGAGGACGGCGCCGACGCAACCAGCCTGGACGTCGGCGCGGGGGCCCTGACCGTCCACGGCGAGTTGATGATCGGCAACACGCAGCGGGGCACCGTCACCCAGACCGGGGGCACGGTCACGGTCGATACCCTGTCGTTCTCCGACACCGGCAGCGGCGACCGGTACCTGCTTCGGGGCGGCACGCTCGACGTGGGCGAGATGGGCACCGCCGGCAACGGCCGCATCGAAATGGACTCGGGTGCCTCCTTCAACTTCAACGGCACCGATTTGACGCTCAACGAGCTCTTCGTGGGACACGCCGACGAGACCGTGCAGACCACGTTCACCCTCAAGGACGGCCAGACCCTCGACCTGGACAGCGCCCGGCTGATGATCGGCGAGCAAGGCGGAAGGGGACGGTTCGTCCAGGAGCCGAATACCGCGGTCACCATGGGTCGCAACGGCGATCGGCAGAACCTCGTCTTGGGCGGCAACACCGACAAGGGTGTGGTCGCCGAGTACGAGATGCAAGGGGGCACGATGGACGTCACCCGGCAGTTTAACGTCGGCAATGCGGGCGAGGGCTTCTTCGACCAGCAGGACGGCGTGATCGACGTGGGCTGGGAATACCAACTCGGCCTCGGCACCCACAACATGCAGGGCGGGGAGCTGAACGTCGGCACCGACGGGGGCGGCGCGGACCGCGACATGCGCGTGGGCAAGAACGGCGGCGCCACCGGCACGTTCAACATGACCGGCGGTACGGTGACCGTCGAGCGGCACCTGGAGATCGCCGACGTGAACAACGGCGGCACGGTCGGGATCGTCTCGATCAGCGACACCGACGCCCCGGCCAGCGTGACGGTCGGTCAGGACGTGACCACCGACGGCGCGGGCACCGCCCAACTGGACGTGGGCGGCGGTGCGGAGCTGAACATCGGCCGCGACCTCAACCTGTCGAACAACGGCGGCGGGACGATGACGGTGAACCTCGCGGGCAACTCGAAGACGACGATCGGCGGGAACCTCAACTACCGGGGTGGCGGCGCGGACACGGTCAACGTCTCGGACAGCGCCGAGCTGAGCTTCACCGGGAGCAGCATCCACTTCGAAAACGCCTCGGATCGGCTGAACCTCTCCGGCGGCACGCTCGACATGCACGGTGGCGCCATGCGGGTGACCGAAGCCGACGGCAGTCAATTCAACTGGACCGGCGGCACGCTGCTGAATCTGGGGACCTTCGAGCCCAGCAGCACGGCCGGGGCCGACGGGTTGGCCGGCACCGGCGGCCTGACCACACCGGACGTCTCGGGCGGCAATCACCACGGCGCCGTCGGCACGGAGTCGTCGATGACTGTGGCCGCCCTCGTGGCGGGCAAGGTCGGAAGCGCCATCGACTTCGACGGCGGCAACGATTCGGTCAGCTTCGGCAGCCAGGTGCCTGTCCTCGGTGACCCGAATACCCCGGACCTCTTCTCCGTGGCCATGTGGTTCCAGTTCGACAGCGATCCCGGCGGCGAATCGAGCCACAACATCCACGCCATGCTGTTCGGACAGGGAGCGGTCGTGGGCAACGACAACATCGAGGTCGGACTTGGTGGCCACCAGGACGACGATGACAAGGATGTCGGCTTCTACTTCGACTCCAACACGAACAACAACCAGCGAGGCCAGTTCAAGTTCGACGCCAACATCGGCGACCCGACCGATGGCCAGTGGCACCACCTGGCGCTTACTTTCGACGCCGCGCGCAACGACACGCCGAGCACCGAGAGCACCGTCGAGGTATATCTCGACGGACAGCTCCTCGGCACGCTGGCTCCGCCTTCGAACGCGACGGGCGACACCGCCTCCGACGAGCCGGACGACTTCCTTCGCGCAGCCGGCAACGAAGTGCCCTTCGGGCTGGGGCTCGGGCGAATCGGCTCGGACAACGATGGCGACTGGGACGGGCGCATCGACGAGTTCTCCCTCTGGGGCCGGGCGCTGACCGCGACCGAAATCCAGCGGCTGTACACCGCCGCAGACACCTTGGGCAGTTCGCTGGGCGACCTGCTGGCGGACGGGGCCGATCCGTTCGACGGCACGGCCCTCGCGATCTACGCGCCCCTGGACACGCTCGACTTCGACCCGGCCTTTGCCGGCGCCAAGCTCGTGCAGTCCGGGGGTGCCATGGCTCCGGGCGATCCGATCGGCATGACCACCGTGCTGGGCAGCTACGACCAGAACGCGGGGACCCTGCAGATCGGCATCAACGGCTACGACCAGGGCGACCAGGCCACGCCGGACGGCGCGGGATACGACTTCGTCGATCTGACCGGAAGCGCCGTCCTCGAAGGCCTGCTGGAGGTCGAGCTTCTCGACGGCTTCGTGCCGCTCCCGGACGACGCCTTCGACGTGGTCACCGCCGCAATGGGCGTGACGCTCGGCGAGAGCTTCGACCTCGTCCAGCCGGACGGCATGCTCCCGGCCACGTCCTTCCGCTACCGGCTGGTCGGCAGCGGCACCACGCTTCAGCTCTACGTCGGCGTGCCCGAGCCGGGCACGCTGGGCCTGGCACTGCTCGCCGCGGTGTGTCTGGCGCTTTACGGCTGGCGCATAAGGTGCCGTTGACCCCGTCGTGACGGGCGAGCCTGAGCGAAGCGGAACCCGAGCCGGCCGAGCGCGGATTTCTGATCGCCCGGTCGGTTACTCGGTGGACCAGCCGTACGCGCTCTTCAGGGCCTGGCGCACGATGTTGGTGATCTCGCGCCCGGAAACCGGCTTGGAAAGGACGGAGAAAGCACGGGCCTCGCGGGCCTGCTCCGCAAGCCACTCGTCCAGCCCCGCCGACAAGAGGATGATCGGCAACAGGGACTTGACCTGTTTGAGACGCCGCAGCGTCTCCAGACCGGTCAGTTTGGGCATGTGCATGTCCAACAGCACCAGGTGAACGTCCTGGCGGTGCACGATCCGAAGCGCCTCCTCGCCGTCGCCGGCCAGGACCGTCCGAAACCCGCGAGGCTCGAACACGCCCTGAAGCGTCTGGCGGAACGCCGCATCATCGTCGGTGATCAGCAGTGTCGGGGGATCGATCGTCATGGGGTGGATCTCGCCGAATCGCTCCCAAGCGGAGACCCTCCAAGAGCCGAGATGATCCTGCAACAAGCAAACCGGGTGCCATGCACCCCGGCGGCTTGGACGGCACGGCCCCGTTCCGCCGGAAAGGCTTGACCTGTCCTATCTTACATCGGCCCGTCGCTCACGGCGACCAAAGTGCGCCCGGGGACTCGTCCCATCGAGGAAGTTGTTGGCCAGCAACGGGTTCTGCCAGATTGGCAGCGTCGCCTGCCTCCGCGGCCGCCACGACGGAGCCCATCGGTCGTCATCATCGCTCCCCGCTCGGGGGGAGCACGGGCCTCTTGTCACGACGTGCTCTTCCTTTACACTTCTGACAGGAGGGCATCGCTTGACGGGAGGACTTCGGAGGGTCTTCCGCGCCTCAGGGAGCACGCCGCTGTGCCCCCTCCTTTCCGCTTGTGGGACGCGGTCGGGTCGTTTCGATGCCCGGTCTCTCTTCCTCGCAGGCAAGGGATCGCTCGTGCAGTACCTCGACGTGGCTTCGATGTTCGGGCGCCATGAGTTCCTCATCCGCCGCGTCCACTCGCTGCTCGGACTGATCCCCGTCGGGGGATACCTGGTGTTCCACCTGGCGACCAATGCCGCGATCATCGACGGCCTGGCCGCCTACCAGCACCGTGCCGACCAGATTCACAAGCTCGGCCCGACCACGATCCTGTTCCTCGAGTGGTCGGTGATCTTCCTGCCGATCCTCTTCCACGGTCTGATCGGGATGGTGATCGTCACGCGCGGCAAGCGCAACGTGGGCAGCTACGCCTACGAGGGCAACGTCCGCTACACGCTCCAGCGGACCACGGGCGTGATCGCCTTCCTGTTCATCTTCTGGCACGTCTTTCACATGCACGGCTGGCTTCGCTGGGAGTGGTGGGTTCAGTACGTGGCCCAGCCGCTGGGCGGGGCCCAGTTCGATCCCAAGCACGCCTACACGGCCGCCGAGGCCCTTCAGTCGTTCTGGGTGTTTCCGGTCCTCTACGCGATCGGCACGCTCGCCAGCGTGTATCACCTGGCCAACGGCATCTGGACCATGGGCATCACCTGGGGCGCGTGGACCAGTCCCCGGGCCCAGCAGTGGGCCAAGATCCCGTGCGCGGCGTTCGGGCTGGGGCTCGCCGTGGTTGGCATGGGGGCCCTCTGGGGCATGCTCCGGGCCGACGTACCGGCCGCCAAGTCCCCTTCGGCCGAGACCGGCAAGCCCGCGGCCGCGTCTCCGCAACAGGCTTCGCTGCCGGCCCCCGTTTCCAGGATCCCGCGTCACTTTACGGAACGCGCGTAATGGCAAAGCACCGTGTCGCCGTCGTCGGCGGAGGGCTGGCCGGCCTGGCCGCCACCATGAAGCTCGCTGAGCTGGGCGTGGACGTCGATCTGTTCAGCCTCACGCCGGTCAAGCGATCGCATAGCTGCTGCGCCCAAGGCGGCATCAACAGCGTCAACAGCCTCACCCGGCAGCTCGGCGACGCCGAGTGGAAGCACTTCGACGACACGGTTTACGGGGGCGACTTCCTCCAGCACCAGCCGCCGGTCAAGGAGATGGCCGAGTGGGCCCCGCGCGTGATCGACCTGATGGACCGGCTGGGGGTGACGTTCAACCGCACGCCCGAGGGCTTCCGCGACCAGCGCCGCTTCGGCGGCACGCTGTTCGCCCGAACCGCCTTTGCCGGGGCGACGACGGGCCAGCAGTTGCTCTACGCACTGGACGAGCAGGTCCGCCGCTGGGAGGTCACGGGCCACGTGATCAAGCACGAGTTCTGGGATTACCTTGGCCCGATTCTGGACGAGACCGGTCAGTGCCGCGGCTGCGTCGCCCAGGACATGGTGAGCATGGAGATCCGCGCCTTTCCAGCCGACGCGGTGATCGTGGCCTCCGGCGGTTGCGGGCTGGTTTACGGCCGCTCGACCATGTCGATGGCCTGCACCGGTAGCGCCGCCAGCCGCACCTATCAGGCCGGCGCGCGCTACGCCAACGGCGAGTTCATCCAGGTCCACCCCACGGCCGTGCCCGGGGCCGACAAGCTGCGGCTGATGAGCGAGAGCGCCCGCGGCGAGGGGGGGCGCGTCTGGGTCCCGCGCCGGCCGCAGGACCCGCGCCCGCCGTCGCAGATCCCCGAGAGCGAGCGCTACTACTTCCTCGAGGAGCGGTATCCCAAGTACGGCAACCTGGTGCCCCGCGACATCGCCACCCGGGAGATCTTCAACGTCTGCACCAGGGAGGGACTAAGCGTCGAGCAGGACCGGCTGTGCGTGTATCTCGACGTCAGCCAGCTTCCGCGCGCGCTGCTCGACCGCAAGCTGGCCGGCATCCTGGAGATCTACCAGAAGTTCCAGGGGGTCGATCCGCGCACCACGGCCATGAAGATCTTTCCCGCGGTGCACTACTCGATGGGGGGGCTGTGGGCCGACTACGAGCGCAGCGCCGAGGGAGGCCTGGAGATCGGGTCCCCGCGAAACCACCAAACGAACGTTCCCGGCGTGTACGCCATCGGCGAGTGCGATTACCAGTATCACGGCGCGAACCGCCTGGGGGCCAATTCCCTGATCTCCTGCATCTTCAGCGGGTTGATCGCCGCGCCGGGCGTGGCGACGATGCTCAGCAACCTCGCCGACGGGTCGGCCGCGGACCAGCCGTCGTCGCTGTTCGACCAGGCGGTCGCCCGGCACCAGGCCCGTTACAAGGACCTCCTCAGCCGCGACGGCGACGGCGAGAACCCGTATCTGATCCACCAGGAGCTGGGCCGCGTGATGACCGAGACGGCCACCGTGGTCCGCCACAACGATCAGCTCGAGGCGGCTTACCAGAGAGTCCAAGAGCTCGCGGAGCGAGCCGCGCGCAGCGCGCTGGCCGACACGGGCAACTGGACCAACCAGAACGTGGTCTTCACCCGGGCCCTGGAGGACATGTTCCCGCTGGCCAGGACGATCCTCAAGGGGGCCATCGCCCGCGACGAGTGCCGCGGGGCGCACTACAAGCCCGAGTTCGCCATGCCCCAGGTCGATGCCTCGGAGGCGGACGAGAGACAGCGCCAGGCCGAAGCGTGGTGCGACCGTTTCGAGGAGAACAACCGCCAATGGCTGAAGACGACGATTGCGGAGCTCGACTCCTCGGGCGAGCCGCAGCTGAGCTACGAGGACGTGGACACGTCCATCATCCCGCCGCGCCCCAGGCTCTACGGCGTGGTGGGCGGCGAGGTGATCGAGAAGGTCTGGCGCGAGCGCCAGGAGCAAGCCGTGGCTTCCGCTCAATAGGGGAGAATCTGCAGGATCATGACCCAAGCCTCTTCCAACGGCAAAGCGGGAAGGATCGAGTCGTTCGACGTGGTCGTTCTTCGCCAGGACGCCCCGGGCGAGCCGAGCTACTGGGAGCGGTTTCGCGTGCCCTACGAGCCGGACATGAACGTGATCAGCGCGCTGCAGAAGATCGCGGCCTTGGCCCGGAACGCCGAGAACAAGCCCGTGGCCCCGGTCGCCTGGGACTGCAACTGCCTGGAGGAGGTGTGCGGGGCCTGCACCCAGGTGATCAACGGGCGGGTGCGCCAGGCCTGCACGGCCCTGGTCGATAAGCTGCTGGAGGAGAAGCCGGACGCGATCGAGCTTCGCCCCATGACCAAGTTCCCGGTGATCCGGGACCTCATGGTCGATCGCTCGCGGATGTTCTCCACGCTCAAGAAGGTCAAGGCCTGGATCCCGGTCGATAGCTACCTGGACATGGGCCCCGGTCCGCGCCAGTCGCAGGAGAACCAGGAGATCGCCTACGTCCTGAGCAAGTGCATGACGTGCGGCTGCTGCCTGGAGGCCTGCCCCCAGTTCCTCAAGATCGAGCTGGAGCGCTTGCCTGGCGAGAGCGAGGAGGATCACCACCGCCGCGAGGAGGAGGTGAACAACCGGTCGTTCATGGGGGCGTTCGCCATCTCGCAGGTCGATCTGTTCAACACCAACCCCGTGGGCGCGATGACGGCCAAGGAACGGCTCGACTCGCTGGTCTCCGAAGGCGGGATCCAGGTGTGCGGCAACGCACAGAACTGCGTCAAGGTGTGCCCCAAGGACATCCCGCTGACCACCTCGATCGCGCGCATGGGCCGCGCGGCGACCGTGCATACGCTGAAGAGCTGGTTCGATCGGTGAGTGAAGGATGAGTCGAGAGGTCGGCCCCCGCCTCCTGACCCCCGATTCCTGATCCCCACCTCCCGCCGCCGCTACCCCGTGTTGCGCCCGCGACCGTCGAGCGGCTGCCACTGGCGCGTGGTCTGGCTCTGAAGGTAGTCGTCCAGGTCGGCAAGTCGGATGCGGATGCTGTTGCCGATGCGGGCGTGGGGGATCGCGCCGGCGCGGATCAGCCGTCGCACCGTATCCGCGCTGACACCCAGGTACCGGCCTGCCCCCACGATGCTCACGGCGGCCGGCTGGACCACGACTTCCGAGTCTCTCATCCGAGGGCCCTCCTTGTTGCTTGTCTGCCAGTTCGGGCACGCGCGAGCAAGCTGCCCGTGGCGTCCCGCCGTTGCGGCGTGTGCGGACAACCTCCGCTCACTGTCCCAACTCGTCGCTGGGGATCTTGCGCCAGTCCACGAACTCGCGGAGCTTTTCGGTCAGAAGACGCTCCGCCACTTCGGCCACGTTCTTTCCGTGAAGCCCCTGGCGGGCCAGGTGCGTGAGGACCTCGACGGCCTGGGGGGTTGCCGCAATCGTGATCTGCTCGGTGGGCGTGACGTTCTTGCGTTTCCCCATGCACGCTGGGCTCCCACGCCGAGGCCAACGACCGCGCCATGCCGCTGCGGGACGACACTTGCGGATAGTTATTAAATATTTATGCCATAATTATCCTTCGCGAGTCAAGAGGAGCCTGTCGAGGCTGCCGGCTGCCTATTGCTGCCCACGATTGCCGAAAACTGCTATTGGGAGCGGCGGGGCGGTTTGCTACAATTCCGCGCGCCCAGAAGGGGGGCGGCGCGGCACTTGGCGCGAACGCCGCGGCGCCCCCGGCGCTCGCTGGCCAACGGAGTGACCCTCTCGCAGCACGGAGGTGGACGATGCTCGCCCTGCGATTCGCGGTCGGAGAATACGCCTTCATCTACCACGAAGGCACGGCCATTGGGGCGATCCGCTTGTCGGAGGTGAAACCCTCCAGTGCCAGCCCCAAGGTCTCCGTGGCGTTTGCGGGCGACCGGCACGGCTTCGAGGTCCTCCGCCCCAGCGTGGTCGAGCGTCGCTTCGGCCGAGAGGAACTGGAGAGGCTCCACCGCCAGTTCGCCCTGGACGGCTGCCTCCAGGAGGCCTGACGCACACGGGCACCGCGTGGGTCGCTGCGCGGGGGATGCACCCGGGCGCGGGGCGTCAGGCGGCCGCTCCACGGCGCGCCCGCTTGACCATGTGGATCTCGCTTCCGGTCGCGTTGAATCGCACGTCGTCCATGAAGAGGCGAATGAGCACGAGGCCTCGCCCCGCAAGCTCGTTCAACCGCGAGGGCTCCGCGGTCACGTCGGGCAGGTGCCGCGCTACGTCGAACCCGGGACCCTCGTCGCGGATCGTGAACGCCGCCTCCTGGCGGCTGAACGTCGCACGGACGTGCAAACGACGATCGCGGTGGGGAGGGTCGTTGCGTCGCCGGACCGCGACTTCCGACGCGGCCCCCAAGGCGGCGTCCTCGAAGGACAGCTCCAGATTGCCGTGATAGACGGCGTTGGCCATCGCCTCCATCAGGGCCTTGGCCAGCCGAATCGACTCGGCCGGATCGATCAGCGAGAGCAAACCGGCGATTTGGCGAAACTGCTCAACCACCGACGCCGCCAGCACCAGGTCGTTTTCCAGCTCGTAGCGGAGTTCCTGGTACTGGAGGCAGTCCGAAGCACGCTGCCCAAAGCGGTCGCCGGCGGCGATCTCCAGAACGCTCCTCGCCGCAGGCAGCAGCTCCGCGGCCATCTTCAGCTTGGGGACGAAATCGGCCGCACCGGCCAGCAGGGCCTGCACCGCGATGCGCTCGCTGCCGTGCGCGGTCATCACGATCGTGGGCACGTGCGGGAACCGGCGGCGAATCGATTCCACCAGGCGCATCCCGTCCAGGTTGGGCATGTTCAAGTCGGAAACGACCAGCACGGGCAGACTCGCCTCCATCTGCTCCAGGGCCTCCAGCCCGTCGGAAGCATACCGCACGAAACGCCCCGTGCCGCTTTCCAGGAGCGCGCCGGCGAGCCGCCGATCCAGTTCCGAGTCATCTACGACAAGAACGTGGCTCATGCCGGTTGAGGGCCCCTATCGCAATGGCGATTTCAACCCCCGCGAGGCTACCGACCGAGTGTTAGAATCCCGTTGCCGCGGAGTTGGCATAAGGAGAACCCCTTCTCGCTGCCCGATCGCCGGCGTGGTCCGACTCGCCGCTCCAACGGAGCGCCGAGAGTAGCCGAGGCGGGGTTCGAACCCGCACGGGGATTACTCCCCACAGGATTTTAAGTCCTGTGCGTCTGCCAATTCCGCCACTCGGCCAACGGGCGCCGACGACGCGGCAGCGTGCGCCGCCGGGCTCGCCTGTGCTTGTTCGTCGTGTTTGGGGAACGCCAGGCGCGAGGTGGCCAGCATGCGGCCCCCTCGGGTCAACCTCGGGTCGACCCCGGGTCAAACCGCCTGGGCCCCCTGCTGTTTCGTCCCGCCGCCGTTGGTCACGGCAGCGACCCGGTTCACGGCGTTGACGAAGGCCCGCGCCGCGGCCTCGACGCTGTCGGTGGAGACGCCGCGGCCGCGGTACAGGGCGCCCTCATGCTCAACCTCGACGGTCACCTCGCCCTGCGCGTCCTTGCCCACCGTGGCGCTCTGCACGCGGAAGTCCTTGCACACGACCGACATGCCGGTGAGCTTCTCGATGGCCAGGAACACGGCGTCCACGGGCCCGTCCCCGCCGGAGAGCTCGGTCTCGAAGGTCTCTTCGCCGCGGCGGAGCTTCAGCCACACCTGCGGCGTGGTTCCGCTGCCCGTGGTCACGCGGTAGTCCTCGAACAGCCAGCGGTCGGCCACGGTGTACAGCTCCTGCTCGATCAGGGCGGCGATGTCGCCGTCGTAAACCTCCTTCTTCTTGTCGGCCAGGGACTTGAAGGCCTCGAACACCGTGTTGAGCTGCTCGCCCGTGAGCCGGTAGCCCAGGGCCCGGGCGCGGTCGGCCAGGGCGGCACGGCCGCTGTGCTTGCCAAGCACGAGATCGGTCTTGGTGAAGCCGACGTCCTCGGGGCGCATGATTTCGTAGGTCGTGCGCTCCTTGAGGATACCGTCCTGGTGGATGCCGGCCTCGTGGGCGAAGGCGTTCTGCCCCACGACCGCCTTGTTGCGCTGCACCTGGATCCCGGTGATGCCGGCCACCAGCCGGCTGGTGGGCACGAGCCGCTGCGTGACCACGCGGGTATCGGCCCCGAAGTAGTCGTGCCGCGTGCGCAGGGCCATGACGATCTCTTCCAGCGAGCAGTTGCCCGCCCGCTCGCCGATGCCGTTGATGGTGCATTCCACCTGGCCGGCCCCGGCCTCGACGCTGGCCAGGCTGTTGGCCACGGCCAGTCCCAGGTCGTTGTGGCAGTGGACGCTGATCACGGCCTTGTCGACGTTGGGGACGCGCTGGCGGAGCGTGGCGATCACCCCGGCCATGTGCCGGGGCGTGGCGTAGCCGACCGTGTCGGGGATGTTCACCGTGGTGGCCCCGGCGTCGATGGCCGCCTCGACGACCTGGCAGAGGAAGTCGACCTCGGTCCGCGCGGCGTCCTCCGGCGAGAACTCCACGTCCGGACAGTACCCCGCCGCGCGGCGCACGCCCTCAACCGCGCGCTCGACGATCTGCTCCTTGCTCATCTTGAGCTTGTGCTCGCGATGGATCGCGCTGGTGGCCAGGAAGACGTGGATCCGCGGGCTCTCGGCCTGCTTGACCGCTTCCCAGGCGCGGTCGATGTCGGCCTCGCGGCAGCGGGCCAGACCGCAGATGGTCGAGCCGCGCACGGTGCGGGCGATCTCGCGCACGGCCTCGAAGTCGCCGGGCGAGGCGATGGGGAAGCCGGCCTCGATGACATCGACGCCCAGGTCGGCCAGGGCCTGGGCGATCTCCATCTTCTCGATCATGTTCATGCTCGCGCCCGGCGATTGCTCGCCGTCGCGGAGCGTCGTGTCGAAGATGACGATCCTCCGCGAGCCGGAGGACTGGGAGGCTTCGTTCGCGACTTGCGTATCGGGCATGGCAGGGTATTCCTGAAACAGCTGGCGTTGCGTTGCGATCTGAAAGGGCATCTTCGGTCACGGCTGCCGACCCCTGGTCGGCCCGGGCAACACCAACCATGCCCTCGTCGGGCTGTGGCGGCGCATGCCGCCGAAGGACTGGATGAACGTCGGTACCTGAACCATGGGCACAAAAAAACCCCGGGACCTGGTCGGTCTCGGGGTTCGTGGTGAGGCTTCTTCTTGTGAGGACAGACTCCGTGAACCCTACGACCGACCGGCCGCGGGAAGCGCCAGCAGCAGCGCTAAGAGGTTCGAGGAAGCCATGTCACTCAGGGGTTGACGCAGGGAGGGGCATTCAAGCCCGTCTCGCTAAAGATAGACGCGGGGGCGCGGGGAGTCAAGCCGGGGACTGAAGCGGGGCGCAGCCGCGATCCGATCTTCTCCGGTAGGAGGCGCTACGATACGCTAAGGGCGACGCGCGTGGCGTCGCTCGGGTTCGCGAGGAAACCGCGAGACCAGGCAAGATGGCCGGCGAGAACCTGGATTTGAGCAGCGGCTCGGAACCCCCCTGCCGGAGGGCATGGCGGGGGCGCCGGTTTATCGGCATCCAGTTCGCCTGTTGTGGAGCGTACGCAAGGGTTTATGTCAATCGCGAGGGCACCGCCTACGAGGGCTACTGCCCACGCTGCTCTCGCCCCGTGCGGATCCGCATCGGCCCGGGGGGGACGAACTCCCGGTTCTTCACCGCGTATTGAGTCGGGCGGCTCTTTCGTGTACTCTCCGCCGGATTCGCCGCGCGACAAATCCCCTCACTTAGGGTGGGGGGTAGATGGCTGCCGTGCGGCGGCGCTTTCGGCGGTTGGCGCTGATGGACTACGAGATCCAGCGTTTCACTCGGCATTGCGCGGCGACCGGGCGCGAGCTCACGCCCGGCGAAGAGGTCTATTCCGTGCTGATCGCCGAGGGGTCCAAGACGCAGCGGCTGGACTACTCGGCCGAGGCATGGGCGGGGCCGCCCAGGAACGCGCTGGGCTGGTGGAGATCGCACGTGCCCGGCAAGGGCACGCGGCGGATCGGATGGGCGCCCAACGACGTGATGCTCGAGTACTTCGAGGGGCTGGCCGACCGGCCGGAGGACCGGGATAAGCGTTTCGTGCTGGCGCTGCTGCTGGTCCGCCGCCGCGTGATGCGGCACGAGGAGACGGAGATCGACGCGGAGGGCCGCGAGGTGATGGTGCTCTACTGCCCCCGGCGCGAGACGACCTATCAGGTGCCGGCCGCGCCGCCCAGCGCGGAGCGAACGCAGCAGATCCAGGAAGAGCTGGCCGAGCTACTGGTCGGCGGGACGGCATAACCAGACTTCCGAAGTCTTCAAGACTTTGGAAGTCTCGCTACGGCGTGAAGGAGAACGCATGAGGACCTGCCGATCGGCATGGACGCTGGCTGCGGCCGCGGGCCTGGTCGCGCTGAGCGGGGCCAGTTGCCCCTTCCGTTCGGGCCAGACCGTCGCGCACCATCCCGTGCTCCCGCCTGCCGCGACGCTCGAGCAGGTGATCGAGGCCGTCAACCGCAACAACGCACAAATCACGTCCTTCTCGACGCCGCAGGCGGAGATCGGCATGCAGGGGATGCCGGGCGCGCTGAAAGGCCCGATGGCCTTCGAGCGCCCCAAGCGGTTCCGTTTCCGCGGCGGCACGCTGGTCACCGGGCCGGAGATCGACCTGGGCAGCAACGATGAGCTGTTCTGGATCTGGGCCCGCCGTGGGCCTCAGCCGGGCGTGTATTTTTGCCGGCACGACCGCTTCGATCACAGTCCCATCCGGCAGATGGTGCCCATCGAGCCGGACTGGCTCGTCGAGGCCCTCGGGGTGGGCACGTTCGATCCCTCGCTTCCACACCAGGGGCCCTACGCCCTGAAGGACGGCCGCCTCGAGGTCCGGACGATCCGCGAGACCGAGGCCGGGCCCATGACCAAGGTGACGATCATCGACCCGCAGCACGGATGGATCGTGGGGCAGTACCTGTTCGATCCGCAGGGCCAGGTGGTGGCCAGTTCGGTGGCGCGGGAGCACCGCGTTGACCCGCTCACGAACCTCTGGATCGCCAGGCGGATCGACGTGCACTGCCCCGCCGTGCAGTTCGCCCTGCGCATGGACCTGGGCAACGTGCAGATCAACCGGCTGGCCGGCGAGCCGCGCGAGCTGTGGAGCATGCCGCGCTACGAAGACTATCCCCTCGTGGACTTAGGCGACCCGAACCTCCAACTCCAGTCCACCGCACCGGCCCACCAGGCCTCGATGCCGCGCGCCGGCCGCCACTACGAACCGCCGCGGCGAGCGCAATCCCCGGCGGGCTATCGCCGGGCGGGCTACTGAGCCGGAACGGCTCGGTTTCCGAGGCCCGCCGACGCGACGCGGAGGATTCGCCGAACGCTTCCCGGGCCGGCACGGCCCGGCTCGGATTGGCACGAAGACCTTAACGGCTCTGGACCGCGGACCCGGTCATGCCGCTTCGTTCCACCAGCTCCCGGACCTTGGCCTCGTCGACCTCGATCCCCAAACCCGGCCCGTGCGGCACCCCGGCCCTGCCGTCACGGACTTCAAGCGGCCTGGCGAGCACGTCGGCGGCGAGGAACTGCGGGCCGTTCAAGGCGGCGGGCCGGGCGAGCCCCATGGCGCCGTAGATGCCCAGCGCGGCGGCCAGCGAGATGTCCGGATCGCACAGCCCCGAGCCAAGCCACATGAGCCCCTCGGCCTGGAGGACCTCGATCTGCCGCTTGCAGCCGACCAGCCCGCCGGTGCGGGCGGGCTTCATGGCCACGCCGTCGAGCATGCCCAGGCGAATGAACTCCACGAGCTCGACCGGGGTGATCACGCCTTCATCCATGAGGATCGGCAGCGCGGCTTGCTTCTTCAGCGCCTGGTACGCGGAGAGGCGGTGGGGACGGCAGGGCGATTCGAGCACGGCCACGCCCGCCTCGGCCAGCCGGGGCGCGGCCGCAAGGGCGGTCTCGGGCTCGTAGCCTCCGTTGGCGTCGGCCCACAGAAAACCGTCGGGGGCGAGCCGCCCGACCTCGCGCGCGAGCTGGACGTCGAAGTCCGCATCGGGGGCGACCTTGATGTTGAAATGGCGGTAGCCCCGCTGGTGCCCCGCCTCGACGACGGCCGCGGTCTCGTCGAGCGTGCGCACGTTGACCGTCCAGCTCAAGGTCACGTGCCCGCTGGCAGGAAGACCCCACATGTCGGCCAGGGATTGGCCGGCGAGCCGGCCGGCCAGATCGTGCAAGGCCAGGTCGAGGCCGGCTCGGGCGATCGGCATCCCCAGCGTGAAGCCCTGGGCCAGGGCCCCGTCCATGGCGCGGTGGGCCGCCTCGACGTCGCGGGCATCGCAGCCGATCAGGGCTGGGGCAAGATAAACCCGCATCGCCGCCAGGGCCGTCTCGAGCGTCTCCTCGGACCACGTCTCCACGGGCACGCTCTGGCCCCAGCCGACCGTGCCGTCGTCGGCCGTGATCCTGACGAAGACCGCCGCGCGCCCGTACGCCCCGCGCGGCCCCTCGAAGAACTTGAAGTACGCCGCCGTGGGGTAGCGGGCGGGGAAGAGCTCGATGCGGTCAATGCGGATCATGCCTGGTGGGCTCCCGTGGGCTTCATCCAGGATGCACGCCGAGGCGGGCGAAGGCAACCGGGGGAGAGATCCGAAATGCGAAGCACGGGGCGAGTAACCCGAAGCACGAAATCCGAAACAAGTCCGAATGAAGGAAGCCTGAATGACGGAAACCCCGACGGCATGGACGTACTGCGGGTGCACGCGCACGCCTGCGGGGGAGGTTTGAGACATTTGCGCTTCGTGCTTCAACGCCTGAGCTTGTCGCCCCGCGAGGAACGTGAATAATCGAGGAGATCGACTTCCCACCCCAATGCCCCCCCGGAGGCCCCCGTGCCCCACGAGCCCCTCAGCGTCCTGGTCTTCGACCTCTTGCTGATCCTCACGGCGGGGCTCCTCTCCGGCATCCTCTGCAAGCGCCTGGGGCTGTCGATCCTGGCCGGGCACCTGGTGGTGGGCGCGGTGATCGGCCACGGCGGGCTGGGCCTGGTGGCCGGCGAGAAGGAGATCCTCAAGGAGATCGCCGAGGCCGGCGCCCTCCTGCTGTTGTTCGCCATCGGCATCGAGTTCTCGCTGGGCGAGCTGGTGCGCATGAGCCGCTTCTTCTTCCTCGGCGGGGCCACGCAGATGGTGCTCGTGGCCGCGCCCGCCGTCGGCGCGTGCCGCCTGGCCGGGCTGGCGTGGAACGAGGCCGTGCTGGTCGGCTCGGCCATGGCCTTCAGCTCCACGGTGCTCGTGTTCCGCGCCCTGGAGGAGTGGGGGCAGACGGCCTCGCCGCACGGCCGCCGCGCCGTGGGCATCCTCCTATTCCAGGACGCGGCTCTCGTGCCCTTGATGCTGCTCGTGCCCATGTGGAGCGGCGACGGGCCGACCCCGGGCGCGGGAACCTTTCTCGCCCTGGCCGGCAAGGGCGCGGGATTCGTGGCGGTCGTGCTCGCCGCGCGGTGGGCGATCGACCGCTGGCTAGTCCCGCTGCTGGCCGGGCTGCGGAGCACGCAGTTGGTGGTGCTTTTCGCCCTGACCGTGCTGGTCGGCGCGGGGCTGGGCTCGCACGCCATGGGGCTGACGCCCGCTTTGGGGGCGTTCGCCGCCGGGCTGGCCCTGAGCGGCAACCGGTTGACCGCCCAGATCGACGCCCTGATCCTCCCCTACCGCGAGACGTTCGCCGCCGTGTTCTTCGTGGCGCTGGGAACGCTGATGCGGTTCGACGTGCTGGCCGGTCTGGCCGGGGCGGCGATCTCACTGGGGCTGCTGGTCGTCGTGCTGGTGCTGAAGACGGCCGCGGCCGCCCTGGCCCTGCGCCTGGTGGGGCTCTCCTGGCGCGGATCGCTGGGGATGGGGCTGGGCCTGGCGCAGCTCGGCGAGTTCGCCTTCGTGCTCCTCTCCGCCGGCCTGCGCGGCGGCTCGATCGATGCGGCGACCTACAACCTCGTGCTGTTCGTGGCCCTCGGCAGTCTCGTATTCACGCCCATCCTCCTCCGCGTGGGCCTGCGCTTGTGCGGCGACCTGCCCGGCGAGCCGCACGAGAGGACAGCCAAGGGAAGGATCGCCGGCTCCGTGCCCCACGCCGTGGTGATCGGCCTGGGGCCGATCGGACGCCAGGCCGCCTCGCGCCTGGAGATCGGGGGCATCGACGTCTGCCTCGTGGACATGAGCCCCGTGAACCTGCACCCCTTCGCCCAGCAGGGTTTTCACACGGTGGCGGGCGACGCCGTTGAGGCCGACGTGCTGCGGCGGGCCGGGGCCCCCGACGTGCGCCTGGCCGTGGTCACCGTGCCCGACGACCGCACGGCCGTGCAGATCGTGCGCACGCTGCGGTCGGTCAACCCGGACTGCAGGATCCTCGTGCGCTGCCGATACCAGGCCAACGTGGCCAGGGTCCGGCGGGCCGGGGCCGACGCCGTGATCAGCGAGGAAGTCGAGGCCTCGCAAGCCCTGCTCCAGGTGCTTGACGATATCCGGTGACGTCGCGACGGGGACTTCCGAAGTCGGGGAGACTTCGGAAGTCTGGACCGAGTCCTGTCCAAGGCGACCCCGCCCGACCGCCCCTCTCCCCATCCGGCGTGCCGCGGGCTATCATCCACATCGGGCCAAGACTGCGCTTGGCAACATCGCCGAGTCTCCCTGATGCCGGTGGGCAAGCCATGATCCGCCTGAGCCTGACGCCCGAGTGCCGTGGACTGCTGATGCAGCTCGGGCTGGCGCCGGAGCTGGCCGAGTCGGCGGTCCGCAACGCGGACCGGAGGCTGACCGACCGCCGGGCGCGGCGTCTGGTCGCCTGCCAGTGGCTCGCCAGAGACCGGATTCTCCTCGTCGATGGCGAGGTGGACGAAGGCGGGGACCCGCCCGTGGAGGACCACGCTCCGGTGGCGGAGATCACGGCCGGGCTCGTCCTCGAGCTTCACCCCGATTTGCCGGCCGGCCGGCTCAACGCGGCCATGGACCTGGAGAGCACGCTGGCCGTGGTGGCCGAGAGCTTCGCCGTGCCGCTGACCTGCGACCCGGACGAGCCGATGAGCACCCTGTACAGCGGGCCGGGCAGGAAGGAACGCGTCGTCGTCCACAACGGCTGCATCCCGCGTCCCTACTGGCTCCTGGGCACGTTCGACGCCGAGGAGTCGTTCTGCGAGCTGGTTTGGGCCTTCCGCCCCGATCGGTATCTTGCATGGCGCGCGGAGCAGCGGTAGCGGGACTTGTCCGGCTGCGGCCCCCGACGGCGCGCGATTCGGAAGCCACCCACACCGGCTGGGGGTGAGCGCGTCGCATTGAGTTGCGGTTCCGCTCCGCCTATCCTTGTGCGAGAGCCGCGTCCACCGCCTCTTCGCCCGATCCCCTCGCCCGTAATGCAGCACTCCCAGTATCCCACCGCCCCGATCCGCACCGACGGGATGCCGCCGGGCATCCCCTACATCGTTGGCAACGAGGCGGCCGAACGGTTCAGCTTCTACGGCATGAAGGCGATCCTGGTCGTCTTCATGACCGAGTATCTAATGGGCCCCGCGGGTAGTCTCGATCCGATGGCCAAACCGGAGGCCATGTTCTACTACCACCTCTTCTCGGCAGGAGTCTACTTCTTTCCTTTCCTGGGCGCGATCCTGGCCGACGCCCTGTGGGGCAAGTACGCCACGATCGTCAGTCTCTCGCTGGTCTACTGCGCGGGGCACGTGGCCCTGGCCCTCGATGAAACACGCGTGGGGCTGTTTCTCGGCCTAACGTTGATCGCGCTGGGGGCCGGCGGGATCAAGTCGTGCGTCTCGGCGCACGTGGGCGACCAGTTCGGCCCCTGGAACAGCCGCCTCTTGGAGCGGGTCTTCAGTTGGTTCTACTTCGCCATCAATCTCGGCGCCGCGTCCTCATCGCTCTTGACGCCGCTGCTCTTGAGGTACGTGGGGCCGGGGATGGCTTTCGGCGTGCCGGGCATTCTAATGGCCCTGGCCACGCTAGTCTTCTTCCTGGGCCGCTACAGGTTCGCCCACATCCCGCCCGCCGGTCTTGGCTTCCTTCGCGACGCCTTCAGTCGCGAGGGGCTGTCGGTGCTGCTGCGGCTGACGCTGATCTACGCCTTCGTGACCGTGTTCTGGTCGCTGTTCGACCAGTGCGGCTCCTCTTGGGTGCTCCAGGCGAAGAACATGGACCGGCGATGGCTGGGCATCGAGTGGACGCCCTCGCAGATCCAGGCGGCCAACCCGATCCTCATCATGCTCCTGATCCCGCTCTTCTCCTACGTGATCTATCCGGCCGCCGGACGGCTCGTCCGCGTCACCCCGCTCCGCAAGATGTCGGTGGGCATGTTCCTCGCCGCCGCCTCGTTCGCCATCATCGCAGGGGCCGAACACCTCATCGAGGCCGGGAAGACGCCCAGCATCGTCTGGCAACTCCTGGCCTACGTGGTGCTCACCTCGGGGGAGATCCTGGTCTCGATCACCGGGCTGGAGTTCTCCTACACCCAGGCCCCCAGGAGCATGAAGTCGCTGGTCATGGGCCTGTGGTTCCTCGCCGTGTCCTCCGGCAATACCTTGACCGCCGGGGTCAACTACCTTATCCAGAACCCCGACGGCACGACGAAGCTCGACGGGCCGAGCTACTTCTGGTTCTTCACCGCCATGATGGGCGGCGCGGCCGTGCTCTTCGTGGGCGTGGCCTCGGCCTACCGCGAGCGCACGTACCTCCAGGAAGAGGAGACTTAGGGGACTGGCACCGTTTGCCGCGCAGCGGCCGCAAGGTGCTTCGCACGAACCGTGCCTATCCCCCTCCGCACTCCCCAACCCACGAAAGGACCACCTCGATGCGACAACCGATCCGACCTCTCGGCGTGAGTCTGGCAGTCGTGGTCGCGGCGCTCTGGGTGCCACTGGCAGCTCCGCTGCCCGTGCTCGCCGCGCCACCCACCAAGACGCTCTGGCAGATCGGCCAATCGGATAACGACACCCGTGAGCTGGCCCTGGCCCCGGACGGCTTCTCGAACATCGAGGGGGGCGGGTTCTTCGTGGTCGGCCGCTCCGAGGCCAAGAAGGACTGGCCCTACGCCCATCCGGGCCCGGCCGACCGTTGGGCGGGCGAGGCCGCCCGCATCTTCCACATCTACTTCGGCCTCGAGGAACAGCCGAAGGGGAGTTGCCGTCTGGTGATCGACCTGGCCGATACGCACAAGCTGCGTCCTCCGACCCTGAAGATCATCGTCAACGGCAGGTCCTTCGCCCACGCCACGCCGCCGGGCGGAGGCGACGCCTCGATCTTCGGCAGCCCGGACAAGGGGCGCGAACACCGCTTCAGCATCGACGTCCAGGCCGGTCTGCTCCGCGCGGGGCTCAACGAGATTCGGATCGTCAACGCGGCCAAGAGCTGGTTCCTTTACGACGCGGTCGGCTTCGAGGCCCCGCCCACTGCCGAGCTCGCGCCGGCCGAAGGCACGCTGGTCCGCCAGGTCCGGCTCGATCCCTGGCTCGTGCGCTCCGGCGGCAAGCCGTGGCACGAGGTGGCCGTGACGCTGGTCCGCGTGGGCGGGCCCGGCGAGGTGGTCCTCGATATGCCCGGCGCAAAGCCGGTGCGAAAGCGGGTCGTGCCGGGCGAGCAGGAGGTGCGCGTGTTGCGCCCGCCGGTCGAGGCCGAGACCGCGGTCGACGTTTCGATCCGCGAGGGCGAGCGGGTGATCGATACGCGCAAGCTGGTCCTGCGCCCGTCGCGCGAGCGCCAGCCGGTCGATTGGGTCGATTGCATGCTGGGCACGGCCAACTCCCGCTGGATGCTCTATCCCGGTCCCTCCATGCCCTTCAGCCTCGTGAAGCTCAGCCCGGACAACGAGGACCATCCCAAGACCTGGTACAAGGGAGGGCACGACTACACGATCGAGAACATCGCCGGATTCAGCCACATCCATAGCTGGACCCTGGGCGGTCTGCTGACCGTGCCCACCACCGGACCGCTGGCAACGAAGCCCGGCCCTCAGAACGAGCCCGACAAGGGCTATCGCTCGCGCTACCGCCACGCGACCGAAGAGGCCTCGCCGGGCTACTATGCCGTCACGCTCGACGATTACGGGGTGTGCGCCGAGCTGACCAGCACCATGCGCTGCGGCGTGCAGCGCTACACGTTCCCCAAGGCGGACGAGGCCCGGGTGCTGTTCGACCTGGCGATCCCTACGGAGTACTACGTGGACGTGCTCGGGGCCGAGGTCCGTCAGAAGAGCGCGACCGAGATCGAGGGCTTCTGCACGCAGCGGTGCCGCTACTACAGCGGCGGGGCCGACGTGTACACTGTGCACTTCGCGGCCGAGCTGAGCAAGCCGATGGCCGAGTTCGGCGGCTGGATCGACGACCGGGTCATCCGCGGCCAGAAGCGGATCGCCTGCGGCGGCGACGACCCGAACGTGGACATCGGGGCCTTCGCCGAGCTCTCGACCAGCGAGGGCGAGCAGGTGATCCTGCGCACGGGCATCTCCCTGGTCAGCGTCGAGCAGGCCTGGCTGAACCTCAAGACCGAGATGAAGCCCTTCGAAGGGGACTTCGACAAGGTCCGTCGGCATGCCCGAGAGACGTGGAACGACCTGCTCGGCAAGATCCGGATCGAGGGCGGCACCGCGGCCGAGCGGACCAAGTTCTACACGAACTTCTACCGATCGTACTGCGCCCGCACCACGTTCAGCGACGTCAACGGCAAGTACGTCGACATGTACGAGCGCGTGCAGCAGCTCGAGAACCCCGACGACGCGGTGCTCGGCTGCGACGCCTTCTGGAACACGTTCTGGAACCTGAACCAGCTGTGGATCCTGGTCACGCCCGACGTGGCCAGCCAGTGGGTCCGCTCTCTGTTGGAGATCGACCGCGTGGGCGGATGGCTGCCCAAGGGCCCGGCGGGCGTGGAATACACCAGCATCATGGTGGCCTCGCACGAGATCGCGCTGATCGTGGCGGCGTATCAGCACGGCATCCGCGACTTCGACGTGGATCACGCCTGGCGCGCGATCCAGCACATCCAGACCACGCCCGACCAGAAGCACGAGGGCGGCGGCGAGGTGGGCAACGAGAAGCTGGCCGACTACATGAAGCACGGCTTCATGCCGGTCGAGGCCGGACCCGTGAGCAACACCCTGGAGTTCGCCTACGACGACTGGTGCGCCGCCCAACTGGCCAGGGCCCTGGGCAAGGAGGACGACTACCGCTACTTCATGAAGCGCGCGGAGAACTGGCGCAACGTCTTCGATCCCCGGACGGGCTACGCCCGGCCCAGGCACCGCGACGGGCGGTGGCTCGACCCCTTCGACCCCTTCCACCACAAGCACTACGTCGAGGGCAACGCCTGGCAGTACACCTGGTTCGTGCCGCACGACGTGCCGGCCCTGGTCGAGGTCCTGGGGCGCGAGGAATTCAACCGCCGCCTGGAAGAGGGCTTCGAGAAGGCCCGGCCGCGGTTCGTCAGCCGCTACGTCAACCACGGCAACCAGCCCAACATGCAGGCGGCCTGGCTGTTCAACTTCTCGGGCAAGCCGTGGCTGACGCAGTATTGGGTCCGCCGCATCCTCGATACGTACTACGGTCTAGGCCCGGTGGACGGCTACCCGGGCGACGAGGACCAGGGGCAGATGGGCGCGTGGTACGTGATGAGCGCGATGGGCCTGTTCCAGATGGACGGCGGCTGCGCGGTCGAGCCCGGCTACTCGCTGGCCTCGCCGCTGTTCGACCGCATCGCGATCCGGCTCGACCCGGAGTATTTCCCGGGCCGCGAGCTGGTCATCGAGACCGTGAACAACGCGCCGGAGAACTGCTACGTCCAGTCGGTCCGCTTCAACGGCAAGCCGATCACCCGGCCGTGGATCGCCGCGAAGGACCTCCTCGGCGGCGGCAGGCTGGTAATCGAGCTGGGACCCGAGCCCAACCACGAGTGGGGCACAGAAGAATAGCACTTCGGCACCCGCTCGCCTCTCTCGGCTGGCTCGAAGGCCCAGCCACGATCAGGCCGGGGCAGATCGCCCGTCAAAGCCCGAAGCGTTGGCGAGGGGGAGCCACCATCCGAGGCATCCCTCGCTCACGCGTCGCAGCTGCGATTGGTGGCGTCGCCTTGAGGTTCTTGACGTCCCTCGCTTACGCTTCGGGCTTTCACTGCACCGGCCACACCTTCAATGTGTGTTCGCCGCCGTCGGGCAGCTCGAACGGGCCCGGCATCGGATGGTCGGCGCCCCGGGCGCGGCCGTGGTAGTCGGTGTCGAGCCGGTACGGCTGTCTGTCGGGCTGGAGGTAGGGCAGGTCGGGGACCTTGGCCTTGCCGAGCAAATCCGTCGTCACGATTCTCGCCGGTGCCTGCTGGGCCCACCCCTTGCCGAGCGTGATCTCGAGGTACACGCCCTCGGACTTCTCGACCACGCGCAAGCCGGGGTCGAAGTCGGGGAGCAGCAGCGGGGCCTTTTCCACCTGCGCCGGTTGGGCCTTGCCGAGGAAGACGTTGCCCTCCATGCGCGACGGCATCCCGGCCTTGTCATAACCCCGAAAGCCGCGATGGACCAGCAGGTTGTTCAGGAACCGGTCGTCGCCGCCGGGAATGTTGCGCAGGCCCGCGACGGCCGTCGAATGGGCCTCCATGTAAGGCGTGTCGCGGCGCAGCTCGCTATGGAACAGGATGCCATTGGCAAACAGGTTGTGTACGTAGGCCCCGCCCTGCGACACGTCGAGCACGCTGTGACGGGACTGCCAGTGGGATTTCGACTTGTCGTCGAAGCGCGAGAGGCAGAGGTTGTGATCGACCATGAACGGGCCGTGATTCACCTCGAAGAACAGGTCCTGGGTCCCGTCGTTGTCGTACAGCAGGTTGCGCGTGACCCGCGCGCCCTGGGCCATCCAGTCGAGCCAGATGCCCCGCGAGGTCCGATAGATGCGGTTCCCGCGGATCTCCATGTCGATGGCGGCGTGGATCTTGATGCCGGCCATCTCGGCGCCGGTGAACAGGCGCCGCACGTGGATGTCGTGGATGTCGTTATCCGTGATCCGGCTGAAGATCGCCCCCAGGCTGCCGACGATGCCCGCCTGCTCGCAATGCGCGATGTGGTTGTGGCGCACCACGTGATGGCCGATGTTGTCCTTGGACCAGCCGTTTTTCAGGGCCCGCTCAATGGTCTTGACGTAGCCTTCGGCCGAGTTCTGCGAGGTGTTGTCCCACCGGTCGCCGTACTTGCCGAGCGTGATGCCCACGCAGGTGGAGTAGCGCACGTCGTTGTTCTCGATGATCCAGCCCTTGCTCCAGTGCGTGCCGATCAGGCCGACCTGCTCGGCGGTGGGCGGGGCCCAGGGCGTGGCCGCGTGCATCATCGTCAGTCCGCGGACCGTGATGTAATTGACGCCCGGCTTGGCGGGATAGAAGACCGCGCGGCGGACGTTGATCTCCACGCACTCCTTGTTGGGGTCGACGCCGGGGAACTGGGCCCAGATCGTGGTGTCTTTCTCGCCCACCTCGGCGAACCACAGCGGCGCGTCGCCGGCCGGCTGCAGGACCTCGTCCTGCCTGGCGGCCTCGGTCAGCCAGTGGTCGTTGAGATAGACCGCGCCCGTGTGATGCTCGCGGCCCTTGGGGTTGAACCAGTCGCCCCGGATCACGTCGCTGAACGGGTTGAAATCGCCAAATAGCGTGTTCGGCACGGTCGCCTTCCAGGTGTCGTGGCCCACCTTCTTCCAGCCCCGGACCACTTCGGAGCCTTTGATCACGACCTTCTCGCCCGGCGCGGGCTGATAGGTGATTCGCTTCTGGTCCGAGGTGCCGCCGCGCGGCGGCGCGACCCGCTCGCGGTAGGTGCCGGCGTGCACGGTCACGACGTCGCCCGGCTGCGCCAGCTCCGCGGCCCTGGAGATCGACCTGAGGGGCCGCTCCGCGCTTCCGTCGCTGCGGTCATCCCCCGTCACCGCGACATGATACTCCCGCGCCGCCGCCTCCGAAGCCGTCATCGCGAGCACGGTCAGGGCAATTGCCGCTATCACGGTCTGCGTTCTCATCGGTTGGATCTCCTTGTGGTCGAGAGGCAGCACCTGTCCCCAGCGGAGAGCCATTGTACACCAACGGCGGCGCACGGTCGCGGGAGCCGGGCGGACTCCCTCCAGGACCATTGCACGTTCGTCCGCGGTACAATAGGATCGATACGCCGTGACGCACCTTGGAGAGACCGCCATGAATGCCCTCGCCTGCGCGCTCGTCGTTTTCGCCGCCTCGGACTCCGCCTCGCCCGCTCATGGCTCGGGCCTGCCGCCGGCCGCGGCCGACTTGAGAAGCGACGTGACGGCGGTCCGCGCGGAGGCGGCGCGCCGGCTGGGCGAGTCCGGCGAGAAGGCCGCCGTGCCATCGCTGATCGATGCCTTGCGCGACCCGCAGCCCATTGTGCGCCGCGCCGCGGCCCGGGCGTTGGGGCAGATCAAGGACGGCACGGCGGCGGACGCCCTCCGTGAGGCCCTGGGCGATGCGGACGCGAACGTCCGCGCGGGCGCCGCCTACGCCCTGGGCGAGATCAAGGATCCCCGCGCCGCCGCCAGGCTGGTCGAGGCCCTGGGCGATCCGGCCTGGGCGGTCCGCGATCAGGCCGCCTGGGCCCTGCGCGAGATCGCCGATCCCCAGACCGCCCGGACGCTGATCGCCTCGCTCAAGCAGCAGCGCGCCGACGCGGAGCAGGTCGTCTGGATTCTCGGGCGCCTCGATCCGGAACGCGCGGCCGCCTCCTTCGCCGGGCTGCTGGAGGACAACGAGCCGGGCGTGCGACGCCGGGCGATCGAGGCGCTGGCGATGCTCAGAACCGAAGCGGCCTTCGAGCCGCTTCTCGCGGCACTGGGCGATGGCGACGCGGCCGTGCGCCGCGCCGCGGTCGAGGCCCTCGGCAAGCTCGGCGACGCGCGGGCGAAGAAGCCGCTCCGGCAGCTCGTTGCCCGCGAGAACGACCCGGCCGTGGGCGAGGTCGCCCGGGCCGCGCTCGCTGAGCTGTCGTTCGAGAAGCACCTGGCGGCCCACTGGTCGTTCGACGGGGACGACGGCAAGATCGCCCGGGACGTCACCGGCCGCGGCAACGACGGCCAGATCGTCGGCTGTACGCCCGCCCAAGGCAAGGTGGGCCGCGCTTTGCGGTTCGCCGAGGGCGAGTATGTCGAGCTGGGTAAGCCAGGCGGGCTCCCGATCGCCCAGCGGCCGTTCACCGTGATGGCCTGGACAAAGACCGACGCGGCCGACGGCGTGGTCGTCGCCCGGGGCGGGGCGTTCTGCGGGTATTCGCTCTACGTGAAGGACGGCACGGCCCGTTTCGGCATCCACCGCGAGGAGGACGGTCCCGGCTCCATCGCCGCGGCCCGCGAGAAGCTGCCCGGCGGCTGGGTCCACCTGGCCGGCGTCGTGCGCGACGACCGCATCGAGCTCTACGTGAACGGCAAGCTGGCCGCGTCGGAGAAAACGGCCGGCTATGTCCCCAGCAACTGCGGGCAGGGCATGGCGATCGGCTTCGACACCGGCAACAGCCCGGCCGAGATCACCGATCCCTTCCAGGGGATCATCGACGAGGTCAAGGTCTATCATGCGGCGCTGAGCGAGGACGAGATCGCGGAGGCCGGCCAGGTGCCGAGCTCGAAAGGCGGCCCTCGCAACGAAACGGAACCGGCCCCGCCTTGAATGGCACAGAGGCCGAACTGCGCCACAAGTCGTGTGCGGACGGACGACGCCCGCTCCTTCGCATGAGTCGCTTGCGGGCGTCTGCGAGAAGAATGACAGCGGGGCGGGCAGCAGGTACAATCCGGCGTGGAGCAGTAGCCTGCGCGACGCCCCGCGAGTCGCGGGCCTTCCGGCGACGCGCTCGAACGAACTTGAAACGGAAGATGTGACAGCGGAACCATGAGCCTTCGCCTCAAGCCATCCCTCCCTGCGTGCGTGCTGCTTGGCGTCCTCGTTTCCCGCGCAGTCACCGCGCCCGCCGCGGGCCAGACTGGGCAAGCGCCGACCGGCGACGCGTCGCTCGAGGTAGCGGCGAAGATGCTCGAGGCGGGCGACTGCCCCGGCGGCCTTGCCGTGGTGATCTCGGACGCTGACGCCGCCCTGGCCACGGCGATCGCCCGCCAGGCGGGCTTCATCGTCCAAGGCCTTTGCAGGAACGTGGACCTTCGCGATCGCGCCCGCAAGACGGTGCGCCGGGCCGGTCTCTCCGGGCGTGTCTCGGCCGACGTGCTGCCCGAGGGGCGGCTCCCGTACGTCGATCGTCTCATCAACCTGGTCGTGATCGAGTCGCCGGCGGCCGTCGGAGAGAAGCGGATCGCGGCCGAGGAGATCGCCCGCGTGCTCGCGCCGCTGGGCACGGCGATTCTCGCCACCGCCCCGGCCAGCGGCGACGCCACGGCTGCGGACATCGAATCGCTCAAGAAGAAGCTCTTCGCCGCGGGCCTGGAAGAGGTCGCCGTGGTCACCACCGGCGACGGGCGAAGCGCCCAAGGCTGGCTCTGCCTGCGCAAGCCCTGGCCCAAGGACATCGACGAGTGGACGCACTACCTACACGGCGCCGACGGCAACCCGGTCGCGCGGGACCGCGTGGTGGCCCCGCCGGAGCACTACCAGTGGATCGCCGGGCCGATGTGGCAGCGATCGCACGAGACTGATTCGAGCGTGAGCACGGTGGTCACGGCGCGGGGCCGGCTGTTCTACATCGTGGACGAGGCCCCCATCAGCCTGGCCGGCCAGCACGACCTGCCCGACAAGTGGTGCCTGGCCGCGCGCGACGCCTTCAACGGCGTGCTGCTGTGGAAGGTGCCGATCCGCCGCTGGGGCTGGCGCGAGTGGAAGCCCTCGTGGTTCAACACGCGGCCCGGGGACGTCCCGCTGAACATCCAGAAGCGGCTGGTCGCGGTGGGCGACCGGGTGTACGCCACGCTCGGCTACCGCGCCCCGGTCACACAGCTCGACGCGCGCTCGGGCGAGATCCTCCAGACCTACGAAGGCACGGACCCGACCGGAGAGATCCTCGTCCTGGACGGGACGCTGCTGGCCTCGGTCTTCGAGCGCGGCGGAGTGCGCGTCGTCGCGGTCGATACCCGAAGCGGCGAGCGCAAGTGGGCCAGCGAGAAGACCTACCGCGGCAGCACCGTCGATTACGTCAAGTGGAAGGCGATGCGCGGGGCCACCGAGCCGGCCAGGCTCGATCCGGCGGCGAACATGGCCGCCGCTGGCGACACGGTGGCCCTGATCGACGGCGCGGAGATCGTCTGCCTCGACCTCGGCTCGGGCAAGGAGAAGGCCCGGTGCGCGTTTCCCACGGTCGAGGCCGACCTGACGGCCGGCGGCATCTCCTCGCAGGGCAAGCTCTGGGTCGGCACGATGATCGTCGCCGACGGCGTGGTCCTCCACGCCAGCCCCAACCAGCTCGCGGCCTTCGACGCCGACTCGGGCGAGCTGCTCTGGAATCACCCCAAACGCTACATCGGCCACCTGTGGTACGAGTGGAAGGACGTGTTCGTCATCGACGGGCTGGTCTGGACCTGGGGCGCGGACCTCGTGCAGGAGACCTTCGGCATCGGCGGAGGGCGCAAGCAGCGCACGCAGATGCCGACCAACGTGTACGGCTACGACCTGAAGACGGGCGAGGTACGCCGCACCGTGCCGCTGGGCGTGATCTTCAAGACCCACCACCATCACCGCTGCTATCGCAATAAGGCCACGCTCCGCTACATCCTGGCCAGCCGCCGCGGCACGGAGTACGTCGACCTCGCGGAAGGAGAGCACACGGTGCACAACTGGGTCCGGGGTACGTGCCACGTGGGCATGATGCCGGCCAACGGCCTGCAATACGCCCCGCCGCACCCATGCCAGTGCTATATCGAGGAGAAGCTCAGCGGGTTCAACGCCCTGGCTCCTGCGCGGAAGCGTACACTGGCAGGCAAGCTGCCCGTGGCACCCGGTCTGCCGCGCCTGCACGAAGGCCCGGCCCATGGCAAGGTTGCCGCGACCTCGAGGTCCAGGGCCGCGTCGTCGGAGGATTGGCCCACCTTCCGCCACGACGCCGGTCGGACCGGCTCGGTCGAGACCCGCGTGCCGGACGATTTGACCCGGCTGTGGCGAGTCAAGGTCGGGGTCAAGGTCTCCGCGCCCGTCGCGGTGGACGGCAAGCTCTACGTGGCCCTGATCGACGAGCACCACGTGGCCTGCCTCGACGCCGCGCACGGGAGCAAACGGTGGGAATTCGTCGCCGGCGCGCGGGTCGATTCGCCCCCCACCTGGCACCGGGGCACGGTGCTGTTCGGCTCGGCCGACGGCTGCGTTTACTGCCTCCGCGCCGAGGACGGGGCGCTGGTATGGCGGTTCCGCGCCGCGCCCGAGGACCGGCGCATGGCCGCCTTCGGCCAGATCGAATCGACCTGGCCCGTGCACGGAAGCGTGCTGGTGCAAGGCGGCAAGGTCTATTTCGCGGCCGGCCGGGCATCGCAGCTCGACGGGGGCATTCACCTGTACGCGCTCGACGCGGCGACCGGCGAGCAACTCGCCCACCGCAACCTGCACGGGCCCGATTACAGGGTTGACGGCCAGGGCAAGCTGGTCCTGCGCCAGGGCGAGCTGCCGCCCGAGGCCGACAGGCAGCCGCCTTTCAACGACAACTACCGCCTGCCGCTGGGCACGCTGCCCGACCTGCTCCAGGGCGACGGCGAGCGCGTGTTCATGCGCTCCGCGGCGTTCGACGCGAATCTCAACCCGGTCCCGGGCAAGGCCCCGATCTCCGTCCCCTCCGGGATGCTCGAGGGAACGTACTTCAAGCGCGTGCCCTGGAGCTACGGCGAGTCGGGCTACGCGCGTCTGCTGGTCCACGACGAGCGCTGCGTGTACTGCGTGCGCCAGTTCGACAGCCTCCGCGGCCTCGATCCGACCGTGTACTTCACGCCCGGCGACAAGGGCTATCTGCTGTTCGCCAAGGGGACGGAGGCACGCAGGGACAACTGGTCGGAGCGGATTCGCGTGCGGATCCGCACGATGGTGCTCACGCCCGGGCGGCTCTACGCGGCCGGCCCACCCGACGTGCTTGATCCCAAGGACCCGCTGGGCGCGTTCGAGGGCCGCAAGGGAGGGTTGCTTTACACTATCAACGCCCAGTCGGGCGAGCGCCTCGCCGAGCACGCGCTCGACAGCCCGCCCGTGTTCAACGGCGCGGCCGCGGCGGAGGGTCGGCTCTACGTGGCCGAGGAGGACGGGAGCATCGCGTGTTTCGGGGGGCGATAACGCGGCACCGGGCTTCCGACGCGGGGTACGCCAGACGCACGACAACGGGGATCGCCGATGCCTCGGCAGATGGCATCTTCACGGACCCAGCCCCGGCCGCTCATCCCGGCCGGCGCCGCCGGGCCGCGACGGCAGCGCCGAGCAGCGCCAGGACCGTCCACACTGCCGTGGCCGAAGGCTCGGGCACCTGCCCGACACCCAGCACCCGGATCTCGTTCAGGCCGCCGCCCCGCGGTCCCTTTGGCTCGTGGAAGCTGTCCACGTGGAAACGAACGAAGCGGGCCTCGCGGTCGGGGACGTCGAAGGCCAGAATCTCGATCGGGTCGTCCACGTCGAAGGGAAGCACGCCGGTGAGGACCGTGTCGAAGACCGCGCCGTCCACGGACAGGTCGATGTGGAAGTCCTTGGTCGCCCGATCATCGAACGAGCGGTTGTGCGTGTTCTGAAGCTCGAAGGCCGTGATGAGGCGGATCGCTTCCAGGTCCACGGTGAAGAAACCCGTCTGGCGGTCCGGGGTAAGCCAGAACGACCAGTCCCCCGCGGTGCCGGTGTCGTTGAGCCGGCCATCGACGACGTTGTCGAAGGGGAAGACCTCGCCGCGAACTCCGTCGAAGAACCCGCTTCCGGTGACGGGCCGGCCCAGGGCGAGATTCGTCGGGGCCGCGCTGGTCGCGGGGATCGAGGCGGTCATCCAGGCAACGGCGCCGAGGCCGACGAGAAGGTTGCGAAGAGACACGGGCGAGACCCCTCCATTGGCAAAGCCGTTGCTGATCCCTTTCGCCGAGCCTCGACTCAACCTGCGCTACGTCCCGGGAAAGCACACGGGGTGGGAGGAGAAGGAGCCCCGGACAGCACCTAGCGGCATTGTTGGGCCTCGCAAAGCCGCGTGTCAATAACCTGAAAGTAGGGCCGAAGCTCGCTGGAACCGGATCGCCGCACAAGGCCGGTCGCTCAAGCAAGTCGAGACAGCAGAGAGGCGGGGCGCGCCCCAGGCAGGCTCCCCCGGATCGCAATCGGCCGCCGACCCCCTGCCGCCGCCGGGCCGGACGAGGAAGGTGTGTCAACATCTGCCTCGAAACCCGATTGGCTTTGTCGGGATTCGACGGCCTGCGGGAGCCAAGGACCGACTCAAGCCGCGTCCGAATCGGCCCGTTCGCCCGCGAGCCGCTTGCAGGCCGCCACGACGTCGTCCACCTCGATGGCCTCCATCAGCGCGGGCGAGGCGCGGCGACGGCGCCGGGTGCCGTCACACCTTGCCTTCTGGATCGTCGCGTGCGCCGGGCCGTAGGGCCCGTTGCGCTCGCCCGGCATGGGCCCGAACAGCCCGACGCACGGCGTACCCACCGCGGCCGCCAGGTGCAAAGGCCCCGTATCCGAGGCGACGAACACGGCCGCGCGCCGGGCGATCGCCGCGAGCTGCCTCAGCGTGCTGGACGGGGCGAGCCGCGCGTGCGTCTGCGACGCATCCACGATCCGCTCGGCCAGGCGGCGTTCCTGCTCACCCCCCCACACGACCAGGCTGGGCAGACCGATCTCGACTCCGAGTCGCGCGGCCACGGCGGCGAACCGGTCGGCCGGCCACAGCTTGGACGGCCAACCCGCCCCCGGATTGATCACTGCGAAGCCCGCATCGAGACCTTGCGACTGGATGAGGGACTCGGCCCAGGACCGGTCCTCCGCCGATTCGGGCAGTCCGAACCGAACTGGCGGCGACTCGATGCCCAGGGGCCGGAGCAGCTCGAGGTTGCATTCGATGATGTGAGTCCGGGTGGAGCGGACGAGCTCGTTGTTCAGCCACGGGCTCAGCTCGCGGCCCTTGTCGCAGCCGAACCCGATCCGCCGCCGCGCCCCGGAGAGCCACGCCATGACGGCACTCCGGGCAAGCCCCTGGAGATCAATGGAAACGTCGGCCCGGAATGCGCGGAGCCGCGGCCGCAGGGCGCGGACCTGGCCGGGCGACTTGAGCCAGCCCCGCGGCAGCACGATCAGCTCGTCCAGCGACGGGTGCCCCTCAAGCAGCGGGGAGGCGGGCCGCTCCACGGCCCAGGCGATGCGGGCGCGGGGCCAGGCGTCGCGGAGGGCATTCAGCACGGGCAAGCCGTGGAGCACGTCGCCGATGGCCGAGAGTCGCACAAGCAGCACGCGCGGGGCGCCGCGATCGGCGGAGGGGGTCATGCGGGCTTCCTTTCCTGGGTCGCCGGAACGGGACGGAGCGGTCGGCACGCTTCTGGCGCGCGGTCGGTCGCCCCGGGTCTTCTGCGGGCACCGCATTATAAGGGCGCCGTCGCTCGCGGCCCAAGAGACAAACCGAATCGGTATTTGTGGAAACCCCGCGCGGACCTATAATCCGGCCGCTCGCAGGAGGGCCTCGCGCGCCCTCACGGCGCCGCGGTCCGCGCGCTCTACGGACGGAGCGCGGCGGCCCCGCGCCCACTGGTCTTGATCGACTCATCACTGGGGGGCTTTTTGGGATGGAACCCAACGGGAGTCGCTTTGGTCTCCACGCGCGCCGCGCCGAAGCAGCCGGTAGCGCGGAACCGTCGTGGCTCGACCGGCTACCCGGCCCGGCCAAATAATACCGAAGGCTATGATAATTACTTGATTTAT
>CAYSUS010000033.1:0-35552 GCA_964434165.1 uncultured Pirellulales bacterium
GGCGAGCGCCCCGGTCTCCGGCGCGGAATGGTGGCGGGGCGCGAGGACGGCCGCTTCAGCTCCAGTTCCGTAACGATCACGTCCGACACCGCGCGGACTCCGAGGGCCTGGTTCACGTGGTCCTTGATCTGACGCTTCAAGTCCACGAGCGACGGATCGCGGAAGTCGCCCGGCCTGGCCTTGCGAAGCAGTTCTTCGACCCCCTGGCGGACCCGGTTCTCACGCTGCGCCATCATCTGCCGCGCGATCGGTACCGCATCGTCGAAGAACGCCACGTGCAAGTCGAAGCGGGCTCCCAGGTAGGGCATCCCCTCCGTCGGCTCCGGGGCAAACAGGTAGCTCCCCAGAGCGATCTCCTCGGGTTCGGGCTGGGAGGGCTTCGACGATCCTTTCAACGCGAACGCCGTGGCGCCCAAGACGTGCCCCGCGAGAGAGACCAGAAGAAGCGCCACGAGCACCCGACGCGTGAAGACCCGTTCCATGGCGCTAATCCAAGAGCGCTTGGTTGGCGTCGGGCTTGCAGTCTGCGGGGCGGGGTTCTCCGGCGCGGACGGGGCTTGCGCGCCGGTCTTGGGCGAGGAGTCTGCCTGCTTGGCCATCTCGGATTCCTGGCGTCGTGGGGAATTGAATGCCACCAGCGAGGAGTACCCCGCCTGCCATCCGAGAAAGTCTAGCTCACCGCCTGGCAGTATGGTCTCGGAAGAGGGGCGAGCCGAGCTGTCAGGTTGGCCGCCCTGCCCTCCCTCAAGGCCTGCCAAGCAAGGCTCGCGAAGGGGGCGCACAAAAATGGGGGCCTCTGGCGGGTCACAATCCACAGTGACCCGATCGGGTGGCAAGGGCAAGGCAACCACCCGACCAACGTTCGTCAGAGGCCCCACGGGCCAGTTCCATCAATCGCAGAATTCGGTTCTGCCATCCCACCATGGCAAGCACATCGAGTGCCGACCGCTTCCGTGTCTCGTTCGATTTGCCGTTCCTGCCGATAAGTTGCTTTTAAATAAGGGTTTAGAGCTTGATTTGCTGACGGTGGCTTAAGAACAACGCAAGGTGTTCCCCCCTGAAGTGAGTGTGCCTTTCTGCAACACTTGCCCATAGATTGCACGCCGGCCGATTTCGTTCCCCTCACATTGCGTAGCTCCTTAGTTGTAAACGCGCTCTGTTGTCATGGGCGGGGGCTGGCAACCACCGAAACAATGCGACTATCTCCACCGTATAGGGAGCTACGTCGCGATGCGCGCCGTTTCGCTCGTGCGCCTGGCGGGAAGTGTCTGAACCGCGGGGCCTTGGTCGAGTCGGCGACTGCCAACATTCCCCGGACTCCTCTGAAGAAGCCGTAGAGCACGTGTCCCCCGAGCCTAGCCGCGGAAGCTTGTCCCCCGAGGCGGATCACGTCATCGTCTCGGTCAATCCTGTTGCCGGCGCTGCCTCGTCCGGACTTCGGGCGGAGCGGCTCCGCGAGCTGGCCTCGGGTTGCGGGTTGAGCGTGGAGATAGTCAGCGACCTGGAGCATCTCACGGCCCGGACGAACGAGTTGCATGCCAGCGGTCGCCTTCGCGCCCTGGTCGGCGTGGGCGGAGACGGGACGGCCGCGGAGCTTGTGAACCGAACCCGCCCCGGCGTGCCGCTGACGATGCTCCCCGGAGGTACTGAGAACCTTCTCGCCCGACACCTGCAGATCGGCCGCACACCCGAAGAAGTCTGTGAGACGATCCGCTCCGGCCGGCTGGTGCGGATGGATGCGGGCCGGGCGGGAGACCGCATCTTCCTGGTCATGTTGAGCTGTGGATTCGACGCGGACGTGGTCCACCGGCTACACCGTCGCCGCGGCGGCCACATTCGGCATCTGAGCTACGCCTGGCCCATTTGGGAGTCGCTCCGCGGGTACCCTTTTCCGGAATTGCACGTCCACTGCGAATCCGTGGACGGCGAGCACGAGGACATGGAGATATCCCTGTCCGCCGGCTGGGTCTTCGCGTTCAACCTGCCTTGCTACGGAGGCGGATTCCGAATCGCGCCCCAGGCCGACGGTTCGGACGGCCGTTTGGACCTGTGCGCTTTCCGCCTGAGATCGTTCTGGCACTCCTTGCGATTCGTGGCCGCGGTCAGTTGCGGCTGGCATCATCGCATGCGAAATTGCGTGATGCTCCAGGCCCGGCGGTTGCGGATCACCTCCACCATGCCTGTACCTTACCAGCTCGATGGAGACCCTGGGGGGACGCTTCCCGTGGAGGTGGAGGTGATACCCGGCCGACTGACCCTGCTGGTTCCCCAGGAATCGTGACCCCCTCGATCCGCATTCCTCCCGGTTCCCCAAGACCTTGTTGAACAACCCCGTACTGATCGGCCCTCACGCCTGCGGAATCGGCCAGCCGCTGCTGGTCATCGCTGGCCCGTGCGTGATGGAGAGCGAGGCCTCGGTTCTCCACATCGCAGAGCGAGTGGCGGAGATCGCGGCTCGGCTCTCCCTGGCCGTGGTCTTCAAAGCATCGTTCGACAAGGCCAACCGCACGAGCGTCGAGTCGTTTCGCGGACCCGGTATCGACCGGGGCCTGGAGATCCTGGCCAAGGCGAAGGAGCGGACCGGGCTGCCGGTGACGACCGACATCCACGTACCCGAGCAGGCGGAGCCGGTTGCCCGAGTGTGCGATCTCGTGCAGGTCCCGGCGTTTCTGGCCCGGCAGACCGACCTGCTGGCGGCCGCGGCCCGCACGGGGCGGGCGGTCCACGTCAAAAAGGGGCAGTTCATGGCCCCCGCCGACATGAAGCACGTGTCGGCCAAGCTGGAGGCCGCCGGCTGCCGCGACGTGATACTTTGCGAGCGCGGCACCTTCTTCGGCTACGGCCGACTGGTCAACGACATGCGGGCCATTCCCCAGATGCAGGCACTCGGCGCGCCCGTGTTGTTCGATGCCACGCACAGCGTTCAGGAACCCGGCGGGCTGGGCTCGGCGACCGGCGGCAACCGGGCGATGGTCGAGCCGCTCGCGCGGGCGGCCACGGCGATCGGCGCCGACGGGCTGTTCTTCGAAACCCATCCTTCCCCGGATCAGGCCCTGAGTGACGGCCCCAACATGGTCCCGCTCGACCGGTTCGAGACCATGCTCCGACGCCTGATCGCCATTCGAGCTACCTTGGAGGAATTCCTTTGAATCGCAAGTGCTTTTCGCAGCGCCATTACGGGCCCTGGCCCGCCGGCGCGTATCTCGTCCTCACGTTCGGTTCTCTTCTGCTTGCGACAGCGGCCGGCTCCGGTTGCGGCGGCGACCGCGATTCGCGGCAGGACGGCCGCAGCCAATCGAGAGGGCTCCAAGCCATCGGCATCAGCGGGGATGAGCTGTTTCGTGTGGCCATGGAGAACTTGGAGCACGTGGAGGAATACCACAGCGGGGAGATGCTCGTGCAAGTTGTGGAGCGGCTCAACCAGTGGATTCGCACCGAGGATCCCATTCCGGGCTGGAAGCCCGACCCCATGCTCGATAGCCTGCCCCAGGCTCTGCGCGCCATCCCCGAGGTGCAGGACGTCGGCGAGCTGGAGTTCCGGCGCGAAGACGGCCTGAGGCTTCAAACCGCGACCTGGATCCGCGACATCGTCCGCTGGTCGCGGGGGGAATCGCGCGACGAATTGTCGCAGGCGCGGAAGCTGTTTGACTGGACGGTGCGCAACGTCCAGCTCCAGCCGGCCCCGGCGAGGGCCGACGATCCCTTGGCTAGGGTACGCCGGGTCCCGTGGGAAACGCTGATGCTGGGCGAGGGCTCTCCCACGGATCGGGCGTGGGTCTTCATCCTCCTGGCCCGCGAGCTGGGGATCGATGCCGGAGTCATCGGTCTGGTCGAAGCGGGCGACGGGTCGGACGACCGCGTCAACACCTGGGCCGTGGGAGTGCGCATTGGCGAAGACGTCTTCGTCTTCGACGCCGCGCTCGGACTGCCGATCCCGGGGCCGGGGGGGGTTCGACTTGGGCCCGACGGACAGCTCGACGTGGCGCCCGCGACTCTTCGTCAACTGGGTGACGCCCCGGCGCTCCTCCGCCGTCTCGACCTGAGTCCGGACCGGATTTATCCGGTAAAGAGCGAGGATCTGGCCGGGGCGGTCGTGCTGCTTGAGGCGTCACCATCTGAGCTGTCGATGCGCATGCAGATGGTTGAGGACCGGCTGACGGGCCGCGAGCGCATGGTGCTCACCGCGCACCCGTCGCAGGCCGCGGAGGCCTGGAAAGCGGTTGAGGGGCTGCAACCCGCGCGGCTGTGGACCTGGCCGTTCCTTACCGTGTATCAGCGCCTCGAATTGAGGAGCAATCCGGAATTCGAGCGTCGCCAGGCGGTCGCCTTCGCGCCTTTTGAGATCGGCCGCAACAAATCCCTGTATCGGGGGCGCATCGCCCACCTCCGCGGGCGCCTTACCGGGGAGGAGGGCGCCAGCCGCCTCTATCAGCAGGCCAGGCCCTCCGGTGCCGAGTTGAACGCGGCGCTGGCCGACGGGGTGGTGCGCAGGCTGGAAGGCGATCTGTATCTCATCGCCAAGCACCACGCGAGCTACTGGCTGGGACTGGTCTGCTTCGAACTGGCCAACTACCCTGCCGCGATCGACTACTTCGCCACGCGCACGCGCGAGGCGCTTCCCGAAGGTCTCAATCCGTGGAAGTACGGGACCCAGTACAATCTCGCCCGCAGCCTGGAAGCCAAGGGGGACTATGCCAGGGCCATTCAGACGTACCAGTCCGACGCCGAGGCGCCCGGATACCACGGCAACGCCTTGCGGGCCCGATGGCTGCGCGAGCTTACAACGGGGGACGCCCACGGGCCGGAGGCGGCGGCCGCGCGCGCCGCAGCGACCCGCAGCGCCGCCCCCTCAAAGACCGGGAAGGACGAACCGGCTGCTTCGACGGGGGCTTCGCCCGCGGAGCCGGGCAACCCCGTGGACGAGGGCTCGGACTGAATGCCCCCTTCGTGGGGCTGCTGCGGCGGCAACAATCAGGGAGCGCCGCGGGCGGCGGGCGCGCCTCCCTTGCCGCAAGTCGCATGGGCTGCTATCCTGGAGGGTTTGCGTGGGCTGAAGGAATGCACCCGGGGCGACCGCCGCCCCACTCGGCCGGGGATGTCGCGATGAAAGACAAGATCCACCCGAAATACGTTGAGACCAAAGTGAGCTGCGGCTGCGGCAACTCCTTCGTCACGCGCAGCACCCAGCCGGAGCTCAAGGTAGACATCTGCAACGCCTGCCACCCCTTCTATACCGGGAAGCTGAAGTACGTCGATACGGCGGGCCGGATCGAGAAGTTCCAGAAGAAGTTCGCCGCCACCGGCTACACCAGTATCAAGCGGGCGAAGAAGGCGAAGCCCAAGAAGGCCGACGCCGACTCCTCGGAGGCGCCGAGCACCTAGCGGCGGCACGATCTCTCTTCGGCGGCCTCGTCTCCCCGCCGGTCGGCGCTGCGCGGCCTGAAGCGCGGCTCCGGGTGAGCGGCACTCCCCTCCCTCTCTCTCAGGCGCAACCGAATGCGCGAAATGCTCGAAGAGAAGCTCCGGCGGTTTGAGGAGCTCGAGAAGTCGATGGTCGATCCGGCCGTCCTCGCCGATTCCCACCGGCTGACCGCCGTGGCGCGCGAGCGGGGCTCGCTGGCGCGCCTGGCCACGAAGTACCAGCGGTTCAAGAAGCTCAATCAGCAGATCCGCGAGGCCAACGAGATGCTTCAGTCCTCCGACGGGGAGATCCGCGAGTTGGCGGCGGCGGAGCTTCCCGAGCTGAAGCAGGAACGGGAGTCGCTTTGGGACGAGCTGCTCGACCTGACGATCGGCGGGGAGGACGCCAATCGCACCAAGTGCATGCTCGAGATCCGCGCCGGCACGGGCGGCGAGGAGGCGGCCCTCTTCGCCCGCGACCTCTACGAGATGTACCGCCGCTACGCCGAGAGCGAGCGATGGAAGGTCGAGGTCCTCGAGTCCAACCCGACCGAGCTCGGCGGGTTCAAGGAGATCGTGCTGGGCATCGAGGGCGACGAGGTCTTCCGGCGGCTGCAGTATGAGAGTGGCGGGCACCGCGTCCAGCGCGTGCCCGAGACCGAGGCGAAGGGACGCATCCACACCTCGGCCGCCACCGTGGCCGTGATGGCGGAGCCGGAGGACCTCGAGATCGACATCGACCCCGAGGACTATCGCGAGGACGTCTTCGCCTCCAGCGGACCGGGGGGACAGCACGTCAACAAGACGGCCTCGGCGATCCGCCTGACACACTTCGAAACGGGGATCGTCGTCCAGTGTCAGGACGAGCGGAGCCAGCACAAGAACCGCGCCAAGGCCCTCCGCATGCTCAAGTCGCGCCTCTACGAGAGACGGCGCGAGGAGGAGCTCAAGAAGCGGGCCGAGGATCGCAAGACCAAGGTGGGCACCGGCGACCGGAACGCGCGCATCCGCACCTACAACTTCCCGGACAACCGCGTCACTGATCACCGGATCAACCTCACCCTCTATAAGCTCGACAGCATTATCGCGGGCAACCTCCAGCCGGTCATCGACGGACTGCTGGAATACGAGCGCCAGGAGCTGCGGTCGTCGTTCGGCACGATTGACTGAGCCTGCCGCGACCTGGAGAATGGCGGGAGCGGGGCCGGCAGCGTTGCCGCGGGCGACGCGGAGCGCCGCCCCCCAACAAGCGGCGCGCGTTCCCCGCGGCAATTCCACAACTTCGGCAGCGTTTGTCGGCTCGTGGGATCGCCCTTTGCGCCAGGCCGCACTTCTCCCGCGCCTCCGCCATGCCGCAGCAGGAAGTATGGACCGTCGGTCGGCTCCTCACCTGGACCACGGACTACCTCAAGGGTCGCGGGGCGGAGACCCCCCGGCTCGACGCCGAGTTGCTCCTCGCCGAAGCCCTGGGCTGCCAGCGAATCGAGCTTTACACGGCGTACGACGAGGTGCCGGGCGATGCGCCGCGCGCCCTCTTCCGCGGGCTGGTGCGGCGCCGCGGGGAGGGGACGCCCGTCGCGTATCTGCTCGGACGCCGCGAGTTCTACTCGCTCAGCTTCCGCGTGACGCCGGACGTGCTGATTCCCCGTCCGGAGACCGAGCACCTCGTGGTCGCCCTGCTCGACCTGGCCCGGGAGCACCCTCGGGACCGCCCCGTCACCGTTTGCGACGTGGGGACGGGGAGCGGCTGCGTCGCCGTGTGCGCTGCCCGGCACCTGCCCGACTGCCGCGTTACGGCCATCGACGTCAGCCGCAAAGCCTTGGAGGTGGCGCGGGCGAACTGCGAGGACCACGGCGTGGCCGAGCGCGTGGACTTCGTCGAAAGCGACCTTCTCGACGCCGTCGCGGCCGACCGGCGCTTCGACTTCGTGGTCAGCAATCCGCCTTATGTGTCGGGGGGCGAGATGGACGGTCTGCCCCCCGACGTGCGCGAGCACGAGCCGCGCCTCGCGCTCGATGGGGGCGAGCGCGGGACCGACGTCATCGCCCGGCTCGTCCCCCAGGCCGCCGCGCACCTGGGGCCGGGCGGCCATTTGCTGGTGGAGATCAGCCCCATGATCCACGCCGAGGTGTCGGCACTGGTCGAGGCAGACGGCCGGTTTCGCGTGGGGCCCACCGTGGAAGATCTCGACCGGCGCCCCCGTGTGATCCAAGCGGCGAGGAAGTAGGCAGGATCGCACCAGGATGACCACCTTCCACATCACGGGTGGCCGGCCGCTTGCGGGCGAGATCCGCGTCAGCGGCTCCAAGAACGCGTCGCTGCCCATGATGGCCGTGGCGATCCTGACCGACGAGCCCGTCCGGCTCGAGAACGTCCCTTCGCTTGCCGACGTCCAGATCATGGCCGACCTGCTCGCGCGACTCGGCGTAGGCAGCTCGCGCGATGAAGGCGGACGGCTCGTGCTCCATGCCGTGGATCGCGGCGAGGTCCGCGCGGAGTACGAACTGGTGCGGCGCATGCGGGCCGGCTTCTGCGTGTTGGGTCCGCTGCTGGCGCGTCGGGGACGTGCCGAGGTCTCCCTGCCCGGCGGCTGCGCCATCGGGGACCGGCCGGTCGATCTGCACCTGGCTGGGCTGGCCGCCCTGGGGGCGGACCTGCGGATCGATCGCGGCTACGTGGTGGGCCGCGCCGGCCGACTTCGCGGCACGACGGTCCATCTGCTGGGGCCTCGCGGCCCCACGGTCACGGGCACGGCCAACGTGCTCAGCGCCGCCGTCCTGGCCGACGGCGAGACGACGCTGGTGGGCGCGGCCGTCGAGCCGGAAGTCGTGGACCTGGGCGCCCTGCTTACCTCGATGGGCGCGAGAATCGAGGGGCTTGGCACGCCGACGGTCCGGGTCAAGGGAGTCGCGCGGCTCCGCGGCGCGGCGCATCGCGTGATCCCCGATCGCATCGAGGCGGCCACGCTCCTTACCGGGGCGGCCCTCACGCGCGGATCGGTCACGCTGCGCGACGCCGCGGCGGAGCATCTCACGGCGGTGATCGGCGGGCTCCGCGCGGCCGGCTGCGATCTCGAGTTCGATGGCAAGAGGATCGCCGTCTCCACGGGGCGCCGGCCGCGTCCCCTGGACTTGATCGCGACGCCCTACCCCGGCGTGCCGTCCGACGTCCAGGCCCAGCTCACGGCCCTGCTGTGCCTGGCGGAGGGCCGCAGCACCGTCTGCGACCGCGTGTTCCCGGGCCGCTTCATGCACGTGGCGGAATTGAACCGCCTGGGCGCTCGCATCGAGCGCCGGGACGCCGCGGCGGTGATCGCCGGCGTGGATCGCCTCGTGGGGGCCGCCGTGACGGCAACCGACCTCCGCGCCAGCGCCGCGTTGGTTTTGGCCGGCCTGGCCGCCGAAGGGGAGACCACGGTGCACGCTGCCGAGCACCTCGATCGGGGCTACGAGCGCCTCGACGACCGCTTGCGGGGCCTCGGGGCGTCCATCCGCCGCAAGGAGTAGGACGACGGGCGTGCTCGCCGCGGCGCGGGATCCCGACGTCATCCCCGTCCGCGGAAGAACCGCTGGTGCAGGAGGTTCTTGTTCGACGTCATCGGGCCCGCGGTCGTGTCCTCCGCGAGCGCAGCGTAGATCATGTGGTACTTCGCGTCGATGTCGTCGGCGTAATGGACGAGCAGGGCCTCGGGCGTCATCGGCGGCCTGGGCGACCCCCATTCAGGTAGGCGCTGATGGGCGATGATCACGTGCTCCAGCCGCAGCAGCGTTTCGGGCGCAAGGTCGGACGCGGCTGCCGCCTCACGGACCATGTCGCGTCCGAGGAGAAGATGCCCGATCAGCTCGCCGGAGGGCGTGTAGCTGATCGCCGCGGCCTCCTGCTCCAGTTCGCGAACCTTGCCGATGTCGTGCAGAATCGCCCCGGCGACGACCAGTCCCCGGTCCAAGGGCGGCCGCATGTCGGGATACTGCTCGGCGTACTTCTCCGCCAGGAAGACGCTGTTGCGTGCCACGCTCACGGTGTGCTCCAGGAGCCCGCCGACGAAGGCATGGTGGTGTCGGCGTGCGGCCGGGCACTCCAGCAGCGCGTCGCGATTCGTCTGGAGCAGCGTGAGCACCAGCCGGGCCAGGGCCGCGTCCGGGATCTCGGACCGCGCGATCTCCGACAGCTCTCCGTACATCGACTCCCGGTCGAAGCGGCTCTGGGGCAGGCACATGCCTGGATCGAAGCCGTCGGCTCGGTCCGCGTCGGTGGCCTCGCGGATCTTGCGGATCTCGAGCTGCGCCCCGTACGAGGTTTCGCGCAGCAGGGCGCGGAGTTTGTAGAACGTGCCCGGCGTCCAGGCCTGGCGGCAGTCTTCGGCCAATGGCGAATCGCCCCAGATGGGAAAGGCCACCTCGCGGCCCGCATCGCGGAAGCCGACGCGGAAGTAGGGCTTCCCTTCCCGCGTGGTCAACTCCTGCTTGTCGGTCATCAGGAGGAACAGATCGGCTTCCCGCCCGGGCTGCATCTCGGAGAGGGTCAGGACGGGCATGGCGCGGCTGGACATGGTCGGGTCTCCTTCTCGGCGGAACCGATCGCCGCACGCCTCCGACCCCCTCGGACAAGCATTGTAGCGGGTCTCGCCGAGGCGCGGCAGTCCGGCCCTGCAACCGTCCAGGTTTGCGCAGGCGGCCCTCTCTCCGCCGATGGTAGGGCCTCGAAGCGGCAAACCAATGCAAGGAGGCGGGGGCTGCCGATCCAATCAAAAACGATTCGCGTCGGCCATGGCCCCGGCGCGCTCCGGTTTCCGCCCCGCTTGAGCCGACCATGTCCGCACCGCGCCGCAGGCCGCTCCGCCCCCGTCCCCCGAAGCCCCGAAACGCCGCCCAGGCGTGGCTCGACTCCTTTGCGGCCTACGCGGCGAGCGAGTGCCATCTCTCGGCCAACACGGTCGGCGCGTATCGCCGCGATTTGAAGCGGTTTCTTGCGTGGCTCGACGGCCGCCCGATTCCCGCCCTGTCGATCCGCGATCTGGCCGATTACGTGGCGTGGCTCCAACGCTACCACCTGGCCCCGGCCAGCATCGCCCGACACATCGTGTCGCTGAAGGTCTTTTTTCGCTACCTTCAGATCGAAGGCGTGTTGCGCGAGAACCTGGCCGAGCTGCTGGGAAGCCAGAGGCTCTGGCAGCGGGTGCCGAGAGTCCTCAGCCCCGAGCGGATCGGCAGGCTGCTGGCGGCCCCTCGACGGACCGATCCCTTTTGGCGGCGCGACCGCGCCATGCTGGAACTGCTGTACGCGACCGGCTGCCGCGCCTCGGAGCTCTCCAACTTGAAGCTCAACGACGTGCATGCCGACGAAGGCTACTGCATCTGCCGCGGCAAGGGAGACAGGGAGCGGATCGTGCCGCTGGGCCGCCGGGCCCTCGCGGCCCTCGACGACTACCTGGAACACGAGCGTTCTGTGCTTGCCGCCCGCAACCCGGTCGATACGCTGTGGGTGCTTTTAACCTATCGCGGGCGGCGCTTGCGCAGGCAGCGGATCTGGGAGCTGCTCAAACGCTACGCGGCCCGCGTCGGGGCCCCGGCGGACATCAGCCCGCACACCATGCGGCACAGCTTCGCCACGCACATGCTGGCCGGCGGGGCGGACCTGCGCCAGGTCCAGGAGATGCTCGGGCACGCGAGTATCGCCACCACGCAGATCTACACCCACGTCGATGTCTCGCGCCTAAGGGCGGTTCACCGGCAGTTCCACCCGCGTGCGTAGCCGGGGCCGACCTTCCCGCTTGTGTCGCGGTGCATGACGCGGTGTGATGGGCCCGTCCTCGGCGAGTCGGGATTGGGGCGCGCCCGGGCCGGATCGGGGCCGCGCCGGTCGCTCAGGGCGCGATCGCCACTTCCCAGCCGTTGTTCGCCTCCTTGTCGAGCCGGAACTCCTTCTTCGCCACGGTCTTCCCCTCGATGCGGACCGTGACCCGGTACTCGCCGAGGAAGCCCCGGACCTTCGCCTGGCCGTCCGGGCCGGTCGTCACCTCGTGCCGGGTCCACCACTTGCCCTTGACGAGCTCCATGAGTTGCTCGCAGGCCGGCTTGGGGCTCATGTCCTTGCGGATCAAGCCGGCCGGGGCGCCCTTCCAGGAATGCCGATCGGCGAGGTCCCACCACGTGATGGCATCGACCGCCGGGTGGGAGAAGAGCATCGTATAGAACCGCACGACCTCGCGGGCCTGCCAGGCCTCGCCCTCCGGTGTGGAGGGCCAGTCCTTGCCTTCGGGCCGGTTCCAGCCCTTCTTACCCGAGAGGATGGTGGTTTCGGTGAAGTGCAGCGGCACGTCGAAGCGCGAGAACCGCTCGCAGACCTCCCAGATCTTCACGTTGGGCCAGGTGCCGCCGTGTTGGTGGCTCTGGATGCCGATCACGTCGTACAGCGGCTTGCCCCCCGCGTCCACCAATTGCTCGATGACCCGTTCGTACGCGCGATCCGTGCGGTAGTCGTTGATCAGCAGCGTGGCATCGGGGTTGGCCTTGCGAGCGCGGACGAAGCATTCCCGCGTGAATTCCATCTGTCCGATCCTGGCCCACGCCGCGGTCATCTTCGGCGCCCGCTTCTTGAACGAATCGCGGTCGAAATGCGCGGCCTCGTTGACCACATCCCAGCGGTTGATCAATCCGGCGAACCGTTTCACGCAGTCCTCGATGCGGTCGAGTTGCAGCCGGTAGATGGCCTCGGGATCGTCCGGCAGCCATGCCGGGTCGGCGTAGTTCCATGCCAGCGGATGCCCCTTGGTGGCGATGCCGTGCTCGCGGCACCATCGGGCGACCTCCTCCGCGTAGCGGTGCCGGGGCTCGCCCTGCCGCGACTCGTACGCCGCCCAGTAGAACGGGAGGGTGGCATAGTTGAAAAGGTCCGAAAAGCGCTTCCGGTAGGCGGCCTGGTCTTCCGGCGGCATGGTGTGGCGCCACGGCTCGCCGGACGAGCTGAAGCAGAAGATGTTGCACCCGAAGAGGAAGGCATGTCGGGTCTGCTCGACGACGACCGCGGCCCCCGGGACGGGCTTGCCGTGGCGAAGGACGATGACCGTGGCATCGGCCTTGCGGTGCTTCTCGATGCGGGCGTCGGCCTCGTTCCAGAGGGTCTCGTTGTCCGCGGCACCGGCGACCGACGGCACGAGGAAGAGAACGCTCCAGGTGCAAAGGGCGAGGGCGAACCAGGACGCGGATGCGGCGTGTTTCATGGCGTGTCTCCGGGAAAGCGGGGCGCAGGCGGCGGGTGCACGATTGCGATTGAAGCCCAACCGGACGGCAAAAGCAACCTCGCGCGGGGCCGCGACGAAACGCCCGCGCCTGGCAAGACGGCCCGCCGCTGAACGGAGGAGGCCGTAGTCGGGGCGTCCCTTGCGCGGTGCCGCACGTGCCGATTGTGAGTTTTCTGTAAATCCTCCGGCGCTCGGCGCGTGGGCGGTGGCCTTGGACCGGGTGGAAAGATATAAGTTCCTCCTGAAGCCAGATCGCGTGGGGCCGGGGCCGGCCCGCGGGTCATGGCATGCCCCCTGGTAGAGGTCGATAAGCGAGGAGTGGATCATGAAGGAGTTCTTCGGCAAAGTCGTCGCGCTGTTGCTTCTGATCCTCCTGGCCGTGGGCGTGTACTACTGGTACACGATCTTTGAGGACAACCAGGTGATTATTCGGCGGGCCAAGGAGGACATCCTTGAAGCGGTCAACAGCGAGGCCGAGTTCCGCAACCTGGCTCCGGTGGACGACGTGACCGTGGGAACCGCCTCGTTGTTCGGCGGCGTGCCCGATCCGCTGAAGTACGAGGGCACGATGTATCGGGAGGACCAGGGCAAGCTGAAGGAGTCCGCCAAGCTGGAGGGGGAGTACCAGCGCAAGGCGGGCCGAATCAAGATCCAGATCCGCGTGTTCGGCGGGCAGCAGTACGACGCCGCGTACGAAGTCAGCCAGGAGGGAATCTCCCTGCTCGATCGGCTCGCAGGGGTGCACACGGACGACCGGCCAGCGCCCGACTCGAGCAAGCCGGATGCCGGTCGGTGAGAGACGGCCCGGGACGGCCCGCCGGCCCCACCCGGCGCGGACGAGTCTCGCGCCTTCTCGTTGCCTGCGGCGACCTGTGCTGCTCGCTGCGGCCTGGGATCCCCGCGCTGCGGCCGCCCCCCGAATCGGGGCAGGAACTGCTTTCCATGCTGTGCGCGCGTGGCTATAATCGGCTCCCAGTCCCACCTCGTTCTCCCCGCCTCTGACAATCGGAAGAAGGAGGGTTCCGACCCATGGCATCCCCTGCCTCCCGCCGCATGATGCGTGCACTGGTCCCGGCCGCCTTCCTGACCGCACTCGTTGTGGCCCACGCTGCTCCAGGGGCTCCGCGCCCCTTGCCGGGCACCAAGCCGGGTGTCCTGGATGAGTTGCTCAAGGGCCCGATGAAGGACGTCGAGGAGATCGTTTTCGCGGTCCGGGTGCCCGGCCGCGACCACTGGTACGTCACCTTCGGCAATTACTCGGACCATTCCGAGAGCCCTGCCCAGCGGCTCGGCTTCAAGAAGGAAGACGGCGTGTATTGGGGATACGGCGAAGGCGGCCGGCTGTGCCGGCTGAACCTCCGTACCAAGGAGCTGAAGGTCATTTTCGAGGATCCCAAGGGCGGCATCCGCGATCCGCAGATGCACTATGACGGCAAGAAGATCCTCTTCTCCTATCGCAAGGGCGGGACGCACCCCTTCCACCTCTACGAGATCAACATCGACGGCACGGGCCTCAAGCAGCTCACCGACGGGCCGGACGACGACATCGAGCCCACCTACTGCCCGGACGGCAGCATCGTCTTCTGCTCGTCGCGGTGCCGGCGGTTCGTGAACTGCTGGTACACGCGCGTGGCCACGCTCTACCGCTGCGACGGCGACGGCAAGAACGTGCGCATGCTGTCGAGCAACAACGATCACGACAACACCCCCTGGGTCCTGCCCGACGGACGCGTGCTCTACATGCGGTGGGAGTACGTGGATCGCAGCCAGGTGCACTTTCATCACCTGTGGACCATGAACCCGGACGGCACGGGCCAGATGGTCTATTACGGGAACATGCAGGGCGGCGTGGCCATGCTCGACGCCAAGCCGATCTGGGGGACGAAGAAGGTCGTGGTGTCGTGGTCGCCGGGGCACGGGCGTCCCGAGCACCTGGGGCCGGTGGCGGTGGTCGATCCCACCCTGGGGCCGGACCATCCCGAGGCGGTCCGCATTGTCAGCAAGGCCCGCGACCTGAAGGACCCCTACGCGATCACCGAGGACTGCTTCCTGGCCGCCCACCGTAACGGCATTTACGTGATGGACGGCGAGGGGAGCCTGGACCTGGTCTATCAGTTGCCGGAAGAGGAGCGCGGCAACTTCCAGTGCCACGAGCCGCGGCCGCTGGGCCCGCGGCCCCGCGAGCGGGTGATTCCCGCGAGGACCAACCTCTCCAAGCCCACCGGCCGGCTCGTGCTGGAGGACATCTACCACGGCCGCAACATGGAGGGCGTCGAGCGCGGGGCGGTGAAGAAGCTCCTCGTGCTCCAGCAGTTGCCCAAGCCGGTGAACTTCTCCGGCGGCATGGAGCCGCTGACCATCGGCGGCTCGTTCACGCTCGCCGAGATCGTCGGCGAGGTGCCCGTCGAGCCCGACGGGTCGGCTTACATGGAGGTCCCCGCCCTGCGGTCGCTGTTCTTCGTCGCCCTCGATGAGGACGACCGCTGCGTGAAGCGTATGCACAGCTTCCACATCGTGCAGCCCGGCGAGACCACGAGCTGCGTGGGCTGTCACGAGCAGCGCGTGCGCACCCCGCTTCCGGTCCGCAACGACCTGTTGGCCATGCGGCGAAGGCCCAGCCCGGTGCAGCCGATCGAGGACGTGCCCAGCGTGCTCGATTTCCCGCGCGACATCCAGCCGATCCTGGACAAGCACTGCGTCTCGTGCCACAACCCGGACAAGCGGGACGGCCACGTCGATCTGACGGGCGACAAGACGGCCCGCTACACGATGAGCTACTGGACGATGCAGACGCGAAACCTGGTCGTGGACGGGCGCAACCAACCCTTCGGCAACCGGCCCCCCTACACCTACGGCTCGGCGAGCAGCCGCCTCCTGACGCTCATGGACGGAAGCCACTACGGGGCCAAACCCTCGGACCTGGAACGCAAGACCGTGCGCCTGTGGATCGAGACCAGCGCGACCTATCCGGGCACGTACGCGGCGCTGGGTTGCGGCTATTACCACGTGAGCCTGCCCATGGGGCCGATCATGCAGCGGTGCGGCTCGTGCCACTCCAGGGAAGTCAAGGACCGCCGCGGCAAGAAATACAAGACGTTGGTCATCAACGGCGCCCACGGGCGCGGCCTGGAGACGCTCTCCAATCTTTCCCGGCCCGAGAAGTCGTACATCCTTCTGGCGCCGCTGGCCAGGTCGGCCGGCGGACTGGAGCTGTGCAAGGCGCCGGTCCTGAAAAGCAAGGACGATCCGCTGTACAAGCAGATCCTGGAGTCGATCCAGGACGGCCACGACCGGCTGATGGCCGGAAAGCGGTTTGACATGCCGGGCTTCCGACCCAACGAGCACTACCTCCGCGAGATGCAGCGGTTCGGGTTTCTGCCCGAGGATCTGGCGCCCGACGTGCCTGTCGATCCTTACCCGATCGATCGGGCCTATTGGGACTCCTTCTACTGGCAGCCTGGGGAGCAGTTTGCCGGCGGGGAGTGAGCCTGGCAGGACGGAGCGGCACTCCGTCCAGAAGCCGTGGTAAGACGGAATGGGCACTCCGTCCTCTGTAGCCGATGAAGAAGATCCGCACATTCGTCGCCGTGGAGACCGGCGGCGCGGTCCGCCGCGCGGCGGTCGATCTGATTGGGCGGCTGAGCAAGTCCCCGGCCGACGTGCGGTGGGTCGAGCCCGAGAACATGCACATCACCCTCAAATTCCTCGGCGACGTGGCGATGGACCAGACGCCCGAGGTGTGCCAGGCGGTGATCCGCGCGGCGGCCGATGTTGCAGCCTTCGAGCTTCAAGTCCGCGGGGCCGGGGCCTTTCCCCACCTGGGGCGGCCCGGCACCGTGTGGATTGGCGTGGGGCAGGGAGCCGAGGCCATCGACGCCTTGCAGCGCAGGGTGGAGAAGGCCCTCAACAAGCTCGGGTTCCCGCGCGAGGCCCGCAAGTTCCACCCCCACCTCACCCTCGGCCGCGCTCGCCGCGGCCGTGACGGTCTGAAGGAGCTCGGCGCGTTGATCCGGGAGAACGCCGAGTTCGACGCGGGCTCGACTCGCATCGGCGAGGCGGTCGTCTTCTCCAGCCAGCTTCGGCCCGAGGGGCCGATCTATCAGGTGCTAGGGCGCGCAGCGCTTGCCGACCCAGGTTGAGGAGACTTCCGAAGTCTGCGAGACTACGGAAGTCTGACGATCCTCTCAGTCAAAGCAGAAACAGTCCGTCTCGTCGCAGTCGTGCAGCGCACAATGCCTTGTCGGCGGGCGGCGAACCGGCGCCGTCGGTTCCAGGGCGCCCCACGGCCAGCCCAGCTCCTCCACAATCGGCGCAATGAAGTAGCCGTCCAGGTCTTGAGCGCGGTCACCGCCCAGCGGCTCCTGGGCGGAGTAGAAGGCCGCGGCCTCGCGCATGGCCTTGCGCCGCGCCGCTTCGCTCCACCCGCGCTTGGGTCGATGGGCGTCGAGGATCGCGCGGGCCTTGACCGTGTAGGCGTGGAGGCGATCGTCTTCCAGCAGCGACCGGAGCGCCTCGATGCCGGAGGCGCGGACCAGCTCGCCCGGGGTGGCGAACTCCCACAGTCCTTCCGGCGGCAGCACGAACAGGCGGACCGGGGCGTCGCAGCGGAACAGGGCCTCGCAGGCTTCGGCGAGCCGGGCCGCCGCGTTTCGATCCCGGTCGAGCGCCAGGGTCACCCCGCGCGCGCCGCAGTCGGCCAGACGCTCCCAGCGCGCGCTCGCGATCGACTCGCCTGGCTCGCCCAGCGCCGCGGCGTGGCGGAAGCCCAGCGACTGGAGGAGGAGGGCTTCGAGGATGTCTTCGACGAGAAGAAGGTCGCCTTGCGGGGGGTGTAGTCCGAGAGCCGCGTCCAGCCCCACGGCCGGCGTGTGCTTCTTCCATCGAGCCCGCCAGTAGAGATACGCGGGACCGCCGCGTTCCAGCGCGCGGGCCCAGAAGCTTACGATGCGTCCGCCAGGCATGGTGATCGGACCGACAAGCCGGCCGGCCAACCGGCGGTCGGCCACGAGCCGCGAGCGCCGGATCTCCTCGAGCGGGAAGCCCGCCTGCGCCAGCCGGTCGCGCATCGAGTCCGGCGAGTCGATCCACCCGATGGGCAACTTCGAAAGAGCCGTCCTTCCCAGGCCCCATTCCTCCAGTCGCGCCCGCGTGGCACGTGCGGACTGCGCCACGTCCGAAGCATCCTCCAGAAGCACGCGGCGCGACAGTGCGAAGAAGACGGCGGGCAGCTCCGATTCGGGTTGACCGATCTGCTCGGAAAGGGGCGGATCGGGTGCCACGGCCCGCAGTCGCAGGCGCGAAGGCCCTAGTGCCGGTTGGTAGGGGGCTTCCATGGAGCGCGGCGGGTTGGGTGGGGGTTCCTTTGGCTATTCCTGGGGGTAGCGGGCGCCTGAAGCGGTGAGCAAGAATAGCAGCCAAGTCGAGCGGTCCCAAGGGCAGTCTCCCCCCGGCCCGGCGGCCGAGCATCGGAATGTCTGCGGGTTGTCCGGCCACGTCGTCGCCCCCGCCTGCAGTGCACGGAAATGCAACCCATGATCGGGCCTGCCCGTCGATCCGTCGTCCACGCGACACGGCTTGCGCCGCGCCCTCCGTTCCCTCGGATCCTCTTTGACCAGTCCACCTAGGAGCAACCTGCCATGACCCAGAGTCGGCACGTTTCGCGTCGTGACTTCCTGAAGACTTCGTCCGTGGCGGCTTCCACGGCCGCGCTGGCCGGAGGGCTTTCGCTGGCGCGAAGTGCCCATGCGGCGGGGAGCGACGTGATCAAGATCGCCCTGATCGGCGCCGGCGGACGCGGCACCGGGGCCGCCAACCAGTTGATGAACGCCGACGCGAACGTGAAGCTCGTGGCCGTGGCCGACGCGTTCCAGGACCGTGCCGAGAGCTCGGTCAAGAACCTCACCAAGGCCCACAAGGATCAGGTGGACGTGCCGGCCGACCGGCAGTTTTCGGGCTTCGACGCCTACAAAAAGGCCATGGCCGTGGAGAGCGACATGGTCGTGTTGGCCACGCCGCCGGGCTTCCGTCCCGTCCATTACGACGCCGCGGTGAAGGCGGGCAAGCACGTGTTCATGGAGAAGCCCTGCTGCACCGACGCCCCGGGCTTCCGGATGCTGATGGACACCAACAAGCTGGCGGACGAGAAGGGCCTGCTCGTGGGCGTGGGCCTCCAGCGCCGCCACCAGCCGAACTACATGGAGACGATCCAGCGGCTCCAGGACGGGGCGATCGGCGACATCCTGCTCTTGCAAGCGTACTGGAACGGCGGCGGCGTCTGGGTCCGTCCGCGCACGCCCGAGCAGACCGAGATGGAGTACCAGATGCGCAACTGGTACTACTTCGTCTGGCTCTGCGGCGACCACATCTGCGAGCAGCACGTGCACAACCTGGACATCGTCAACTGGGTCAAGGGCGGCCCTCCGGTCGAGGCCAACGGCATGGGCGGACGCCAGGTCCGCAAGGGCCCCGAGCACGGCCAGATCTACGACCACCACTTCGTCGAGTTCACCTACGCCGACGGCTCGAAGATGTACAGCCAGTGCCGCCATATCCGCAAGTGCTGGAACAGCGTCTCGGAGCGGGTCGTGGGCACCAAGGGCGAGTCGAACTGCGCCGGCAAGATCGACGGCGAGAACGAGTGGAAGTTCGACGGCAAGCGGGTCAGCGGCCACCAGCAGGAGCAGACCGACCACGTGGCCGCCCTCCGCGCCGGCAAGCGGTACAACGAGGGCTACTACGGGGCCACGAGCAGCTTCACCGCCGTGCTCGGGCGCATGGCGACGTACTCGGGCCAGATCGTCAAGTGGGACGACGCGGTGGCCAGGGGCCCCGTGGAGTTCCCCTACGGCCAGGACCTGACCTACCAGACGCAGCCGCCGGTCGTGCCCGACGCCGACGGCAACTACCCCGTGCCCATGCCCGGGATGTACAAGGCCTACTAGTAGCAGGCATTCTCCGAATGCTGTTCGCTTCGGTAGCAGGCATTCTCCGAATGCCGTTCGCCGTCGGCCGCAGCGGTGCCGCGTTCAGGCTAAGAACGGCACGGGGCCGGTCGGGCGGCGGGTCCGCAACGTGAGAGGGCCTCATCGGACTTCCGAAGTCTTGAAGACTTCGGAAGTCTTTGCGTTTCGTGCACGGTCTAGTGCAGCTCGCTCGAATCGATCGCCTGCCGGTCCTTGCGGTTGCAGAGCCAACTGTGCGTCTGGAGGTCGATCGCGTAGCTCAAGGTGTGGACCGACCCGTCGCAGAGGACGACGTTCCATCCGCTCGCGTGTGCCGACCCGAAGCTCCGGGAGTGGGTGTTGTCGCCGGGGCGGTCCTGGGCCGGCCGGTAGCCCGTCCCGTCGCTTGAGTTGTAATAGCCCCAGCGGAGCGTGTCCTGGTCGTGGCCGATGTGCAGCGACTGGTCGTCGGCCGGGTCACGCCCGGTGTAGTAATTGTCCGGGTTGATGTAGCGCTCGCCCACGAGGTAGGTGTTGCTCGTGCCGTCGTGAATGGCGCCCATGGCGACCGTGCTCGCCTGATAGACGATGCCGTTGGCGGTGTGCCAATTGGTCTGGGCATCGCCGTCCTCGAGCGAACTGGGACCTTGCACGCCGTAGGCCCCGCCTGACCCGGCGTTGGCCGCGTAGTCGGTGCGGGCCATGACCCCGGGCGGGTCGGGCACGTTGCGGATCTCGCGCCCGTCGTAAGGATACGCGATCGCGCGGCGGCGCGTGGGGCAGTTGAAGATGGCCAGCGGAATGGAGATGGCCTTGGCGATCTCCGCGCCCTTCGCCGACGGGTCCGTCATTTCCTTGCCCATATCGTGCAAGGCCTGCTGCTCGAGAAATGGCAGGATGTTATAGCACCAGCCGCCCGGCTGGCGCTTCCCGTACCCGCGGTCCGGGTCGCCGACCCACTTCCATCCCCAGCCGCCGGTGGGCAGATGCCCGTGGGCGCTCTCGTGGTTCAGGCAGGCCAGACCGATCTGCTTGAGGTTGTTCTGGCACTGCGAGCGCCGCGCGGCTTCGCGCGCGGACTGGACGGCCGGCAACAGGAGTGAGATCAGGATGCCGATGATCGTGATCACCACCAGGAGCTCGACCAACGTAAAACCCCGCCGGGGACGAGGAACGGCGGGCAATAGACGACTGGCAGCCTGCATGGCCGATCCTCCTGGAAGCCTCTTCCGGCAGAAGGGTGGGAGGGTTTGGTCCCGAAAGTCGGCAGAGAACCTCTTGCGACTAAGATACCCCCCTACATCGAGTTAACACTGCAATGGGCTCGGCGTCAAGAATCGGGCCCTAGCGCAGGTGCGGCTCGGACCGGTGGTCCGGGAGCAGAGCGGGGTGCACAACCTCAAACCTCTTGCCACCGCGGCGGAAACGAGGGTCAGGTGGTGTCAAGCGGCTCTATGGGGGTGGGTACCCGCCCCGCCCGCTTGTCGGAGTTCTGACTCTCGACTAGTTTACAGGTTTCTCCACCTGGAATTCTCCACGATTCTCCTAGTCCATCGATGAGCGATCCCTACTTCCAGGCGCTCTTCGCCGAGCGCATCGGCGGCGCCGAATACGGCAAGGGCTCTGCGATCTACAAGTTCGAGAAGATCAAGCGGGCGAAGCGCAAGGCCCTGGCCGACCATCCCGACCGAGAGTTGATCGATTTCGGGATCGGCGAGAACGACGAGATGGCCGATCCGGCGGTGCGCCGGGTGATGGCCCGCGAGATCGACCAGCCCGAGAACCGTGGATACGCGGACAACGGCATCGGGGCCTTTCGCGAAGCGGCCGCCCGGTTCATGAACCGCGAGTTCGGCGTGCAGCTCGACCCGGCCACCGAGATCAACCACGCGATCGGCTCGAAGCCGGCCCTGGCCATGCTGCCGGCCTGTTTCATCAACCCGGGCGACGTGACCCTGATGACCGTGCCTGGCTATCCCGTGGCCGGGACGCACACGCAGTATTTCGGGGGCAAGATCCATCGGCTGCCGCTGCTGCCGGAGAACGACTTCCTGCCGGACCTGGAGTCCGTGCCCGCCGACGTCCTGGCCCGCGCCAAGATGCTTGTGCTGAACTACCCGAACAGCCCGACGGGCAGGACTGCCAACAGGGAGTTCTACGAGCGGGTCGTCGGGTTCGCGCGGGAGAACGCCCTGGTCGTCGTTCAGGACGCCGCGCACATCATGCTCAGCCTCGATGGCCCGCCTCTGAGCTTCCTCCAGGTCCCCGGCGCGCGCGAGGTGGGCGTCGAGGTCCATTCGCTCTCCAAGGGCTGGAACATGATCGGATGGCGCATGGGCTGGGTTTGCGGGCACGAGCGGATCGTGCGGGCGTTCGCCGACGTGAAGGACAACAGCGACTCGGGCCAGTTCATCGCCATCCAAAAGGCCGCCGCCGCCGCCCTGGACGACCCGGAGATTCCCAGGCGGACTCGCGACAAGTACCGGCGCCGCCTGGAGAAGCTGGTGGCCATGCTCGGCCGCTGCGGCTTTGAATGCCGGATGCCGGGCGGGAGCTACTTCCTTTACACCCCGGCCCCCAGGGGCGTAGAGAACGGAGCGGCGTTCGAATCGGCGGAAGCGGCCAGCCAGTTCCTCATCACCGAGCATTCGATCGTCACCGTCCCGTGGGACGATGCCGGCCCGTACCTTCGTTTCTCGGTGACCTACGAGGCCGCGGACGAGGAGGCCGAGGACCGGCTAATGTCCGCCGCTGAGGAGCGGCTCCAGCGGCGACCTTTGCTCTTCTAAAAGCCGCAATCCCTCGGCTGTTATCCTCTTGTGGTGGGGGGCGGATTGCGCCTCGTCAGGGCCGGCCACCACACGGTCAATCTAGAGGCCCCATCTTTCCCATTATTGCCATCCCTGCCCGAAGGCTCCCGCTACCTGAATCGGGTCGGGGGCATGGCTCCCCACTCAAGGCGTGACAGTGGTAGGCCGAAAAGAGTTATGGGAATGTTGGTTCTGTCGGAACTGCCGTTCCCACGCGTCGTCGGAATTCTGCCAGCAGAACCGGGGCCTTTGCCATGCCGATTTCACGTCGCAGAACGATCTTCCTCGCCGTGAGCTGCGTGCTCGCGGTGGCGCTCACGGGTGGGTATTTGTCCGCCGCCCCTCCGGCGACCCTGTGGCGATTCCTGGGAATCCCGCAGACGTACAACCGCATTCGCGACGCCACGGCGAATCGCTCGGGCAATCGGCCGCAGGCCGAGCGGACCCGACCGTTGAAGCGGATCGCCGACCCGGAGCATCTCGACCCGGAGACGGCCGCCGGGAAGAACCCGGCGATCAACGCGGCGGCCAAGGTGAAGGAACAGGAAGATCTTGCCCCGCAGAAGATCAAGGCGATCAAGTACCTGGCCACCATCGGCTGCGGGTGCTATCCGGAGGTCCGGGCCGCGCTCCTGGCTGCGCTGGACGACTGCACCGAGGAGATCCGTTACGAGGCGGCGATGGCGTTCTGCCGTGCGTCGGGAAACCCCTGCGTGTGGTGCAATCCCGGAAGCTGCTGCAACAAGGAGGTGACGGACAAACTCAAGGACATGGCCTACGGTCAGGACGAGCAGGGTTGCTGGAAGGAGCCTTCCGCGCGCGTGAGGGCGGCCGCTGCCCTGGCCCTGAACGCCTGCGAGCGCATCATGCCCCCCGAGCCGGTCGTGCCGGTCGAGCGCAAGGAACTGCCGGTTGAGGGGACCCGGGGGCTGGAGCCGGGGGCGCCGACGCCGGCCCCCGAGGCGCCGACCCCGCCGGAGGCACACTTGATTCCCAAGCAACTGTTCCGACCGGCCAGCCATCCGTCGGCTCAGCAGGAGCACGACGTCTCCGCACCCGGCGAGGTCATGGTCACGCCGGACGGGGTTTCCGTGGAGCATCAGGTCACTGCCGCAGAGGTGTCGTACCGGCGCGGGCGGTGTGGCGGATGCGCCCGCGTGCCGTGCGTCTGTCCTCCGTCGGTCTATCCCCAGGGGACCATGCTCGGCGAGCCTGGCGAGGCCTTGGAGCCGACGCCGGACATGGGCGAGGCCATGCCCGAAGCGTCCCCGACGCCTCCGCCGAGCGCCCTGGCGGGCACGTTCGGAGCCGCGCCGGGTCCGGCCAGCGTAGCCCCGTACATGATTGGTGACTTCTTCGGGGGGTCATTCGCCCCGGCCCGGATCCCTGACCAGATGAGCCCGAATGGCGGGTATTACGACCCAGACAACGGGACGTATGACCCGCATTACGGGGCTCCGACCCCGATCCCTCAGATCGTGGTCGCTGACGTGCCGAGCCCCGGGACAGGCGGCGGCGTGGGGCGGCTGAAGATCGCCGAGAACACCAGCCCCATCCCGCGAGACCGGATGATCTTCAACTATACCTACTTCGGCGACGTGCCGCTGGCCCCCGGCGGCGTGGACGTGAGCCGCTATACGGTCGGGTTCGAGAAGACCTTCTTCGACGGGCTGACCTCGTTCGAGATGAAGATCCCCATGGCCACCACGCTGGACAGCACGATCCTGGCCGGGGATCCGAACTACGCCAACGGCGAGTTCGGCAATATGAACTTCACGTTCAAGGGCCTGTTCCTCAGCCGCGACCGATGGAACGTGGCCGGGGGGCTGACGATCGCCGCCCCGACCGCCGACGACATCCGCGTCGTATTGGACGACGGCACGGAGCGCGTCCGTATCGAGAACGAGGCCGTGCACTTCCAGCCGTTCCTCGGCGTGTTGTGGACTCCGAACGAGCGGTTCTACGCACAAGGATTCCTGCAGTATGACGTGGCCAGCATCGGCCACCCCGTCTTCCTGGACGAGGTTCGCATCGTGGATCCGAATTACCAGGGCTCAACGCCGCCGCTGCTGCGAGCCGGACGTCTGAATGACGCCACCTTCCAGTTCCTCGATCTGGGTGTCGGCTACTGGACCTACAAGGCGCCCTGCCCTGGCGAGTTCTTCTCCGGCCTCGCCTGGACCGCAGAGCTCCACTGGAACAAGTCGCTTCAGGAGGCCGACGTGATTCGCACACAGAATTACGTCGTCGGCGACTTCGGCAGCGACGTGGACGTATGGGACCTGACGTTGGGTGCACACCTGCTCGTGATGGACCGCACGTCAGTCACGTTCGCCTACGCGACGCCGCTGGGCGGCGGTGCGGACCGCCAGTTCGACGGCGAGTTCCGGCTGATGCTCAACTATCACTACGGACGCTCGCGACGCGCGCCGCGGGCCCCGATGGCCCTGTGATTCCGGACGGGGCGCTTCGGGCGGAGAGCCGCTCGGCGAAGTCCGATACGGCTTGCCTGCCCGATAATGATCGAGCCGCACTTCGGCCGCCTGCTTCGTCCTCTCATCCTCGAGCAGTTCGAGGGCCTTTTCTGCCCAGCGGACCGCTTCCTCGAACTGGCCCGTCTCGGCGCAGGCCGCGGCCAGGGCATTCAGGGCGGCGACGTCACTCCATGAAGTCAGCTCGCACGCACGGCGGGCTAGCTCCAGGGCCTTGGAACCGTCACGGATGACGTCGTTGGGCGAGGCGGCGAGGATCATGGCCAGCTCGGCGTGCGCCGCGGCGTCGTCTGGGGCGGCCGCCAGGCGCTTGAGCAGCCCCACAATCCGCCGATCGCAGGCTGCGAGCCGGGTCTGGCCGAGGTGCTCAAGCGCGGTGGCCCTCAGGTCGTAGGCGTCCAGAAGTTGGGCCGTGTCGCGGCGGATGGCCTCGGTCAGGTCGTCGATGGCTTCGGATGCGTTCTCCTGGAGCAGGCGCCCCAGACCCCGGCGGAAGAAGGCATCGCCGACGGCAAACCCGGGCTGCTTCTCTTCGCCGGCCAGCCGGATCGCGTCATCGAGCACGGGGACCGCGTGCTCGGGACGATCGCCAAGCAGCAAGGTGTCGCCCAGCCAGAAGGCGGCGTCGGCGCTCTCGGGGGCCAGCTTGCGGGCCTGTTCGAGGTCGGCGCAAGCCTCGTCGATTCGCTCGAGGTGGCGCAGCGTCCGCCCGCGGTTGACCAGGTCCCTCGCGTCGGGCTCGGCTCGGACGGCCGCCGTGAAATCGGCCAGGGCCTCGTTCCACTGCTCCAGGCGGAACCGGGCGGCCCCCCGCCGGCTGTAGAGCCGCGGATCGCTCAATCCGAGCTCCTCAGCACGATCGAAATCGGCGACAGCGCCGCTATCCTGGCCCTGTTCCAGGGCTCGGGTGCCTCGCTGAAGGAGGGACGCGGCCAGCTCGGCCTTGGCGTCCTCGTCTTCCCGGTCCTGCTCGAGGGCCTTCTCGAAGTCGCTAATGGCCTGGGCCAGGTTCCCAAGCTCTCGATGGCATCGGCCGCGAAGCAGGTAGGCCGTCGCGTTTGCCGGGCCGGTCGCGATCGCGCGATCCAGGGCCTCGATGGCCTCCGGCCACTGACCAGAACGCATCAGCGTCTGCGCCTCGGCAAGCGGCGACGCCCGCGCACCGCTTCGCCCGTCGTCCGATCCGACCCGATCCTCTTCCTTGCCCAATCCCGCCTTTCCGGTTGCGGATTCCGCGACCTCCTTGCCGCCGCCCGATCCGACCGGTGCCTGCGTCCCGTTTCCGGCCGGTCGGAGAATGCCGAACCACACGCCCACCGCCACGCCGGCCACCGCGGCGATCGTGACCAGAACCTTGACCATCCCCGGGAGGGCACGGCGCGGGCTGGGTTTCGGTTGCCGCCTGGGGGGCAGCGCCGCGGCTGGGGCCTCGCCGGTCTGCGCGGAGCGCAGCGCTCGGACCATGTCGCCGGCGGAGGCGAATCGGGCGTCGGGCTCGAGGGCCGTCGCGCGGCGGATCACGGCCCGTTCGGGCTCCGGGAGCGCGTCGAGATCGAGATTGCCCTGGGCCACGGCATGGGCCACACCGAAGTAGGTCTCGTCCTGATAGGGAAGGCGCCCGGTGGCCAGCTCGTAATAGGTGATCGCCAAGGAATACTGGTCCGAGGCGTGGCTGGCCTTGCCGCCGCGAAGGAACTCGGGGGCCGCGTAGGCCACGGTGCCCGAGGCGGTGGTCGTGGCGAGCACCGAACTGATCATCCGCGCCAGGCCGAAGTCGCAGATCTGGGTGGCCCCGCCGACGATCATGACGTTGTGCGGTTTGATGTCGCAGTGCTGGATGGCGACGGGGCCTTCGCCCAGATCGTGCTGGGGGCGATTGAGGAAGTCGATCGCCTCGGCCGCGTGCTCCATGTAACGCAGCAGCTCGTCGCGCGGAATGCCGCGGAGGCCTTGTTCGCGGCACTCCTCGAGCCGGTCGAAGAGGCTCTTGTCGCCCAGCCCCATGGCCAGGATCAACTGGGTGACCTTGGAGGTGACGTGGCTTGGAGGAGCGAGGGTCTCGCGCACGGCGCCATGGGCGTCGGTCTCCGCCAGTCCCGAGGGCGTGCCCACCAGCTCGGTTCCGTCGCGGATCGTGCCGTCCTCGCAGCGCAGCCAGAAGGCGATGATGGGGACGAGGTTCGGATGGCGAATCCGCTTGACGAGCTGCAAGGCGCGGAATTCCTTGTCGCCCTTGCCCGAACCCAGCTCGATGAGCTTGATGGCCGCGTCGGTGCCTCCTGGCCCCGAAGCCTGCCAGACCTCGCCGAAACCGCCGCGTCCCAAGAAACGCACCAGGCGGTAGCCCGAACCGGGGACGGGCTCGTCGCCGACCTGATGCCTGTGTGTCATGACGTGTCGCCGCCGGGGATCGCCACGGAATCGTCCGTGCAGCCGGATTTCAGTCTATTCCTCCAGCCCGCGCGCAACAAGGCTCCCGTGCTGGGTGCCGCCGGCGGGTCATGGCGCGGCGCCCAGCTCGCTGCGCGGCACCACGACCTCCAAAGGTGTCCCGAGGGAAGCGGCCCCCGACTGGATGCGTCGCCTGGTGGTCAACATGATCCGATACCCGGCGACCTCGGCAGCCACTGCGTCCTCGTAGAAGAAAGTGTGCCGCACCGTCCCCGTCTCGCGGACATAGCGGTGCACCGCCTTCCAGGGACGGGGGATCATCTCCACGCGCACGGTCGCCAACTCGGCACCGGCCGGGTGGCGCTCGGTGACGATCACCCGGTACGGGTCCTCGGGCCGATTGCCGCGCTTGCGCTTTAGCGAGAAGCGGACCTCCGGCAGGATGTCCAGCCCCAGGCCGCGGGCCTCGGCGTCGGCGACCGAGACGACGCGGTCGGGCGGGGTCCGGTCGAGCTTCCACCACGCGCGGATCTGGGCAGCCTTGGCCTCGGACGGCCAGTTCGGCACCTGGCAGCTCGCCACGGGCACGGGGCGCCCGGGCTCCCAGTCGGGATCGAAGAACACGCAGGCGGCCTCCTCGCCCGGCGTGGAACCGCGCGCCCGGATCTCCACGCACACGTCCTCGGGCCGGGGGCTGAACTCCTCGGCGTCGTCGCTCTGGATCGAGATCGGAAAGCGAACTGCCGTGCCGCGGCGCTCCGGCAAGTGGGCTCCCACGAAGAACCGCCGCTGGGGATCTCCCGGGTCGGCGACGGCCGCCCGATAGCTTCGCAGTTCCCGCTGGTAACGCTGGTGGACCAGCCGGAGCGGACTGTGGACCAGCTCGAGCTCCAGGGCCTCGCCGCCGGCGAGCTGGAACGCGGCCTCCACCGGTTGCTCGGAGTCGGCGATCCGCGCGCGGTACTCCGTCTTGCGGTCCGGGGCCTTCTCGACGGCCCACGTCTGTCCAAGATCGAGCGGCTCGGGCTTGCGTTCGGGCCGCGCGCCGACCGGCTCGACCACGAACTGGCTCAGCTTCAAGGACTTCTCCAGCGCCCGCAACAGGCCTGAGGGGTCACCAGCCGAATAGAAGCTATCGGCCAGGTGCTTCAGGTCGCCGAACCGACGCAGGAGGTCGTTGAGGAACTCCTGGCGCTGGCCCGGATCGGCGATGTCCTTGACGTGGGCCTTGAGGTCCTCTTCGGTGATTTGGAAACCGACGATGTCCAGGCGAATGTCGCGGCTGCCCGCTCTCTCGAGCGCGTCTTCCACCTGCTTCTTCGGCACCACGCCCTCCTCGCCGCCGGAGCTTTGCCAATTGACGCCGTCGGTGATGACCACGATCCTTCGCTCGCCCGAGGCCGGGGCGGCGCGCAGGTCCTCGATGGCCTTGAGGATGGACAGGTAGAGGGGGGTTTCGCCGATGGGGCGCAGGTCGTCCAAGGCTCGCTTCACCTTGGCGTAGTCGGCCGAGCCAAATCGTCCCAGGCGGAGAATCGGCTGGACGTCGTCGGCCGGGTGGAGCTTGACGTCGGGAGGGCGACCCACGGTGCGGTCCGGGCTCTCGGGATCCCACATGATGATCTGGTGATCCTCGTTCCAGCCCACCCGGTGGCCGTAAACCCAGACCCCTACCCGATACGGGTTTTCCGGGTCCACGATCCGATCGAGGATCGTCTGGAGTGCCGTGCGCGCGACGATGTACCGCTTCGTCTTGATCTTTCGCTTGCCCACTTCCCGAACGAGCGTCTGATCCATGCTTATCGAATAGTCCAGGATGAACATGATCGAGCCGCGCTGGCGCGCCGTGCCGCGGACCGTCACCGTCGGCGCGCGGGGGACCGGCCGAGATTGGGTGATGCTGATCCCCTGGGCCGGATGAACGAACAGGTCGGCCCGGCGCACGTGCCCCCGATAGAGCGCGACGAGCTCCAGGAGCGAGCGGTCGGTCAGGCTGCCGTCGTTGGGGATCCAGCAGTCCACGTGCGCCTCGGCCGACGCGGCGCTGGGCACGCCGACGCGCCGCGCGGTCGGTCCGGTCGGCTCGGGTCCCAGAACCATCGCAAGGGTCTCGCCGCGCGGGGCACGGAGGAAGACGGCGGCCTCGCCCGGCGGAAGCGCTGCCGGGAAGTGTACGGCGATCGGATTACGCACGGCGGGGTCCAGGTCGTCCACGAACAGGTCGCCGAACCCGGACGGCCGCACGCCGTCGGCAGCCGCGGCGCAACGCCGGGCGAGCATCTGGGGCTCCGGCGCCTGCTCGCCTGCCAGGTCGGCGGCCTCGGGGCATATCGCCCGGGCCGACTCGAGACACGCGGCGGCCGCCAGCGCGAAGTGCGGCGCCGCTTCGCCGGGGGCAGGGCCCCAGAAATCGTCCATCGCGCGGCGGGCGTGCCAGCGCAGCAGGTAGTGGAGGTCGATCCGCTCCAGTCGGCCGGCCGGCGAGTCGGCGACGTCGGCCCACGGATCGTCGCTGAACAAGAACGACGTCGCCCGGACCAGGCGGTCCGCTCGCGCGCAGCCGATCCGGACATCTCCGGGGATGGATGCCGGGCCTGGCCTGGCCAGGGCGGCCGCCGTCCGGTCCATGTGCTCCCGCGCGGCCGAGGGGATCCCGGCGACGCGTCGTCGCAACGACTGGCCTTGCCGGTGGAGCTGCTCGGGTGCAGCCTCTTCAGCGATCTCGCCGGAGACGGCCTGCTCGACGATGGCCAGGGCGGGGTGATCGGGGATGGGAGTCGCCGTCTCGTCGCCGGTGTCGGACCCGCGCGGCGGACCTGCGAGCTCATCCGACGCATCGCTGCCGGATTCGGCGAGGTCGAGATCCGAGCCTGCGCCGGCAGCGAGGATCTCCAGGTACTTGACGCGGAGCCGATTGCGCGGCTCGCCGCTGAGAAGGGGCACGGAGAGGACCGCGGCGATGTCGCGCAGAGTGCGGCTGTCGCGGGCGGCGGTCGCATCGAGTCGGCGGCACTGGTCGTCGTACGCGCTGCGCAGTGCGGAAAGCGCGTCGCGCACACGGACGACGGACTGCCCCAGCGTATCCGTCCAGGCAGCCGCATCGACCGCCCGCTCGACCTCCGTCGCCAGGGCGGCATTGGCGCGAGCCAGTTCGATCAGCCGGGCGCTCGACCCGGCCGGGTCTTCCCGCGCGGCCAAGATCCAGGCCGCCAAGTGCGGGGACTCGGCCCAGGCACGATCGCGGAGCCGGTACGCCTCGGCCAGCCGGTCGGCCAGTTCGACGGCCGCAGGGTAATCGCCCTCTGGTCCCGAGACTCCTTTCCACAGTGCCGCGGCCTGGGCGAGTGCGACGCGCTGGCCGACGAACAAGCGATCCTCGGCCAGGCGGCGCTTCGCGTCGGCCCGATCGACCCTGGCCTGGATCGCGTAGAACACGCGGAGGTCGGCCGGCGTGGCCGCCTGTTCCGCCAGGTGCCGGGCACGGAGGGATTCGCGAAGGTGCTGCGCCTCCACCGTCCGATCGAGATGGGCGTCGAGCATGTGCAGGAAGTGCGCCTCGACGGGACCGGGCGCGAGACGTCCCGGCGCGTCGGCCACGAACTGAAGGACCCGCCGCAAATCTGAAGCTTCCAAGCCATCGAGCGCCCATTGCCAGGCCGCGCGCGACGCGTCAAGGTGGTTGCACGGTGCCTGCAGGGCGGGCGGTGATTCGGCGGGTTCCTCGGGCTTCGCAGCCTCGCTCGTCTCCGTCTCGCTTGGTTCTTGGTCGCCGTCTGCCGCGACCTTCCCCGCGGGCTTCTCGGGGGTCTCTTTTTTCGGGGCGCTCTCGGGGGCCTCGTCGAGGATCTCTTCCAGCCGGGACCGCGCCGCCTCGATGTCCGCCCCGCCGCTGAGCCGCTGCGCCAGGGGAAGGCTGTAGGCCGCCAGGTCGGCGGGCAGGTGTTGGGACGGGCCTTCGAGCTTTCGGGCCAGTCCCTCGACCTCGTCGGCGACCCGCTCGGCCTCGTTCCGGTACGCACTGCCTGCCAGGATCAACCGCTCCAGGTGGACGAGCTTGGCCTGGAACAGCGCCCAGCGCACGGGCTGGAGCCGCCACGGCTCTTGCGGCTCGACGCCGGCGTGCCGACTCCACAGCGCGGCTACGCGCTGCCACCGAGGATCGTCGGCGAGCGGGATCGCTTCGGCCGGCTCGTCGCCGCCGGCCTGGGCATAGACCAGCTCGACGTTCTCGCTGGAGATGAGGAGCGGCTCCTGCCTTGCTGCACGATGGGCGACGGCCCAGTGGCCGACCTGGGTCTTCAGGTACGCGTGCAGTTCCAGGAGGGAGACCGTGCCGCTCTGGTCTCCCCGGGGTGCAGCGTCGGCCGCCCCGTGAAGGCCGCGCTGGAGGAAATGGGCTAGCAGCGAGCCGCCCAGCTCGGGGGCCACCCATCCAGTCTGCCCCGGCCCCGCCGACGTCAGTACGTGCAGCCGGGGGATCTTTAATTGCTCGACGACCGTGCGCAGCCGATCGGCGAATCCGCGGTCGACCATTCCCAGGCGCCAGGACGAGGCGATCCGGTCGGCGTCGAGGATCAATACCTTGTGGACGCGATCATCGATCTTCCCCGGTCGGTCGCTGGCGAAGACCTCCTCCAAGAGACGCCGCACGGGGAGCCAGCAGCTCGCGTCCCTCGCGGGGACCCCGGGCGGGATGAAGCACGGCTCGCCGTCGCCGTCCACCGCCCCGTGCATGCTGACGTACAGGAGCACGACGTTCTTGCCCGGCCCGCCCGGCCGCGCTGCGTCGAGCTGGGCCTGAAGCTCGAGGATGCCCTGTTCGGTCGAGTCCCAGCGGGCCCGGGAGTAGCTGACGATCTCTTCCTCACCGAGCCGCGCGAAGCGATGGGCGTCTTCCTCGGCCAGGGAGTTGGGCGGGACGGGCCAGCGGTAGTCGGTCGCGGCCAGGACGATCAGCGGCGTCCGAATCGGCCGGTACAAGAGGTAGATGACGAACCCGGCCAGGAGAAGCATCAGGCCGATAAACCCCAGGGCCACCTTCAGGCGGTGCCGCTGACCGGCCCGCAGCGGCGCCTTGTCCTCGCGCTGCGACCATCCGCCGGGACGTCGGCCCGGCGCCCGCCCGGGCCTGGCCAAGGGCGCGCCTCGCCCGCGCCAACTCGCCTTGCGTCCGGGGCTGGGGTTCTCCGCCATCATGGTTCGACTCCCCGCCGTGCGCGAGGGCCTAGCGTCCTTTCGGCCCCGATCCACCAACCGCGGTGAGCGGAAGCGAAGTCACGGCCAGGAACTCGCTGGGACCGGCCATCGGGTTCTGAAGGTTGCCGGTCAACGCGGGCACGGACTGCTTCACGTACACGACCGCTTCGTTGAGGGTTACGACCCCGTCGGCCGACTCGTCCGCGCCTCCGGCCAATGCCTCCAGAATCGACTTGGTCAAAGCCCCGTGCCCCCACTCCTCTTTCTCCGCGGCCTTCTCGCTGCCTGCCGAGGCCGTGATCGTGAAGATCACGTCGTCCTGCAGGGCCCTCACGGCCGCCTTGAGGTTTCGGCTGCGCATCGGTTGTACCGCACCGCTGTGGCAGGTGTCCAGGATGGCGACCTTGCGGCAGGGGACGTCGGCCAGGACCTGGAAGTCCTCCCAGGAGATACAGCGGGCGTAGTCCCGGTTGCCGAAGTCCTCCATCGTGAAGTCGTGCCCCAGGTAGTAGTAGCGTCCGGTCTTCTCGTCGACGATCCCGTGGCCCGCCAGGAACAACACGAGCACGTCGTCCGGGCCCACGCGCTGGGCGATCTCCGATTTCAGGCCCACGAGCGTCTCGCGCCACCTCTTGGGGGTGACCTCCGCGTCGAGAAGGACCTGCGAGCTCTTCACCTCGTAGAGCCCCCGGCTCCCCTTGCGGATCGCCTCGGCCACCTCCGTGGCGTCGGCGGCTGAGAAGGTCAGGCGCGGGATCTCCTCGTCGGCAAACGCATTGACGCCCAGCGCGACCAGATACAGCCTGGGCGTGGCCTCGGCCCGGGGCTTCTCCCGCTCGACCAGCACATTGCGGAACGCGGTGACCTCCGTATCCGTGCCCACGACCAACTGGATCAGGTGCTTTTCGTCCGCGGCCAGGGGGACCTCGAACTGGTAGGTCAGCTCCTTGCCCCCCTCAACGTCTTTCGACTCGGTGATCCTTCGGCGCGGCGCCACCACCCCGTTGGCGAACAGCTTGGCCCGCACCAGGCGGCCGGGATCGGGGACGTGAATTCTCGCAGTCACCTCGGCGCGGTCCGCCTGGATCGTCGAGCCCGGTCGCGGGTTGAGGATCTCGACGCGCGGCGTGAGGGCGATCTGTTGTTCGATCACGCGGTGGGGCTCGGCCGGCGGCTCAGCGGCCGCTTGGCGCAGAGCCGCGTCGAGATCGCCGGCCGGCAGCAGGCGCCGCATCACGTCGCCCCGCTCGAGCTTCTTGCGGAACTGGTCGGCGCGGTAGAAGTCGGGCAGGCGGTTGAGCCCGCGATTCACCTGCCAGCCGAAGAGCCGGTGGCCCTCGACCGAGGCATCGTAGTAGCCCTCGGGCGTCCACAAGGCCCACTGGCCGCGGGAATCGACGAACAGGCTTGCCATCGGCTGCCAGGCCGGGAGGAGTTGGAACGCCGGGCGGGCGCGGCCCTCGCGCGCGGTCTCGAATACGACCTGGGTCTGCCAGGGGACCTCGGCCAGCGCCTTGAGGATGGCGACCGGGTTCGTTTCGGTCCGACCTTCCTGCCCGTCGTGCCAGCGAATCCGGCGCAGGCTGTCGCCCAGGCGAACGCCGCGGCGGAAGAGCGGTCCGGCCGGCTCGATCTCGGTCACGACCAGTTGCTCCTCGCCGCCCACGATCCTGACATCGAGCTTTGCGCCCCAGCGGCCCAGGCGCGAGCGGCCTTCGGCGAGCCGCTTCAGGCTCCACAGCTTGACGGTCCCGTCCGCCGAGCCGGACGCCAGGTAGCGGAGGTCCCGCGACACGCCGACGGAAGCCACCGTGTCGGCATGGCCGCGGAAGTGCCGCAGAAGCGTCGGCCGTTCACCCCCAGCGATCCGGTACACGAAGATCGCGTTCTGCCGGTCCGTGCCGAGGGCGATCGCGCAGGGCTTGCCATCCCGGTCGGGAATCCAGCAGTAGCAGCGGACGTTGCCGTCGCGCGCCGGATCGAGGCGGATCGCGCCCCGGGGGCGTTCGCCCTCGGCGAGCGTCACGGTGCCGCCTTGAATCCGTGCCTTCCAGTTAGCTTTCCACCAGTCGGGGGCGATGTAGTCCTCGGCATCTACCTTGCCCGGCGCGGCCAGCTCCATCGTCTCAAGATTGAAGCCCTCGTCGAGCTCCGCGTAGTCGTTCAAGGCCCGCTCTCGAGGTCGCGTCCCCAGCGCGATTCGATAATACGGCTTCTCGGCGGCAAAGGCGACCTTGAGAACGCGCCGCCCGGTTCCTTGGAGAGACACGGGGCGCGCGTCGTCGTCCAGCGCGAGAAGCTGCACCTCGTGCTCGCTCCCGCCGGAGTAGGCCAGCCACCTGGCGTCGCGGCTGATCGCGCAGGCCGCCACGTGGTCGCGGAGCCGTCGCGCCGTTCGCTGCCTGCCGGAAGGGAGGTCCCAGACCCGGATCTGGCTGGACGAATCCTCGGGGTCGATCGCCGTTCCCGCCGCCAAGGTCTTCGCATTCGGACCGATGGCCAGGGACAGGACGAGGCCTTTGGGATCGAGGGCCCGGACCTTCCTCGGCGCTTCGAGGTTCACAAGGTGCAAAGCGCCGGCCAGATCGGCGCCGGCCAACAGCGTGCCGTTGCCCGAAGAGGCCAGGGCGGTGACCAGACCATGGAAGATCGTGGGGAGATTCTCCGACCTGGTCGGGTCGGCCAGGTCCACCAGACGGAGCTGCCAGCGGAGGCCGCCGTTCGCGTCGGCCCCGATGTACTCCGGCACGACCAGGCGGCCGGGATCGGTGAACGCCAGGGGGCGCACACGCGGCTCAGAGGCGATCCGCGCGGCCGCCTCGGCGCCGTACTTGTTCGCGTCGGGCTCGTTGAGGACGCGGGGCTTCCACTCCGCATCGCGGCTCCACGCGATCGTACAGCCGCTAACGTCGGTCGAGGCAAGATGCCTGCCGTCCGGAGAGAAGGCCAAGGCGCAGACGGTCTGCCGATGCCGATCCAGGACCCCGACCAGGGTCCCTTGCACGGGGTCCACCAGCAGGATCTCGCCCAAAGCTCCCATCGCGCCGTAGCCGGCGATGGCCAGCAGGTCTTCGGTGGGCG
>CAYSUS010000033.1:35562-71078 GCA_964434165.1 uncultured Pirellulales bacterium
TGGGCGAGGAGGCCAGCGCGTAGATGCTGCCGCGCAGGCCTCGCGCCACCTGCCAGCGGATCACGCGCTCGCGAAGATACGTGCGGCGCAGGTCACGGCGGACCGTGGTGAGGTTCCAGACCTGGACCGCCTTGTCGAGTCCGGCCGAGCAGAGCCGCTTGGAATCGCGCGTGAAAGCGACCGCCTTGACCGTTCCCGTGTGTCCGCCCGCGACGATCTGCAGGCGTGGTTGCGACGGCGCCGCGGCCTCGGTGCGAACGAGGTCGCGCTCGGTGGCTTCTTCCGCACGCGGCACGCCGCTCTGCGTCAAGCAGAAGGCGAGCATGGCCGCGATGATGCTGAGTCTCGTGGGCGTCTGCATGGCGATCTCTCCCCGCGGCCCTGGCGCCGGCCCGGCCTTGAGGCTATGGACGCTCCGGCTTCGAAGCCACGGATTTCAACGAGATGCTCACCAGCAGGCTCGGGGAATCGTCCTCCTCGGTGCTGGCCACCATGGCAAAGGTCCCCTGGGCCTGGCCGGTGGGCGGCTCTTCCAGAACGCTTCGGGTGGGGCCCTGTCGGCGGACCTCGTCGGCCAGTTTGGCCATGGCCTTGTCGCTGAGCAGTCCCCGGTAGGTGATGCTGCCCGACTGGCGCTTGCGAATCGACTCGAGCTTCGCCGATGCCTTGGCGCGCAGCGTCTTCTTGATCTCTTTCTCCTTCTCGGACAATACGTCGTCGGGCTTGGCGAAGACCACGTTGGCCAGGCCGGCCAGGTCGGCCGCCGGCTTCTCCGTGGCCACGACCAGGAGTTGCTCGGTCCCCGGGGGAGGAGCGAACTGGAAGGCGCTGCCGTCGTCGGGGAGCTCGACGCGCGAGCCGGCCTTGACCAGCGGGGCCTTTTCGCCCCGGTCGGTCTTGGGCAAGAGGCACTGGCGCTGACCGCTGGCGCCTTCGGTGAAGATGTAGATGTAGGCGTCGTCGATCGGCTGGATCTGCACGCGGATCTCATCACCCAGCTCGAACTGGTGCGACGCCGGATCCACGGCCTTCTCGCCCTCGCCGCGCTTCAGCAGGATCGTGTACTCCAGGGCGACCACGTGCTTGACGCTGTCGGAGAACCCCATCTGCTTGGCCAGCAGGGAGCCGTCCTTGTCCTCGGCGTACTTGCGCACCAGGTCGCGGAAGCGCAAACCCTCCTCGGCCGCGGCCGGAGCCGCGGTCCACGTCATCGCCAGGCCGCCCAGAAGGCAGGCGGCGCCCAGCCACCGATGTGTTTGACGGAATCGCATGGTCCTCACCCTCGATTACGTGGAACTGCCGTCCTCCTGACCCAACCGTTTCCCCGCTTGCCCTCCCCAGAGCTGCCGCGTCGTCCCGCTTACCGCGAGCATAGCGCGTGGCCCTTCGAGAGACAAGCCTCCTCTCCCCGCTGCAAGGGGCCTCCGGGATATGCTACCCGAAAAGCAACCTCTCCTTGCGCGGTCCCGTCGCGGGTCGAGCCTTGCGAAGTCTCGAAGACTTCGATGGTTCGGGCTTCCGCCCTCATCCCCCAATCAGAACTGTGCGCGTGGGAGTGAGCAATTTGTCGCCGAGAAACACCGGTACCCCGATCGGTGGAAGCGGCGGCGGGGGAGGCATGCCTGGCGGCGCCGGGGGGGGAGGTGGCGCGGGGATGGCGCAACTCCCGAAGTCCGGCGCCGGAAACCACCGCGCCGCAGGCTGCCCGTGGATGAAAACCGTGGTCGAGCCCTTGCTGATGATCGGCGGAGGCGGGGCTGGAGGAGGGGGATGGGCGATCCCCGGCGGTGCGCTGATTGCCCCGGTGCAGACCACCGTGCATCCGACGTGGGCCGCGGGCAGGCCCTCGATAACCACGGGCATCGCCACGCACATCGGACACGTGGCCGAAGGCCCGATCACGCCGCTGGGGACCAGTTGGTCATGGGTGATCGGATCGGTCAGTCGGGCGGCAGGAAACATCGTCTCTCCTCGTCTCGATCCGACGGTGCACGGTCACAAGTCGAAGCCCGACGCGTGAGCGAGGCAAACGGCTGTCCGTGATATCCCTCGCTTACGCTAGCGTGAGGGAGGGAAACCGTTGTCGGTGATTCTCCTCGCTTACGCTTCGGGATTTCATGCGAAGTGCCTCGCCTACACTTCGGGATTGGATGCGAAGCCCAGTCTTCCCACCACCTCCTCGAACTCAGGCCGAGCGATGATCGTCCACTCCTCGGCCGTACGGCCCTCGACCATCGCGGCGTCGATGCCCAGGAACAGGTGTTCCATGGCATCGGGTGCCGCCAACTGGAGTTGCGGGGTGAGCACGGTGGGCCGCGCGAACGCCCCGGCCGTGCGCCGCAGGTGCTCCACCAGCTCGGCCTGCTCCCGCGTGGAGAACAGGCATACCAAGGCGTCTTGGCCCCACCCCTTTTCGATCCACTCCAACCGGTCCGCCTCGTCGCCCGGCGAGAGAAGCACCGGCGAGAGCTTCATGCGCGACTCCTCCGGGAGCCAGTGGAACAGGTATTCCGGCTTGGACAGGCTCTCGGGCAGCGGTTGCTCGATGCGATGGAAGTCCACGACCACGTAGAGCGGGTACTCGGCGCCAAGCAGTGCCGCCACCTGGGCCGGCGGGATCTGGCTCGCCTTGCCGCGCATCGTGCTGAGTCCCGAGTTGCTCGTCTGGACGCTGTAGCGCACGCTGCCCGGCGTTGGCCGGGCGGGCGCGGACAGGGAGCCGGCGGTCGCCGCGGAGGGCGGCTCGGCCAGGGCCTCGAGCGGGGCGCCTCCCTCGACGAGGACGCGGAACTCGGTCTGGCCGGCCAGAATGCGATCGTCGTGGCGCAGGGCGCTGCGGGCCTCGACCGGCCGGCCGTTGAGTTGCGTCCCGTTGGTGCTGCCGAGGTCCTCCAGGTAGCAGTCGGCGCCGATGGTCTCCAGGAGGAAGTGCTCGCCCGACATCTTGCCGTCGCTGGGCACGGCCAGGTCGGCCCACTCGGTGCGTCCCACGCGGAGCTTCTGCCCGGCCCGGAGCGGCAGCCTGCGGCCTGACTCGGGTCCGGAGATGACTTCCAGGATCACGCGCATCGGTCGATTTCCGAGGGGGAGGGCTCTCGCGGCGGCGATCAGAACGGCGTGGACTTCTGCCCGGTCGTCGAGTCGTCGGCGGGGATCGGCTCGACGGGCGAGGCGTCCTGGGCGGTCTGCGGCGAGGTGGGACTGGAGCCGCCGCCCACCCCGGGCGCGCCGCCGCTATTGATGTTCACGAGATTGCCCTGGATGGTGACTCCCATGGCGTCGATTTTCACGAATCCGCCGGCCCCCTTGATCGTCAGATCGAGGCCCGCCTCGATCACCACGGTCATCCCGGCCTTGAGGTGGATCTCCCGCATCGCCTCCAGGGCGTGAACGCCGCCGACCTTCTCGTGCTGGTCGCCGAGGATCGCAAGCGACTGCTTGCCGTTGATCGCCTCACTGCGGTTCCCGCCGATCTTCAGGTCGCTGTTGCCGTCGATTTTCTCGGCCTTGTCCTTCTGGATGACGATGTGCTGGTTGCCGAGGCCGTCGATGCCGCCGATCTTGAGCTTCATGTCCCCGCCGATGTGCTCCTCCTGGTTGCGGTGCACCTTCAGATGCTTGTCGCGATAGACCATCTCGTGCTGGTCGCCGGTCTTGCCGCCCTCGCCGTCGGTGCCGACGATCAGGTGCCGGTTGGCACAAACGTTCTCCATCGAGTCGGCCAGGACCCGGGTGTCCATGTTTCGCTGCGCGTGGAGGAAGATCTGCTCCTGGTCCTTCTTGTCCTCGAAGCGCAGCTCGTTGTAGCCGTCGCCGTCTGGCGAGGAGTTCGTCTTGATGTAGCTCTTGGTCTTTTCGTCGGGCAGGGCGTAAGGGAGCGTCTGATCGGCGTTGTAAACCAGCCCGGTGATCAGCGGCTGGTCCGGGTCGCCCTCCAGGTAGCTGACCACGACCTCCTGGCCGATCCGCGGGATAAACATCGACCCCCAGCCCTTGCCGGCCGAGGCCTGCATGCAGCGGATCCAGCAGGACGTCTTGTCGTCGCGCTGGCCCTCGCGGTCCCAGTGAAACTGCACCTTGACGCGTGCGTGCCGGTCGGGCCAGATCTCCTCGCCGTCCGGGCCGACGACCATCGCCGTCTGCGAGCCGCGGATCATCGGGCGGGGCGTGGACCGCGCGGGCCGGAAGGTCACCGACTCGGGAATGCAGCGGAAGCGGTTATGGTAGTCCTCCTCGACGTCCCAGCCAGTCTCATAGGCCAGCGACTCGGTGACCGTGTGCTCGATCGACGTGATCACGTACGACTTGTCCCGCTCGGTCCCGCTGCGGTGCTGTTTGATCTTGAACTTCCCGCCCGCGTAGAAGCTGCGGCAGGTGCTCTCGGCCACCACGAGGTCGTGGACCACCTCGGCCTCCTCCATGCGAAGCTTGACGAGGTCCTCGCCGTCACCCTTCTGGGCATACTCGCCGGGGTAGTCGTACAGCTCGTACTTCTGCACTCCGTCGTACGGGACGACACTTTGCGTGTTGGTCATCAGGAGCGAGGCGGGCGTCCGCTCGCTGCGCGGGGGATGGTCGATGAAGTTGTAGTCGGTGTAGGCCGCCTTGCCGCTGCAGAACTCGTATTGGTGCTCCCAGCTTCGGATGTGGTCCTCGATCGCCTTGGAGCGCGTGTCGCGCGGGTAGTTGACTTCCCTCTCATCGCAGTTCTGGTGGGCGTCCTTGTGGTCGGCCATCACGAGGGTATGCTTGCTCTCCTCGTGCCGGAAGTAGTAGAAGACGCCTTCCTCTTCCATCAGGCGCGAGACGAAGGCGAAGTCGCTCTCCCGGTACTGCACGCAGTACTCGCGCTTGGGGTGGTTGCCGCGAATCTGCGAGATCTCGTAGTCGCTGAGCCCCAGGTCCTGGAAGACCTGCTCGATGATCTCGGGGACGGTCTTGTTCTGGAAGATGCGGCAGTCCGTAGTGAGCGTGAGGAACCACAGCCAGGGGACCATCTCGGCCCGGTAGTTCCGCCGCGTGTCGCCTCCTTCGCCGGCGAACTCGTCGCCCGCGTAGAACCGGCTGATGAACCCGTTGAACGGCCGGTAAGACCCATCGCTCTTTCGAACGCCGACGGTGACGCTCTTGCCGACGATCTGGCGGGCCTCGATGGCGTTGTTGTCGGAGATCATCTCCATGTCGAACTGGAAGAGCCCCGAGATCTGCTCCCGCCCCTGGAACCTGGCCAGCACCAGCCCATCGACCGGCGATTTCAGGTTCAGCATGCGTTCGGTCTGTTTTAAGGCCATGGAAGCGTTCCTGCGCGGACACAATGAGAACGATGCGGGAGGATGGCCGGATTCGAGGCGGGGCTTGCCGCCGGGAGCTTGGGGGGCGCACGCGGCAGGACCGGAGCGCGCGGCGCCGGTCCTGCCTCGGCGTATCTCGCCAGTCGGGGACCGATCAGGTCGTGGCCTCTTCGACCCGCCACTGGTACTCCACGTTGCCTTTGCTCTTGCCGGCGGAGTCGTTCTCGGTGTAGGTCACCTTGATCTCCTCGAAGTTGAGCGAGAACTGCTCGGTGGGCGGGGCCTCGGACTGCCCGTCGCCGGAGATGTTGTAGCTGGTGACGAGCACGTTCTTCAGCTCGTACTTGTAGTACGTCTGTCGGCCGGCGTCGGTGTAGGACGCCGTCAGGTGGATCTGGACCTTGTCGAAGACCTTACCCTTGCAGATCGACTCGGCGATCTTGGGGCTGGACTTGTCCAGCTCCTTGACGCAGTGGATGTCTTCCATGATCACGTCGCCGCGGCGACGCGTTTGGCCGGTCGCGCCGGCCCCGGGCTGGTTCTGGCCCTGGGAGAAGGAGAGCAGGTCGCTCCAGCCCTGATGCTCGGAGTCCCTGCACTCGCCCTCGACACCCTCGAACTTGATAAAAGCCGACATCGTCTCACCTCCGAGGAAAAGGAAGTTGGGTTGACACCTCAAGGCGACTCGTAACCGTTCTCGCGATGGTGCGGCGGCCGCCTTGAGTCGGCCGCCCCGCCGCGTTGATCACCGTTCTATCCCCATTGTCGTCCCGGGCATCCGGGCGTTGCGTGGTTTTTCTCCGGCCGGCGCCCGGGCCGCTCCGCCCCCGGCGCGCGAGCGCGGCTCGTCGTTGAGGCTAACAAAGGCGTAACGCACGACGCGGCTCGCCTCTTCGGCCACGAGGAACACGGGGAGGGGACCTGCCGCAGGAAGGCGCTCCCGGAGCTGCCGCAGGCCCACGCACTCGAAGGTATTGCAGATCCGGGCGCGCAGTTCGCGCGGCAGCCCGCAGCCTTCCGCGGTGTGGAAGATGCAGGAATCTTCGCACGTGATCCTCGGAATCCGGGCGACGTACGCGTCGGCCACCTCCGAGGGCTCCAGGTCCGGGTGACTGGCCATGAAGCGGGCCATGGACTCCGCGTCCTGATAGGCGGTGTTCCCGCCCTGGGAACAGCAGAAGCCCCCGCACAAGGCGCACGCCCGCTCGAGGATCGCCAGCGGGGGCGACGTACTGGCGTCCGGGGACACTTCGGTCGTCTCCTCCCCCCCGGCTATCGACGCCTCGCGGGCTTCGATGGCTCTGGCGATCAGGTGCTCGCGAAGCGCCTCGCACCGCTCGGGCTGGGGAGGCGAGGAGGGACGCCCCAGGGCCGGGACCGTCATGGGGACGTACTTCTCCGGCCCCTCGATCTCGCAGAGACGAGCCGCCGCGTCGCGGACCTGGCGGAGTCGCCGCTCGAACTGCTCGCGCTCGCGCCGCTGACGCGCTTCCGCCTCCGCACGCGCGACACGGACGCTGCGGCGGCGCTCGGCGCGGCACTTCCAGAAATCGCAACTCTGGAACAGGCCGAACTGCCTGTCGCTGATCGATCTGCCGCAGACCAGGCATTGCGCCTTGCCGGGCAGGTAAGCCTTGGCCTTGCCGCGCTTGGGACGAACGATCCCCAGGTCGGTGCCCAGAGGCGGTCCGCCGGCGTCGGCTGCGCGCGTCGTGGATTGCGTGGAAGCCATGTTTGCGTCCTCGTGATGATCACCGCTACCCCGGCTTCGGAAGCCGCTTAGACGGCGGAGGTCCTCCGGCCAGATCCTCCTCCGGCCATCCACAAGCTCGGTCAGTCCTGCCAGTCGCCCGGACGGCGGGCGCCCAAGCGGACGTTCGCGCCCAGGGTGTCGCTAATTTGCGGGGCGAAGTTCATGTACGCGCCGGATTCCACACAAGTCGCAAGCTGGATCGCCGCCAGGGCGATCCACTGCTGACAGTAGTCCCGTCTGGCATTGACCGTCTGGCGGTGGGCTCGGCCGGGCATCAGGTGGTCCCTGACGAGCCTGGTGCGGACCTGGCTGTTGTACGTTTGGCACTCTCTCTTGATGACGAGCCATTGCCGGTCGTTGTCGTGATGGTAACCCCACGCCTGCATCTCCGTGTCGTTGGCGGGCAAGCAGCGGATGACGCCGTAGTTGGTGTAGTCTCGCAGGTGCTCGTTCGTTTGCGGACCGCCGGGCCCCAGCAGTGCCAAGACTTGGGCTTGGAGCCGTCCCGGCAAGGCGAGTATGTACTCCGCGTCGCGCAGCACGAATTCCTGCCCGCGCCTCTCGGCGACCCATCCCTTGGTCGAGCCGTCCCTGTCGCCGAAGGGTATTGCGTCGAAATTGAAGAGTCTGTGTCGGACCGTCCTGATCTTCGGCAAGCGATCCTCTCGAGGTCTCTGATCCAAAGGGACAGCAACACCTGGTGTGGGCACATGCACCTGTTCGAATTCCCAAGAGCATTCCTCGCCATTATCACGAAACACACTGCGCCGCTGGGCCCCGAATTCCCCGCTCCCTGCGGTTGTCCGGATCCATCGCAAAAGGTTCCTTCTGCCATCGCTCTCGTTCTGAAACCGTGGAATCCAGCCGTTGGGGTAGTAGTGGGTCGTCATGATTGGCCTCCCGTTTCGAAGTTCCTGGTCTGCGGTTCCGGCGCTCCTCGGCTGGTCCCACATTGCCGCAGTCCGCGCCGGCCGCACCTCATCATCCCTGCGAGATCGCCACCTGGCGGACGCCGCTCTTGGCCCCCGCGGCGTCCTCCCGGCGAGCCCGCGGGTGCCCATGGGATCTGTCGTATGACAACCAAAGAAGTTGCCTGCTTTCTTGGGGGCTACTTCCCAGAGGGATCGTCTTCCACCTGAAGCAGATAGCCTCTGCCCTTCAGTGACCGCACCACTTCGAGCACCGAGGAGGCGACCCGCTCCGGCGGCACGCCGTGGTCGGCCGCCATCAACTCGATCAGCTCCCGCAGCGTCATGCGGCCGTCGCAGCGGGCGACCAGGCCAAGCACGTTGCCGTCGAGCTCCGCCGAGTGCTGCACGCCCCCGCCCAGATACAGCTTGCTCTCGGCGACCGCCAGGCCGTGGTCGGTCATCGCGTGGTACTGCTCGATCCGCACGTTGGGCGCAAGCCGGAAGCGGACGTCGAGCATGACCGCAGGATCGGGGTCCGCCTCCAGGGCGTCCTGGCACGCGAAGCTCCTCCGCACCGCCTCGCTGCACGGACCCACGATCCGGCGCGGGAAGTCCTCGATGCGAATCCAGTTTGAGCCGCCCTGCCGCCGGCGCATGGTTACCAAGATGTAGCTGACCGCCTCGATCCCTTCGGCGTCGAAGTAATCCATCCACTGATCGTAGAGCCTGATCACCTCGTCCGATTCCTGCGATTCGGTGCTGATGATCCAAGCCATCGCGTACTCGGAGGCGTCGGTCGTGTGCGTCAGCCAGACCACCACGTCGCAGCCCACGCCGTCGAACCACTCCCGCAACCCATCTTGCCAGGACTGTCCCTTCTGATGGGCACAGTTGCAGTTCATCTGGCAGTAGCCGCCTTCTTCCAGGTGGGCCGCGGCCTCGCGGGCCAGCCTGCGGCAGAACTCGTCGCCCCGCATGCCGCTGTCGCGGAACAGGAGGCGCCTGGTCGGGGCGATGACGAATGGCGGGTTGCACACGATCAGGTCGAATCGCTGGCCTGCGACCGGCTCCAGCCAGTCGCCCTGGAGCCACTCCACGTTGTCCACGCCGTTGAGGCTGGCGTTGAAGCGGCCGAACTCCAGGGCCCGGGGGCTGATGTCGGTGGCCACGACATGCTGGCTGAACTCGGCGGCCACGCAGGTCAGGGCCCCACCCCCGGTCCCCAGGTCGAGCGTCCGCCGCGCCGCACCGTCGATCATCGCGTGGGCAAGCTTCAGCGTGGTCGCCCCGGGAGGCACGACGAAGTCGCCCGGAGCCTGGACCGCTCCGACACGCAACTTGTCTCCCGCGAACAGGCGGTCCAAAGCGGGCAGGAGCTTGACCTGCGGCACGACGTCTCCCTCGGGCGTGGGGGGTGCCACGAGGCCCGCCTCGATCCAGTCCTCCAACGTCATGGGCGCCAGGGCACGCCGGACGGCCTCCTCGGGGGCCGCGACCTCCAAGTGGAACAGCCGCAGGAGCGTCTCGTGCGGCGAAAGCCCGCGCGTCCTGTGGAGCCACGGGGGCATTTCGACCCCGGGCGTCGAAAGAAGCGTGTCCCAGCGGAGCGTCTTGAGGATTGCCTGTTCGGTGTAGTCAGCCCGGGCAAGGACGTCGCGGACTTGAGCGTAGGCGGAGGGATCGGGGAAACTAGGCATAGGGCTGCCAACTCGATCAGGAGATGACGTGGGAGACGGTTTCGTAGAGTGAAAGCGTGGGATTGGAGAACGGGGAAACGGGCTGCGAGGATATGGCCCGTATCCGCGTCCGCTGGACATACGCAAGCCTGTCAAGGGAGGCGAAGTTCACCGCGTTTCCCGGGCTGGGGTCGTAGATGTGCCAGCGACCTTGGGGGGCCAGGGGGAGGACGCTCACGTAATGCCCGCTGCCGCCACGAAGCAGCAACATGACTCCCCGGCCGGGCCGCAGTCGGCGTTGGACCGCATCGCAGAACGACTGTGCAGTCAGCGCCGGACTCACGAATGTCGCGATGGGCGCGGCCTGGCACCTCAGGCCGAGGTGAGCCAGGAAGCGGACCATGGTGTTGAAATGGGTGGTCAACTGCGATTGAGACCGTCCGTGGGCCGTATTAAACGCGGCCCGCGCCCTACGAACGCTTTCGCCCGTGGTTCGCCACCGCTCCAGGTCTCGCGGGAAATCGTGCGCAAGCTTCAGCGCATACGCGCAGAAGTAGCCGCAATCTACAGTCCGAGTTCCCTGGTTCAGTTGGCGAAGATGGATCAGTCCTGCAAGATGGTCGGCCGAGAAGACGACTCGTTCTACGCGAGGCCTGCCATCATTGAAGAGGACTGCGCGCACATACGCTTCGCCAGGACCGGGCCTCCTACTGTTGACAAGCGTCCAAAGGCTGCGCAAGGCAGGCGTGTCGGGAGCGAGGGTCGCGACTCGGCTCCGGCTCACGTCCCCACCAAGCTGCTCCCGAATCGCCGCCAAGAATGCCGGGAAATCGGCTCCGACCGGCACATCGTAGAACTCGACGCGCATGATGCTACTTCCCGGTTTGGCCAAGGCGCGACGCAGGTCCCGATCGCTATCGAGAACCTCCCGCGTGGACTTGGGGACGCTCACAAGCTGTCGTCGTGCGAGCCCTTGGGGGCTTGCAGACAATTTCGTCTCGCTACCGGGATTATCGTGACTTGTCCATGAATGTTGCTAGCGGGGGCGATGGAAAAACACGTGCCCCGGTGGGGGTCAGTGCGCCTCATGTCACTGGAACCACTCGCTTCCTCGATCGCGGATGCACTCCCGCTGCGCGTCGCTCAATTCCCGGCCACGGCGCTGGTTTCCGCTCCAATGCATCAAGTTGTCGCGCCCCGCGCACTGGCACACCAGTCGGTGTTGGTCGGGACGCGAGCAATGGGAGATCCGCATGAGGAGATGGCCGAGTTCGTGGGCGAGCGTATCGTCGCGGGCGTGCTGGGCGATGAAGATCCCCTCCACACCCTCCACTCGGCTGTAGAAAGGCGCGAATACCGTCTCCCCCGTGGCCTGCGAGGGCGAGCTGATCCCGGGCACCCAGTAGGTGCAGACCTCGCCGGGCACGCGGTTCTGCCCGAGGATGGCTCGGGCCTCGCTGCTTATAATCCCCTCGCCGACGCGGCGGGCCTGGATCGAGGCGATATAGGCAAAGTACTCCTGCTGGAGATAGTGGGGAGCATAGATATTGAGCCTCTTCAATCGCTGGTACTCGCGGATTCCCGCCAGATCGTGATCTTCCAAGGTGTCCTTGAATCGGCTGGGATGTCCCGCCTGGAGCATGACGTCGGTTGTCAGCAGGCGCAGGCTGGTACGGATCGGCAGGTCGCGCCGGTTGCTCAGCCTCACCCGGACCCGCGCTCGACGAAAGGCGCGTCGCGCCACGCGCATCGAGTCGTGGATGAGCGAGTCCCATTGGGACGCGAAAGCCGTGCCCGGGGGAGGATTCTCAACGTTGAGCGTCGTCACTCGAATCAGGACCGTGCGCATGGTCGGCTCCCCGCGTCACGTGGGGTCCAAGGCACCTCCCAGGAGACCTCAAGAGAACGCGTACTGAAACGCCCCGTCCTCGCCCACCGAGACCCGAACCGCGGCGATCTCCTGGTCCTCCGCCATGCGGGCGAGGAACTCGGCCGAAAGCTCGGGCAGCAGCGTGCGCGTCAGGATGTGATCCACGTTGCGGGCGCCGCTCTCGACCTCCGTGCACCGCGAGGCTACGTGCGCGACCAGTTCCGGGTCGTAGGTGAACTCGGCCCAGTGGTTCTCGCGCACCCGCCGCGCGATCCGATCGAGCTGCAAGACGACAATCTTGCGCATCACTTCGTCCGACAGCGCGAAGTAGGGAACCAGCGTCACGCGGCCGAGGAACGCGGGCTTGAACGTATTCAGCAGCTCGGGGTGCAGGGCCTCGGCCAGGGCCGTGGCGTCGGGCCGGGTCTCGGGATCGGCGCACAGCTTCATGATCAGGTCCGTGCCCGCGTTGGAGGTCATGAGGATGACCGTGTTCTTGAAGTCGATGTCACGGCCCTCGCCGTCGCGGAGCGTCCCTTTGTCGAAGACCTGGTAGAAGATGTCCTGTACGCCCGGGTGGGCCTTTTCCATTTCGTCCAGGAGGACCACGCTGTAGGGCCGGCGGCGCACGGCCTCGGTCAGCACGCCTCCCTCGCCGTAGCCCACGTAGCCGGGCGGGGAGCCCATCAAGAGCGAGACCTTGTGCTCCTCCTTGAACTCCGACATGTTGATGACCGTCATGTTCTGGTCGCCGCCGTAGAGCAGCTCGGCCAGGGTGATCGCCGTCTCGGTCTTGCCCACGCCGCTGGGGCCGACCAGGAGGAACACGCCGATCGGGCGGCGCGGGTCGGTGAGGTTCGCCCTCGCGGTGCGGATCCGCTGCCCGATGGCCTCCAGGGCGTGCGACTGCCCCACAATCCGCTCCTCCATCCGCTCCTTGAGCCCCAGCACGGTGCGGATCTCGTCGGTGACCATGCGCCCGACCGGGATCCCGGTCCAGCCGGCCACGACCGCGGCCACGGCCTGGGAATCGACGCACGCGCGCAGCAGCGGCGTCTCTCCCTGGAGGTCCTCAAGCTGGGCGTAGAGCGACGCCAATTCCGCGCGGAGGGCCGCGCGCTGTTCGTCGGTGAGCGTCTCGGCCGCGCCTTGCGGCTCCGCCGCGGTGTCGGGCGCTGGGGCTTGCGTCTTCTTCTCCCCGGGCGATTCGGCGGGCGCGGCGGCCTGGGGCTCCCCCTCGAGCTGCCCGCGGAGCCGGCGGATCTGTTGGACCAGCTCCCGCTCCTGCTCCCACTGCTTCTCCAGGGTCTCCAGCCGCTGTTCGGCCTCGGTCCTGGCGGCCTTCAGCTCGTCGAGCCGTTGCTGGTTGTCAGCGCCGGCGAGGTACTCGCGGTGCAGGATGTCGATCGCCGTGGTGAGCTGCTGGATGCGGCGGCGCCCGTCCTCCACGGCCGGCGGCACGGCCGACTGGCTCATGGCCACGCGCGCGGCCGCCGTGTCGAGCAGGCTGACGGCCTTGTCCGGAAGCTGCCGGCCGGAGATGTAGCGGTGCGAGAGCTTCACCGCGTCGGTTACCCCTTCGTCGAGGATGCGGACCTTGTGGTGCTTCTCCAGCGTGCCCACCAGCCCCTGCATCATCTGAATGGCGGCCTGCTCGTCCGGCTCCTCGACCTTGACCACCTGGAACCGCCGGGCCAGCGCGGCATCCTTCTCGACGTACTTCTTGTACTCCGCCCAGGTGGTGGCCGCCACGGTGCGCAGCTCGCCCCGGGCCAGGGCGGGCTTGAGGAGGTTGGCCGCGTCGCCCTGCCCTGCCTGGCCGCCCGCGCCGATGAGCGTGTGGGCCTCGTCGATGAACAGGATCACCGGGCTCGGGGCGGCCTTGACCTCCTCGATGACCGTCTTCAGCCGGTTCTCGAACTCGCCCTTGATGCCCGCGCCCGCCTGGAGGAGACCCAGGTCCAAGGTCTTCAGGGAAACGTTCTCCAGCGCCGGGGGCACGTCCTTGGCGGCGATCCGCAAGGCGAAGCCCTCGGCCACCGCGGTCTTGCCCACGCCGGCCTCGCCCGTGAGGATCGGGTTGTTCTGGCGGCGTCGCGTGAGGATGTCGATGACCTGGCGGATCTCCGAATCCCGTCCGAGGACCGGATCGATTTCGCCGCGCCTGGCTCGCTCAGTCAGGTCGATCGTGAACTGATCGAGGGCCGGCGATTTCGAGGGGCCGGCGGGCCCGACCGCGGGGCCGCCCGACGGCGCCCCGGGGGGCTTCGCGGCGGGGCCCTCCGTTTCGTTGGAGTTGGCCGCGATGTTGCCGAGGTCCCGCTTCAGGGCTTCCGGCGAGATCTTTGCGAGCTCCGAGGAGGCGTCGGCCGCGGCCCTGACCAGGGAGTCGTCCGAAAGCAAGGCGCACAGCAGGTGCCCGGAACGCACTTGCGGGGCCCCGAAATCGACGGACGCGGCGACCCAGGCCTCGCGGATCAAGGTGACCACGTTGGGTGACAGCCCGGGCGCCCGGGCATTGCCCGTCTTCAGCCGATCGATGGTCCGCGTGAGGTCCTGGCTGATCCGGGCCACGTCGATCTCGAAATGGCGGAGGATGGCGGCCAGGTCCGTGCCGGGCCGCTCGATCAGGCGGGTAAGCCAGTGCTCGATCTCCACGTTGTAGTTGGAACGGGAGAGGCAGAGCCCGGCGGCCGCCTCCAGCGAGCTGCGGCAGGTTTCGTTGAGCTTGCCCACGAGGGCCTTCAGGTTGACGGGGACCATGGCGAACCTTCCAGGGTGAAAACGGCATCGTCAACGTCGCTGTCGGGCGGGCGGCTCTGAATCCAGCTATTCCATCCCAACCGCGATCCGTGGCCGTCGCCCGCACCTCCGAGTACGCACCGCGGCACGTCCTCGCCGCGGAGGACCGGCTGCACGTCGAAGTCGTACTGCGGCCCTACGTAGGTGCGGGTCAACTGGCAAAGCGGGAGGAGCACGTCGCCGGCGGGAAAGAACCGGCAGAACTGGGCGTAATCGACCGGGCCGACGCGGAGCCGGAACCTGCCCTCCACGTCCCACACCCGCTCGCCCAGGATCACGCTGCTGCCGAGCGAGTTGTTCCGCGCGCGGCCGTCTCGGGGGCCGGGCAGGGACGACTGATCGTCGTGGTCGAGGTAGAGCCACTGCCCCTGGAACTGCTCCACGCGCACAGCGAGGCCAAAGCGGTCGGCGATGATCTGCTCCAGGCTGACGGCCGAGGGCGGTCGCCGCGCGAACTGGCCCGCGTAATACAGAAGCGCCTGATCGTCGAAGGCCATGCGCCCGCGCAGCCCGTCGGTGCCGAACCCGAGGAAGCAATACAGGCCCCAGGTGAACAGGTCGGGTTTCTCCCCGGCCTCCCGCAGCGGCCGCTGTTCGTATCCGACCGGGAAGCGGTACTTCTCCCACGCACGGTAGAACAGCGAGAGCGTGCGGTGATGGAACAGGTCGAGGAAGTCGCGGAGGGCGAAGTCCTTCATCCGCGTACGCTCGATGAGCATCGCCGTGTAATGGCGCGGAAGCGCGCCGCTCGGACCGACGAGGCCCAGGCAGTGGACCTCCATCTCCAGAGGCGGTGTTGGACGCCGGGCCTCGGCGCCGGCTTCGACCTGGCGCACGCGGCGGATCTCGCCGGCCGGGAAGCTCAGCGACGTCGAGGCCCGACACCGCACGGCCTCGCGGCCGGGTTCGTAGTCGTAGCCGATCGGGCGGGCTTCCGCCTCGGACGCGCGGGCCGCGCGCAACGCCGCAAACTGAATAAATCGAATCGCCTGAAAGAACCCGAACTGCGGTCCCTGGCGGATCAACGCGGTCTGGAGGGCCAACGATCCAGGCGCACGGGCCGGAGGCCGGGAAGCGTCGGGCTCGCTTCGCTTCCCGCGGCGCATTGGCTGCGGAGCCGCCGGCTCGCGGCTCAAAGCAGGATCTTCTGGCCCGCTCTCGGTGCCCATCGTTTCAGCTCTCCTTCGCGCCGGTTTGTGGTCGCCACCATCCTGGAGAACGAGTTGATCGTACAGTACAGGCCGAGGAATCGCTCCAGCACGCTCGCAAACAGGAACACGCCGCATCCGGAGAAACGGTCTTCGTCGAAGTGCACGGAGACCTCCAGGCCGCGACAGATCCCGCCCCCCCGATGTCCCGGCGCGCGGCCGACCACGCGCCGGCTCGACACGTTGAGCACGCCCCCAATCATCGCGCGGGTCTCCGCCGATCCGGCGAAGTCGTAGATCGACAGGATCTCGCGCAGGGCCGACGCGCCATCCGTGTCGTCCACCAGCGAGGCGTGCCCCAGCGCCAGGTGCGAGATCAGCCTCCACACGGCCCCATGGCGCAGGGCGGGGCGGTACGTCGGCGTGGGGCGGACCAGGCAGCGGACGGCGGAAAGCGGCCCGCCTTGCGCCAGGTGGAGCTTGAGCTGGCCCTCCGCGTAGGGCAGGCGGCGGGGAAGATCGCGATTCAGGCACGTCGTGTGCACCTGGAGCGTCCAGTCGGCCGGCGCCGACGGGTTCATCTCCAGATCGACCAGGCTCAAATAGACCTCGGTTCCCTCGTCCGGCTGCCCGCCGGCATGCTGGGCCGGGCGCCGCGAGGCGTGCCAGAAGGCCGTCTGCGCGGTCCGGTCGGCCGCATGACGGAAGCCGTAGAAAGGCCGGAATTCCCGCTTCTCATCGTCAGGAGACGTCGCCTCGACGCGATCGATCGAGAAGACCTCGGTCGAGCGGGGACGCCGCGCGTCGGGCACCACGCGGTACTCGGACTGCGTGTGCCCCACGCGGATGGGCTCGGCGCGCTGGCTGAAGAGGTTGACGATCGGCGTGCAGCCGAGCTGAAACGTCTCGCGGCTGACGTGCCGCGCCAGCTCCTCGGCGGGTCGGTCGAAATAGACGAACACCTCCATCGTGCTGCCGAACCGGGAGAGTGACGCGGCGTCGATCCCCGCAAGGTCCACAAACAGGAACTTCTGCGGGAAGGCGAAGAACTCCGTGAGCAGCCGATAGCCGAGCATGGATCGGGCGGAATAGGGGAGCATCCCCTCGTCCGGTTCGAACCCGACCGGCCGGAGACAAGCGTGCGAAAGCGCCACCGGCGAGGCGTCGCCCGGGCCCGTGGCCAGCGAGACCTCGACGGCCCGCGACAGGAGCGTCTCGTACAGCGCATACACGTAGGGCGCCTGCCCCCGCAGGTAGAACCGCAGGGAGGGGATCTCCAGGCTCGAAAACGGCGCCTCCTGCGAAAGGCTGCGGAATTGCAGGCGAAGCACCGAGGGGGCCTGGTCGCCCCGACGGCATGGGGGCGCCGCGAAGGGGCGGTCCTGGATCTCGGCCGCCACGAGATCGATCGGCCAGAGCGTGACGGGGTAGGCCGTGCGGAACCGGCATGGCTCGCCCTGAATCGGATCGGTCTGGACCAGGGACTGGCGCGGGATTTCGTACCCGCCCGAGAGCTTGCCCTCCTGGGGCTGAAGTACGAACTGGGCCACGGACATGGCCGGGATGGGCGCGAGGTAGTGCGGATACAGCACGCTCAGCAGCGAATCGCTGATCTCGGGGAAGTCGTCGTCGAGTTTGCGGCGGATCCTGGCGTTCAACAGGGCGAACGCCTCGATCAGGCGTTCCACGTGCGGGTCCTCGGCCGTGTCGGCGGCGAGGCGCAGCCGTCCGGCGATTTTGGGGTAGGCCTCGGCGAACTCCGCCCCCATGCGCCGCACAAAGGCCAGCTCGCGGTTGTAGTAGTCGAGCAGCTCGTCGCTCACGTGGGGGCTCCTTGAACCGCGATCGTGCCGGTGGCCGGCTCCACGGAGGTGTCGAACACGGCCAGCTCCGGGGCGGGCTCGGCCCAGATCATGGCCCGAATCCTGAATCGCAACGTGCGGTCCAGCGGCTCGGCGTTGTCGAGCAGCTCGACGGCCACGCTCTTGAAACGCGGCTCGAACTGACGGATCGCCTCTTCGATGGTCAACCGCAGTGCCTCGCGAGCGCCCCCGCCAGCGCCTTCCAGGTCCGTCACGTCCGGCACGCCGTAACTGACCAGCGACCTGCGGAGCTCCGGAAGATCGTCCGGCAACTCGCGGGGCGGGCGGCGCGAGTTGAGAAGGTTCTCCAGATCGCGCCGCACGCTGTGCTTCAACTCCCGCAGCATCTGGCTGCGCGAGCGGGGCGCTTCGCGGGTCTCGCCCGGGCTGTCGTCCAGCAGCCGGTCGAGCACCGAGGGGAGCAGCGGCTGGTCAGGTCGCACCCGGGCCATCGGCCTTCTCCGCTTGGGGCGCGTCGATCGCCACCTTCTTCAAGTCGAGGATTCCCACGGCCTCATCGCCCGCCAGGAACATGCGCTGGCCGATCCCGCGGGTCGGCGCGCCTTCGCCCCCCTCCCACTCCGTGCGGCGTCCCAGGCGAAGCTGCTCGTCGGCGTGGGCGTGCGATCCGGCGTAGATCGCTGGGAAGTACACCTCGCCGTCCAGGCCGCCGCGCACGACCAATCGCGCGCTGCGCCACAACAGGTCGCGAGGGCGGATCGGATCGCGGAACTCGATCGACTCGACCCGCTCGACCGGAATCCAGTAGAACTTGCCGTTGGCGGTCAGCACCTCGAAGAGCGACGCGGTCAGATCGTCGAGGTCGCGGACGTCGTCCACGGGGCGGTCGTTGACCGTGCCGGAGACGTGGGGCCGGTCCCCCTCGGCCCGGGCAAGCATCTCAGCGGCCTCGGCGAGCTGTCCCTCGCGCACCCGGATCGAGGCCTCCAGGTGGAGCCGATGCCGCGCCGATGGAGATTCCAGGAACTCGGGGAGGTGGCCTTCGCTATAGAACTGCTGCCGCGCCTGCTCCGCCCGGACGAGGTGTCGCAGAAGGCCCGCGCCCAGGGCGGCTTGCGGATCTTGATGCCCCACGAGGTCGAGTTGCTTGTCGGCCCGTTCCCACTGGCCGGCGAAGCAGAGCAGCTCGGCGAGGAAGCCGCGGCGGTTGATGTCCGTGGGGTGGTGCTTGACTTCCTCGGTGGCCGCGGCGATCGCCTCGTCGAGTTGCCCGGCCTGATAGAGCTCCGACGCGCTGGCAGTCATGGGGTGGCCTTTCGATGGACGATTACGAGGGTTGCGCCGGGGCGAGCACGGTGGTCACGCGGACCGTCGTGGACAGCTCCTCCAACTGGAAGTGCGGCCACAGGTGGGCCACGCACAGGTAACTGCCCGGCTTGTCCGGGTGTTCGCGGACCTGGACCCTGGCCTCGCGGAGCGGATACTGGGCCTTGACCTCCGGGCGCGCCTCCGGGTCGCTGGTCACGTAGCGCTTCAGCCACCGGCTCAGCAGGTCTTCGACCTGCGGGGCCTCGCTGAAGGCCCCGATCTTGTCCCGGGCCGCGACCTTCAAGTAGTGCGCGAACCGGGAGACGCAGAGTATGTACTGCAACATCGCCGACATGCGGGCGTTCATCGTGGCACCCCGTTCGTCGTACCGCCTTGGCTTCTGCACGGAGCTGTTGGAGTAGAAGGCGCAGCGATCGCTCCCGGCGCACTGGCAGAGCGGGATGAAGCCGAGCTCGCTGATCGCTTTTTCCTGCAGGTCGGTGATCACCACGTCGGTGGACGCCTTGGGCGCCAGAGGCTCCGTCTCCGTGGCGAAATGGTGCACGGCCAGCCCCGGCACCAGGCCGCCGGCCTCCTCGCCGGCATGCACGCCGCGGATGTCGGCGGGCCAGCCGGTGCGGTCGATCGCCTGGACGACGACGCTGCCCAGGGCGAACGCCGCGTTGCCCCACAGGTAGTGGCCGACACCGCCGCTGGCCTCCTCGCGGAACAGGAAGCCGTCGGTCCGTGTCCCGTCGTCCGCGTAGGGCTCGCGGAGGAGGATTCTCGGCAGCGTCAAGCCCACGAACCGCGCGTCCTCGGTCTCTCGGAAGGCCCGCCACTTCAGGTACTCCACGCGATCGAAGGTGCTGGCCAAGTCCAGGGGGCGCTGCAGGTCGGCGAAGTCCTCCAGTTCGAACATCGACGGATGGACCGAGGCCACGAACGGCGCGAACGCCGCCGCGGCCACGTGCGAAACGGCCGCCAGGGTCGCGACGTCGTCCACGGGATGGTCGGCATTGGGACGGGGGCGGATCGCGTAGTCGCCGATCAGAAGGCCGAAAGGCTCCCCGCCGGGGGTGCCGAACTCCTCGCTGTAGATCTTCCGGAAGAAGTGGCTCTGGTCGAACTCGATGGCCCTTTCCAGGTCGCGGGCCAGCTCCTTCCACGAGAGGTTCAAGACGCGAATCTTGAGATTCTCGACCCCGTCGGCGCGATCGACGAGCATCTCGAGCCCGCGCCACGAGGCCTCCATCTCCTGAAATCGGGGGTGATGGAGGATCGCGTTGAGCTGGTCGTTGAGCAACTCGTCGAGCCGTGCGACGTCGCGGGCCATGGCCGACAGCACATCCTCGTTGCTCCATCGCCTGCCCGGCGGGACGACGCTCGCGACGTACGCGCGGAGCATTTCGTCGGGGGTTCGGGCGCGGAGGAAACGATCGAGTCTCGAGGGCGGCGCGGGTCGCTCCGCGCGCGTCGCCTCGACCGCGGCGTCGATCAGCGAGGCCGCGCGCTGGACCTTCGGCTCGGCCTCGGCGGCCGTCGCGTCCGGGCCCGGCCCGTGGCCCCTGTGTTGATCGGCGGCGGGTTGCATCGAGGCGATCTCTTCCTCTCCGGCGAGGCCGACGGCTACTTGGCCTGCTGCGGGATTCGCGCCACCAGACGCATCGAGGCGGTCAATTCCTCCAACTGGAGCCAGGGGCGCAGCCAGGCCACGGCGTTGTAGCTGCCCGGCTGCCCGGGGATCTCGCGGACCTCGATCTTCGCCTCGCGCAGCGGGTACCGCGCCTTGACTTCCGGGCTGGGCTTGGGGTCGGCGCTGACGTAGTTGGTGATCCAGCGGTGCAGCCAGGCCTGGCAGTCGTCCACTTCCATGAAGGAGCCGATCTTGTCGCGGCCGATGACCTTCAGGTAGTGGGCGAACCGCGAGGTCGCCATGAGGTACGGCAGGCGCGCCGAGATCGCCGCGTTGGCGGTGGCCTCGGGCCGATCGTACTTCTTGGGCTTCTGCGTGGTCTGCGCCCCGAAGAACACGGAGTAGTCCGTGTTCTTGTAATGGCACAGGGGGAGGAAGCCGAGCTTGCTCAGCTCGGCCTCGCGCCGCTCGGTGATGGCGATCTCCGTGGGGCACTTCAGGTCCAGGTCGCCGTCGTCGCTGACGAAGATGTGCGACGGGAGGCCCTCGACCTTGCCGCCCCCCTCGGCCCCGCGGATCGTGGTGCAGAACCCGGTCTTGGCGAAGGCGTCGGTAAGCCGGGCGCCGAGCACGTAGGCCGCGTTCATCCAGCAGTACTGGTCGTGGGGAACGACCTTGGACCGTCCCTGATCATCGAGCTCGACCTCTTCGAAATCGAACTCCTCAACGGGGCGCGTCTGCGATCCATAAGGCAATCGCGACAGCACGCGCGGCATGGTCAGCACGCAGAATCGCGAGTCCTCGGAATCGCGGAAGCCTCGCCACTTGGTGTACTCCGCCGATTCGAAGATCTTCTCCAGGTCCCGGGGCTTGGACAACTCGGTGAAGCCGTCGAACCCGAACAGCGCCGGCGCGGCCGCGGAGATGAACGGGCAGAACGAAGCCGCCGCTACGTTGGACATCTTCGCGAGCAGGTCGATGTCCTCCGGGTGGCTGGTGAACTCGTAATCGCCGATCAACGCGCCGTACGGCTCGCCGCCGGGCGTGCCGAACTCGTTCTCGTAGAGCTTCTTGAACGTCTGGCTCTGGTCGAACTCGACCGCCCGGTCGAGGTCCTTGAACAGCTCCCGCTTGCCGACGTTGAACACTTTGAGCTTCAGTTGGGAGCTGGTCTCGCTGTTCATTACCAGGTGATGCAGGCCGCGCCACGAGCCCTCGAGCTTCTGGAATTTGGGGTTGTGCATGATCGCGGCCAGTTGCCTGGAGACGGCGGCGTCGATGGCCCGGATCCCGGCGTTGACGGTGCGCGCCACGTCCTTCTGCCACGTGAACGTCCCCTTGAGGGCCTCCTCAGTCAACGTGCGGATCAGCTCCTGGGCCCGCGACTCCTCGGTGGCCTTGGTCGCCTTAATGGCCTGATCGAGAATGCTCTCTCCCGCGGCAGTCGTTTTGGCCGGCGCGGACTGAGCCTCCTGTTGGGGGTCGGTGCTCATCACTTATCCTCCTCGCTGCTGGGGGCGGAGATGCCCAGTTCGCTGGAAAGCTTGTTCAGGTCGTCCGTGTTCTCCAGGACCTTCTCCAGGACGGCCTCCAGCTCCTCGGAGCGATCGACCTTGGTGATCAGGTCGCGGAGCTTGTCGCGGGTCGCCAGGAGCTTGCGGAGCGGCTCGACCTGCGCGGCCACCCTGGCCGGCTCGAAGTCGTCCAGCGAGCGGAACTTGAGCTCGACCGCCATCTCGCTGCCGTCGCCCGCAAGCGTGTTCTCCACGCGGAGGTTCAGGCCCGGGGTCATCCGCTCCATGACCTGGTTGAAGTTGTCGCGGTCGATCTGCACGAACTTGCGGTCCTTCAGCGGCTTGAGGGGCTCGGTCGGGTCGCCCGAGAAGTCCCCCAGCACGCCGACCACGAACGGCAGCTCCTTCTGGACCACGGCGCCTTCGGTCTCGACGTCATAGGTGATGTGGACGCGCGGCTTGCGAACTCGCTTGAGTTTCTCGTGTACGCTCTCGGCCATGGTCGATCGCCTCCAGGTATTGGAAGGGGGTGGTGAACGGTCCGGGGGTCGGTTCGCCCGGGCTTCATCCCGCCTCGAGGAAGGGGCAAACCCGGCATGCCTCGTCTCAGTAGTCCTCCGAGGACGGCGGCTGGATCCCCACCAGCCGGAACAACTGGTCGCGCGACGACTGGTCGGGGAGGATCTCCGTGAGCAGGTCGGGCAGGGGCATACGCCCCCAGCGCACCGCCTGTTCCAGGGCGTAGGAGACCGGCGAGTGCGGCTCGGTCCGCTTGAAGAACTCGGCCAGTTGGAGCAGGGACTGGAAGGCCTGCTCGCGGGTCTCCACGCGGGTGCGCGTCACGTCTCGCTCCTCCCCGTCGATGGCCATGATCGCCCCGCCGTCCTCCGACTCGGCCTCTTCCTCCCCGAGGGCGGCCAGCGCGGCCTCCGCGAAGGTCTCGAAATGCTCGATGCACTCGCGCAGCGCGTTGCGGATGTTCGAGGAGGGCGGCGAGAGCGGGTAGCCGTCCTCGCCTTTGCCGCAGCGCTCGTCGAGCAGATCGGAGAGCGCCTCGAACTCCTCGCGGGCCGCCCTCAGGTCCTCGTAGGTCTCGCGGAGCAGCTCCGGCGGGGTCTCCGCCACGGCGGTGCGGAACATGGCCAGACTGACGGCACCCTGGGCGACCCGCTCCTCGCGCTTGCTGGTGTCCTCGATCCGCTCCAGCTCCAGCGCGCGGCGGTAGTCGGCGATGGTCATCGGACGGTAGCTCGAATCGACGGTCACCGGGACGCTGAAGATCGGCGCGATCAGCACCCCCTCGGCTTCCTCGCCGTTCAGGCCCGCCAATGGCGCCACCCGCGTGGCCATCCCGTCTTCGTCCGGCATGGGGTGGAGGTGGTCCCAGTAGCGCTCGACCAGCCCGCGGATCACTCGGAGCCCGTCCCGCAAGCCCGCGTACCCGTGCTCCCGCAGGAGGGCTTCGGTGAGCCACGCGCAGAGCTCGAGGTCCTTGGACCGCTCGGCGAGGATGGACGGGGCGAGGTCGAGCACCGGCCGCCAGTTCGGGCTCTCCCCCTGGACGCCTTCCTCGTCGTCCCAAACGACGCTTCGCTCAGCAGCGCGGGCCGCCTCGCGCGCGTCCTTGACCTGGAAGAAGACCGACGTGGGCGAGATGTCGTCGCGGAGGCGCTCGCCGCCGGGGCTGTCCCCCTCGATTTCCGTAAGAAGCGCGCCCAGGTCGATTGTGTCAGGCGAACCCATAAGACGCATCACCTCCGAGACATGGCTTCCCTAGATGGCCGTTCTCTCGATGCTCATCGAACGCGCCAGACGCCTCAGCGTACGGCTGTGCAGCCGGCTTGCCCAGGACCGGCTCACGCCCAGCCGTTTCCCGGCTTCCTGAAGCGACAGACCCTCGAAGTACGTAGCGCGGATCAGCATCCGCGCGTCGTGCGGGAGATCCTCGATCGCCGTGGCGAGCCGTGAGCACAGCTCCCGCATGCATGCCGCCACCGAGGGCTCAGGGGCCGGGTCGGCGGGGTCGGCGCTGGCGCCCTGGATTCCGCCGAGTGCCAGATGCACGACGGCCAGGGCCTCGGTGACGTCGCGGAACCAGCCGCTTTCCGATTCCCGCGACCGCACGCCGGGCGACTCGCCCTCGGACTGGAGCACGTCGGCGGCCAGTCGTCGGAAGCGAAGCCGTCGGTATTCGGCGCGGCTGGCCCAGGTGAGCTTCGACAGCCCGTCGTAGATCGCCCCGCGAATGCGATAGTAGGCGTACGTGGAAAACCTGGCGCCCTTGCTTTCGTCGAAGTCGCGAACCGCCTCGAGCAATCCAACCTGGCCGTACCCAACCAGATCGTCCAGGTCCAGGGACGAGAAGCTCGCGTGGACCTTTCGCGCCAGGGAGTGGACCATGCCCTGGCACTGGTGAATCCGCTGCTGGACGATGGGCGTGGCGGTGGTCACGGCTTCGCCCCCCGGAGGTCCTTCCACAAGGCCTCGACGCGGCCCCGTGCCTTCGGGTCGTCGCACAATTCCGAGGCCACATTCTCAGCCACCTCGCCCCACTGCGACTCCGTTCCGCCAAACTGGGTGCGCAACACCGCCTCCGCCATTTCCCGAGCGACCTGTTCCAGGGGAGCGGAGTCGTCCGGATACCGTGCCGCCACTTGGGCGAGGCACTGGAGGATTCGGCGATTGTCTTCGGGGGTGGGCTCGCCAGAGCCGAGGGTCTCGCGCAGCACGCGGTCCAACAGGGCGCGGTCGGGTGGGGTGCCCTCCTCCGCAGAACGGTAGGAGGCAGGCCTCTCGCCGAAGCTACGCTGGGGATCGGAGCCGGGAACCACGCAAGTCCCTCCATGCTTCAAAACGCTCGCGCCCACAAGCCGACACCCGTGGTTGGGAAGCCGCCAACGGGCCCACACGAACGGATACACCAGATGAGGCACGAACCTGCGACAAAATGCCCTGCGAAGGGCATCCTGGCATCTCCTACCCTGCGCCGGGTGATTCTACGTGCCCCGAAGTGGCCTGTCTAGCAGCCGCCCCTCCCAGGAAGGGGCGGATAAAACGCAACCCGTCTTTGTGCCACTAATGGGTGGTGCGGAATGCATTTCGGACTGCCACCCGGATTCGGCTTCCGACGCCTGGCCCTACAGGAACCACTTCCCTGCGATGAGGCCGCCCAGCGCGATCAGAAGCACGGTGTCGAGCATCAGGCCTGCCTGGGCGAGGCGGCGGTGGCGGAGGTCCTCGCCGAGCGCTTCGTCGGTCCACTCCAACTCTTCCTGCTGCTCGGGCAGCTTGTCGAGCACGCCGCGTACGAACGCCTGACGGTCTTCGGTGGGACCGGTCGCCGCGAAGTAGCAGCCGCCGAAGAGCATCGCCGCGTCGGTCCGCTCGTCCGGGCAGCTATAGCCCGCCACAAGGATGTTCTCCAGGCGGCGCTTGAAGTGGCGACGGATCTGGCACAACAGGGCGTACAGCTTGGTGTTGCCCGGTTTGGCCAGGGCCTGCGGCTCGCGGAACAGGGCGTACACCCAGTCTTCGAACGCCCCGCAGGCGTGGGACGCCAGGGCTTCCATGCGCTCCGCCAACGGCGGTTTCCACACGGGAAAGCCCCTCCCGAACCGCTGGGCCGTGGCGCGATCGCGGCCCACGCGTCGCACCAGTTCCTGGAAGCCGGGTTCCTGCTCCATACCGCCGACCATCGCCGTGATCGGACAGCGGAGTTGCAGCCCCGACCTGGCCGTTTCCAGGTCGCGGCGCACGGCCCGCTGCACTTCGATTCCCTCGCGGGGCCCGCGCTTGATGAACGGGTAGGAGAGGACGGTCAGAATCCCGTTTACCGCACAGAAGGGCCGTCGGGCGCGGCGAAGCAACCCGCACACGTAACGCAATCGCTGTTCCTGAAGCGAGGTCTCCGCGGGGCTCATCGCGATGGTTCGCTTCTCCGCCACGGCGGAAGGCTCCACTTCGCCCGGCGCCGCGCTTCCCACGACCATCGTTCCGCGGATGTCGGGGCTGGGAGCGGGGCCTTCCGCCGATGGGGAACCGCCCCCGGAGGGGACTTCGCCGGCGACGATGGTCCCTCGGATTCCCAGGCCGCCCGCAGGGACGGGTATGGGCCCCGCCCTTTCCTGCCGCATCACCTCGCGGCCCAGCGCGTCGAGCTTGCTCAAGCACGATGCGTCGGTGGCGCACAGGAACACGCCGTCCGGGTTGGCATACCAGTGGAGCGCCGCGGGCCCCTCGGGGAATTCGCGGATTCGCAGGCTCAGGCGCGAGGCGTCGAACACGCCTTTCTCGCTCTCCGGGCTCGATGTCCCCAACACGAGGAACACCGGGACCTGCGCGAGGTCGATGTCGCAACGCGCCAACTCCTCGAGGCCCGCACGCCAGGCGTAGTCGATGTCGGGGAACAGGGACCTCTCCCCCTCCAGCCACAGGCGCAGCACCTGATACACCAGCCAGGGAATCAGCACCAGCAGGAGCGCGATCGTCGCCAGGCGGATCGGCCGCACCCAGTAGTTCCACGGGGCGCGGTCGGCCGAGACGTAGAAGCCCACGAAGGCCGTGATCGTCGAGATCACGAGGAACAGCGCCACCAACCAGGCGATGCGGGCGGGGAGGGACAGGCAAGCGAGTTTCCGCGCCGGCGAGAAGAACACCCGCGGAAGGTACATCAACGCCCGGATCGGGTACGTCAGGCTGTCGATGAGGCGGCGAATCCAGTTCATCAACGGGCTCCCCCGACCGTGCTCGATCAGGTGAAGTACAACATACTGGCCAGGATCACCAGCAGGGCGCCCAAGACCACTCCGGCCAGGGACGACCAGATCAACGAGAAGACGCCTTCCAGGGGCGGAGCCCCCTCGCCGGGCACGCTGCTGTCGTCGATCGGCGGTCGCCCTTGTCCAAGCTGGATGCCCATCGAGGTCTGTCGGCACCAGGTCGCCAGGTCGGGCGGCAGGCCTCGCGGCTGCGCCAGCGCGGCCGCCGCCGCCGGGTCGCGGTACAGACCCCGAAAGCCGAGCACCACGCAGAGGTAGTACGTCTCCAGAGCGTCCTTGCTCGCGAGCCTCGCCGCCTCCTGGGCTTTAAGGTAGAACTGCTCGTTGCGCAGGCGCGTGTTGAACAGCTCCACCTCCAGGGCGTTCTCCCGCCACCATACGCGGCCCTCCCACGGGGCGTCGATCAGCACGTCGTCGATCCAGGACGTCAATGCGTACTTGGCCAGTTGCCAGTCGTCGCGCTTGCCCAGCGCAGCATCGGCCTGGTCAAGCCAGCCGCGCACGCGGGCCCGCTCTTCCTGGGCGACGGGCTGCTCGCCGCGGTCGATCCGCTCGAGCAGGCCGAGGACGTCGAGGAAGACCGGATCGACGGCGTCACTAAACGGTGGGGTCATTTCGATACGCTGGGGACTGCGAACAGCGCGAACTGCAAGGCCACCTGTTGGCCTCCCGAAGCGACGACGAGCTTCCGCTCTCCCTGAAGGCTGGCCCGGTTGGCGATGAGCGTGTCCTTCAGTCGCATGGCGAGCGTCTGCGTCTCCAGCACGTCGTCCCAGGCGGCGTTCTGGCGGCTCACCTGGAAGTAGCTCCAGTCGCTCCTCGGCGGCAGGGCCCGGGGGGCCTGCGCCAGCGGCGTCAGGTGCAGGCCCTCGGCGCCGAATTCGAACAGGGCGTCCACCTGGCGCGAGCTGCCCAACTTCCAGTCGAGCACGCCGGGCGAGAGCAGCGCCAGGCACTCCTCGCCGCTTAAGCCCGCGTGCTGCACGCCCACGAACCACGTCCATTCCGAGGCCAGCCACTTCGATTCCAGGCTGACGCGCATCCCCTGCCCCTCGCCCACGAAGAACCGCTGCTCGTACTCGTAATCGCGAACCTGCATCAACAATAGCTCGATCTGCCGCCGCACCCAGCGGAAGATGCCGGCAAGGTCGTCGTGATCGTAGCGGGGGACCTCCGGCACGCGGCGCTCGGCCGAGAAGATCGACAGTTGCCCCACCACGCGGCACAGCTCGGTGTAGGCCGTCAGCGGGTGAACGCCCCGAGCGAACGCCAGCACGCCCAAGGTGGCGTGGGCCTGGTTCAAGGCGTGGAGCATCAGCAGCCGGTCGAGGTCGCCCGGCTCCTGGCTGGCCAGCGTGATCGCGCGATTGATCACCTGCTGGCCGAGCACCTCGACCTTCTTGCCGATGATGTCGTAGATCGCCCGCACGATGTCCAGGGCCAAGGGCGGCCACGCATCGACGGCCAGCAGCGGCGGGATGTAGGCGCGGTCGAGCCGGGGCGTGGCCTCTTGCTGACCGGCCCGCTCGATCCGCGCAATGGGAAGCAGTTCGTACCCCTCAGTCTCGTCGCTGCTGAGAAGCACGCGCACGTTCGTGGCGCGGAACTGGATCTCCTGGTCGTTGCCCCCGGCACTCTCGTCCTGAACCGACTGCGTCAGCTCCCGGTAGCGGATCTGCTCCGACGGGCCGGTCAGGCTGACGTTGGCCGCGCCCATCTTCAGCTTGGGCACGCCGAGCAGCACCTGGACGGACCCTTCCTTGTCGAGCGCGGCGCGGAGGTCCACCCGGTCGGGCTCCTGCCCAGGGTCGATCGAGACCAGCGTCCCGTCGCGCATTCGGGCATGACAGGCGTGAACCTGGAAGTGGTGGTTGGCGATCGCCTCGTCGCTGTACTCCAGCAACCGGAGGCCATAGCCGTAGCTGTGATCCCACCGCTCTGAGAGAGCCAGCAGTTCCGCCCAGTGGCGGTCGGCCGCCTGAAGGTGATGTGGCCTGAGAAAGAGCCCTTCCGACCAATGGACCGGCAGATGCCGCATGGCGTGGTTCCCGATGTTCCCTCGGCCCAGCCCCAACAAAGAGGAAGCTACTGGAGTATGTACCCAATCCCCCCAGGCTTCCGGCGCCAGCAGATTCCGTGCCTGAGAAGGGGCGTGTTCATCGACACCCCCCGCGACTTCTCCGCACGATAGCACCTGACCCGAGGAACGCAAGGGCCCGGAACCCCTCGTATTGTAATGTGGGCCGCGACGCCTCCCAAGCTGCCCCGCCGAGGGCATCCCCCAATCCGACGACCGAGGAAAAGCCGGGCGGCAGAGCGCTATCCGTTTCCGGGTAGCTCACGGTAGAATCAATTCCCCGGACTATTTGAGGGTTAGCCTGGCTGACGCGCAGGTGGGAAGATGGCATCCTGGAGGGAGTCTTCGTCCACGTCGCCTGTCCGCTCGTGGCGAGGCGAGGGGAGCCGCCCTCGGAGCCGCGCAAGCCGGTGGACCGCGCGGATGCTGGCCACCGCGATCGTGCTCGCCTGCCTCGCCCTGTTCGGCTGGCTCGGATGGTGGTGGATCTTTCTGCCCAACGTCCACGTGCTGGGGCTGCACCTGGCGCAGCAGGACCTCCTGGCTGTTCCGCCGGTGCCGTACGGCTCAAGCCACCTCGAGCGGCTTTCGGACCTTTCTCCGGGCCACCCCGCGCGCGTGCTCGAAGGGCTGCATACCGCGGACAGCATGGCCTCCCTGGGCGGGGCGATCCAGGCCGAGGTCCGGCGGCCCCGCGACACGCTCATCCTCTACATCAACGGCCACGGGATCGCGCAGGACGGCAAGGCGTATCTCGTTTGCAGCGACTTCCTGCGCGAGGCCGGCGGCGGCCGGTTCCCCGTCGCGGCGTTGCTCGAGCAGCTCGCCGACTGCCCTGCCCGGCTCAAGCTGATGATCCTCGACAGCGGGTCGCTTCCCGAGGATCCCCGACTGGGCATGATCGCCAACCCGTGGCCCGGTTTGCTGGAAGAGGCGGTCCGCGGCGTCGACGATCCCGGCCTCTGGGTGCTGGCCTCCCACGGCGATCTCGAGGTCTCGCACCTCTGCCACGGGCGGCGGGCGTCGGTTTTCTCGACCGCAGTCTTCGACGGGCTTAGCGGCCACGCCGACCTCAACGGCGACGACGAGGTCGATCTGGCCGAGCTCCACGAGTACGTCGGCGCGCGGGTCTCCGACTGGGTCCGACGTTGCGGCCTTGAAGGCCAGTCGCAGACGCCGCGCCTGCTGCACGGCTCCGAGGGGGCCGTTGAGCCGTCTCCGGTGGCCGTGGTGCCCACCGGCAAGCGCTCGCTACGAAGAAGGACCGCGGAAGCGGCCGCGGAGGACGAGACCAAGGACGATGAGGAGGCTGCGGCCGCCCGGGCGGAGCTCCGCCAGGTCCTTCAGGAGGCGTGGGCGCTGCGCGACCGCTCGGCCGGCCGCGCGACGGCCGACGGCTGGTCGCCGGTGGACTACGCCCCGCACCTGTGGCGCGAGCTGGAGGCGATGATCCTCGGCTACGAGCTTCAGTTCCGCTTCGGACCGCCGGACGAAGCCCGGCGCTGGTCCGAGCAGGCTCGCTCGCAGATCCTGCCTTGGGGTGAATACCTGGACACGGGCCGGTTGCCGTCGGGCATGAGCCCCTCGAGCGTGGTCAGCCGGCTGGCCCGCGCGCATCGCCGCTTCGTCGAAGGTCCGGTCCATGAGGGGTTCAGCAAGGCGTCGCGCGAGTTCGACCTGCTCAAGCGGGCGATCTGTCTGAAGAACGATCTTGCCGCACTGGCGCCCTACTGCGTGCGCTGGCATGCGCGGGCCTCCCTCGGGCCGAGGCAGGGGCCGGCGCTGGGCGAGCGGATATCGCGTCTGGTGAGCACCGATCTGCCGGCGTTGTTTTCGGCGCTGGAGGCCCTTCAAGGGCCCGGCAGAGGCGGCCGGCCAGTGCTGTCTCTGCCGGCGAATCGGCGGGCTCTTGAGTCTCAGATCCGCGCGATGGAGCGGCTCCGCAAGGAGATCGAGGAAGACGGCCTGCGCAGGCTCGCCCGATCGCTTGCCGGTCGCGCCACGGGCTCCGGTCGAGGAGAGGCCGTCGCCCAGACCGCCGACGTCCTGCTCCGTACTCCGCTCCTTCCGGCCCCCGAGCGACTGGCCTTGATCGACCTGATCGAGGCATTGGAGGCCCCGGCCGAGAATCCGTCGGCGCCGGAGGCTCGCCGCGCCGGGTCGGGCTCGGGTGCCGCGGCGTGGCGGTGGGAGCGTCTGGCGGATCAGGCCGAACTGGAAATCGGATTGGTCCGCCTGGTAGATGAGGCGCAGGCGGACGCACTCAAGACGCATCTTGAGCGATTTCGGACCGCCGCCCGCGATTCGGTCTCCGACGAGGCCTGGACCGCCGCCCGCAAGCTGGGCGGCGGTCTGGGGCTCTTCTATCAAGGCCTGCCGGCAGCGGTCGGCGCGGGCCTCCGCACTTCGGGCCGGGACGAGTTGAGGGCCGCGGACCGAATGCTTCGCCTGATCGACGCGCGGGACGTGGCGCACGTGGGCGACGAGTTCGCCCGGGCTGTGCTCCCCGTTCCTGCCCTGCCGCAGGAGCCGGTGGAGTTGGCTCGATTGACTTGCCCCGAGAAGGTCACGGTGAATCGCGACGCTTGGACCGATTTCGAGCTCTCGCTCCAGGGGACCGGCGAGGCCGACGCGCGAGCGGCACTCGAGCTCCGCTTCGATCCGAGTCTTGTGGAGCTGGCCACGCGCGACGGCGAATCCGTGCGCCCCGGGGTATCGCGCGACGTGGTCGTGCGGTCCGGGCGCGCGGTCGCCCATCCCTATCGAATCCGCGCTCGCGGCGAGGAGCCCTTGGAGACGGAAGTGCAGGCAACCGTCACGTGCGAGACCTCTCGGCATACGGCGTCGATGGGCGTCGTGCTGCCCCCGCCCGATCGCGTGGACCTTGTGGTCTCGCGCGTGGACGGCAGGCCGGAGCCGGGCGTCGGGGCCGCGCTCGGCGCGGACCACTTGCGGGTCCGCCCCTTTCCCAACCGCGCGAATGAGTATCAACTCAGCCTCGTGAACCGTTCGGGCAGGGCCCGCCAGGTCGTGGTGCGGCTCCACGCGGCCGATGGCTCGGACAGGGCGCACTCGGGTCGTCGCACGCCGGACTTGCTCCCCAAGTTGGGCGAGTCGGTGCCGATCGACCTTTCGGCCGACGATACGCCGGCGCCCGTGCGGTTTCCCGCGCCCAAGCCCGAGGTGCCGGAATCGAAGTCGCGGCCGGGCGAGGCCGCTTCCCCCGAGCAGGCCAAGCCCGGCATCGTAACCGCCAAGCCCGTCTCGCCCGAGCCGCCACAGCCTGAGTCCTTTCCGCCGCTGACCAACGGGATCGTGTGCGTGGTCGAAGACACGGCGGAGCGCGATTCGCGTTGGGTGAGGCGTCTCACCTTTTCGCCGCGACTGCCGCGCGATTACCTGGAGGCCGAGGCAGGCTACGACCCGGCGCGAGGTCGGATCGAGATCCGGCTCCGGGCGCGCGACCGCGACGGGCAGCCCAACTTGGAGGGCCTCCCTGTCCTCACATCCGAGGAGCCGATCGAGGTCGCCTGGGATACGGCCGGCATCCTCGCGGCGGAGACCCGCATGAAGCAGCGTGCCGTGCTCGGCCCGCCGGGCTACCAGGCCCTCCTGTTCGCTGACGTGCCGCCCGATCCGGCGCGGATGATCCCGGTCCGTTTGGCGGTGGACGGCTACCCCAGGGCGTTCGTGTTTCACGTGCGCTGCGACCGGCGCCGCGAGCGGATTCCCCGCGAGCGGTCGCTCAGCCGCGTCCGCATCGCGGCCCCGCAAGACGGCGACGCCCTGCGCGCGCCGGCCGAGGAGATCGTCGTCAAGCTCCAGGTCGATGCACCCGAAGACGCCTTCCGCCAGCCCGGCGACCGTGTGGAGGTGGGCCTCGATGAGAACGGCGATCGCTTCCTCCGCGGCGAGCCGAGCCTGCGCCTCTCGGCCGACCGTCAGGTGATTGCGGAACTCAACGAGGTCTCGCCCGAGGGTATCCTGCGCGTGACGCCCAAGGTCGGCGACTTCGTCCTCCGGCTCGTCCCGGCAGGACTGCGCAACACCACGGTGGATGTTCTGGCACAATTACACCTGTCGGCCACCAACCCTCTCGCCGAAGAAGCGGCCGCCGAGGACGCGGCCACCGTGGTGCTCGACGCCGCCCCGCCGGTGCTCCGCGTGGAGGTCTCCGACCGCGAGCACGCCGCCGGCGAGCCGGTCCGGGTGACGGCCGAAGTCGAGGACCTCAGCGGCGCGGCCGAGGTGAGGTTCGGGTTCGACGTGGACGAGTCGGGCGCGCTGGAGGAGGACGAGAAGCCGGTCTCTCTGCGGCGGGCCGACGCCGAGGGCAAGTGGATCGCCGAAGTGCCGACCAAGGACCTCCCGCCCGGACGCCACGTGCTCCTGGTGCGGGCCATCGATCGGGTCGGTCTCCAGGGCCAGCCGGTGAAGAACGTCGTCGCCATCGCCTCGGACTCAGCGATGGCCAAGCCGAAAAAGCCCACGACCGGGTCCATCGAAGGCCGCGTGATCCTGATCGACCGCCCGGCCGGCGGGATCAAGGTCACGATTGAGGGTCTGGGCCGGACCGCCACGTCGGACTCCAGCGGCCGCTTTTCGTTCGAGAGCGTCCCGCCCGGCAGCTATACGCTCCAGGCCAAGGGCGTGGCCCTCAACCAGCGCCGCAGCGGCAAGGCCGGCTTGGTCGTCGAGGCCTCGACAAAGCCGACCCGGGTCGAGGTGCAGATCGAGTAGCGGGGATGCCGGATCGGGCGCCCTCGGTTTTCAAGATTCGTCGTCCCACGGCGAAGCACCCTTTTGGGCGTTTTGCCCTCTGACGATCGCATTGGGCGGCGCGCGCTCCTCCCACCACCCGGGGCCGTTCTCCATGCCGGAACCGCTTGCCAGACCGCAGGTTGAGATGCCAGGATCGGGCTGCGGCGGGGCCAACCATCAGCCCGTGACGGCCGAGGAGCCCGCGTTGATCGCGGCGATTCAGACCCACCACCTGACCAAGATCTACGGCAACCGCTTCATCGCGGTCAACGACATGACCGTGACGGTGCCGGCCGGGTCGATCTTCGGCCTACTCGGTCCGAACGGGGCGGGCAAGACCACAACGTTGAAAATCCTCGTCGGGCTTCAGCGGCCCACCGCCGGAAGCGCCTCGGTCTTCGGCCACCGCTGCGGGCCCCACGCCGTGGAGGTCCGCCGCAAGATCGGCTACCTCCCCACCAACCCCAAGCTGCCCGGGCATCTCACGCCGCTTGAGTACCTCGACCTGGTCGGCCAGCTGTGCGGCCTGTCGCGCGAGGAGCGCAAGCCGCGCCTGGCCTCGCTGCTCCGCGCGGTGGGCCTGTTGGGCGCGACGAGCCAGAAGATCCGCGCGTTCTCCACGGGCATGGTCACGCGCCTGGGGATCGCGGCCTCGCTGGTCGCCTCCCCGCCCCTGCTGCTCTGGGACGAGCCCACCGCGGGGCTCGATCCGGCCGCGCGGCGGTTCACCCTCGACCTGGTGCGCGAACTGGGCAAGACCCGCACGATCGTGCTGGCCACGCACATCCTCAGCGACATCGACCAGATATGCGACCACGTAGGGGTGATGCACGAGGGGCGGATGATCTACTGCGGGCCGATGCGCGACCTGAAGCGGCGGCTCCGCCGCGACACGTTCCGACTGGAGCTGGAGGCCTCTGCCGGCGAGTGGTCGCAGGTCACTTCGGCATTGGCTGCCCTGGAGGGCGTCGAGGCCGCGCCCGAGGGCGGGCACGCCTTGACCGTGCGGTTGAGCGAGAACGCCAGCCGCGCGGGGCGCTTGGCCGAGGTGCTCCGCGCGATCGACCAGTGCGGGGCGAAGCTCCAGACGATCCACTCGGCCCAGAACGAGACGGAAGACGCCTACTTGCAGCTACTGGAAGAGGACGCGACGCATGGTTTCCAGCGATTCGATCTCCGCGGTGCGGGCGCGGATGGCGCCCGCCGCGGCGATCCTCCGGCATGACCTGGGGGTGATGGCCTCGAGCTGGCTGGTGCGGTCCTGGCTGGCGGCCAGCGCGCTGGCCGTGTTGCTGTTGACCGCGGCCCAGTGGAGCCAGGTGCCGACCGCGCGCCTCGTGGCGTTGGGGTTCATGCCCTATCTCATCTTTCCCTGGTTCCTGCCGGTGATCATGCTCGGCGTGGGGGCCGTCTCGGGCGCGCAGGCCGAGTCGCTCTCCGACAGCATCTTGAGCCGCCCCATCACGCGGTACGAGTACCTGCTGGCTGCCTGGGCCGCGCGCGTGGCGGCCGTGCTGGGGGTGTTTCTGGCGGTGATGGTGCCGGCGGTGCTGCTGATCGCGCTTGCCGACCGGCCGGTGCTCGACGAGGAGATCACGGTGTACGGAAGCGTGGCCGCCACGTGCCTGGTGGGCCTCGTGCTCGTGTTCCTGGTCTCGCTGTCGATGCTTCTGGGCGTCGTCTTCCGGCGCTCGCTGGTGGCCGTGCTCCTCTTGACCGTGCTCTGGCCGCTCTCGGGCTTGATCCTGGGGACCTACGAGCTGGAGGAGTTCTCGCCGATCAGCCTCAACCAGGCCATGCCCACCCTGCTGCGCGAGCCGTGGCCCTGGGCGAAACCGGAGAAAGAGGAGGAAGCCTCTGACTTCTCGGGCGTGAGCGACTTCTTCCGCGTGTTCGGTCAGGCCACGCGCGAGACGCCCAAGCCCAACGCGGGCTTCTTCGACGAAGGCGACTACGAGGACGTCTCGCTTCTGCGCGTGGCTCTGGGCTACGGCATCCCCACGCTTCTGTGCGTGGGCCTGGCCACCGCGCTGTTCTCCGTGCGCGACCTGTGAGGTGGGCCGCGCCGCGGTTGCCGGCGCAGGGCGGTTCTGGGAGGATGGAATGCTGCGCTCCTAGTGTAGTGTTTCAGGCTGTTGGAACTTTATCGAGGGCTGCGCGTGCCTGAG
>CAYSUS010000034.1:0-69736 GCA_964434165.1 uncultured Pirellulales bacterium
TTCCACCACCTGTGGACCGCCAACCCCGACGGCACGGGCCAGATGGTCTTCTACGGCAACCAGTTCCCCGAGAACGCGATGCTCGACGCCAAGCCGATCCCCGGCACCGGCCAGGTGGTGGCCTCGTTCTCGCCGGGGCACGGCCGGCCCGAGCACATGGGCCACGTCACGGTGATCGACCCGGCGACCGGCCCGGACAACGCGGCGGCCGCGCGGCGCATCAGCCGGGGCGGCATGTGGCGCGACCCCTACCCGATCAGCGAGGACTGCTTCCTGGTGGCCGACGACCGCGGGCTGTGGATGATGGACGCAGAGGGCCGCACCGACCTGGTGTATAAGCAGCCGGCCGGACAGAAGCTCCATTGCCACGAGCCCCGGCCCCTGGTCGCGCGCAAGCGGGAGCCGGTCCTGGCCGACAAGACCGACCTGGCCAAACAGACCGGGCGCCTGGTGCTGGGCGACATCTACTACGGCCGCAACATGGCCGGCGTTGCGCGCGGCGAGATCAAGAAACTCCTCGTGCTGGAGCAATTGCCCAAGCCGGTGAGCTTCTCCGGCGGGATGTGGCCGATCACGGCGGGCGGCAGTTTCACGCTCGCGCGCGTGCTCGGCACGGTGCCCGTCGAGCCCGACGGCACGGCCGACTTCGAAGTGCCGGCCATGCGCTCGCTCTTCTTCGTGGCTCTCGACGGGAACGACCTGGCGGTCAAGCGGATGCAGAGCTTCGTCACGGTGCAGCCGGGCGAGACGCTGGGCTGCGTGGGCTGCCACGAGCCGCGCAAGAAGACGCCGCTGGCCTCGCTGGGGCTAACCGACATCCTGGGGCGCAGGCCCGACCGCATCGACCCCATCGCCGGCGTGCCCGACGTGCTCGACTTCCCCCGCGACGTGCAGCCGATCCTCGACCGCCACTGCGTGGAGTGCCATAACCCCGACAGGCCCGAGGGCCGGATCGACCTCTCGGGCGACCACACGCCGCTGTTCGCCCAGAGCTACTGGACGCTGCTTCACCACGGCCTGATCTCCGACGGGCGCAACGAGCGGTTCGGCGATCGGCCGCCGCGCACCATCGGCACCTCGGCCAGCCGGCTGCTGGAATACCTGGATGGAGCGCATCACGAGGCGAGGCCCAGCCCGGACGAGCGGCGCACGGTGCGCCTGTGGATCGACTCGAGCGCCGTGTACGCGGGCACGTACGCGGCGCTGGGGTCGGGCATGCATCCGGTGGAGCTGCCCGTCGCGGTACTGGAAAAGCGGTGCGGCTCCTGCCACGGCCACGAGCCGCCCCAGCGGCAGATCGGAAGCGGCATGTACTTCCGCTTCGGGCCCGAAGGGCCGGCTCAGCCGCTGGTCCATTCCTTCGGCAACTTGCAGCGGATCCGCGGGTCGATCGGCTACTACAAGTTCGGCAGTGCCCGGCCGCCGCAATCGCTATGCAACCTAACGCTGCCAGAGAAGTCGTATCTCCTGAGGGCGCCGTTGGCCAAGGGGGCAGGCGGGCTGGCGTGGTGCGGCCGTGCGGTGTTCGCCGACACCTCCGATGCCGACTACCAGGCGATCCTCGCACGGATCGAAGCGGCGGCGGAGAAGCATCGCGAGGAGAAGCGGTTCGACATGCCGGGCTTCCGACCCAACGTCTACTATATTCGCACCATGCAGCGCTACGGCGTCCTGCCCGCGGACCTCGAGCCCCACGCCCCCATCGACTTCCGCGCCGCGGAGCAGGCCTATTGGAGGTCGTTCTGGCACCGGCCGTAGCCGGTTCCGGTTCGGCAGCCAATCGCGGGTCACCGATCACCCAAGCCCCCCACGCACCCGAGCCGCGCACGCTCCCTTCGGACACCGTCTGGCAGACGGCGGCCGAATGGGCTAGCATGCCGGATTCAACTCGCCAACGCCTGTCGGAAACCGAATCGGAAGAGGCTGCCTGCCGTGAGTCGCTACCTCGTCACCGGGTGCGCCGGATTCATCGCCTCCAGGGTCGTGGAGCTGCTCCTGGACGAGCGGCACGAGGTGCTGGGCGTGGACAACCTCAACGACGCCTACGACCCCCGGCTCAAGCAGTGGAGACTGGAGCGCCTCAACCCGCGGCCCGGCTTCTCTTTCCGACAGCTCGACATCGCCCAAAGCGATGTGGTCTCGACGCTGTTCCGGGAGGCCGCCGACGCCGCGCTACCGGGTGAGCCTCCGTTTGCCGCGGTGGTCAACCTGGCGGCCAGGGCGGGCGTGCGCCCCTCGGTCGCCCATCCACGCGTCTACTACGAGGCCAATTGCCTGGGCACGCTCGTGCTGCTGGAGGCCTGCCGGCGGTTCGGGGTGGCGAAGTTTCTGCTGGCCTCCACGTCGAGCCTTTACGGGGGTTACAACCCGATCCCCTTCCGCGAGGACGCCGACACCAACCAACCCCTTTCGCCCTACGCGGCCTCGAAGAAGGCGGCCGAGGCCCTGGCCTACACGTACCACCATCTCCACGGGATCGACGTCTCGGTGCCGCGCTATTTCACGGTTTACGGCCCGGCCGGTCGGCCCGACATGTCGGTGTTCCGCTTCGTTCGCCGAATCGCCGAGGGCGAGCCGATCGTGGTCTTCGGCGACGGGCGGCAGCAGCGGGACTTCACCTACGTGGACGACATCGCCCGGGGCACCATCGCCGCGCTTCGGCCGGTCGGGTATGGCGTGTTCAACCTGGGCGGCGACCGGCCGGTGGCCCTGGCCGAGGTGATCCGGCAGATCGAGGAGTCGCTGGGAGAGAAAGCCCGGATCGAGTACCGCCCCGCGCATCCGGCCGACGTGCCGGCCACGTGGGCCGACATCGGCCGGGCCGAGAAGGAACTGGGCTGGCGCCCGCAGGTGCCCCTCGAGGAAGGTTTGCGCCGGACGGTCGCCTGGTACCGCGAGAACCGCGACTTCGCCATGCCGCTGGACCTCGGCGACCGCCGGGAGGCGGCCAGCGCGTAGGCGCAGGACGGGGTCGTAGGCGCAGGACGGGGTCGGGGATCTTCTCTCGGCTGTTGCTCGAGTTGCATGCGGGGCGCATCTCGAGAGAAGTCTCCTGACCCCCCTTCCGGCGGATCGGCTGAGCTTGGCACAATTGCCGGTTTGCGTGTCCGGCCGCCGACCGGGATAATGGGACTGTCGCGGCCCGTCTTCACGGGCGGGCCCGGGGCGGCGAGCCTGTCTTTCCCCTTCCCACGAAGTGCGACCGATGGCCCGCTCTTCCGCCAGGCCGAGACAAGTCTTTTACAGGCATCGACTTAATACAACGCACCCCTCTTCGGGGGATCCCGACCCGGAACATCTCGCAACTGATGACCAAAAGCCGGAGCGCCCCCTTCGGCGATGAAGCGCAAGACGTTGATTCCCAGTGGCTTCCGCGGCACCGGCCGCAGCCCCTGACCGTTTCACCCCCGGCGCGGTGACCCCCACTTCGGAGTTGATGGGCGAGGGCCGATCACTGCGCCCCGTCGGCGGATTGGCTTGCTCGGTCAGGCAACGGGTCTTCACGGCCAGGATTCCCGCAAATTAACTACCAAGAGGGATCGCTCTTTCCGCCCCCTTTACGCGCCCCCCGGAAACGCTTCCTGACCGCAATGAATCACACATCCCCCCCGGACGATCGAGACCAGTTCGCGGCACCGCGCAACGAGAACGGCGAGCCTTCTCGCGGGGGCGATGCGCGGGCCGCCGACGCGCCCCGCCCCGTGGGCCGGCTTTCGCACCCCTGGACCGGCGTGGTCCTGCGCACCGCCGTGAGCCTGACGATGATCGGGCTGAGCGTCGGCGCGGTGCTGGCCCTGGGAAGCGCCCGCCCGCCACAGACCGAATCGCCCGGCGAGCCGCCCCTTCCCGTGGTCGAGGCGGTCCCCGTGGTGGTCCACCGGGAGGGAATCGATTTCGACGTGGACGGCGTCGTGATTCCTTTCCAGCAGGTCGGAGTCCCGGCCGAGGTGGCCGGCCGGATCGTTCGGCGCGCGGAGAACTGCCGCATCGGGCGCTTCGTGAGCGAGGACCAGGTGCTCGTGGAGATCGACCCGGAGGAGTACGACCTGGAGGTCAAGCGACTCGACGAGCAGCGCAAGCAGGCCGAGGTGGAGCGTCGCGAGCTGCAGCTCGAGCTGGCGCAGCAGAAGCGGCAGATCGAGCTGGCCGAGGAGAACCTGGCCATCAAACAGCGCGAGGTTCGTCGCTACGAGCGGATTGAGCAGCCGGGCATCTATTCCCAGGCCGAGATGGACACCGCGCGGTGGAACGAATTGCAGGCCCGCGACGCGCTTCAGACCGAGAAGGACCGGCTCGAGCTGCTCGAGGCCCGGCTGGCGCGGCTCGACAGCGCGGTCGAGCTCGCCGCGCGGCAGCTCGACAAGGCGCGCCTCGACCTCGCCCGGACCAGGATCCGCGCGCCGATCGACGGGATCCTCACGACCGAGCCGGTCGAGCGGGGCAGCTACGTGCAGCGCGGCGGCATCGTGGCCGTGATCCAGGACACTAGCTGCATGGAAGTGAAGTGCTCGCTGCAAATGCACCAGATGCACTGGCTCTGGCAGAGCCGCGAGCGGCCGGACGACTGGCGCGAGCAGGGCTACCGGTTTCCCCGGACCCCGGTGACGGTGATCTACGCGACGGGCGACAGCGAGTACCGCTGGGAGGGCGTCCTGGCCGATTACGCCGGCATGCAGGTGGACGAGAAGACGCGGATGGTCCCCTGCCGCGTGCTGGTCGAGCAACCCGACCAGGTGCGCCTGACGCGGGCAGCGACCTTGCGGCCCGCCGCGCCGCCGGCCCTGATGACCGGGATGTTCGTCACCGTGCGCGTTCACGCCCGGCCGAAGGTCCCGCTGTTTTGCATCCCGGAGACGGCCGTCCAGCCGGGCAACAAGGTGTGGCTCGTGCGCGACCTCCGCGGCGACGACCCGCGGACGGGGCGGCTTCGCCATGCGACGGTGGCCGTGGCCTACGCCGCCGGAGGCTCCGTGCTGGCCGTGGGCGGTGACGGCGTGCTGGCCGAGGGCGATCTGGTCGTTTCGTCGCCGCTCTCCTCCCCCGACGACGGCATGGCGGTGCGACTGCTCGCCGCGGAGGGATCGCCGCGCCCGGCCGCCGCGGAGGCCGCGCCATGAGAGCGCTGGTGCGGTGGGCCATCGAGAACACCCCGGCCATGAACATCTTCATGGTCGCCACGATCCTGGTGGGCGCGTATTGCCTCCACTCCCTCCGCCGCGAGACGTTCCCGGAGTTCGACCTGGACATCATCGTGGTCTCCGTGCCGTATCCCGGCGCCTCGCCCGACGAAGTCGAGGAGGGCATCTGCCTGAAGATCGAAGAGGCCGTGCGCTCGATCTCGGGGATCAAGAAGATCAGCTCCACGGCGAGCGAGGGGTCCGGCAGCGTGGTTCTGGAGCTGGAGTCGGACGTGCCCGACGCGAACATCGTGCTCGACGACGTGCAGTCGGCGGTGGACCGCATCTCGACGTTCCCGGAGAAGTCGGAAGAGCCCGAGATCAAGCTGGCCGAGATCCAGGAGGTGACGATCCGCGTCGGCGTGCTGGGCCCGGACCGGCAGGGCGCCGAGGCCGAGCTTCAGCTCCGCGACGTGGCTGAGCGCGTCCGCGAGGACCTGCTGCTTCTGCCCAGCGTCTCCCAGGTCAGCATGACGGGCACGAAGAACTACCAGATCGACATCGAGATACCGGAGGCCACGCTTCGGGCCCACGGGCTCACGCTTCAGGAGGTGGCCGCCCGCGTGCGCCGCGAGAACCACGAGCTGCCGGGCGGGACGATCCGCGCCCGCTCGCAGGAGGTCCTGCTCCGCGGCTACAACCGCCGTCTCTGGGGCGACGAGATCGCCAGGCTGCCGGTGATCAGCGCGCCGGACGGCGCCGTGCTCACCGTGGGCGACCTGGGCGAGGTCCGCGACGAGTTCACCGACGTGACCAACCTGAGCCAGTACAACGGCCGTCCGGTGCTCACGATCGGCGTGCTGCGCAACACCTCGGAAGACCTGCTCCAGATGGTTGACGAGGTGAAGGAGTACGTCGCCGGCAGGCCGATGCCGCCCGGTTACGAGCTGGTCACCTTCGGCGACCGCTCGGTCGAGATTCGCAGCCGGCTGGAGCTGCTGTCCGTCAACGGCGTCCAGGGGCTGATCATCGTGTTCCTGCTCCTGGCCGTGTTCCTCGACCTGAAGCTGGCGTTCTGGGTGGCGATGGGCATCCCCCTTTCGCTCCTGGCCAGCTCCGCCTATCTGTACTTCACCGGCCTGACGTTGAACATGGTCTCCACGTTCGCCTTCATCATGGCGCTGGGGATCGTGGTGGACGACGCGATCGTCGTGGGAGAGAACGTCTTCGCCCACCGGCAGATGGGCAAGTCGTTCCTCCAGGCGGCGATCGACGGCACCGTGGAGGTCGCCCCCTCGGTATTCACCTCGGTCTCCACGACCGTGGTGGCCTTCATGCCGCTTCTGTTCGTCTCGGGGACGATGGGCAAGGTCATCTCGGTGATGCCGGTGGTGGTCATCTGCATGCTCCTGGTCTCGCTGGTCGAGAGCATGACGATCCTGGCCTGCCACCTGGCGCATCGCGGCGGGGGCGTGTTCACGTTCTTCCACTGGGTCTTCTACGTCTTCCGCCCCGTGGCGCTCTTCATGGGGCTGGTCAACCGCAAGGCCACCGCCGGCCTGGAGTGGTTCGTCGCGCGGTGCTACGCCCCGGCGCTGCGGGCGGTGCTGGCCAATCGGCTGGTCTTCGCCTCCGCGTGCGTCTCCGTGCTCCTCCTGGCGATGGGGTTGATCCGCGCGGGCGTTGTGCCCTTCGTGATCTTCCCCAAGATCGACAGCAACGCGATCCAGGCCTCGATCTCCTTCCCGGACGGCACGCCGGGCCGCGTCACGGAGCAGTGGACGCGGCACATCGAGGACGCGTTCTGGCGCGTCGCCCGACGCCTGGAGGAACAGGGAAGGCCGGTCGCCGTCTCCTCGTACCGACTTGTCGGGGCGCAATTGACCCAAAGGGGACTGGGACACACCGACGTGGTCGAGGGCGTCAGCCACCAGGGGACGATCCAGGTCGAGCTTCTCGACGCCTCAAGTCGCGAGGTCCGCAGCGACGACGTGATCGCCCAGTGGCGCGCGGAGTGCGGCCCGGTCCCGGGCGCCGAGAGCCTGATCTTCCAGGAGAGCCACCCGGGGCCGGGCGGCACGCCGATCGAGTTCAAGCTCACGGCCCCGCGCGACGCGGCCGACCAACTCGACCTGGCCGTGGAGAAGTGCCGGGCGAAGCTGGAGAGCTTCCCGGGGGTGTTCGACATCCGCGACGACTCCGTGCCCGGCAAGTGGGAGTTCCGCCTGCGCGTGAAGGACAAGGCCCAGGCGATGGGCGTGCGCGCCGCCGACCTGGCCGAGACGGTCCGCGCCTCGTATTACGGCGAGGAGGTGATGCGCCTCCAGCGGGGGCGCCACGAGGTGAAGCTCATGGTCCGCTACCCGCGCTCGCAGCGGCATACGCTGGCCAGCTTCAACGAGATCCGCGTCCGCGCCGGCGACGGGGCCGAGCGCCCGCTGGGCGAGGTGGCCGACGTCGAGATCGTGCGGGGCTACTCGCAGATCCATCGCATCGACCAGTACCGCTGCGTAACGATCTCGGCCGACGTGAACGACGAGGTGGCCAACTCCAGCGAGATCGTCGGCGCGCTGCGGAGCGAGTTCGTCCCCGAGCTGACCGGGGACCTGCCCGGCGTCCGCGTCCGCTGGGAAGGGCGCCAGGAACAACAGAACGAGTCGGTCGGCAGCCTGCTGGTCGGCTTCGCCGTGGCCCTCTCGGTGATGTTCGTGATCCTCGCCCTGGAGTTCAAGTCCTACTTCCAGCCGGTCCTCGTGCTGCTCGTGGTCCCCTTCGGCATGATCGGGGCCGTCGCCGGGCATTTCCTGATGGACTTCCCGCTCACCCTGTTCAGCCTGTTCGGCCTGGTGGCGCTGACCGGCATCGTGGTCAACGACTCCATCGTGCTGGTCGATTTCATCAACCGGCGGGTCGAGTCGGGCAAGGAGGTACAACAGGCCCTCCTCGAGGCCGGCCAGCGCCGCTTCCGCCCGGTCATGCTCACTTCGCTGACCACGGTCGGCGGGCTGCTGCCGATCCTGCTGGAGACCTCGTTCCAGGCCCAGATCCTCATCCCCATGGCCACCAGCATCGCCTTCGGCGTGCTGTTCGCCACGGTGCTGGTGCTCTTCCTGGTGCCGGTGTTCTACTCGACGTACGCCTCGATCAGCGGCCGGCGCCGGAGCTACCTCCACGACGCGCCGAGCGGGCCTCGGACACCCGAGCCGTCCGACGGCGAGACCCGCCACCCGACAAAGCGTCCCGTCGAGCCGTCGGGCAAACCCGAACCGCCTGGCGCGGAGGACACGATCGTGCTGGGCGAGACGCTCGCAGGCGGTCCCGCCCCGCCCGCGCCCCGGCACCGCCAGCGGCCTCCAAGCGAGTCGGCGGCGCGCGAGACCTCGTAAGCGCGGCGCCGCGAAATGGCCACCGCCGGCGAAGAACGGCATTTTTCGCAGAAGAACCTGTCACTAAAGAACTTGCGCCGCCGCCGCCGCCCGGCCGTTTGTCCATGGCGATTGCCCTCCTTAGCATTCGAGGACACGTTGGGACGCCATTCGGGCGGGCCGCCAGCCGGGTCCCGAAACCGCACACTGTTGGAGGTTGAGACCATGAAACGCCGCGAGTTCCTTGCCAGCTCCTTCGCCGTGGGTGCCGGACTGCTGCTGCCGCGCCGCTTCGCCCTGGCCCACGCTTCGCACGGGGGCCCCTACGAGCTGCCCAAGCTGCCGTACGCCTACGACGCCTTGGAGCCGCACATCGACGCCCGGACCATGGAGATTCACCACACCAAGCACCATGCCGGGTACGTGCGCAAGCTCAACGCGGCGGTGGCGGGTACCGACTGGGCGAAGAAGTCACCCGAGGAACTGGTCGCCCACCTCGACAAGCTACCCGAAGAGATTCGCACGGCGGTGCGCAACAACGGCGGCGGCCATGTCAACCACTCGCTGTTCTGGACGGTGATGTCCGGCTCCGGCGGAGGCGAGCCCCAGGGCGCGCTCCGCAAGACCATGGAGCGGGACTTCGGCGGGCTGGACAAGTTCGCCGCCCAGTTCGCCGCGGCGGCCACGGGCCGTTTCGGCAGCGGCTGGGCCTGGCTCTGCTACTGCCCCGAGGCGAAAAAGCTCAGCGTGGGCAGTACGCCCAACCAGGACAGCCACATCACCCAGGGGCACGTGCCCATCCTCGGCCTGGACGTCTGGGAGCACGCCTATTACCTGAAGTACCAGAACCGCCGCGCCGACTACGTCAAGGCGTTCTTCAACGTCATCGACTGGGAGAACGTGGCCGCGCGGTACGCGGATGCGGTGAAGAAGGGGTAGCCTTTCCGCACCCACAGACTTCCGAGGTCTTCCAGACTTCGGAAGTCTAGCCTGCCAGCGTCATGAGAACTCCCGCACCACCGTCACCCGGCGATCCCGGTTGAGGGTTTCGATATAGTCGCCCAACTCGGTCCACGGGTGAAGGACCGAGTCCTGGTAGACGCCGCTGGCGGCCACGTAGGCGGCCTGGTGATCCGTGCCGAAGGCCATGCGCCGGACCTGGGTGCGGCGGTCGGTCAGCTGGATCGTGTCGGTGACGCGCAGCGCGGGCTCGCCTGCGCCGTGGGCGTGGGGCGCGTTGAGGAAGTGGAAGCGCCGCGTTAGGTGGATCGGCGCGGCTTGTCGCGCGGTGATCAACCTCTTCTGCAGGAGTTGCCGCACCAGCCCGCGGCACCAGCGGCCGACGGTGATCATGCCTAGGTGCAGAACAGCCTGCTTCAGAGGCGTGGCTGTCTCGAATCGCACCCACGAGAGCGGGACGGAGACGGTAAGACAATGTGGCTTGGCTGGTTTTCCCGACTCGCCGGCTTCTAACGCGATCCGGCGGAAGGCAGTCCTGCCGCGCTGCAGGTCGTGCATCTGGGAGACCGCGACTCGCCCGCGGGTGGTTTCCACGATCAGCCCCGCGTCGGTGATGGCGAGGCCGTCTTCGCCGAAGTGTTTGAACACCCCACCCCGCGCGGCCGAGATGATCGTGTGGCGCGGCTCGTCCCTGCGAACCAGCATCGCCGCCCCGGGAAAGAACGTGTGGCCCGACTGCCCGCCGACTGGCGATGCCAAGGGCCGCTCCGGCGACCAGTCGAGATACGCCTCGATCAGGTTGGCCGGCCGATGCACGAGCATCCGGTCGTCGCTCAGATGGGCGGCCTTGCCCGACTTCAGGGCCATCACGTACCCGTCGGCCAGGTCGGCTGCGTCGGCGTTCTCGGCGGCCAGCAGCTCCATCCCGTGCGGGTAGAAGTGACAGGTGCCGCGGCTGCCGTATTCGCCGCCGTAGCTGGAATCGGGGTGGAGGAAGTGCCGCGCAAACCGGACCGCCCGGCCGATCGGCTCGTCGAGTCCCGTATCGCCCGTCATGCGGCGGCTCTTGGCCAGGCAGTCGATGGTCACCGTCTGATAGCCCGGGTCGGCCCCGCCGTATTCCTCGAACCAGCCTTCGGCGTGCTGCCAGGCGAGGACCGTACGCACCCGCGTTTCGGCCGCCCGGCACAGGTCGCCTTCGCCGCTGATCTCGGCGACATGCAGAAGCCCCAGCGCAGCCAGGGCATGATGGTTGGTCAACCTGCCCGACTCACCATGGTCGGCGACCCATCGTGCGCGGCGCACCAGCCACGCGAGCAGGTCGGCGTCCTTCAGATCAAGGAGCTGATACGCCCGGGCGCAAGCAGCCAGGGAGAAGACCGCGGCCCCCAGGGCCCGCTCGTACGGGTAGTAATCGTCGCATGAGCCGTCGCGGTGGCTCGATCGGGCGGCGAAGCGGATGCCCCCGATTGCCAGTTCCCGCACGCGCTCGCAGCCGTACCAGCGATTGCCCGGCAGGCGGTGGGCGTAGACGAGGGCCAGGGCCAGCACGCCCTCCTGGTACATGCCCGAGGGAAATGCCGCAGTGCGATAGTGCCAGTACTCCCGGTCGAGGCAACCGCACGTACTGCGAAAGGGGTTGCGGTCGATGGCCCCGAGCAGTCGCGGAATGTCGGAAAGGGCCACGTCGAGGTAGCGCTGGCGCAGGGCCGGGTCGCGGCGCGTGACCCCGTGCGTCTCGGTCGCGGTCGCCGGTCCCGACATGCTCGCCCCCAGCGCTCACCGCCGTCGATGTGCCACGATGATCTCGGCCAGCAGCCCCAGCATGCAGGTCATGAAGCCGGCCGTGAGCACGACGATGTCCGACTCCTGCATGCTCCCGGTCCAGGCGAAGGAGTGGACCGTCTTGAGGATTCCCGCGGCGATCACCGCGCCGGACAGGGGCATAAACACTTTGAGCGGCCGGAAGTAGAGGACCATGCGGAGCACCGTGCCGAGGTACGCGGCCGTGTCCTTGATCGGGTGGAACTTGCTCCGCCCGATCCGCTTACGGTACGGCGTGGCCACGTACTTCACCGCGTAGCCATTGGTGAGGAACGCCAACGTCATCGTGGTCACGCAACTGAAACCGTCGGGCACGACCCACAGCCACGGCAGCATGGCCTCGCGCTTGAAGGCCTTCAGGCCCGTGTTCAGGTCGGGGATCTTGTGCCCGGTGAGATAGCAGGCCAGCTTGCGGATCAGCCACTTGGCCGGCCCGCGGAGCCACGGCATGGTGCCCTGCTCGCTGGTGCGGGCGCCGTTCACCTGGTCGTAGGCCGGGAAGTAGCGGAGCAGCTCGGGGATGCTGTGGGCGGGGTACGTCCCGTCGGCGTCGAGCATCACCACCACCTCGCCCCGGGCGTGGCGCACGCCCACCTTGCGCGCAGCGCCGGCACCCCGGTTCTCGGGGCAGCGTACCAGGCGGACAGGGCAATGGCGGCACTGGCGGCCAAACTGCTCCACCGCGGCGGCCGTGCGGTCGGTCGAGGCGTCGTCCACCACGAGGATCTCGTAGCGCGCTGGCGATCGGGCCATAGCCTCGATGATCTCCTCCAGAACGCGGCCGATCGCCGCTTCCTCGTTGTAGGCCGGCAGGAGGATCGTCACCTGGCATGTCGCGTCGCGCGGGGCGGGCGAGGGCGTGCGGGGCGGGGCAAGCGGCCAGTCATGCGGCGGGACCGCCGTCGCGGGCGAAGCGTGAGCGTGCCAACCTTCCATGGTCGGGCTCTCCTGGCGGGTCGGAGTTGCCGGCGAACACAGCCTTCCAGGCCCTCGCCGACGGATTGCGGGAAAGGGGTTATATCACGAAGGGGCGGTCGGGACCAACAGCATTCTCGCCCCCCCGATGGCGGCGGACTGGACATGACTCGGAGTTGTGAATCGTTCCCGCAGGGGGAATAATTGAGAAGGGCTTTGAGGGGATTTGACAGGAGTGGGCCGGCATGGCAGGCATCGTTGACTCCGGAACCGGCGTCTGGACCGCCGAGGACCTCGTGCACCATTTCGGTGCTATACCTCTGCAGCGTATTCGCACAGAGCCACCCCCTGGCACCGCCACGAAGGAAGATCTCCTCGCGGTGAACGAGCACGGTAACCGCCTTTGCGAGCTCGTGGACGGCGTTCTTGTGGAGAAGACCATGGGTGGTCTGGAATCCGATGTGGCCGCAACGATTGTCGAGTTCCTCAAGGCTTATGTACGTCGCAATCGACTCGGAACGGTTCTGGGAGCCGATGGATCCGTCGCGTTCGCACCGAAGCTGGTTCGCGTGCCCGACGTATCGTTTTTCACGCTTGATAGCCTTCCGGGCGGGCGGCGACCTCGCGATCCCGCTTGGGACATCGTTCCGGCACTGGCGGTCGAGGTGATCAGCCGCTCCAATACGCGCCAGGAGATGGACCGCAAGCTCCGCGATTACTTCGCTGCGGGCGTGCGCATGGTGTGGTATGTCTATCCGGACCAGGCCGAGGCGCACGTCTTCACATCGCTGGAGCAGTGCACCGCGGTCGACAAGGACGGTGCCCTGGAGGGCGGCGAGGTGGTGCCCGGCTTCCGCCTGCCGATGAAGGTCCTGCTCGCTGAGCCGGGAGAGCCGATCGACCTCTCCGAGGCGTGAAACGGGCTGGTTCTGGCGGCAGAAATCGGGTACAAGCGGGCTTTCGCTCGCCGCCCGCCTCGTTGGTCAAGGAGGACACCAATGATCGGCAGTCTGGCGCCCAAACTGCGGATTGCCAGCCGCAGCTACGTCGTCATCCCCGCCCGACTCGCTTCCACCCGGCTGCCTCGCAAGATGCTCCTGCGCGAGACCGGCAAGCCGCTCATCCAGCACACGTACGAGGCGGCGTCGCGCGCGGCTCGTCCTTTGGGCGTGTGCGTGGCCACCGACAGTGAGGAGGTCGTGGACGCGGTGCGCGCGTTCGGCGGCGAGGTGCGGCTGACCGACCCGGCCGCCCCCAGCGGCACGGACCGCGTGGCCGAAGTGGCCAGGGCCATGGACGACATCGACACCTTCGTCAACGTGCAGGGGGACGAGCCGGACATCCCGGCCGAGGCCATCGACCTGGCCGTGCGACTGCTGGACGAGAACCCCGAGGCCATGGCCTCCACGCTGGCCACGCCCATCCGCTGCCGCGAGCAGCTCGAGGACCCGTCCTGCGTGAAGGTCGTGTTCGACCGCCACGGCCGCGCCCTGTACTTCAGCCGCAGCGCGATCCCGCATGCCCGGGATTGGGACGATCGGCTGCTGGCGGCCGATCCGCCGCGGTTCCACCAGCACGTCGGCCTCTACGCCTATCGCCGGCACTTCCTGCTGGAGATGGCCCGGATGGAGCCCTCCTCCCTGGAAGAGACCGAGAAGCTCGAGCAGCTTCGGGTGCTCCAGGCCGGGCATCCCATGCTCGTGGGCGTGATGCCGTCCCCCTCGTTCGGCATCGACACGCCTGCCGACTACCGGGCATTTGTCCAGCGGCGCCGGAGCGGCTAGAATCGTCGGTTTCCGCCAGGAGCCACCGGACCGCGCCCGGTGGCCCGCGTCGTTCGGGACCGATGCCGTGGACACCGGGCCCCGACGGGCGGTGCCAGCCGCGACTTGGGCCAGGATGGTGCCTCGATGACCAAACACATCTTCGTCACCGGCGGGGTGGTCAGCTCGCTGGGCAAGGGACTGACCAGCGCCTCGATCGGCATGCTCCTGGAAAACCGCGGGCTGTCGGTCCGCATGCAGAAGCTCGATCCGTACATCAACGTCGATCCGGGCACGATGAGCCCCTACCAGCATGGCGAGGTGTACGTGTTGGACGACGGCAGCGAGACCGACCTCGACCTGGGCCACTACGAGCGGTTCACCAACAGCCCGCTGACGCGCGACAGCAACTTCACCACCGGGCAGATCTACCAGGCGGTGATCACCAAGGAGCGCCGCGGCGAGTTCCTCGGCCAGACCGTGCAGGTCATCCCCCACATCACCAACGAGATCAAGTCGTCGATCTGCAAGCTCGACGGTCCCAACGTGGACGTCGTGATCACGGAGATCGGCGGCACGGTGGGCGACATCGAGAGCCTGCCCTTCCTGGAGGCCATCCGCCAGCTCTCCATCGACCTGGGCCGCGAGAACTGCCTCTACATCCACCTCACGCTGGTGCCGTACCTCAAGGCCGCGGCCGAGCTGAAGACCAAGCCCACCCAGCACTCGGTCGGTCAGTTGCGGCAGATCGGTATCCAGGCCGACATCCTCATCTGCCGCACGGAGCGGTCGCTCAGCCGCGACGAGCGGGGCAAGATCGCCCTGTTCTGCAACGTGCCCATCGACGCGGTGATCGAGGAGAAGGACAAGGACTTCTCGGTGTACGAGGTGCCGATCAGCCTGGTCGAGCACGGCCTGGACGAGCTGATCGTGCGCAAACTGGGTCTGAAGGCGGGCGAGTTGGACCTGGCGCAGTGGCGCGACCTGCTCCACCGGCTCCGCAACCCGAAGCACGAGATCAGCATCGCCGTGGTGGGCAAGTACGCCGAGCACCGCGACGCCTACAAGTCGATCTACGAGGCCCTCGACCACGGCGGCATCGCCCACTCGGCGCAAATCCGCATCCAGCGGATCCACAGCGAGGCCGTGGAGCGCGACGGCCCGGAGCGCCTTCTCTCCGGCATCGACGGCGTGCTGGTTCCCGGCGGCTTCGGCGAGCGCGGCATCGAGGGCAAGGTCGAGGCGATCCGCTTCGCGCGGACCAAGGGCATCCCGTTCTTCGGCATCTGCCTGGGAATGCAGTGCGCCGTGGTCGAGTTCGCGCGCAACGCCTGCGGCCTGGAGGGCGCCAACTCCACCGAGTTCAACAAGGACAATTCCCACCCGGTGATCTGCCTGTTGGATGAGCAGAAGACGATTACCGACAAGGGCGGGACCATGCGCCTGGGCGGGCAGGACTCGGCGCTCGCCCCAGGGAGCCGGGCGGCCGAGGCCTACGGGTCGCTGGCGATCTCGGAGCGGCACCGCCACCGCTACGAGTTCAACAACGCGTACCGCCAGCAGTTCGCCGCCCACGGAATGCAGATCACCGGCACCAACCCCGACGGCTCGCTGGTGGAGATCGTCGAGGTGGCCGACCATCCGTGGTTCGTGGGCGTGCAATTCCACCCCGAGTTCAAGTCGCAGCCCACCAACGCCCACCCGCTGTTCGCCCGCTTCGTGGGGGCGGCGGTCGAGCGTCATCAGTCTCGAAGCGAGCGGGCCTCTCCTCCGGCCCCGATGCAGCCGGTCTCGGGGGAGTAGGGCCTCTGCGGCGTGCGCGCGGCGCACCGTCCCGGCCCCCGCCACGAATCCCGGGGGCGCTTCACCCTCCAACAGCTCTCGGGGGCGATTCAGGCACCCTACAGCAGCTCGTACTGCCCGGCTTGGAGGGCCGTGTCGAACAGGGCGATGACGTTCTCGGGCGGGACCTCGGCCTGGATGTTGTGCACGCTGGCGAGCACGTAGCCGCCGCCGGGGGCGAGGATGCGGAGGTTCTCGCGCACCTCGTCGGCCACCTGCTCGGGCGTGCCGAAGGCCAACGTCCCCTGGCAGTCGCAGGCCCCGCCCCAGAAGCAGAGCCGATCGCCGAACTCCCGCTTCAGCCTCACGGGGTCCATGCCCTTGGCCGTCGTCTGGACCGGGTTGAGGATGTCCACGCCCATCTCGATAAGCGCGGGGAGGAAGTCGAAGATCGCCCCGTCGTTATGCATGAAGACCTTCATCTTCGTGTGCCGATGCACCCAGTCCAGACCGCGCTTGTAGTAGGGCATCACCAGCTCGCGGAACATCCTCGGCGAGAGGAACGGGGCGTCCTGCGTGCCCAGGTCGTCGTTGAACTGGAGGATCTGCACGCGGTCGCCCACCGCGGCCGTGAACCGGCGCAGGTTCTCGATCCAGGCCTCGGCGAGCCGCTCGTAGAGGGCCCGCACGTAGTCCGGCTCGGTGGCCAGCGTGATCATCCAGGCCTGGAAGTCGCCCGTCCCCAGCCCGAAGAACAGCTCGTACGGCGGCCCCATGGCGGCCATGATCGCGTAGTCGGAATTCTGCCACCAGGCCTCGGCCTGGGCGTGGAGGTGATCGCACTCCTCCTCGCCGAGCATGGGTACGTCGAGCGTCTCCGGATCGGCGTGCGCCGCGCCGGGGTACTTGTCGAGCCGGTCGAAGTAGTACCCGCCGCGGGGCATCTGGGCGATGGGCGAGCCGTCGGGCTTGACCAGCAGCAGGTCGCCGTTCGGCTTGACCAGGGGATGGAATCCGCCCGGCACCTCGACCGGCGTGGAGTCGAACATCTTCCACGGCTTCCAGTCCTCGTTGCGGATGCCGAAGGCGACGACCTTGCGATTCAAGCCCACCACGTCGGCGCCGAACCGCTCCAGAACGGGCCGCTCGACCTCGGCCAGCATCTGATAGACGTCGAATACGCGCGTCGGCGTGCCGAGCCCCAAGCGCTGCTTGAGCTTGTGGTAGGTCGAGGCCGCGATCCCCGACTGGCGCGTGGCACCGACGTCGATGGGCACACGGTCGGGCTCGCGATGCTCCAGGGCGCAGATCACGCGTTCGCGCGAGTTCATGGTGTCTTCCAGGGAGGCGACTCAACGCGCAAAGAACGTGTTTGGAAATCCGCTTTGCGCTCGAGGGTCACCCGATTCCCCGGCGGCTTGTCCGCCGGGTGAAGGAGTCTGGGAAGCTGGCCGGCTGACCCGCCCCAAACTGGTTCACCGCCCGGACAAGCCGGCAGGGGTCCGGCTTCTCGACGCGTGCGTTCTGGCTTCCCAGCCTCATTCACCTGCCCGACGAGCGGGCGGGGGTCCGATCATGTTACTCGGTAAGGCACGCCTGACAAAGCACCCAGCCGACCAACCGCAAGAGAGGATTTCAAAATGCGATCTCACCGTTCCGCCAGTTCCTGGCAGACGGCGCGGATGAAGTCGGGCGTGGTCCCGCAGCAGCCGCCGACGAAGCCGGCCCCGGCTTCGATCAGTGCCGGCACGAACGAGGCGAACTCCTCCGGCGTCTGGGAGTACACCGTTTCGCCGTCGATCACCTCGGGCAGGCCGGCGTTGGCCTTGATCCAGACCGGCCGGCCGCTGGCCGCGCGCAGCCGCCCACAGATCGGCACGAAGCCCTCGATCCCCTGCCCGCAATTCGACCCGATCACGTCGGCCCCGGCGTCGAGCAGGCCCTCGGCCGCCTGCTCGGGCGTGGCGCCCATCATCGTGCGGTCCTTGTCCTTGCCCGAGTCGAAGACCATGCAGGCCACCACGGGCAGCCCGGTGTCCTTGGCCGCCTGGACGGCGATGCCGGCCTCGGCCGGGTCGGACATGGTCTCGATAACGATGCCGTCGGCCCCGCCCTCGGCGATCGCCCCGACCTGCTCATCGAATGCCGCGCGCAGGTCCTCCTGCGAGACCTCGCCCATCACCAGCATCTTGCCGGTGGGGCCCACGGAGGCGAAGACCAAGGCCTTCTCGCCGGCCGCGCGGCGGGAGATCTCCACGCCGGCCCGGTTGATCTCCGCGGCCTGATCCGCCAGGCCGTGCCGGTCGAGAACGAACCGGTTGGCCCCGAACGTGTTGGTGAGGATGACCAGACTGCCGGCCTCGACGTAGCTGCGGGCGACGTCTTCGATCTTGTCGGCGCTGTCGAGGTTCCAGGCATCGGGGCAGGCCCCCGTGGGAAGGCCTCGAAGCTGAAGCTGCGTGCCCCAGGCCCCGTCGGTCACGACCGGTCCCGGCGCAGTCAGTTGCGCGATGAGCTCATGCACGGATTACTTACCCTTTCCATCGAGTCCAACGGGCCCCATTGTAGCCCCTCGGAAGGAGCGACAGAAGGCCCCGCCGGTTCGGGTCGTGGGGCTGCGGAAGTGACGCGCCTGGCCTCACGGCCGCACTTCCACCGCCCGCGGCCGGTCCATCTCGACCTGCTGGCTCGCCGCCTCGCCGCCGCTCGGGACGGTGACCGTGTGCGGCGTCAGCGGCGTCTTCCCGTCAAGGCGATGGCAATACTCAACACAATGCCGCCGGGTTGCTCGATAATCCGACCGTGCAGTTCGATCAGTTCCCCAAGGGTCAAACAGCGCATCAGGCCAGTCGCTTGTACAGTTCGGCATACTTCTTGAGCACGCGGGTGTTCCCGCGAGGCAGAGCCTCCCCTGCGGGCCGCTCCCACGCAGGAGCCCGGGAGCGCGATTCAGGCACGAAGGCCTTCGTCAATACACCATCACCGGCCCGCCGGCCGGGGCGGCGTAGCCCTGCTCGTCGTGGTACAAATACACGGAGCATCCCGCGCCCGGGCGGATCGCGGTGCGACGCGCGTAGATCGTCCAGTGCCCGCCGGGCCAGTCCTCGCTGGGGGCGAGAACGCCGGGGTTCTTGCCCAAGCGGACGATGCCTTTGGGCCAGTCGTCGGGCAGGGTCTTGCTCACCTGCCACCGGCCGGCCTCTGGGTGCGCGAAGCGATCGGTCACGGGGACGATGGCCGCGTCGGACCGACCGTGCTGGCGGACCCAGTCGTACACGCCCACGCGGAAGTGGATGTAGGGCCGGTCCTGCGAGTCGATGAGGATCTTGCGCCCGCCGAGGGTGAACTCGTGCCCCGAGTCGAAGACCAGGCACTTCGTGTCGGCCTCGGCCTTGCTCACCGGCAGCGAGACGGGCTGACCGGCCGCGTTTCGCCACGTGCCGTCGGCGCGGCGTTTCATGTAGTAGATGTTGTACCGGTACACGGCCTCGTGCAGCCCGGGGTACTTCAGCGGGCGCCACGGGTGCGGACGGTCCTCGGTCACGCGCGCGGCGTTGTCGTCCTTGTGGCACCAGAACACGTGGACCGTCTTGCGCTCGGCCCCGGGCAGGAAGAAGCAATAGGCCGCGGCCAGCCGGTCCGGCGGATCGAGGCGCATCTCGACGATCCGCTGCGGATCGCCCCAGGTGCGGCCGTCGTCGCCGCTTGCGCGTAATGTCCACGGCTCCATGTGTCCGCCGGCGCGGTAGAACAGCAGCATGCCGCCGTCGGCCATGCGCATCACCTGGGGATAGGTCGCCCGGGGCGTGGGCGGGGGCTGCTCGTCCCAAGAGGCGATGTCGTGCGGCCTGGTGCTTCGGGTATGCCGCATGGGCCCGCCGTGGCATCCGTGGAACACGTGCAGAAAGCCTCGCCGATCGATGCACAAGGCCGGGTTGCCGTGGTCGTCGTTCTTCAAACCGAGCTCCGAGAGCTGCACCGGCCCGGCCCAGCTCTTCTCCTTCTCGTCATAGGCCATGGCGATGGGCCGGGCCTGGGCGCTGGAGAAGACGCAGAAGACCTTGTCCTCGGCCGCCACGGCGTGCGGCCAGATCACGTAGTCGTAGAAAGGAGCCATCAGGCGCCCGTCGCGGACGTTGCCCGGGCCGAGCAGGGCGAACGGGCGCGGCTGGGACGTTTCTGCCGCAGCGACCGAGGCGGTGACTAGCAGGGCCGAGAGGGCGAGGGGGAGGGAGCGGGTCATGAAGGAGCGTGTCATGGGCGTGTCTCCGGGTGAAGGTGGCCCCTTCGTCGGACCAGGCGCGTGGGGGAGGGAACAAGCATGCCCCGAGAGGATGGACGCGAATTCGAATTGTAATCTCGATGGTCCCCGTTGAGAACGGCACGGCAACCGGGCTTTGCCGACCCGGCCGAGGACCTTGGGGCACGGTCAGGATTCAGCGGGTCGGGCTGGCACATCGAGGGGTCATTGCGATTCCGCTGGACCACGGCGAGTCGGGGGACAATAATCGGCGTGCTGAATACTAGCCCCCCCCATCCCCGCCGCATGCAAGGAGAACCCCCGTGAAGACGCTGCTCCCAGCCCGACCCCGCGTTTTCGCCGTCCTTCTCCTGCTCGCCTCCTCGGCCTCCGCCCAGGTCAACGAGAAGGTCGTCATCGAGCGGGACGTCGAGTACGGCCGCGTCGGGGATCGGGTCCTGAAGCTCGACGTGGTCCGGCCCCGCGAGAAACCCGAGAGGCCCATGCCCGTCGTCTGCTTCGTCCACGGCGGCGGCTGGGCAGGCGGCAACAAGCGCGTGGGGGTGCCGCTGCTCGTCCCGATGGCCGAGAAGGGCTACTTCGGCGTCTCGGTCGGGTACCGGCTCACGGGCGAGGCGACCTGGCCCGCCCAGATCCACGACTGCAAGGCGGCGATCCGCTGGATCCGCGCCAGCGCAAAGAAGTACCACCTCGACCCGGACCGGATCGGCGTCTGGGGCATGTCGGCCGGCGGGCATCTGGTCGCGCTGCTCGGAACGTCCGGCGGCGTGAAGGCCCTGGAGGGCCAGTGCGGATCGCCGGACCAGTCGAGCCGCGTGACCTGCGTGCTGAACTGGTTCGGACCCGCGGACCTCGTGGCCGCCAGCAAGGACCCCGAAGTGCTTCCGCGCGTCAAGCGGCTCCTGGACGGGCTGGTCGGCGGCCCGGCCGCGGACCATCAGGACGCGCTCAAGGCCGCCTCGCCGGTCACCTACGTCAGCCGCGACGACGCCCCGACCCTCACCATGCACGGCAGCAACGACCGGATCGTTCCGCTCTCCCAGGCGAAGATGCTCGATGCCGCCCTGGACGAGGCGGGCGTCCCTTCGGCCCTGGTGATCGTCCACGGGGCGGGCCACGGGTTTGGGGGCGACGACGTCTTCAGCCGCTGCCGGGCGTTCTTCGACGAGCACCTTCGCGGCGGCGACGGGGAGCTGAAGGACGAGACGATTCGGGGCGAGTAGATCAGCGCGGATTCCCCAACAGCGCGTCCACCGCCGCGCCCACGTCCGGCTGCGCCGCGAGGCTCTCACCCACGAGCATGGCCTGGACGCCCGCCTCCTGGAGGCGCAACGCGTCGGCCCAGGTGCGGATGCCGCTCTCGCCCACCAGAACGCGGTCGGCCGGCACCTTCGCCCGCATTCGGATCGTGTGCTCCAGATCGACCTCGAAGGTGCGCAGGTCGCGGTTGTTCACGCCGATCAGCCGGGCGCCGCACCGGAGCACGCGAGGCAGGTTCTCCGGCTCGTAGAGCTCCACGAGCGGCGTCATCCCCAGCGAGACGATCGTCTCGTAAAGGAGCACCAGGGCCGCGTCGTCCAGGCACTCGGCGATCAGCAGCACGGCGTCGGCCCCGGCCGCCCGGGCCTGGAGCGCCTGGTACGGGTCGAGGATGAAGTCCTTGCGCAACAGCGGCAGATCGACCTCGGCGCGGATCGCGCGGAGATAGTCCAGGCTGCCCTGGAAGTACGGCTCGTCGGTCAGCACGCTGATGCACGTCGCGCCGTGGTCCTGGTAGGTCCGCGCGATCCCCACCGGATCGAAGTCCTCGCGGATGACTCCTCTGGAGGGGCTGGCCTTTTTCACCTCGGCGATCAGGCGAATGGGCCCCGGCGCGGCCAGGGCCGCGAAGAAGTCGCGCGGCGGCGGGGCGTCGGCCGCGCGCCGCCGGAGCGCCGACTCCGCCAGCCGGGCCTTGGCGGCGGCGATCTCTTCGCGCTTGGTGGCGACGATCTGGTCGAGAATGGTGGGCACGGGCGCGGGGTCAATGCTTGAAGTGCCGCCTTCCGGTGAAGATCATCGACAGCCCGTGCTCTTTGCAGGCGGCGATCACCTCGTCGTCCTTCTTGGAGCCGCCCGGCTGGATCACGGCCTTCACCCCGGCCGCGGCGGCCTGGTGGATCGAATCCGGGAAGGGGAAGAACGCGTCGGAGGCCATCACCGAGCCTTCGGCCCGGTCGCCGGCCTTCTCGATCGCGATCCGCACCGAATCCACGCGGCTCATCTGTCCGGCCCCGGCCCCCAGCAGCATGCAGTTCTTGGCCAGGACGATGGCGTTGGACTTGACGTGCCGGACCATGGTCCAGGCGAAGGCGAGGTCGCGTCGCTGGGCGTCGGTCGGCTGGGACTGGGTGACCACCTTCCACTGGACTTCGGGGTCGGGCAGCTCGTCGCAGTCCTGCGCCAGGGCCCCGCCGGCCACGCAGCGATAGACGAAGCAGTGCCCCACCGGCTCCAGGTCGCCGACCTCGACGAGTCGCACGTTGGCCTTCCACTTGGGCCGCGTGGTGAGGACCTCGCGAGCTGCGGGTTCGAACTCCGGGGCCACGATCGCCTCGACGAACAGGCCCGGCTCGGCGAGCACCTCGGCCGTGGCGGCGTCCATCGGGCGGTTCAAGCCCAGCACCGACCCGAAGGCGCTGAGCGGATCGCCGGCCATCGCGTCGCGCAGGGCGTCGGCCAGGCGCGTCGATTCGGCGGCCCCGCACGGGTTGTTGTGCTTGATCACCACGGCCGCCGGCTCGGCGAAGCTCCGCGCGATGGAAAGCGCGCTGTCCAGGTCGAGGATGTTGTTGTACGACAGCTCCTTGCCGTGCAGTTGTCGGGCGGAGATGAGGCTCGCGCCGCAGGCATCGGGCCGTGCATAGAGCGCGGCGCGCTGGTGCGGGTTCTCGCCGTAGCGCAGCACGCAGCGGCGCCGCAGATTCATAGTCACGGCCGCCGGGAACGGCCCGTCGGCCGTCTGGTCCGCGAACCACGCGGCGATCGCCTGATCGTACGCGGCCGTGTGGGCGAAGGCCTCGGCCGCCAGCTTGCGGCGCAGCTCCGGCGTGGTGGCGCCGCCGGCGGCCAGCTGCTCCAGGATCGCGGGATACTGCTCGCGGTCGGTGGCGATGGTCACGAAGGCGTGGTTCTTGGCCGCCGCGCGGACCAGCGTGGGGCCGCCGATGTCAATCTGCTCGATCGCCTCGTCGAAGCCGACCCCCTCCCGCGCGATCGTAGCCGCAAACGGGTACAGATTGACCACGACCAGCTCGAAGCTCACGATGCCGTGCTCGGCCAGGGCCTCCAGATCGTCCGCGCGGTCATGTCGGCAGAGGATGCCGGCGTGCACTTTCGGGTGGAGGGTCTTCACCCGGCCGTCCATCATCTCGGGAAAGCCCGTGTAATCGGCAACGTCGCGCACGCCAACGCCCTCGCTCTCCAGGTGCCTGCGCGTGCCGCCGGTGCTGTAGATCTCGACCCCAGCGTCGGCCAGGGCCCGGGCGAAGCCGGCCAGCCCCATCTTGTCGCTGACGCTGATCAGGGCCCGGCGTATCGGGGGGGAGGTGTTGGGCATGGGAGGTTCACACTCCGCTGGTACGCGACGCGGGGACTGCGCGGATCGGCCCCTGGAAGACAGGCCCACGCGGCCTGACTCGAGCCCCCGCCGCCACCTCTTGGTTTACGGCTTCCGGGAGCCGAGGTCAAGCAGCCCCGACATAAGAGGGCACCGCGGCGCTCGTTACGGCCACCATGGCGCGTGGCGGTCAACCGCGCCGCGCGGCACGGGCGAGAGACCCGAGTCGCGCGCCGCCTCAGGACGGCCGCCCCCGGGGAGGAAACGCAACTACAGCTCGAACGGGTTCTCGCTCGGCTGGGCCGGGGCCGGCTCAGGCTCGGTCGGCTGCTCGGGGGCAGCCTCGTCCGGCTTGGCCTCGCCCGGGCCTTCCTCGCCCGCCGGAAGCGTCCCCTGCTGAATTGGGGCCGGCTTGTCGGGTTTGGGCCTGCGGGCCGCCGCGTAATCGATCGGCTCGGCCAGCTCGATCTCGTGCAGGCACTGGATCAGGCCGCCTTCCGCGGCCAGATAGACCCGGTCGGTGTCGCCGTTGCGGAGCCGAATCGGCTGGGCCACCACGGACATCGTGTCCAGAAGCGAGCCATTGGCCGCGTCCAGCACGCGCAGTTGGCTCAGCTTGTCCACGGCATAGACCCGATCGCGGCTCTTCGCCACGAACTGGAGGACGGCCGGAGCCCACCACTTCTGGGCGCCCGACTTGGCGTCCACGCAATACATGCCGCCGGGCTGCGTGGCGACGTACAGCGTCTCGCCGACCAGGACGGGCGGCTCGACCAGCGGCACGCCGGTCGAGAACCGCCAGAGAACGTCTCCCGACTTGTCCGAGATCGCGTACACGAACCCGTCGTTGCTCGATGCGAAGAGCGCCCCCGGGTCCGTGGGCGTCTCCGGGCTGGGTGGCAGATACGACGGCTGCGCCGTGATGGCGCTGGCCGTGCCGAGCCGGTACTTGACGCCGAAACGCTCCTCGCGGCGGTCCAGCACCGCGACGAACATGAAGCCCGAGTCGGTCGGCCAGACCACGTAGTCCATGGCCTTGTCCTCACGGGCCACGACGGGCTGGATCATGCTCCGCCCCAGCACCTGGCAGGCAAGCGGCGGCGACACTTCCTGGCTCAGGCGGAAGGACTCCATGCGGGCGACGCGCTCCTCGGCGCTCTCTTCGGGCGAAGGCCTCGGCTCGCGGCGAAGGACGCCCAACTCCTCAAGAGGATCCTTGGCCGGCTGCAGTGGGTAGGCGAACATCAGGCCTTGGACCGTGGGCACGTAGGCATGGTCGCGGCTCAGCGCGGCGCCGGCGCCGGGCGCCCCCTCCAACTGCGTCTTCCACAGCAGTTTGCCGTTGAACCGATTGACGACGTAGAGAAACGACCCGTTGACCACGGCGACCAGGTCGCCGTTGACGCCGGGCACGAGGCTCGGATGCATCGGGTTGCCGATTTGGCTAGCCCACAACGTCTCGCCCGTCTCCGCATCCAGCGCGGTGAGCATCGCCCGGTCGTCCTGCACCAGCAGCGTCCCGCGGTCGAGAACAAGATCCCGGACGCGACTGCGCGACCGGTCCATCGGGACCTGGGTGAACCAGGCCCGCTTCATCCCGAGATGGCGGGCCTCGGTCTGCGTGATCAGCGGGGTGCGCACCTCGGCCAGAATCCCCCGGGACGAAAGCAGTACGGCGCTGACCGCTGCAACCAGGACGAGTCGTCGCGTCATCGATCCACCTCGCAAGAATAGGCGTTCCGCCCGGGCCCGGGGCGCAGACCCCCGGCCGGGATGGATGCGAACAGGCTTCTGTTCCGACCCTGTCATCTTAACTCCCGCGGCCGGGGAAATCACGCGAAAAACCGCCTCAGCCCTGCCACGGGCCAGCTCCGCCGTTCTGCGCGCTCGGCGGCCGCGCAGCGCCGGCCCGGGGTCATACCGCGGAAGAGTGGCACGCGCGGTGCACCCCGCTAGACCGTCCGCCGCCGCACCTCTACCATGAGACCCAAGGTAGGGACTCGCGATTTGCGCGAGGCTGCCGGGGGGCATTCGCAGCGTTGGACTCGCAGTCCGCGGCGCCTTCGGGGGGGAGAAGCCAGGGCCTTGCCCTCCGCCAAGTCAGAAGAAAGGATGCGGCCACCACCCCCCTGTTGGGTCGGGGCTGGTTGGTGCAGGAGACGCATTTGATGGATTCCCTCAAACCGGGTCCCTCACTTCACACGCCGCTTCAGGAGGTGCTCGGGTACCTGAACTTCTCCTCCGGCAGCCCGGACCCGCGGTTCCTCGCCCGCCTGAACGTCCTGTTCGAGTGGATCGAGGCGCGCTGCAGCGACGAGGGCATGCCGGCCTGGCGGATGCTGGGCGGGGTGCTCCGCGATCATCTGGAGGAGCTGCGCGGCTCCTCCGAGGCGTTCCGCAACGTCGATCAAGCCGAGGCGATCGTGCGCATCGTGTTCCATCACGCCTTGGACGCCTATCGCCGCTGGCATCGCGACCTGCTTTTCCACCAGTCGGACGAGACGTTGTTTCTGCCGCTGTTCATCGGCCGGATGTGCGAGGCCGTACTCGCCCAGGGCGCCCCCTGGGAGCCGGTCGATCGGGTCGTGGACGGGGCGGTCCGGCAGCTGAACGATTACATCGGCCACCGGCCCGTGGCGGTCCTCCGCACGCGCCAGAAGATCCAGCCTTACGCCCACGAGCGCGTCCGGCCGATCCCGCTCTACGTGGCCGGGGCGGGCGTGGGCTGGAGCCGCTACCGGGAGCTGGTCTCCGAGGCCCTGAAGATCCTCGGCGCGACCGACCCCGACTTGCTTCACGCGGCCTGGTTCGATCCGGAGGCGCTGGACGAACTGGCCGTCGATCCGCGGGCCTACGACTTCGACCACCCGGTCAATCGCCGGCCCAACTACCAGTTCGGCCAGTGGGACCCGCATCACCTGGACCTCCAGGGGCGTTATCGCCGCTACGTGCTTCAGCAGGTGACCCTGGACACGATGTTCGCCCGCGTCGAGCAATCCACCGCGGCCGACCGCGCGGAGATGCTGTTCGAAGCGGCGGCGGTCCTGGCCGGCACCATCCTGATGGGCTCGGGGATCAGCGGCGACCGGCCCGAGGCCCACGATTCCTCGGTCTCTCTGGCCGTTCTGCTGCCGCAGATCGCCGCCTACCGGGACCAGTTCTACGTCGAGCTGCTCGAGCGCCTGGAAGGCAAGCACGGCCGGCGGCTTCGCGCCGAGGCCAAGAAGCTCAAGCAGCCGTTCGGCGGAGCCCGACAGCATCTCAATCGCGAGCTGGCCCGCCGCAGGGCGTGCCAGTTGCAGCACGTTCACCTGGCGCAGATCTTCGCGCGGATCGGCGACATCGAATCGGCCACGAGGCAGGCCCGGATCATCCCCGGGGCCTCCGCGCGCATGCGGTGCGAGCTGAACTGCCGTCTCACCACGGCGCATCTGGCCATCGACCGCCGCAACCTGGACGGGGCGGCCGCCGTGCTCGGCGAGATCGAGGACCTTCTCCATCGGGCGATCGAGTGCGGCGCGCTGGTCGATCCCTGGAACATCCTCGGCTTCGGAGGGCATTTCAGCATCTTTCCCGCCGTGGAGAACAGCGTCCACGATCAGCGGGTCGAGGAGTTGATCGACCTGATCAGCCGCATCTTCGAGCTGGCTGCCCGGCTCGCCAAGGAGTCGGCGGCCGGCGGCCGGAAGGACCTGGAGCAATCGATCCTGGTGTGGCTGGAGAAGACCGCGGCCTGGTGGGACCAGTTCGCCAGCACCGAGGTCTCGGGGGTCCAGGGGATCTCGGGGCGCGAGACCTGGCAGTCGGCGGTCGGCGTGGCCCGGGCCCTCGGGGCGTGGCACGAGGCCGGGACCGCGGCGGGCGACGTGGCCTTCTGGCAGGGGCACGTCGAAGCGTTCCATTCGCCCAAGGCCTACGCGCTGGTGGTCGAGGCCCTGCTCGAGCAGCACGACCGGGTCGCCGCGATGGCCCTGTTGGTGCAGTGGCTCAGCCAGGCCGACGAGATCGCGCTGGTGGAAGAGACCTACTCGTTTCACCGGCTTGCCGTGCGCTGGATGCAGGAGCTTTGGCATCCCGCCCCGGAGCGCGCGTTACCCGGGGCCCCCGCTTCGCCCTCCCAGCCGGACCTCTCCGAGGAGGAGAAGTGGACGCTGGCCCGGAAGTTCCTCGACTTCGTTTGGGCCAATGCGGGCGAGTACGGCGAGGTGCCCGGCCTGGAGATCGGCCCCGAAGCCGGTCTGGAGCCGCCCGAGGAGGCCCTCTCCGTCGAAGAGGACGAGGAGGACGAATCGGGGGGCCTGTTCGGCGCCGCCTACGAAGGGGTCACCTACCGCGACACGACCGACGACGGATTCGAGGGCGAGATGCTCGAATGGGGCGACCAGTCGTCCGATTTCGAGCTGGCCGTCGAGGGCGAGCGGATCCTGCACCGGCTGGCCTTCTGGAACACGATCTCGAGGCTCTGGAAGGGCCTCGCCGCGGCGCCCGCCCCGTCGGTCGATCCGGCCGTCCGCGACCAGGTCCTCGACGGCTGGTTCTTCGAGCTGGCGGGGCACCGGCGGCGTCTGGCGCGGCTTCTTGCTCAGGTCCAGCGCTATCCGATCCCCCCGCCGCGGAGCACGCACGACGCGATGGTCGAATACGACCGGCGGCGCGAGATCAAGGAGAGCCTGCTCGACCGGATCATCTCGTGCTGCGTGGAGATGGCCGACGCGGGATGGATGCTGCTGGCCCACCGCGCCGGCGAGTCCCTGTCCGACGACCTGGAGGACTGGGAGCGCGTGGCCGTGCTCACGCTCCGCGCCATCGTGCGCGACGACCGCAAGGCCGTGCATCGCCACTGGTCCAGGCTTTGCGTGGGGCTCCTTCAGCAGCCGCTCCTGTACGTGCCCACCGCCCGGGGCGGCGCGCCGGAAACCGTGCTCGCCTCGCAGAAGCTCCAGCGCGTGCTGCGCCGCCTGCTGTCCTGGCTGCCGCGCCTGGGCATGCTGCAGCAGACCGTGGAGCTGATCTCCATCGTCCGGGAGATGGAGCGCACCCACCCGGTGGGCCACGGGGCGATTACCGAGTTCGACCGGCTGTTCGACACGGGCTTCCGCGCCATGGTCCGCTGCGTCGTGGCCTCCTCCGCCACCTGGAAGCGCTCCAAAGGGGCCCCGGCCAGCGACGCCGACGACCGCATCGTGGACAGCCTGGACACCCTCTCCCGGCCGCTGCTGCAATGGTGGCTCGAGCACAGCCGCGCGATCCGTCTCTCGCCCATGGAGGCCGTGCGCGGCGAGAAGAAGTTCCGCGAGCTATGCCGCTTCATCCAGACCTACGGCGGCGACTGGTTCCAGCAGCAGTTCATGAACTACGGCAACCTGCGGGCGATTCTGCTTCAGGGCGTGGACGATTTCCTCGAGTCGCTGGCCGAGGAGCCCGAGGCCGGACCGCTTCGCCGCCTCGTCGAGGACCTGCCCGACCCGGAGGCCCGCCACGAGGCCGCCCGATGGCTCGAGCTGACCCTCGACGCCGTGGTCGAGCACTACGGCGAGTACATGGATTACAACAGCACGACGACCCAGTCGGACCGCGGCGAGATGCTCTACACGCTGCTCGACTTCCTCCGCGTGCTGGCCTCGTACGAGCGCGTGCAGTGGAACCTCAAGCCGCTGGCCTCGGCCCACGAGGTGCTTATCCGCGAGGGACGCGCCGCGGCGGCCGAGCTGTGGCGCGAGGCGATCGTCGAGCAGACGCACGAGATCGCCGACAGCCTCCAGCAGCGCTACGAGAAGCTGTGCCGCAAGTACGGCATGCGACTGGCCAGCGTCGCCGACCGCCTCAATGAGCGCTTCGTGCGCCCCCTGGCCGTCGATCGCCTGCGGTCGCTCGTGCTCCCGGCGATCCGTGAGATCCGCGCGGGCGGGAAGTCGCCGGCCTTCGACCAACTGGCCGACGAGACGTCGCAGATGGCCGAGGAGCCCAGCGGCGTCGGGCTGGAGGTGCCCGAGTGGCTGGAGTCCCTGGCCGAGGAGGTCGAGGTGGAGGTCGCCCAAGGCGCCGATCCGCGCGACACGCTGGCCGAGGAGCTCGCCGTGAAGCAGCGCACGCTGAGCTACCAGGAGATTCAGAAGCAGATCGCGCGGTGGGAGTGACGCGCAAGGGCGGAGCCAGACTGCCAGGACGGGGACCCAGGTCCGAAGCACGAAGCTGCAATGACAGAAACGGGCATGGCCATCGCCTCTCGTCGGTTGGGGGCGTTCGTGCTTCGATTTCCGAGTCCGTTTCGTATTCCGTGCCTCGTGCCCCGTGTTCCCCGTCGTGTTGGGTATGAACGCTCCTAGCTCTCTTGGCCGTCCTCCGCCTCCCCCAGCGCCCGCCGGATCTCGTGGCACACCGCGTCCGGGTCCAGGGGCTGTCCTCGGCGGCTGAGCACGCGGCCGTTGATGACCACGGCCGGCAGGGAGAAGACCTGCAAGGCCGCGCGCAGCCCGGCTCCCCAGCCCGGACGATAGCGGAGCACGTCGCGCACCAGGCGCGGGGCCAGGTAGAGCTGGTTGCGCGGATCGACGATCTCCACGGCCACGCGGGCCCGGCCCTGGCGATCGGGGAAAAACCGGCGGATCGCCCGGTGCAACAGGCCCAGGTCGCGCTGGTGCTTCTTGGCCTCGGCGAACAGGTCCTTATCGGTGACGGTCGGGTCGCTGTCGTCCAGCGACCCGCAGCATCCCCCGCCGGTCATTTGCTCGGCGTTCTCGCGGATCAGAAGGACCGAGACGGGCACGTTCATGGCGAGTGGCGAGTGAGTCAGGGTGAGGGCACCAACCTCCCCTCTCCCGCGAGCGGGGGAGACGGCGCCGACCGGGCTCCAGCCTCTCCCCCCGGGCTCCGAGGCCCGCAGGGGCATCGATCTCGCGGCCGGCCGCATGGCTCCGGTTCGTTCGCTACGGTCATCTCGCGGAGCCATGCGGGACTTCTTCCTTGACATGAGAATCGCTCCCCCTGGAAGATACAAGGGGCCGGGGGTCAGGGCGTGCCGGGCGAGCGGCGAGCACGTCCGTGCCCGGCCGTTGAGCAAGCGGACGCGCCGCCGCGTCGTGGTGCCCCGCGTTGAACACTGAACAAGATGGAGACGTTCATGTCGCTTCGTCGAACGACCTTCGCCCTGACGGCGTTTCTCGCCGTGGCCTTGCACCTCGCGCCCTTGCCGGCCCGAGCTGAGAACTGGCCGATGTGGCGCGGGCCGCGGGGCGACGGCCACAGCCTCGAAAAGGGCATACCCCAGCGCTGGGACGGCGCGACGGGCGAGAACGTCGCCTGGCGCACGCCCGTGCCGGGTCGCGGATACGCCTCGCCCGTCGTGTGGCAAGACCGGATCTTCCTCGTCACGTGCCTGGAAGAGAGCAAGCAGCGCGTGCTCCTCTGCCTGGACCGCCGCTCGGGCGGGATCCTCTGGCAGAAGGTGGTCCTCACCGCGCCGCTGGAGAAGAAGCACTCGCTCAACAGCTACGCCTCCGGCACGCCGGCCACCGACGGGAAGCTCGTGTACGTGACGTTCCTCGAACCCGACTTCGGCCGCGACGAGATCCCCCGCGGCGCGCGTAAGGCCGCCACGCCCGGCGACATGGTGGTGGCGGCCTACGATTTCGACGGCAACCGCAAGTGGCTCGTTCGCCCGGGTCGCTTCTCCAGCATGCACGGCTATTGCAGCAGCCCCGTGCCGTTTGAGGACCTCGTGATCGTCAACGGCGACCACGACGGCGATTCGTACCTCGTGGCCCTGGCGCAAGCCACGGGCCGGACCGTGTGGAAGACGCCGCGAGAGAACAAGACCCGCAGCTACTGCGTGCCGATCATTCGCCGGATCGACGGCCGCACGCAGATGATCCTCTCCGGCGACAAGTCGGTCACGAGCTACGATCCCCGCACCGGCAAGCTGCACTGGATCATCCGCGGGCCGACCGAGCAGTTCGTGGCCTCGCTGGTGTATAACGGCCGGCTGCTGTTCATGACGGCCGGCTTCCCGGAGCATCACATCCTGGCCATCCGGCCGGACGGAGAGGGCGACGTCACCGACACGCATGTCGCGTGGCGCACGACCAAGGGGTGCGCCTACGTCCCTTCGCCCATCGCGTCCCCCGACGGCCGGTACTTCCTCGTCGTGTCCGACGGGGGCATCGCCAGTTGCTTCGAGGCCGACACGGGCGACCGCAAGTGGATGGAGCGTCTCGGCCGGCACTTCAGCACGTCGGCCGTCTCGGCCGAAGGCCGGGTCTATTTCCTCTGCGACGACGGCTCGATGACCGTGCTCCGGCCGGGCGACGACCTCGACGTCGTGGCCCGCAACGAGCTCCCCGAGGAGTGCTTCGCCTCGCCGGCGATCAGCCAGGGCAACCTGTTCATCCGCAGCGTGAAGTACCTGTACTGCATCGGGGCCAGGGAGGCGGCCGCCGAGTAGCGCACGGTGCCGCGATGGAAGCTCGGCCAGGGGGGGCATCGGCACCGGCAAGTCAGAGTGACGCATCTTGGATCGCACCGGACCTTGAAGGAGACGACGATGATTAAGCGCGGACTGTGTCTCGGATTCGCCCTGATGCTCAGCGGCGTGGCCGCCGCGGCGGATCGGCCGAACATCCTCTTCTGCCTGGCGGACGACTGGGGATGGCCGCATGCGGGGGCGTACGGCGACCCGGTCGTCAAGACCCCGGCGTTCGATCGGCTGGCCCGGGAGGGCGTGCTGTTCGACTATGCGTTCATCTCCAGCCCGTCGTGCACCCCCAGCCGCAACGCCGCGCTGACCGGCCAGCAGTTCTACCGCCTCGACCACGGGGCGAACCTGCACAGCACGCTCGATCCCAAGCACCCGAACTTCATGTTCCTCCTCCGCGACGCCGGGTACGAGATCGGCCACTGGCGCAAGGCCTGGGGACCCGGCGATTTCAAGGCCCTGGGCTACCAGGAGCACCCCTGCGGCCCGAGCATGTCCTTCGACAAGTTCATCGGACAGCGCGACAAGAGCAAGCCGTTCTGCTTCTGGTTCGGCACGTCCGATCCGCATCGCCCCTACAAGAAGGGCAGCGGCAAGGGGTCGGGCATGGACCTGGCCAAGGTGCCGGTGCCGCGCTTCTTCCCGGACGTCCCCGAAGTCCGCTCCGACATCGCCGACTACTACGGGGAGGTGCAGCGGTGGGACCGGGACGTGGCCGCGGCGATGGAATTGCTCGAAGAGGCCGGCGAGCTGGACAGTACGATCGTCGTGATGAGCGGCGACCACGGCATGCCGTTCCCCCGATGCAAGGGCAACCTGTACGACTGGGGGGCGCGCGTGCCCCTGGCGATCCGCTGGGGCGCCCAGGTCAAGCCCGGACGGCGCGTGAAGGACTTCGCCTCGCTGACGGACCTGGCGCCGACGTTCCTGGAGGCCGCGGGCGTGGCCGTTCCGAAAGCGATGACCGGCCGATCGCTCCTGCCCGTTCTCTCGGCCGAGGGCGAGGGGCGCATCGACCCGAAGCGCGATCTTCTCGTGTTCGGGCGCGAGCGCCACGTCCCGGCGCAGGGGATGCCGTCGCTGGTCGGCTACCCCGCCCGCGCGATCCGCACCGACCGCTGGCTGTTGATCCTCAACCTGGAAGACGACCGCTGGCCGGCCGGCGTGCCCTCCGGCGCCAGTCATCCGATCGACGTGCACGCCGACTGCGACAACGGGCCGACCAAGTCGTTCATCGTGGATCACCAGAGCGACCCCGAGCACGCCAGGCACTTCGAGCTGTGCTTCGCCAAGCGCCCGGCCGTGGAGCTGTACGACTGCGGCGCCGACCCCGACCAGGTGCACAACCTGGCCGGCGACCCGAAGCACGCCGAAACGGTGAAGGCGTTGCGCGGCCGGCTCGTCGAATACCTCAAGGCCACGGCCGACCCCCGCTTCACCGACGCCCCGGTGAAGTTCGACGAGTATCCCTACCGCGCCGGCTACTTGAAGGCGTATCTGGAGAAGAAGGGATACTGAGAGGCGACCCTGGTCCGTCCTGTTTCCGGACCCGTGCACAACGTCGGCCCGCAGAGGGACTCTGATGAAGAACGTCTTCCAGTCAGTCGTCGTGTTGGCTGTTTGTACATCGGCCGCCTTGGCGGCGGAATCGGCAGCGGGCAGTGCCTCGGATCGGCCAAACGTCCTGTTCATTGCAGTCGATGACCTGAACGACTTCCCGACCTTCGCCGGGCGGTATCCGGATGCGAAGACCCCGAACATGGATCGGCTCGCCCGGCGCGGCGTGGTGTTCACCAGGGCGCATTGCCAGTTCCCGCTGTGCGGCCCGTCCCGTGCCAGTATCATGGCCGGCCTGCTCCCGTCCACGCTGGGTTACGACGACCACATGCGCGACGAGGACCTGGAGAAGCGCGCCCGGCAGCTTGGCACGGAGCTGATGCACACTTGCTTCGCCAACAACGGCTACAAGACGATGGCCGTGGGGAAGATCTGCCACCATCACGTGCCGCGTGGGAGCGTCGATGCCAGCGGTGGACGCGGGAGCTTCCACGGCGGCACCGGCAAGCTCCGCAAGAACTGGCCCCAGGAGGGAACCAGCACCGACTGGGCGATGGCGCCCGAGCGCGACGACCTGCTTCCCGACCACGCCGCCGCCGAGTGGGCCGTGGGGCAGCTCCAGGCAGAGCACGACCAGCCGTTCCTCCTGATGGTCGGCTTCCTCCGTCCGCACGTCCCGTGGTACGTGCCCAGGAAGTGGTTCGATCTTTTTGACAGGGAGAAGCTGACGCTCCCACCGTACCGCAGCGACGACCTGGACGACGTCCCGGAAATGGCGAAGGAGATCAGCATTCTCAAGCAGATGCCCAGGACCGATTGGGCGATCGAGAACAACCAGTTTCGCAACATCGTCCACGCCTACCTCGCCTGCATCAGCTTCAGCGACCACCAGGTGGGCAAGGTGCTCGACGCGCTGGAAAGGAGCCCTTACAAGGACAATACGATCATCGTGCTCTGGTCCGACCACGGCTACCACATGGGCGAGAAGAACACGTTCCAGAAGCAATCGCTCTGGGAGCGGGCCTCGCACGTGCCGCTGGTGATCGCCGGCCCACAGGTCAAAGCCGGCGGGCGCTGCGACCGGGTGGTCAGCCTCCTGGACGTGTACCCCACGCTCCTGGAGATGTGCGGCCTGCCGGCGAATCCCAAGAACGAAGGACACAGCCTCGTTCCGCTCCTTGAGGACCCGCGGAGACAGTGGCCCCATCCGGCGATCATCGGCTGGAAGAAACGAAGCTTCGCAGTCCAGAACGAGCGCTACCGCTATATCCGCTACGGCGACGGCAGCGAGGAGCTGTACGACCACCAGGGCGATCTGAAGGAATGGACGAATCTTGCCGGCAGACCTGCGCTCAGCCAGATCAGGAAGGAAATGGCGGAGCTCCTCCCGAAGACGGCGCGGTAAGGGATCGCGCAGAAACGGCTCCTCGGTGCGTGGTGAGCGGGTGCGAGGGCGGGGCGGCCGCCCGTGCGCTTCCGCGGCAGGTGGCGGGACGATGGCCCGGGCTTCGTGTTGCCGTGGTTCGCGCCGCTCGGTCCTGCATCGAACCCCGGGCACGGATGATGCAACGGCGCCGGAAGCCGGCCCCGCCCCCACCCGCCCCGTTGACACGCGCCCGCGGGCGACGACAATATAGAGCCTGTTCCGCGGCCCTCGAGCCGTGGTCCCGCCGATCGCCCTCCTTCCATCTTCTACTCAGGGAGTCGTTGCCATGACCCGCCACTTCACGCGCCGCGATCTGCTCAAGGCCGCCGGGGCGGCCGCCGCCGCCCCGGTGTTCGTCCCCCGCAGTGCCCTGGGGATGCAAGGCACGCCCGGTGCCAACGACAAGGTCAACGTGGCGATCATCGGGGCGGGCGGACGTGCCCGGAGCATCGTGGGCGAGTCGCGGGGCATCGGCGCCATGCAGATCGTGGCCGTCTGCGACTGCTACATGCCGGCCGCCGAGAACTTCGCCAAGAACGTGGGCAAGGGCCAGAAGTGGAAGCTGTACGACGAATTCCGCACCATGCTCGAGAAGGAGAAGGTCGACGGCGTGGCCGTGGAGACCACCACGCACGCCCGGGCGTGGATCACCGTGCTCTGCATGCAGGCCGGCAAGGACGTGTACATCGAGAAGCCCATGTGCCTGACCATCGAGGAAGGACGGCAGATGGTCCAGGCCGCGCGCCAGTTGGGGCGCGTCACGCAGGTCGGCACGCAGCAGCGGTCCATGCCGATCAACAACTGGGGCAGCGACCTGGTGAAGAACGGCAAGCTCGGCAAGTGCCTCACGGTGATCGCCCCCAACTTCGTCGGCCCGTACCTGTGGGACAACAAGGGCGAGAAGCCCTTGCCCAAGGGCGGACGCGAGGACTGGTGGGACGTGTGGACCAACCAGGCCGTGATGCGGCCCTACCATCCCGCACTGCACCACGGCTGGGCCCGCTGGTGGGATTACGACGGCGGCGGGCTGTGCTTCGGCGTGACCGGCTGGGGCACGCACTCCTACGACCAGATCAACCGCGCCCTGGGTACCGACGACACCGGCCCGGTCGAGGTGCTCCTCGAGGAGAAGTGCGAGGTCCGCGAGACCGGCCGCTTCGCCCCGCGCGAGACGGTCGGCGGGGTGGTCATCGGCGAGACCGGCGACATCGACACGGGCACGCGATACCACGGGATGGCCAAGCTCGTGGGGCCGCGGGCCAGGGTGACCATGAAGTTCGCCACCGGCACCGAGCTGAAGTTGCACCTGGACGGCGACCGCGGGCCGGGCCTCGGGGCGATCTTCGTCTGCGAGAACGGCAAGATCGAGATCAACCGCAACAAGCTGGCCAGCAACCCCAAGGAGATCGTCCGCGCCAAGGACAATCCCGGGCCGAACACCAAGCCCGAGACCCAGTACCACATCGAGAACTGGGTCGAGTGCATCAAGACCCGCGAGCGGTGCACGGCCGACATCGAGATCGGCCAGCGGTCCAGCACGCTCTGCTACCTGGTGAACATCGCGCGCGACGTGGGCAAGGTCGGCCAGACCCTCCACTGGGACCCGGTCGCCGAGCGGTTCACCAACTGCGACGAAGGCAACAAGCTGCTCGGGCGCGAGCGGCGCCAGGGCTACGAGCTGCCGGAGGTGGGCTGAACCGCGATCGGCGGGTTGCCGCCGTCGCGACGGGCGCGTTCCGTTGGTCGAGCCAGGGGCGCTCTTTGCGCCGCGTCGGCCCGGTGTGTTTCCTCGTTTCTGCGCTGTGCCCTTTAGCGGACTTGCAGGTGAGGCTCGGCCTCACTCAACTCCCAGCGGAGGCAGGGCCTCCAGGGCAGCGCGGTGTCAGGCGGGATCGTGGGGACGAGTGAAGCCGTGGGCTCGCTCCCCCTTCCCCCCGCGCAGAAGCCGGAGCCTCGACCGGCGGGACGTGGACGTGGGCCGCCCGGAGAAGCCGGTGGCGGCGGGCGGGAGCAAGGCGTTCTCGGTGTTCCTCATCGCCGCGCGCCGCGGCCGCGGGTGACGGCGGAGCGCAGGGATTCCGAAGTCGTGGAGACTTCGCAAGTCTGCTGCGGGCCCCGGCCGCGTGGATTGTGCGCCCGCTTCGCTCCCGATAGACTGCTGGCGTGGTCCAATCGGCCGTCTTCCCGTCCTGCATCGGAGGAGTCCAACCATGCACCGCCGCCTGTCTCTGTTGACCGCCCTCGTTCCGCTCGTCGCCGTCCTCGCCGGTTGCGGCCGGCCGGCCGTCGATTCCGCCGAGGCCTCCAAGGCGCCCCCCAAGCCCGCCGCGGAGAAGCCGACGCTGGTGATCAACCTCACCAGCGGCGAGGACGACCTGCACGCGGTGATGATGGGCCTGCACCTGGCCGAGCACGGGGTGGCGGCCGAGCGCCAGACCGTGGTGTTCTTCAACGTCAAGGCGCCGCCGCTGGCAAGGAAGGAGCTGGCCGACACGGTCCGGCTCGGCGACATGATGCCGGTGGGGGAGATGATCGCCAAGCTCCAGAAGGACGGCGTGACCATGCTCGTCTGCCCGATGTGCGCCGAGGTGATGGGCGTGGAGGCCGACCAGCTCGCCGAAGGGATCAAGATGATCGAGGACCGCATGCAGCTCTTCGACCACCTGCACGCGGGCGCCACGGTGTTCACGTACTGAGTGCGGCCCCCGCCGCGCTCGACAGCACGGCGTCCCCCATGCCCTGGAGCGACCCGAGAACAGCCCGGCCGATCCTCCGCTACCTCGCCGCGTCGATGGACGAGCAGAGCGAGAGCGTGGTCGAGATCCTCGACCTCGGGATCGGCAGCGGCAGCTTCGGCAAGCGGATCAAGAGGCGGATTCCCCATCCCACGAGGCTGACCGGCGTCGAAGTCTGGCCCCGGTACCGGGGTCGCAAGTGGGCCTGCTACGACGAGATCGTCATCGGCGATATCCGCGCGTTCCTCGCCGAGGACGAGAGGACCTTCGACTTCATCCTGTTGACGGACGTCCTGGAGCACTTCGAAAGGGAGGACGGAGAAGAAGTGCTTGCCGAGATCCGGCACCGCGCAAGGCGCGCGGCCGTCGTGTCCACGCCGACCACGCCCTATCCCCAGGGCGCCTTCCTCGGCAACCCCTACGAGACCCACCGCTGCACCTGGAGCCAGCGGGAGCTCGCGGCCAGGGGCGGACGGATGATCTACCGCACGTGGACCCCGACGTTCTCGCTGCGGCCCATGTTCTCGGTGCTGGGCGTGTTCGTGTTTGAGAGGGCAGCCGAGCAACCGGCCTCCTGACCGACGGGCTACGATCCCGTCAGCCGCTTCCTTGCGGCGGCGGCCTTCTTCTTCGGGCGGAAGCTGTCCACGTAGTCGTGGGCCGTCTTGCCCGCGCCGTCGGTCGCGCTGGGATCGGCCCCGAACTCCAGGAGGAGCTCGAAGCCTTCGAACCATCCTTCCCGGGCGGCCTTGATCAGCGGCGGGGTCCCGGCGCGGTCCTTCCGATGGGGGTCGGCCTTGTGCTCCAGGAAGACCCGCATCGTGGCGAGCATGGCGTCGCGCTCCTTCTTCGACTGCGCCATCGCCGCGTTGAGGCATTGTTCCATCCAGGTGACCCCAAACTTGTCAACGGCGTCCGGTTCGGCGCCCGCTTCAAGCAGCATCCGGGCCGTTTCCGGATCGCAGAAACCCGCGTAGCGTGCCAGGTCCGAGCCTCGCGCCTCCAGACCCGCGTCGAGCAGGGACTTCAACTGGCGCTTCGCGCCTCCTGACGCAAGAAGCTGCACGGAGTTGCGCGGCATGCGGCTCGGGTCGGCGCCGCGCCGGAGGAGCAATCCCAGCATGTCGGGGAACAGCTGCGCGGCGTTCAGGCCGGCGTTCGGATCGGCCCCCTGCGCGATCAGGTAGTCGATCAGCTCCGGGTCGCGGCGCGGAATCGCCAGGGCCATCGCGGCGGCGGTGACTTCGGCCCCGCGCTCGACCAGGGCCCGGACCAGCTCCAGTCGGCCCCGCCGGGCGGCGACCTCCAGCGGCGTCTCGCGGAGCCCGGGCCGCCCGTTCGGATCGGCCCCGTGCGCGATGAGCAGATCGATCGCCTCGACGCTTCGCTCATCGACGGCGTAGTGCAGCGGCGTCTTCCGCGCTCCCTGGTCGGGATTCGCACCCCGCTCCAGCTCGGCCCGGGCCGTTTCGAGATCGTGATCCTCGATCGCCAGGATCAGGCGCGTGCGGCCCTTCTTCTCGTCCATCGAGCTCGGGTCGTCCGGGTCGAGCGTGGCGATTGCCTGGCGGCGCTCCTCGGCCTCCTCGGCCGCCATCTCCTGCTCGTCCTTGAGGTCCTTGGCCATCCGCTTGAGGAAGGACCGCAGGTCCTTGTAGCGCTTCTCCTTGGCGAAGACGCCCTCGGTGATGCTCCAGCCCGGGATCAGGTAGGTGACGAGGTCGTCCAGTCGCACGCTGACGAAATCGCCGTCCCGGTCGCCGATGATGAAGTACCCCGCGGCGAACGCCATCGCGAAGAATTCGTCCTTGGCTACGAACCGTTCCAGCTCGCCGCGGCTGTAGAGCGAAAGCGTCAGATTGAGGGGTTCCGCGAACAGCCCTTCGCAGAGATAGGTCTTCAGGTCGTCGGGCACGAGGGCCGGATCGGCGCCTGCCGATCGCATCGTCGCGCTGATCTCGTCCCAGTCCCACTCGGCCGGGCCTTCCTCGCGCCCGGCCCGTTTGCGGAGCGTCTCGATCTCTTTGTGCATGCGTGGCCCTGTGATTCGGCGGGGAGTGCCGCAGCCCGGAGTCCGTGCACGATACGGAATCCGCCGCCGGCCGAGTAGTCCCGCTGCGGCGGGAGGTGGAACAAGCCCCTCCGCTTCAACCCTTGCGAAGCAAGGCCGCGTGGCTGAGCCGAACGCGGGGACGCCCCTCGACGCGCATCCCCGACTCTCCAGCCGATTCGAGCATCCGCTGGAAACCCGACTTCGTCACGTGCCCGATGGGCTCGACCAAGAGGAGCGAGCCGCCGGGCCGAAGCCGCTCGTGGAGCTCGCGGAAGAGGCGCCCCATGTCGGGGGTCTCGTGCGCGGAGTAGAAGGCCAGGGCGAAGTCGAACCGGCCGTCGAGCTTCAGCGCGTCGGCCTCGCACTGGTGGGTCGCGACCCGCCCGTCCACGCCCGCCCGGGCCGCGCGGCGGCGGACTACCGCGAGCATCTGGGCCTGGAGATCGACGGCCGTGACCCGGCCCTCGGCGCCGACCATGCGGGCGAGCGGAATCGCGAAGACGCCCATCCCGCAGCCGAAGTCGAGGGCCGTCATGCCCGGACTCACGTGGGGCCCGAGGATCCGCTCCGGGTTGTGCAGCAGGCGGCGGAGCGGATTGTCGATGAAGTAGCCGCCCCACCAGGGGCAAACGTGGGCCATGCGCGACTCCTCTGGGGCTTCGTCCGAAGGGCGCCGTCTTGGCAACGACTCGAGAACCAGCTCGCCATTCTGAGTCGTCCGGCAGCCCATGGGAAGAGAAGAAAACGAAGGCACCGGAGCGGGAGAGCTCCGCTGCCTCCAACTCCCCTGCGATCCCAATCCCGGTTGACCCCGGGAAGAATCAGCCTCGACACTCCCTCCGACCGTTTCGAAGCACGGAAATTGAAGCCCTTTCTGCACCTTGCGGCCCCGCAGCCGAAGCTCCCTCGTGAGGCATCACTCGCAGATCGACTCGAGCAATCCAGGTCGCTCGTCCTTGTGGACTTCGATCGCCGCGCCGATGATCTCGTGGGCGATGCCGGAGGCCTTGGTGAACAGCGGCATGGATGACTCGCTGCCTGGAACGCAGAGGCGAAGGAGGTAGAAGAGAGAACTCCGTTGTCTCCGCGGACTCCTGTACCGTCCACCCTGTCATCCACCCGGCGTGCCATCGAGTGCGCTTTCATCGACCAGCAAATGGGGAAGCTGTTTCTGCGTCATCCCTTCACGGCTCTCACTGGCGACCGCGAGTCTGACGCGGCGGACGTCGCGCCCCCGACGCCTCATTCCCCGCATTCGGCCGGCACCCCGAGCGGCCGCCCCTTGCGGACCTGGGCGTAGACCTCGCCCGCCGCGGTCTGGACGCACTGCTTGCAGGTGATGCGGCCCTCGCGGCGGATCTCGCGGCAGGCCGTCGAGCCGGCCGCGCGGAGGAAGCTGTCCTCCACGGCCCGGCGCGCGGCCGGGTCGTGGAGCATGGCCTTGGCCGCAAACAAGGCCCCGCATTGGCCTTCCGGAGCGCGGCCGCTGCCGAACTGCGAGAACCGCTCGATGCAGCACGGGCCCACCCCGGCAACGTCGGCGTAAGCCCTCAGCACGGCCTGGGCACAGTTGTTCCGTTGCTTTCCGCGAAACAGCGCGACGGCGTCAGGCTGGTCCATCAAGGGGGGTCTCTCGCAATGTGTGAGGATTTGGTTAGGAGTACGGGGCCGCCTGTGCAGACGGCGGCCCGCGCAGGACTCCCATCCTCGATGCGCGCGGTGCCAATGGGGTTACAGCCCGGGCTTCAGCGATCGTGGTGCCGCCCGACGAGCTTCAGCCACGCAGGGCCTTCCGCGTCCGGTCGATAAGCGGGTTGTCGGCCCGGGAGGCGGGCTGGAGCTTGAAAACGCTGGCGGCCATAAAGGCCGCGCGCCAGGGCGGAGAGACGTGGTCGTGGTCTTCCAGGACGGCGCCGGCGAACTTGTAGTCGTGGGCGCCGGTGCCCTTCTCGATCACCAGGCCCCGCGCCGTGTCGATCCACGGCCTGGCCTTGCCGCCTTGACGGAAATAGGCCAGCGTCCGCCGGGCGGCGTCCAGCGGGTCGCGCCCCATGCGCTCGAAGATCGCCTCGACCGCGCCGGCTTCGTTGCCGACCCCGTCGGCCGGCTTCATGGCGTCGATCCGGAACTCGCCCACGCGGCCGCGGCCATGCATGCTCCCGCGGAACAGGGGCAGGAAGGAGGCACTCTGCAATAGAAGGAACCGCCGCGTGCGGTCCTCCCGGGCGAAGCGGTAGGCGTAGTGCAGGGCGTTGGTCGTGGTGACCGAGTGCAGCGCGATGATGCCCGGCTGGCGCACGAGAAGCTCGCCGGCGCCGAGGAACAGGGCGTCCCAGATCGACTGCGGCGAGGCGCCGTTGGCCAGCAGTTCGACCACGCGGTCGGCGGCCTGGCGGTCCGAGCCGTCGCGGAGCGTGTCCAATAGCGAGCGCACGGCCCGGGGATCGTCCTTGCCTTCCTGCCACGCGTCCGGGAAGCGGTCGGCCAGCTCGAGATTGCGGCGGCCGGCCCGGTCGGGCGCGGCGTCGCGCGTCGCAGGGTTTTCCCCCTCGTGCATCAGCAGGGCGTAGGCGAGCGAGCGTAGCGCAGGCTCGGCGTGCTTCCAGCCGATCAGCCCCAGCACGCGGTGCGTGTTGGCCACGTCGATCGCCTTGTGGCCTATGGAGCGGTAGTCGCGGGCCCCGTAGCGGAAGAAGAGCTCCCACATCGCCTCGGGTTGGGCCGCCCGCGCGAGGGCGGCCGCGGCCGCGTCGGCGGCGGGCTCGTCCCACTCCTCCATGGCTCGCGTGAAAGCCTCAATGGCCTTGCCCGCCGGCGGCACGGCCGACTCGTCCACGGCGTCCATGGTCCAGCCGCGCTGGCGCTCGTCGTCGGCCTGGGCGTCCTTGAAGTAATCCGCCGCCCAGAAGATGGGGAGCCAGCGGTCGTCGGGATCGGCCTGGGAAGAGGCCAGGTGGATCGACTGGACCACGAGTACGGTGTGGAACTTGAAGCCCACCGAGGGGCGCGGCTCCACGTTGCGCACCCCGGCCAGCAGCAGTGCTGCGAGGGCCTGGCGATAATCCAGGTCCTTACGCACCCGCTCGGCCAGGGCCTCGACGAGCCGATCGCGGGGCGTCTTCTCCAGCAGCTCGACGAGCGGCTCGATCTCGTCGCGAAGGTCCACTGGCGCTGCAGTGCAAGGCACCCACGCGCCCATCGGTCCTGCGGCCGCCGCGGCCTTCAGGAAGCTGCGGCGCGAAAAGGAGTATCCCATGGTCCGCCCCCTTGATGGAGTAGCTGCTGATGGCGGCGCGCAATTCCGCCTCTTAGCGCAGTATTGGGGCGGCGGTCGTCGGGGTCAAGGGACGCGCGAACCGGAACCGCGACCACGAGGGAGCGGACGCGACGCAAGCGAGTGGTGTCAGCGAGAGTACGTGGTACGGAAGTACGAAACGAACAGAGTGCGACCCGCCGCCACTTGCCTACTCGCCACTCGCCTACTCGCCACTCAACACTCGCTACGACACCCTGAAACGCCCTCACCCCCGACCCCTCTCCCAAACGGAGAGGGGAGCCCACTTCCCTGACCACTCACCCCCGTCACCCCCTCACCGCTCACTTTCCCACGCAATACAGGTACTTGTCCGAACGGATCAGGATCTGATCGCCGGCGATGACCGGCGTGGCGTTGAAGATGCCGCCGTCGGCCAGGTCGTTGCGGGCGAGGATCTTCAGCTCCTTGCCTGGGGCGAGCACGAGGGTCTCTCCCTGGCGGCTGAGGCAGTAGAGCTTGCCGTCGCCCAGCACGAGCGAGGCATAGACCTTGTCCCGCGCCCCTTCGATGTCGAGCCGCTTCTCGTAAACCACTTCGCCGGTGCCGGCATCCAGGCACGCGGCGATCCCCTTCTGCTCGACCCAGTAGAGGAGCCCCTCGCGGCAGACCGGCGAGGGGACCTTGGAGCCGGTGTTGGCCTTCCACAGCCGATGGGTGTCGGTCACGTCGCCGCGCCCGCCGCAGCGCACGGCCACGGTGGCGGGCTGGCGTCCCGCGGTGACGTAAACGACGTCGCCCACGGCGATCACGCAGGGCACGGTGTAGTCGGGGATGCTCGCGCACTCCCAGAGTTTCTCGCCGGTGGCCGGATCGAAACCGAGCGCCTTGCCCTCGATGCTGACCACGAGTTCCTTCTTGCCGTCGGCCAGTTCGACGACCAGCGGCGTACTCCAGGATCGCTCGATGCCGCCGGCCCGCCAGACCTGCTTGCCGGTCTTCTTGTCCAGGGCGACCACCGAGTTGCTTTCCACGCTGGCGTTGACGATCACCAGGTTCTCAAACAGGATCGGCGAGGTGGCCGAACCCCAGCCGTGCGTCCCGTCGCCCACGTCGGCCTTCCACAGCAGGCCGCCGTCGAGGTCATACGCGAAAACCCCAGTGCGGCCGTAGAACACGTAGACCGCCTCGCCGTCCGTGGCCGGCGTGCTGGAGCTGTAGCCGTGCAGGGCCTGGAAACGGCGGTATTCGTTCTCGGGCGTCTTGGCCGGCTCTTCCTTCTGCCAGAGGATCTTGCCGTCGGAGAGGCGCAGGCAGACGAGCATCCGCTTCAGGTTGGCCTGGTCGCCCGCCACGTCGGGCACGCCGTAGCCCGTGTAGCAGGTCAGGAAGATGCGGTCGCCGAGCGTGATCGGCGTCGAGCCGCCGGGGCCGGGCAGGGCCGTCTTCCAGGCGATGTTCTCGCTGGCGCTCCACTTCAGCGGCAGGCTGCTCGACTCGGCGATGCCGGCCCCTTCGGGGCCGCGAAACCGAGTCCAGTCGGCAGCGGCGAACAGGGCGACAGACGCCAGGGCGAGGGTGAGTTCGCAGGTACGTTTCGTCGGTCTCATCGTCGGTATCTCCCCGTGTTTGGAGTCGGCTTGCTGATCGACCTTCGCGCTGCTCTTACTCCAGCGACGGAAGGCCCCATAACGATACACAGGGGGCGAGCCTCGGGCTACACCCCACTGCAGAATGGTGAATCGGAATTACGAGTGAAGCGGACGGCGTGTGTTCTGGAACTGGGGTGAAGGTTCGATGGCCAGGCAGTACGCGTTTCCGGGAGCATCGTGCATGTCCTCGATTATCCGCGATCCATGGCCGGACGATATCCGCTCGGACGACGTGATCTCGCCCGCGGAGATCCTCTCGCATCAGGCAGAGCTTCTCGAGGAGAAGACGGGCGGACTCCGAGAGGGCGACGTTGTTCGTCACGAGAGCCAGGACCGGATCGTCCTGGGGTTCGAGGTCGTCGCCCAGCGCGTGGACACCCGCGCACGGTTGTTCGAGGTCCAACATCGCCTGGAGTACGAGTACCCCGCCGCGATCGTGCCACCCGACCTGGATCCGCCGGATTCCCTCAAGGAGCGGGTGTATCGCTCCGGCGCACGCATCGTTGGCTTGGCGACTGCGATGCGGGGCGGACACAGGGTCGAGAACAAGGGGATCGCCTCCTCGCCAGCCGAGTTCTCGGCGAGGGTCCAGAGCGTCCTGGCGCGACCGGCCGTCAAGGCGGTCGTCCTCTCGCTGCTCGCCCGCTCCAGACCGCAGGATACGGCCGGCAGCGGCAACCCTTCCTGAACGCTAGCGAAGTGCCCGAGGCGCAGTGCCAGTGGCCTTCTCCGCGCCGCCGGTGGTAGAATGCGGCGGCCAGCCCGCCATCGCGCCCTGCCAATTGCCCACCGGAGGAATGCCATGAGGCCGACATCGAAGGACCGGATATCCCATCTTCTCGCCGTTGGCACGATAGTCCTTTGCTTTCTGGGAACGTCGGCTGCATCGTCCGATCAAGAGGTCGTGCCCCGCTTCGGCGCGTCGCGCTCGGGCTACACGCCCCAGGGAATCCGCTTGCCGCTGCGCCCCGAGTGGACCTTCAAGGATCGGCACAAGCCGCGGCCGGCGTGGCGCGAGCCGGCCTGGGAGCCGCAGCGGATCGACGTGGACTACGCGTTTCCGATCTCCGCGGGCGGCGGACGGGCCTACATGGCATCCTCCGCCGATCACTCGGTGCGGGCTTTGAGTCTGGCGGACGGCCGCGAGCAATGGCGATTCTTCACCGAGGGGCCGGTGCGGCTCGCGCCCGCAGTGCACCAGGGCAAGGTCTACGTCGGCTCGGACGACGGCGCGGTGTATTGTCTCGATGGCCGGTCGGGCGACCTCGTGTGGAAGTACCGGCCCCGGATACCGGACGAGCGCCTCATCGGCAACGAGCAGATGATCAGCCGCTGGCCCGGCCGGTCGGGCGTGCTGGTCGACGGGGACAAGGCGTACACCACGTTCGGCATGTGGTCGGCCGAGGGGATCGTGGTGGTCTGCCTCGACGCGGCCACCGGGGCCGTGCGTTGGAAGAACGACGCGGCCGGCACGCACTACATGACGCAGCCGCATTTCGAGGCCATGGGAGGCGTTTCGCCCCAGGGCTACCTGGCCGTCTGCGGCGACGTGCTGGTGGTGCCCTGCGGCCGGGCCACCCCGGCCCTGTTCGACGCCAACACCGGCGCGCTGCGGTACAACGAGAGCGAGGGCCTGTTCCCCGGCGGGGCCTGGACCATGACGCACGGCGACCTCGTCTTCACGCCCTGCGGAACACTGAAGAAGCCCAACCCGGAGAGCCCCGGGGGCGAGGAGGCCCCGATCGCCAAGGACGCGTGCCTGGTGGCGATCCGCGCGGCTACGGGCGAAGAGGTCTTCCACCTGCGCGACGCGCTTTGGGGCGTGATGGACCCCCACGGGCAGATGACGCTGATCGGACCCGACGGGCTGAAGAGCGTGGCACTCGATGACGTGCTCCGCGCGGCCGTCGATGCCCAACAGCGGATCTCGAACTCCGAGGGGCACTTCGTCGAGGCCGCGAAGCTCCAGCGGTGGACCACGCCGGTCGGCCGGGTCTATGAGGTGGTCCAGGCCGGCTCCACGGTGATCGTCGGGGGCCGCGAAACGCTCGCCTGCTACGACGCGAAGGGTGGACGCAAGACGTGGCAGACGCAGGTCGCCGGCGACGTTCGCGATCTGCTGTTGGTCGACGGCGCCTTGCTCGTGAGCACGACCGAGGGCGAAGTCCATTGCTTCCGGCCCGGCGCCCAAGGTCCGGCCCGCGTGGTCCGGCCGGAGCACCACGATCTGCCGGCCGCGGAGGCAGCGAAGCAGCGCGTGGCGGCCTTGCTTGCGGCCGGCGGCGTGGACGAGGGATACGCCCTGGTGCTCGGCGAAGCCCGCACCGCGGACCTGGCCCAGCTCGCCCGGCAGTCGAAGCTCGTCGTCCACTGGGCGGCCGGCGAGCGGGAGGTCGCCAAAGCCCGCGCTGAGCTCGACGGCGCGGGGCTGTACGGCACTCGGGTTGCGATTCACCGTGTCTCGGCCCGGCCGCTGCCGTACGTCGACTATTTCGCCAACCTCGTGCTTCTCCAAGTGGACTCGGCCGAACAACTCGACCGGACGCCGGCGGCCGAGGTCTATCGCGTGCTGCGGCCTTGCGGCGGCGTGGCCGTGATCGCCTGCCCCGAAGAGGTGAAGGCGGCGGTCGAGGAGTGGCTCGAGGCGGGCGGCGTACCCCCAGCGGAGTGCAAGCCGATCGACGTGGGCGTGCGGATCGAGCGCGGGCCGCTGGCCGGCGCAGGCACGTGGACGCACCAGTACGCCGACTCGGGCAAGAGCTGCGCTTCAGACGACCGCCGCGTGCGCCTGCCGCTAGAGGTCCTGTGGTTCGGCAGCCTGGGGCCGGCCGACATCGTCAGCCGCCACTATCGCACGCCGGCCCCACTGGCCGTCGGCGCGCGGATGTTCGTGCCCGGCATGAACCACCTCTACGCCGTCGATGCCTACAACGGGCGCATGCTCTGGCAGCGGGACCTGCCGGGCGTCGGCCGGTGGCCGGCCGCGTACCGCGGCGGGTGCATCGCCGCCGACGCTGACAGTGTGTATGCCCTACAAGGAAAGACCTGCCTGCGCCTGGACGCGGCCTCGGGCGAGACGCAGTCCACCTACCGCGTTCCAGTCAGGAGAGGGGAGCGTGGCGCCAAGCCATCGGACGCCGAGGAGGGCCCCGTCTGGGAATTCCTGGCCGTGACCGACGACTGCGTGGTCGGCACCTATGGAAAGCCCAACATCAAACGCTTGTGGTGGTCGCAGGCCCACCCGGCCAACGCGCTGCTGTTCGTGCTCGACAAGGCCTCGGGCGATCCCAGGTGGACGTACGAGCCGCGCGGGGCGATCGACTCCAGCGCGATCGCCGTCGAGGGCGACAAGCTGCTGCTGATCGACGGACTGCCCGACGCGGAGTTCTACACCCAGCCGCGACGCCCGAAGGCCAAGCCGCGAACCGTCTATCGCTACCCCAAGTCGGAGCATCCTCGCCTGCTCAAGGCCCTCGACCTGCACTCGGGCGAGGAGCTGTGGCGCACCGAGGAGGTCGGCCCAGGCCAGAATTCTCTCTGGGCCTCCGGCGGCGTGGTGCTGGCCACGATCCCGTCTGACGGGGCCAACACGCTCGGCAGCTCCTACCGGATGCGGTGGAAGGGACCCAGGGTCTCCGCGTTCTCGGCCGACGACGGCAAGCTGCTGTGGACCCGCGATCAGGGAGGCGTCTCGCCCGTGATCGTGGAGGATGTGGTGTATCTGCCCGAGGCGCTCGACCTCCGTACGGGCGAGCCGGTGCTCTCGCGCGACCCGCTCACGGGCAACAAGGTCCCGTTTGCCGCCCGGTGCGGCCAGGGCTGCGGCAAGTACGCCGGCTGCCCCGGCGCCCTGATGATGCGGTCCGGCTCGCTGGGGTTCTATGACCTCGACGGGCGGAGCGGGACGTACCACGTGCCCAACATGCGGGCGAGCTGCTGGATCAACATGATCCCCGCCTCAGGACTCGTGCTGGTGCCTGAGGGTTCGAGCTCCTGCCCCTGCGCGTACAACTACAAGACCTCGCTGGCCCTGATGCCCGCCGAGCGCCACAACCATTGGGGCCTCTTCGGCGGGCTGCGCCGGGGTAAGCAGGATCGCATCACCGAGCTGCGCGTGAACTTCGGTGCCCCGGGCGACCGCTCCGACGCGAAGGGCAATGTCTGGTTTGCGTTTCCGCGCCCGGCCACGACCGGTCCGCGCGGGGCAGGCGGCATGGGCAAGGTGCCGTACGACGATCTCCCCATGGAGCTGCTCGACGAGAACGGCGCGGTGAAGACTGTCGCGCGCCACCCGGACTGGACGCCGCTGGAGGACTGCGACGCCCCCTGGCTATACACGTGCGGGCTGGCCGGGCCGGTGCGGCTGCGAATCCGCCTGGACCAACAGGGCGCGAAACCGCGGACCTGCGCCCTCGATTTGTACTTCTGCGACGTGGCTGCCCCAGGCGAGTCGGCAACGGATGCTTCGGCCAGCTTCGACGTCAAGTTGCAGGGCAAGCAGGTATGGTCTAACCTCAACGTGCGCCGCGAGGCGGGCGGGCCCAACCGTACGCTTGTCAAGAAGACCGAACTCGAGGTTGGCGACGTCCTGATGCTGGAGCTGATGCCGCGAGCCGGCGCGATTCCGGTCCTTCGCGGCATGCGACTGGTGGAGAAGACCAGGTAACAGGACTCTATGCGAGGAGCCATCCGATGCTGCACTGTCATCCCACGTGTCATGGCTGCTGCCATGCGGTCGATCGGCGGCATTTCCTGAAGGGCTGCGGGGCGGCGGCCCTCGCAGCGGGGTCCGCGCCTCTTGGCAAGCTGGCCGCCGAGGAGAAGACCGGCGGCAAGGTCCGCGTGGCGGCCGTGTTCCTGATGAGCATGGGCACGCGGGAGATCTGGCCGTACCCGGGCTTCGACACCAAGGGCCGCCAGCAGGAGATCATGGGCCTGTTGAGCAAGGGCTGCCCCGGGATCGAGATCGTGCCCGTCGCGGTCGAGAACCCGGGCGATCTGAAGAAGGCGATCGGCCTGAAGGACGAGGTCGATGGCTACCTTGTGTACGTGATGACGCTCGTCTGGGGCCAGCGCGGGATGCTCCTCGAAATCGGCAAGCTCGGCAAGCCGATGCTCGTTGCCGATGAGTTCCTCGGCGGCTCGGGCGTGTTCCTCACCGGCTACAGCGGACTGTGCAGCCGCAAGCTGCCGGCCGCCGCGGTCTCCACGACCCGCCTGGACGACCTGGTCCTGGTAACCAGGCAGTTCGCCCGGGTGCGCGAGCCGGGCACCACGCCCGCGAGCTTCGCCGAGCATTGCCAGAGGGTTTACCAGGGGACGTTCCCCGATCAGGGCGACATGAAGTGCGCCGAGGACCGGGTAGCTTTGCGGGAGATCGGCGAGTGCGTCGAGCAACTCCGCAAGTCGCGGTTCGTCATCGTAGGACGCGGCAAGGGCCGCGAGCAGGACTTCCTCGGGGCGAAGGGGATCTTCATCGACTTCGACGAACTGCAGGCCTTCTACGAAAAGGTCGACCGCGACGAAGCGGCCGAGTGGGCCCGCAAGTGGAGCAAGCAGGCCGCGCCGCTTCCGGACGGGAACTACGTCGAGCCCAGCCAGCCCACTCCCGAGGCGATCGACAAGGCGGGGGGCGTGTACCTGGCCACACTCGAGCTTCTCAAGAAGTACGGCACGGACACGGTGACCATGAACTGCCTGGGCGGATTCTCCGCGGGCAAGCTGCCGGCCTATCCTTGCCTGGGCTTCATGCAGCTTCTCGACGACGGCAGCCAAGGCGTGTGCGAGGCCATGCCCGACGACACCCTGAGCATGCTCATGGCCCGCATCCTCACCGGCCGGCCGGGCTTCGTCTCCGACCCGGCCCTGGACACCTCGAAGAACCAGATCATCTACGCCCATTGCGTGGGCACGACCAAGGTGTTCGGCCCGGAAGGCAAGCCGAACGCCTTCCGCATCCGCACGCTGCACAACCGCGACCCGCGAGGCGCGTGTGCCGAGTCGCTGATGCCGTCCGCGTACATGACGACCAGCTTCCGCACCAACGTCCACCGCAAACAGATGATCATCCACCGGGCCAAGGCCCTCGGGCCGCTCGACACCGAGCGGGGATGCCGCACCAAGCTCCTCGGCGAGGTGTGCGGCGACCAGGGCAAGCTGTTCGACCAGTGGGACCTGTTCGGCTGGCACCGAGTGACCGTGTACGGCGACGTGCAGGAGCCGCTGACCGAGTTCGGCAAGGCCCTGGGGCTCTCTGTGATTGAGGAAGCGTGACAACACCGACGAGCAATTGCCTTAAACGAAAGGAACAACGGCGATGAGAAGCACCGGGCATGGATCGTTCTTTGCGCGTTATGGTTTCGCGGCGGCCGCCGTGAGCTTGTTGGCAATGAATCCCTTCACTCCACGCGGCATGGCGGAGGACCGGACGAAGCCGGACGCCGAGCCGCTGTTCGAGGTCCAGGACCTGTTCGAGTCGGTCCGCATCCCCAACATCGTGGTCACCACGGACGGCACCGTGCTGGCATTCGCCAAGAGCGGGCGCCTCGTGCGGCGGAGCGAGGACCGCGGCAAGACCTGGGGCCCGGTGCAGGAGGTCGGCAAGGACGCGGGCGGAAGCGCGATCGTCGATGCCAACTCGGGCGACGTGATGGTCGTACAGTCGCGGGGCGGCTCCCTGTGGCGGAGCCGCGATGAGGGCAAGACCTGGCGGCGCGAGGAGATCACCCTGAAGCCAAATCCCATGGGCCACGGCACCCCCGACGGCGTGCCCGTGCAGACGAGTTGCTCCGAGTCGGGCGTTACGCTCGTTCATGGCAAGCACAAGGGCCGGCTGCTGATGCCCGCCCGAATCCAGCCGCCCATGGGCAACAACGCCCAGGAGTATTGGGCCTACAACTACAACACGGCCATCTTCAGCGACGACGGCGGCAAGACCTGGCAGACGAGCGGCCCGGTTCAGAGCGGAACGGGCGAAGGCACGCTGGCCGAGCTCTCGGACGGGGCCATCTACTACAACAGCCGCTGCCACATGGCCATCGACCACCGACGGCGTATCTCTTGGAGCCACAACGGCGGCGAGATGTTCGTCGACTGGTACACGTCCGACGAGTTGTTCGAGGTGGGCGAGCCGTTCTACTTCAAGTACGGCACCAAGCCCAGCTACGGCTGCAACGCCGGCCTCGTGCGCATACCCCTGGAAGCGACCGGCGGTAAGGACGTGCTCCTGTTCAGCACGCCGGACAACCCGGGCAAGTCGCGCGTGCGGATGACCGTGTGGGCGAGCTTCGACCGCGAGAAGACCTGGCCGATCAAGCGCCTCGTCTATGAAGGCCCCAGCGCCTACTCCTCGCTGGCCGCCGCCCCCGACGGCACGATTTACCTCCTCTTCGAGCGCGGCAAGAAGAAGCTCTACGAGAGCATCGCCGTAGCGCGGTTCAACCTGGCGTGGCTGATGCAGGGCAAGGACGTGCCGGGGATGGTGGGGGATTGAGTGGCGTTCGCCCTTGCGGGGGTGTTTTGACACAATCCTTTTGAACAGCCTATACTTACCCTCCAGGGTCGCCTTCATCCGCCAACCTCTCTGACCCGGACCCATGTCTGAGCCTACCCTACACTCCGCCGGACATCTGCCGCTGGGGTCTGTACCGGTGGTCGCCCGGGACGGCGGCGCTGCGGTGGAGGCTCGCATCGAGGCCTTGTCCGCGTGGGTGGCGTCGGACGCGCGCGAGGCAGGAGCTTTCATTGCTGGGGAGCTTGCTAAGAAGGACCACAGCGCCGCGTGGCGCGATGCCTTGGTCTTTGCCGCCGAAGACGCCGAGTTCCCGACCCCGGAGCTACAGGCAGCAGTGTGCCGCCAGCTTCGCGCGATCGCGCTGGAGCTTCGACTTGACCGTCGTCCTGGGGTCGAACAGGTGGTCTGGTCGGCCCTGCGGCGCTATGGCTCGCTAATCGAGTCGGGGGCGATCCACGAGATGCTGCCGCTGCTGGAACCGACAGGCTACGTCGATACGCGGCTGTTGGCCTTGGGGTGTATTGCCCGCGTGTTCGAGACTCGTCCGCCTCGTGAGGCCAGCGCGTTTCAGGAGCTGAAGGACCGCGCATTCGCCATCGCAGACAAGCTCCTCGATCCCGACGTCTTCACCTCGGGAGAGATCTCCGCAATCGCGATCCAGGCAGTCGTGGTCCTGTCGATTCTGGGCGATGCCCGGGCCTTGGAGTGCGCCGCCAAGGCGAAGGCGCTCAAGCGGGAATGGGTCCTCCGGAAGCTTCGCCGGCGGTTGGAGGCGATCAGCCAAGACTGGACGGAAGAGAACCCTCGCGTCGAAGGGCACTCCGCAAGTGATACGGTCTTCGCGCTTCTAATTGCCGAGTTGGGCTGACAGGGTAGGCTAACATGGCAGAAGCCGGCAATCCAAGCGGCACTGAGCCGGATCGGCTTCTGGGGACGCGCGTGTTCCGCTCCGCCACGCCGTTGACCCCGCACCGCTGCGGACGCTACTCGGTCGTGGGACAGTATTCCGACACTGGCCCGACCGAGTTCGTCATGCACATCGCGCTCTTGAAGGACGACACCGTCCTGACGGCTTCCAAGCGCGTCGAGGTCTTTCATACGGTCCCTCCTGTCGTTTCCGGTCCGCGCAGCGCTGCGGAGGTCCTGCCGGAAGAGAGGGCCTGTCGTGCGGACATCGTTGGGGACGTCTGGCTTGACGCCGAGGAGCGCGAGGCGATCGACGACTGGCTCGCCGAGGTCGAGAAGGAACACCGCAGCGGCATGGGGCGGTTCCAGCAGTACGTGGTCGTTCCGCATGTCCACTGGGTGCGCGCGCCGGAGACCGGGCGGCCCGTCAGGCGGCGATTCAGCTGCGTGGGGTTCGTCATCGAGGCCTACCAGGCCGCCGACATCGTGCTGATCGATACGGATGGCGAGCTTCCCGGAATCGACGAAGAACTACTGCGGGTCGCATATCCGGACCTCGCGCAGATGCAGGACCGCAGCGAAAAGGCCCAGAATCGCTTCCGCGCTCACCTGGGACTCGTAGGCCAGGGGCCATGGCGGGTCCTGCTGCCCGGCTACGTGCTTCACTCGCTCAGGCGCGTGACGACGGAGAGCCCGCGAATGCCACCCTACCTTCCCGCTTCGGCTGCAGAGGCCTGCTTCGCCGGATAGCGGCGTTCGCTTCCCGCGCAGCGCGGCCGCTTCTATACTGAGGCAGGACGGCTTCCGCATTCATCACCACTGGGCGCCATCCCCCACGGAGACCGCACCATGTTTTCCACCGTCTTCTGCGCGTGCCTTGCCGCGTGTGCGGCCGCCCCCGCCCGGCCCCTCAACGTCCTCCTCGTCACCGCCGACGACATGAGCTGCGACAGCGTGGGGGCCTTCGGGTGCAAGGTGCTGGGCGCCACGCCCAACATCGACCGCCTGGCGGCCGAGGGGATGCGGTTCGAAAGGGCCCACGTGACCATCGCCGTGTGCCAGCCGTGCCGCAACGTGTGGCTCAGCGGGCGCTACCCGCACCGGAGCGGCGGCGAGGGGTTTCATCATCTCAAGGTGCCGGGGCTGCCGATCCTGCCGGGCATCTTGCGCGAGAACGGTTACCTGGTGGGCCTGATCGGCAAGAACGGCCACTGCACGCCGTACCGCGACTTCGAGTGGGATTTCGACGTGCCCGGCCCGGGCAGCGGACGCAACCCCAGGGGCTACGGCCGGAAGACGGCGGAGTTCCTCCGGCAGGCCAAGGCGGCCGACAAGCCCTTTTTCCTGATGGCCAACTCGCACGACCCGCACCGGCCGTTCTACGGCAACGACCGCTACCGGTACGGCACGGGGGACGGGCCGCAGCGGCCCTCGAAGGTGTTCACGCCCGAGGAGGTCGTGGTGCCCGGCTTCCTGCCCGATCTGCCCGAGGTGCGGCGGGAGATCCGCGAGTACTACTCCTCGGTGCGGCGCTGCGACGACACGGTGGGCGAGGTGCTCGCGGCGCTCGAGCAGTCGGGCGAAGCTGAGCGCACGATCGTGCTGTTCCTTTCCGACCACGGCATGCCGCTCCCCTTCGCCAAGACCAACTGCTACTACCACTCCACGCGCACGCCGTGGATCGTACGATGGCCGGGCAAGGTCGAGCCGGGATCGGCGGACGGCGAGCACTTCATCTCGGGCATCGACCTGTTGCCCACCGTGCTCGACGTCGTGGGCCTTGCCGCGCCGGAGGGAATCGACGGCCGGTCGTTCCGGCCGCTCCTGTCCGGCGAGAAGCAACAGGGCCGCGACATGGTGTTCACGCAGTTCCATCAGACCTCGGGCAGGAACCGCTATCCGATGCGCGCGGTGGAGACCGCCAGGTATCGCTACATCTACAACCCCTGGTGCGACGGCGAGCTGCTGTTCCGCAACGAGTCGCAGGCGGGGCGTACGATGCGGGCCATGCGGGCCGCGGCCGAGAGAGACGGGGCGATTGCCGCGCGGTGCGAGCTGTTCCTGCATCGCGTGCCCGAAGAGATGTACCTCGTGTCGTCCGATCCCGATGCCCGCGAGAACCTCGTCGCCGATCCGGAGCATCAGGCCGAGTTGGCGCGGCTCCGCAAGGCCCTGGCCGACTGGATGCGGCGCACCGAGGACCCGGCCCTCGAGCCCTTCGAGAGCCGCGGCGACGAGGCCGTCCGCCGCCGCTTCATGGCCGCCCAGCAGGCCAAGGCGGACAAGGACAGACCGAAACGGAAGCCGAAGGCGGGGCGCGAAGCCAGGCCGAAGGCCAAACGGAGGGAATGAGAGCGGGGGCCGACCGCCCGCGCGCGGCCCCGCACTGAGCCACGTTCTGTCCTCGCGTGTTCAAGAACCGGCCCGGTTCGGCCTTGGCGGTCTGGTAACATATCGGGTGGGCCGTTATGTCCCCGCGTCAGTTCAGAAGTCCGAGCCAGGGAGCCCCGGCCATGCCAGTGAGACACCTGCCAGGCGCCGGACCGGTCAGTGCGATCGGCCGCTCCGCCGGCGGCACCATCTGCCGGGGGCCGCGCGACTTGGGCCGTGCCGCGACCTCGGGGGAGAGGCACGAACGCGCGAACTGGAAAAACTCGCTTCCGTTGCACAACACCTTGGGAGCGTGGCGAGCACCCGTCGGAACCCCTTTCTAGAAAGGGTGTTATGAGCGAGGTAGAACCGGCTTCAAGTGCCCACCCCACCGTAGTGCTTCCCTCACCGGAGGCGATTTCGAGACTGAAGGCCCCCCTCCTAGAGGGGCGGTTAGCCTGTGGTGTCCCTGCCATGAGGTGGCTCGACGCATGGGCGGTGGTATTGGAGGGGGATCTGCCGATCCTGGAACGCGCAGTCGCCGCCAAGATTGCTCCTGCACCCGCGGCCGGGGATTCGCGCAACGTGAGACGTTGAAGGAGCACGACAGGCCATGCCCTCCATCCCTCTCTTCCAGGTCGATGCCTTCACCGACCGGCCTTTTGCCGGCAACCCGGCGGCGGTGTGTCTGTTGGCGGAGCCGGCGGACGAGGCGTGGATGCAGGCCGTGGCCGCGGAGATGAACCTCTCGGAGACGGCGTTTCTGAAGGCCGAGGAGGAGGGCTACCGCCTGCGCTGGTTCACACCCGGGATGGAAGTGGACCTCTGCGGCCACGCCACGCTGGCCGCGGCGCACGTGCTGTGGTCCGAGGTCGGACTGCCGGAGGCCGAGGCGATTTCGTTCTCCACGCGGAGCGGGCCGCTCATCGCGCTGCGGCAGGGCCCGCGGATCGAGCTCGACTTCCCGCTGGAGCCGGCGGCCGAGACGGAGCCGCCGCCGGGGCTGCTCGAGGCCTTGGGTTGCGGGGCAGAGTATGTGGGTCGTAACCGCTTCGATTACCTCGTGCACGTGGAGCCGGAGGAGGCCCTCCGGGCGATAACGCCCGACTTCGCGAGGTTGCGCGCGATCGAAACCCGCGGCGTGATTGTGACCAGCCGCGCGCAGGGCGACGAGCACGACTTCGTGTCGCGGTTCTTCGCTCCTCGGGCGGGCGTCGACGAGGACCCGGTCACCGGCTCGGCCCATTGCTGCCTGGCACCGTTCTGGCAGGCGCGTCTGGGTAAGACGGATTTCGCGGCCTACCAGGCATCGTCGCGCGGCGGCATGGTCCACGTGCGGATCGAAGACGACCGGGCCATCCTCGGCGGCCAAGCGGTGACGGTCATGCGCGGCACGCTGGCCTCCTGACGCGCTCGGGACGGCATGCCGCAGGCCATCTTCGGGCTTCCGCACCAACCCGCGCCTCGCCCGGGCCCCTGCTCGCTGGGGCGGCGTGAACTAGGCTTGATGGAGCCGGCTTTCTGGGCCCTGCGGCGGACCAGAGCGGCTGGGGCGGAACCCGCAGCGCGACGCGGGGGCGCCCGTCCACCTTGCGGGGCAGTGGAGGGCATCCGGTGAGGGGCGTGTGCGGCAAATTCGCCGTGGCGGTTGCGGCCTGCGTGGTGTTCTTCTCGGCGATCGACCTGCTCTACGAGTGGACGTGCGCAAGCCGGGAGTTGGAGGCGACCACGGCCGACGCGATCGACCTGGCGCTGGAATTCGATCTGGCGATCCGCGACTACGTGGGCCGCGAGGTGCGGCCCGCCTTCACGGAGCGCGTCGGGGAGGACGAGTTCCATCCCGAGGCCATGTCCACTTCGTTCGTCGCCCGCAACGTCTTCGAGAAGGTCCGCAAGCGGTTCCCCGACTACATCATCAAGTTCTCCTCGGACAATCCTCGCAACCCGGCCAATCGCGCCGGCCCCGAGGAGGAGCGGATCCTGGACTACTTCCGCGAGCACCCCGAGGCCGACCGGTGGTCGGGGCGGGTGAAGCTGGAAGGCCGGGAGTACATGGTTCGCGCGATCGCCCGCCGCATGGAGGCCAGTTGTCTGCGGTGCCACGGCAGGCCCGAGGACGCCCCGGCGTCGCTGGTCGCCCGCTACGGCCCCGAGGCCGGCTTCCACCGCCAGGTCGGCGACGTGATTGCGACCGACACGGTGGCGATCCCGCTGGCGAAACTGGCAAGCGCGACGGCCTCGCGTCTCCGCTTCCGCACGATGGTCATGCTGGCGCAGGTCGGCGGGCTGGCGCTAGTGATTCTGATCGTGTTCCGACGCCTGGTGGGGCGCCGGCTGGCGCAGATCACGGCCCACTTCGGCCGGGCCGCGGCGAGCGCGGCCGACGAGCCGATTTCGCCGCTGGGCGACCAGGGGCGCGACGAGATCGGGCAGCTTGCCGGCAGCTTCAACGCGCTGGCCGCGAGGATCCACGCACTTCAGGCCTCGCTGGAGCAGCGCGTGGAGGAGCGAACCGCGGAGCTGGCGGCCGAGGTCGGCGAGCGCCGCCGCGTGGAGGAAGCCCTGCGCGAGAGCCGCCGGGCCCTGTCCACGCTGCTGGAGAACCTGCCCGGCATGGCGTACCGTTGCCGTTGCGACGCCGAGTGGACCATGGAGCTGGTCAGCCGCGGATGCGTGGGGCTAACCGGTTATCAGCCGGCGGACCTCGTCGGCAACGCGCGGCTTTCCTATAGCGACGTGATCCACCCCGACGACCGCCATTTCGTCCGGCTGGGCGTCGATTGCGCGGTGGTCGAGCGGCGGCCCTTCCGCCTGGAGTACCGCATCGTCACGGCGAGGGGCCAGGTCCGCTGGGTGTGGGAGCAGGGCACCGCCGTGCTCGACGAGGACGGCTCGGTCCGCGCCCTGGAAGGCTTCGTCATCGACATCCACGACCGCAAACGGGCCGAGGACGGGCGGCGCGAGAGCGAGCGGCGGCTGGAGCTGGCCCTGGAGGGGGCCAACCTGGGGCTGTGGGACTGGAACGTGCACACGGGCGACCAGGCGATCAACGAGCGTTGGGCGGCGATGCTCGGGTACTCCAAGAAGGAAGTCGAGTCGCACGTCGTGGCCTGGGAGCAGCTGATCCATCCCGACGACTACGAGCCCACGATGCGTGCCCTGGCCGCGCATTTCCGCGACGGCGCGGAGTACGCCCCCGAGTTTCGGCTCCGCGCACGGGACGGCCGCTGGGTGTGGGTGCAGAGCCGCGGCCGGGTGTTCGAGCGCGACGCGGAGGGCCGCCCCCTGCGTATGGTCGGCATCCACCAGGACATCTCCGTGCGCAAAGCCGCCGAAGCGGAGCTCGCCCATGCCCGCGACGCCGCCGAGGATGCCAACCGGGCCAAGAGCGAGTTCCTGGCCAACATCAGCCACGAGATCCGCACGCCGATGACGGCCATCATGAGCTATCTCGACGTGCTGAGCGAGACATGCGGGCGGCGGTGCACGTTCAACCGCGGCGAGATCGGCGACCCGCTTCAGGTCGTGTCGTACAACGCCCGGCACCTCTTGCAGTTGATCGACGACGTGCTCGATCTCTCGAAGATCGAGGCCGGCCGCCTGGAGCCCCAGCACGCCGAGTGCTCGCCCGGCCAGCTCGTCGCCGACATCGCCTCCCTGATGCGGGCGCGGGCCGCGGCCAAGGGCCTGCGGCTCCTCGTCGAATTCGTGGGTCCGGTGCCCGAAGTCGTGCGAACCGACCCGACGCGCCTGCGGCAGATCCTCATGAACGTGGTCGGCAACGCCGTGAAGTTCACCGAGGTGGGCCAGGTGCGGATCACCGTCCGCCTCAACCGCGACGGCGCCAACGGACCGGAGCTGGAGATCGAGACCACGGACACGGGGCCGGGCATGTCGCCGGAAATCATCGAGCGGCTGTTCACGCCCTTCACGCAGGCCGACGCCTCGACCAGCCGCCGGTTCGGGGGCACCGGCCTGGGGTTGACCATCAGCAAGCGCCTGGCCGAGTTGCTTGGCGGGCGGATCGAGGTCGAGAGCGAGATCGGCCGCGGCAGCACCTTCACCGCCGTCCTCCCGGCCGGTCCGCTCGAAGGCGCGCCCCTGCTGGAGGGTGTGACCGAGCGGGACTTCCATCGCGCGGACGAGGCCCTGGCCCCGATCCGCGGGCTGCCCCTGCCGTGCCGCATCCTGCTGGTCGAGGACGGACCCGACAACCAGCGGATCCTGTCGTTCATCCTCAAAAGGACGGGCGCCGAGGTGGACCTGGCCGAGAACGGCCTGGAGGCCGTGGAGCGGGCCCTCATCTCCATGCGCCAGGGTCGCCCCTACGACGCCATCTTGATGGACATGCAGATGCCCGTGCTCGACGGGTACGAGGCCACCCGCCGATTGCGCCGCGCGGGATGGGCCGGGCCGATCATCGCCCTGACCGCCCACGCCATGACCGAGGACCGCGGCAAGTGCCTCGATGCCGGCTGCGACGACTACCTCTCCAAACCGGTCAGCCGCGCGACGCTGGTGGAGACGGTCGCGATCCACCTGGCGGGCGCGGACGTTGTCCAGCCCAGCCAATCGTGCTAGGCTGCGTCGTGCGGCCTGCCCTCGCGCAGCGTGGGCGCGCCCGCCAAAGCCCGTCTCGCATGGGGGGAGACTTCCCTGGTGACCGATGCCAACCGCGAGAAGCGCGTGATCGAGGTCGGCAAGCACGTGGCTGATACGCCGACACCGCGGCCGCGCGCGTTGGTCCGCAAGCGTCCGAGCGACTACCCTTCCCTGTCCGCCGCGCATCGCGAGCTGGCCCGCAAGCTCTCCAGTCCGCTGCTGATCGGGCCGCCGATCTGCGACGAGCTGATGGCGCTGGTCGAGCACGTGTTCAGCGAGGAGGAGGCCGCCGCGGCACGACACCTGGGCCTGTTGCGGGGCCGCACGGCGCGGGACGTGGCCCGGGCCGCGCGCCGGCCGCTGGAGGAGGTCGAGCCGGCCCTTCAGCGCCTGGCGGTCGAGAAGCGGGTGATCGCCGCCTCGGGGCCGCCGCTGGAGGAGCGCTACCGGCTGCTGCCGATCGTGCCGGGCATGTTCGAGATGGCGCTGATCGGCGAGTCGCTGGAGAGCCTCAGCCCCTGGCACCGCCGGTTCATCGAGCTGTTCGAGACGCTTTTCGAGACGGGCTATTCGGCCGACTACCAGGACCGGCCGGTGAACATGGCGCGCGTGTTGACCGTGGGCGCGGCCATCCACGCCCACCCGATGGCCCTGCCCTCCGACCGCCTGGAGATCATCCTCGACCGATACGACACGTTCGGGATCGGTGAGTGCCAGTGCCGCACCACGGCCGAGGCCCTGGGCAAGGGCTGCGGGCGCCCCCGCGACAACTGCACGGTGATGGGCGAGTGGGCCGAGCGGGGCATCGCCGACGGATGGCTGAGAAGCGCCAGCCGCGAGAGCGTGCTTCAGGTCAAGCGCGAGGCCGAGTCGCACGGCCTGGTGACGTGGATCATGAACGTCGAGGCCACCCGGGGCCAGGCCTCCTGCTCCTGCTGCGGGTGCTGCTGCAAGGCGTTCAAGATGGTCACCGACTTCAACGTCCCCGGCGTGATCGCTCCGGCACACTTCCACCCCCGTTTCGAGCTGGCCGACTGCACCTGGTGCGGCAAGTGCGCGCGGGTCTGCCCCATGGACGCGATCCGGGTTGACGCCGAGGAGAAGACGCACGAGCACGACGCGGCGCGGTGCATCGGCTGCGGGCTGTGCGCGGTGGCCTGCGACCGGGCCGGCGCCGTCGCGATGGAGCCGGTGCCGGATTACCGGCTGCCCTACCGCAGCTGGTTCTCCATGCTCCTGGGCAACGCTCCGAGTATGGCCCGCTCCGCGTGGAAGGTCTGGCGGCAGCGGTAGATGCCCGTAGCAGGCCCCCTCCGCGTGCCGTCCGCTGCGCCTTGGCGCCGCTGCCTCGCACGGTCGCGGTTCGGAACGGTCGCGGTTCGCGTTGGGGCCTACTTCCGAAGAGCCTTGGCTCGCTTGCGAGGCTCGACGCGCTTCATTACGACCGGCTCGCGGTCGGGGGCGGCCACGCCCTCGGCGACGCGGCTGGTCGATTCGAAACGGAAGGTGTCGGCATCCACGCGCGTCATCACGTCAACCGACTCGATGCGCACGCCGCTGGCCAGCGCCCCCTTGCGGTGAATCAGCCAGCGGTCGCCGTCGCGGGACCAGGTGGCCTCGAGCACGGTGCCATCCGACTCGAAGAGCCACGACTTGATCTTCTGCGCGACCGGGTCCCAGCCCACGCGGGCCGTGCCCCACGCCACCACCTGGTTGTTCACGCGAACCGTGAACTCGTGAACCAGGAAGTTCTTGTTGTCCGCCCACTTCCACGTGCTATCGATGGCCTCCGGCTCGGGGGTCTTCCGGCGGTATCGCCAGGAGCCCACCAGCCATTCCAGGTCCTTCAGATGCTCGTAGTGCGAAGCGGGAAAGGAGATCGCCGCGCGGATGGCCGCGATCTGCCAGCGCCCGTCCTGCTTGACGAAGATCACCGTGTGGCGGTGGTCGGCCGGCGGACCCGGCGGTTCGGGCACGTCGCGGGACGTGCCGTCGATGACCGCCACGTCGCTGCCGAGGAAACGCATCTGCAGCGGCGAGGCCGCCAGCTCGCCCCGGTCGATCTCGGCGAAGTGAAGCTCCATCTCCCGACGAATGGCCTCGCGGCCCTTGACGAGCTGTCCGGCCGGGTTGATCCAGTCGCCGTCGGGCGCGAACAGCGCGGCGGCGGCCTCGGCGTCTTCGCGATTGATGGCCCCTTTCAGGGCGTCGACAACCGCCCGCACAGCCTGCTCGTCCTTACTGCGCTTGTCGGCACCGTGCTTGCCGGCCGGCTTCTTGGCCAGGGCCGGCGATGCGAGAAGCACCAGCGTTATGGCGACAGAGAGGGATCGAATCATCGTCTCGGTTCCTTGCGGCGGGGCGGCTACGTTAACGGTTCGGGTCGGCGGCGGCTTGGGCTCGCCGGATGATGTCGTCGAGGAACTCCTGCACGGTGAGGTACTCGGCCGCGTTGAGCTGCGGGGCCAGGCCGCGAAGCGTTTCCTTCATCTGCCCCGCCAGGTTGGCGATCTCCTGGTACTCGGCCGACGTCAATCCGGCCTCCGTGGACTTCCACGCGGCCAGAAGCTTGTCCAGCTTGACGCGGGGTCGCTCGAAACGCGGGTCGAGAAGCAGCGAGGGCCAGCGCACAGGGCCGTCCGAGGCAGGGGCCTCAGTCTTGCTCTTCTCCGACTCGTAGATATCTACCAGCGGGGTGCCGGAGGCTTCGGCCGCCGGGGCGCGGGCGGCCATGGCCGCAAGCTGCTGCGACTGCGTCTGCACCTGCTGCATGCGGATCTGATCGACGGCGGCCTGGTTCTGCGCGATCCACGCCGAATTCTGCCGCGACTGCTGCTTAAGGAACTCGTTTCGCTGCGTCTTCTCCTGGTAGGTCTGGCCGAGCTGCTGGCGGCGGTCGGCGCCCTTCTGGGCGGCCATCACACCGCGATCGACCACGGCCGCGCTGGGACTGACAAACGGACCCCACCCGTAGCTCCCGTAGCGCGTGTGCGGCACGAACTGGGCCTGCGCCTTTTCGCCCCAGGCCGGCCAGAGTGCCGCCAGGCAAAGCGCGACGATTGCGGTCCTCGTGAAATGCATGATCGACCGTCCTCGAGTGCGACGTTGCAGGAAGCAGAGGGGTGACGCAGCGCGTACAAGATTATAGCACTCCCGGCAAACTGGGCCGCCTCCAGCCGTCCGGCAAGGAGCGCCAGGCAGGTAGGCTCGCAAGGGATATGCAGAAGTCGCGGGCGGCGGCCATGCCGCCGCGGGCGCGCCGAGCCGTGCGAACCTGACCCACCGCGGGTTCCCAGGCGTGCCCGCGGCCGGCAGCGGACTTCTTGCTCGGGGGGCGTCCGGCCGGGGGCCAAGCTGGAGTGGCACGAGAACGAGGATGCTCCGCGAGGCGGATCAGTAGCGCAACGAGCGCCAGGGCGAGCCGAGCGCGCGGTTCACGTGCGGCTTGAGCGTCAGCAGGTTCTCGACCCTCCGGGCCCCACCCTGGATCGCGTTGGCCAGAGCGGCGTGTTTCGCCTCCAGGTCGCGGACCTCGCCGCGAAGCGTGGCCACTCCGTCCGCCACCTGGACGGCGACGGCGTTGGCCGGAACGAGCGGCGACCAAACGAGCTCGGCCTCGATGTCCTCTTTGATCTTCCAGTCGGGTTTGACGAAGATGCTCGGGTCGATCGTCACCTGGTTGCGGACCTGCTTCACCCCGGCCACGCTCGCGGCGACCTGCTCCACGCGCCGCTGGGCAAGCTCCGAATCCACCTTACCCTGGAGGATCACCGTCCCGTCGGTGGCCGCCACGCGGATCAGGTAAGGGAAGGCGTACGCATCGTGACGCAGCGTCAGTTGAACCGCCTCGGCCAACTCCACGTCCGGCGAGTGGATCGTGATGACGATGTCGGCAGGCGGCGGGCTGGGCGGTTGCCCCCGCGATACCCCGGCTGCCAGCGGAACGAGAAGTAGCGTCAGGGGCGCAATAAGGGGCATGCGACGGATCATGGCGGTGGATCTCCTGTGGCTATGGCGGCGTTGCACCCTGGCTGTGCTGTCTCGGCCTTGCAACGAAGTCTTCCCAGACGGCCTTAAGTTACCAAATCCCCCAAAGAACACAATCTTTTTTAGCTATCCTATCTCAAGATTTTTGGCAAAGGTCCGCCTCGCCAATAGCACCATAGAGGGGATGGTTCCCTGGCGGTGCAGCCTGCTTCAGGGGGCTCCGACGCCGCGCTGCCGGGCGGAGCGCGTCGGCCAAGTAAGCAAGGCTGTTCTCCGGGCGCTCAACGCGCCGACCGAGCACTCCACCTGTTCGAGGGGATTGGCAACGCGTCGTTGTTTTCCCGTTGTCCGACCCCTTGTGGCCGAACACAACATGCGTTACCACGAACCGAGACATCCCGCCGCCCGCCGCAGCCCCGAGCGAGGAAGCTCCGTTATGAACGCAGAATCCCGGCTGGAGGGCTTGGGAATCCAGCTCCCGATTCCGCCGGAGCCCAAGGGCCTTTATCGGCCGCTGCTGATCGTGGATCACCTGGCCTACACCTCGGGGCATCTGCCTCTGGCGGCCGACGGCCTTCTGGTCACCGGGCGGCTGGGCGCGGGCCTGGACGAGCAGGCCGGACACGCCGCGGCGCGGCTGACGGGCCTTTCCATCCTGGCGACGTTGCGCAAGGAGCTGGGCAGCCTCGACCGCATCCGCCGCGTGGTGCGGATCTTCGGCCTGGTCAACTCCACGCCCGAGTTCACCGCGCAGCCGGCGGTGATCGACGGGTGCAGCGAGCTGTTCGTCCAGGTGTTCGGCGCGCAAGAGGGCGCGGGCGCGCGAAGCGCCGTGGGCGCCGCCGCCTTGCCGCTGGGCGCGGCCGTGGAAATCGAGGCGGTGTTCGAGATCGAGTAGGGGTCGTTACGGCCTCGCGCCCCATTCGGCGCGCGGTGGTGGCATCGTCAGAACTTGATGATCCGCTTCGCGCGCAGCGCCAGCGGAGTGCGTCTTTCCCCGGCCGCCAGATGCGGAAGCTGCTTCTGCGCCATCCCTGAAAAGGCTGGTCCGATCGGTCTTCGGTCCACCCCGAGGTCTGTCCGACTCGACGATCCACTCGGCGACCCGCCGCCGCAGCTCCGAGATGTGCCAGGCGGAGAGCGACCCGAATCGCATCGCGTCGGCGTTGTCCACGCCGCCGCGCACCTGGGCCTTCAGCGGCACCGCCTCGTGCAGCATGGCCTTGACCTGCTCGCGGCTGAGCCCGCGACGCTCCGCAAGCAGCACCGCGTATTCGATCAACTGCTGGCCGTCGCGAAACGCCTTCAGGCGCATGTCGGCCACCACGGGGATGCGGAATCGATCGCCGGGCACAAGCAGGGCGGCCCCGCCGATCCCCTTGTCGATCGTATCCAGCGAAGCCTTGCCGCCCAGCGTTTGCCAGGGGAGGAAGGCCTCGGCCCCGTCCGCCCAGTTGCGAAGCAGGGCGACGACGTTCTGCGTGTTGCTGGCGTGATCGGGGCTCGCCCCGCCGTAGGAGCGGACCCGCACGCCGGTCTCCTGTGCGAGAGTGCGGCAGCGGCGGACCATCGCGGGGGTGGAGAAGCCCCCGGCCCCGTAATACGCCACGTCCACCACTCCCTTCAGGACCCGACCCTGCCACTGGGGCCGCGAGATGTCGGCCCGGGCGACCCACCTTCGCCGGTCCGCATCGCCCCGACCCACGGCCCACAGTCGCGTGAAGAACTGAAGGGCCAGCCAGTCGTCCCAGAAATACGGCTCGTCGGTGGTCCACCACATCTCGGCCCCGTACTCGATGCGGTGCGTGACCTTATTGCCGTAGAAGCACTGCATCTCCGTCTTGTCGTAGCCCCGGCGGCGAAAGTGCTCGATGAACTGGCGCTGGACCGCGTGGAACCCGTCCTTGTAATCCTGGCTCAGCCCATGGGCGATGTAAGGCGCCTTCAGGTAGTGCGTGACGATGTCGTCGATCGGGTCGCCCTGCCGCGGCCAGTAGTGCGGATAATCGTACGTGCGGCGGTCGAGCGGCATGGGCCAGTTGTCGCCGAACGGGAGGTACATGCACTCGACGGGCATGCCTTTGCGCCGGTTGCCGACGAACGCCTCGCCGGTCAGCAGGGGCCCTACGCGACGGTCGTACTCCTCCCAGTGCACCTGCATCCGCCTGCCCGACCCGGTGACCCGGGGCTGCGGCCATCCCATGCAGTTCAGCACACAGCGGTGCTGGTGGACGAGGCGGTACGCCTCGTACGGGTGCGGCGGCAGGTGGTAGGCGTTCAGCTCGGGCCAGAAGCTCAGCCGATCGGGCAGGACGAAGTCGAGCACCGTCAGCGCGACGGGGAGGCGCACCCGGTGAGTGCCCAGCGCTTCGATCGACACGGCGCCGCGATACTCGCCGGGCCGGGCGTCCCTGGGGACGTACACGTCCACGTAAACGGTCTGGTTCTGCTGCTTGTCCAGCCCCCGGAAGGGATCGGGGATGGCGAACCCCGCCCCGTGCTCCAGCGGCAGGCAGTAGGCGGGCTGCCACTGCCCCTTGCCGTTCTGCGCGTACCAGTTCTGGTACAGCTCGATGTCGAACCGGCTCACCGCGCCCCCCTGGGGATGGTCGAGGGCCTCCGCGCGCACGACGACCTCCTTCATCGGCTCGCGCCCGAGATTCTCGATGCAGAGCTGGTAGCTCACATATTCGCCCCGGGCACCGAAGAGCGTGATCTGCTTGCCGTCCCAAACGGCGTTGGCCTGCGCGCTGGCCCTGGCCGGATCGGCGCCGGGGCTCAGATCGTCGCACATCACGGTGGGACGGAGCGGGCTGATCTTCACTAGCCCCGGCAGGGCCCACGCCTGGAGCACGCCGTCGCGAACCGGCCGGGCTTCCGACTTCTCCGGAGGCGCGATCTCTCCCAGCCGCACCTCGGCACGCAGGGCCGGGGAGCTGGTCACGCGCAGCTCCGCGGGCTCCGAAGACAGGCCTCCGCGCGACACGGCCACGACCTTCAGCGCGTGCTTCTCGGCCGGAGTGAGATCCTCCAGGTAGAACACGGTGGGTCCGCGGCGCGCGGGCCGCTTCACGCGCCATCGCTCCACGCGTTCTCCGTCGAGCCAGACCCGCCAGCAGAAGACTCCGGGGGCAGGCTCGATCTCGACGCGGATCGCGCCGCTGGTCAGATGCGACCGCTCGGACGCCGGCGCGGCCGCGACGACCGGCGCAGGGGGCGGATCCTCCAGCGCGCCGCCGAGCCGCACCTGGATGTAGGGCTCGCTCCCCCGCGACTGCACGCTGTGGATGAAGTTGTTGTGATTGGCAGGATTGCCCCCGTCCATCACCGCCAGCCCGTCCGTGTCGCGGGCCACCATGGCGTACACGAGATCGGGGGTAAGCTCCACAGAGAGCCAACCGTCGTCAAGCTCCCGGCGCTCCCCCCAACACCCCAGGCTATTGCCCGAGGACATGATCACGTCGGCCAGGGACGAGCCGGGCCAGGCCCAGGGACGAAGCGAGTCGGGGCGGGCGTCGGCGAACAGGAACGTGGCCCCCGTCGGAGGACCGTAGCCGCCCGGGCTCTCCCCCTCGACCCAGTCCTGGCTGACCGTCGAGACCCGCAGGTAGCGGAGCTTGTCGTCGCTGACGCGCCGGAGAAAGAGTGTGGCTCCGAGGACCTCGCGACCCGCGGCGGCCGATGCGTCGAATCGTATCAACGCCAGTTCTTGAATGCTCTTCAGCTTCAGCCGGCTGCACTTGCCCGAGTTGGTGTTCCGCTCCTGCGGCACCGCGTCGGAGAGCCACACGTCGGCCGTGGCCGGCAGGCGCGCCCGCTCGTCGCCGCGGATCCCGGCGGGGACGAGGCCACCGCAAACGGCCACAAATAGCGCGCAGAACCGACAGCATGTCCGTGCGGTGACGCCCATGATCTCATGGTATCACCGCCCAGGGCGTCTGCAAGGCGCAGCCGGGCTTGCGCCAAGTAATCGCCGCCCGACGAACGACCGGAGGGAAGACCCGCCGCTCAGTACGTGCCCCGAGCCGCGGTGGCCGCATACTTCTTCGGAGCGCGGTGGAAGCGTGCCAGCGAAGTCGCAGTAGAGAACATGTACAGCCGGCCGTCGTACACCACGCAGAACTCGGTCTCTCCGACCGCGCTCTGGTTCTCGTCCACGGCCAGCACCGGGTCCAGTCCGCCCATTACCGGCGCGTAGCGCTTCGGGTTGGACAGAAAACGCTGCTTGCGGGTCTCGTCGGCCATCAAGTAAGTATGCCCCTCGTGCTCCACGCCGAATCGCGCGTCGCCCGAGACCCACTGTTCGGTCTCGGCCAGCGTGACCGGGCAGAAGCCGTCCAGGCAGACCGGAAGTCGGAAGACGGGAGGGGCTGGCGGATCCGGACTCTCCGTTGCGCCTGCCTGCCGCACGCCGGGGCGCGCGGGGGAGTCCCAACGGCACGCGGGGTCGAGTTGCCGCCCGGTTGCCAGGGGATCGAGATGGTCCGGCTCTCCGCGCGGGGTTTCGCCGTATGCCATCGGCGTGCCGCGCTGGATCGGCTCGTGGATCGCGTCCTGCGCCAAGTGATCCATCGGCCGCGGCATGGTCGGCACCGACGGCGATGGCTCCTCGAGACGCTGCCACGGACGCGGGTTTGCCCACGGCTCGACCGGGGTCTGGTAAGTTGCCTGCTCAGTGGCCTCCTGGCGCCACGGCCGCGGCTCGGCCCACGGCTCCACGGCGGCGGGCGCATGGTCCGAAGGACCTCGGCTCCTCAGCGCGCCCGAGTCGCTTGCGTTCGAGCCTGGCGCCGGGACGGGGGGCACCGGGGCCGACGGCGCACCGGGCGTGCCCGCCCCCGGCAGCCCGGGAAGACCGCCTCTGCCGGGAAGCCCCGGAAGGCGGCCTCCTGGCGAAGGCTCCTCGCGGAACGGGGTAGCCGGCTCCAGTGGCAGACCAGGCTCGACTTCGGGCGCGGGCTCCGTCGGCAGGCTCGGCGCAGGCATGGGCTCCATGCCCGGCAGCCCCTCGCCCGGCAACGGCTCCAGGGGCAAGGGCGGCATGGGCTCCTCCGGAACGGGCGATGGCCGTTCCTCGATGCGAATCGGGCGGTCCGGCGGCAAGATGCCCTCCGAACCGGGAGGTCGCGGCGAGTCGGGCAAATCCGTAGGAAGAAGTGGCATCGTCGGTTGACGGGGTCCGCCTGGAGTGGTCGTCTCTCGCGGCAACGCCGGAGCCAGTTCGCCGGACGGCGCCGGAATCGATTCCGCGCTGATCGACTGGGGGAAATGCCTGTCGGGCCGCGACTCCACGGGCCACGCGCGCCACTGCGTATGGTAGTAGCCGAAGGTGGCCGCCTTGGGCGGGCAGTCGGTGCCGTGGCACACGACCCTGGGCGTCGTCACACCCGGAATACGCACCTCGGCGAGAGCCTGACGCCCGCTGAGCAGTAGGCCGAGTGCAAGGCTCCCGAGGACCGTACCGAGGGCCAGTCCACCGACCGCGTAGCTGCAAAGTCGCATGACTCCTCCTCCCCAATGCTCAGACGGCCTGCGGTGGACGCGGTCCGCCGTGCTGAAGTCGAATCTTGTCAGAAATTCGTCGGCCGGTCGATGGAGTTCCACTGGCGGATGGTCGAGGCGCCCAG
>CAYSUS010000035.1:0-68660 GCA_964434165.1 uncultured Pirellulales bacterium
TCGAAGTCGCCGTACTCCCGGGCCGAGAGGATGTTGCCTCCCCGCTCCTTGCGGAAGATCGCGCCGTCTTCGACGATCCACCCGGAGCGAACGGGCTGCCCGGCCCGGGTCACCCAGCCGTCGAGCGTCGTGCCGTCGAAGAGGGAGCTTTCCCGGGACGCTCCCGGCAGGCTGTGCTCCCTGCCCGACGGGCCGGATGGCGTGGCAGGGGACCTGGGCGAGATCTCGGCCGCGGCGACCGCATCGGGCAGCGGCCGGCCGATCTTCTCGACCAGCCTCAACCGCTCCTGGAGCTTCACGCGCACCATCGCGCTCTCGACGTTCGGCTCCGCCGCGCGATACCAGGCGCCGGCCCGGAGCATGGCCGAGTCCTTGTCGCGCCCCTGCTGACGGATAGCCCAATCCCACCAGCCGTCGCCCACCTCGACCTGGGCCTGAGTCGATTCCGACGCCTCGATCTCGCGCGCGGCCAGGGTCTTGAGCGCCGCGTCGGAGCCAAGGGCGAGCATGGCGACGCCCCGGGTCCAGTCTCCATGCATCAGGCACAGGTAGCGCCCCGCCGCCAGGTTCGCCTCGGCGTCGGTCGGGTCCTTCGCCAGCTGCTCCAGGGCCGCTCGATACGCCGCGTACCGCTTCTCGTGGTCGGCGAGATGCTCCGTGGCGGCGACCGTCTTCTTGATGAACTGCGCCAGGCGCGTGCGTCGCGCCGTGGAGATCGCGACGTCGCGAAGCCGGCACGCCTCCTCGATCGCGTTCTGTGCAATCGCGGCATTCATCAGTTCGACCGCCTTCTCCGCCAGGGCAATCCGGGCCGGATCCCCCGCGGCGGCCTGGGCCGACTTCTCCAGGGCGTCCGCCTTGCGGGTCATCGTATCGACCTCGAACGCGCTGCCCAGGCGACTTGCGGTCTCCAGGGCGGTCTCGAAGTCGCCGGCCTGCTCGGCGATCTTCTGCGCGGTATCGAGCAGCGCGAACCGCGAGACCGGGTCTCCCTTCGACTCGGCCGCCTGGTCGAGAATCCGCCGGGCCAGCGCCGTCTTGGCCTCGGGCGTCCTGGCGTCCTGGTAGGCCTTGCCGTACACTTCCTGCAACAGCCTCTTCGCCTGCTTCAGCTCGTCCACCTCAGGCACGGGATGACGCGCGGAGTTTTGGGCCGGCGAGTTGCCCACGGCCAGCAAAGACATCCAGACGAGCAGAGGGGCGGCCAAGGAGCGCTTCGCCCAAGCGATCACCATCTTTCGTTCTCCCCCATAGCGAACCGGGCTGGGTGCGCAATGTCGTTGCGAAGCAGTCTAGCACCTTCTGGCGGCACGGCAACCTCCGGCAGCAGCCCTTTGGCCACCCCCCTGTGAGAATCGCCGATGCGATCGCCGCAGCCCCAAGCAGGAAGACTCCCCGTCTGGCACGTGGGCAAGGTCGCTCGGCCAAGGCAGGAGTCATGCCAGGGTGGAACGCGTAACGCAGGACGCGCGAGGTGTCCTGGGGTGGGCCTCCGGTGGCCTCCGATGCCGGCGCCTTCCTTGCGGACCGGCAGGCGCGGATCGCCTGGCGCGGGTCAGGCGGAGATGTGCGGCGGACGTCGCTGAGCCTGAAACCGTTCACACTTCGGAGGGGGTGCGAGTTGCACGCCGAGCGGTTCTGTTGCATATTGCGTGGCAGGCAAAGGGGAAAGCCAATGACGCCACGACCGGGAGATCGCCTGATGCGGAGGTTCGCCAGCCTGGGTGCGTTGACCGGAGTGCTGCTCGCGGCCCTTGCCACGCCGTGTCGGGCCGACCAGCCGCGCAAAGACCTCCTCGGCGAGGGCCCCGTTAAGGTGTTCGTCCTCGCGGGCCAGTCGAACATGCAGGGCAAGGCCTCGCTGAGGACGCTCCAGCACCAGATCAAGGACGAACGCACCAAGAAGCAGTTCGCCCACCTGCATGACGGCAAGGGCAACTACCTGGTGCGCGACGACGTGTTCATCCATTTCCTCGACCGCCACGGCAAGCTGGAAGTCGGCTACGGCAGCAAAGGCCGGTTCGGCCCCGAGCTCGGTTTCGGCTGGACCGTAGGGCAGGCCCTGGACGAGCCCGTGCTGATCATCAAGGCGGCGTACGGGGGGCGGTCGCTGTTCCGCGACTTCCGCTCGCCGTCCGCGGGGCTTCCGGACGAGGCGTACCTTCAAGCGGAGCTGGAACGAGCCAGGAAGCGCGAGCCCGGGACGACCATGGAAGACGTGAAGAAGATGTACGGGTTCGCCTACCGCGACATGCTCGGCGAGGTGAAGGAGGTCCAGCAGAACTACGGGCAGCTCTTTCCCGACCTGAAGGGCCGGAAGCTCCACCTGGCCGGTTTCGTGTGGTTCCAGGGCTGGAACGACATGATCCATCGCGAGTTCAGCGCCGCGTACACGGAGAATATGGTGCATTTCATCAAGGACGTGCGCAAGGATCTCGGCGAGCCGGACCTGCCGTTCATCATCGGCCAGCTCGGCGTGGGCGGCCCCTTCACGGGAGACGACTCCACGCAGGACAACAAGGAGGTGTTCAAGGCGAACCAAGCCGCTGCCGCCGACCGCTCCGAATTCGAAGGCAACGTGGCCGTGGTCAAGACGGACCAGTACTGGGACCCGGTCGCCGCCGAGGCCTACAAGGTGTGGCGCAAGGACCTCGACGCCTGGCGCCGTCACGGGGACGATTTCGCCTACCACTACCTCGGCAGCCCCAAGATCATCTACGAGATCGGCGAGGCGTTCGGCAAGCAGATGCTGCAGATGCTCGAAAGCCGGAGGGACTGAGGCAGGCCATACACCGGGCTGCGTGCTTTTCCGGGCGGGAGAACCGTGGCGCGCGGGCGGGGGTGTCAGCAGGCCCCGATCGTACACGCCGAGCAACGTCCACCTTTGGCAGCGTCGTGCCCATGCCCGTCCGTGGTGTTTTGGGGCGCTCTTCCCTCCCCGGCTCTCCGACCCGGATCGGCGGCAGGCGAGTCCGAGGACGCCCCGCACAAGGGATACAACGCGCGGCCCCTGAGGCGCCGCGGGTGCGAGGCCCTATAATCAGCGCCGCAGCATGGTTCACTCGATCGCCGCTCCCGTCATGCACGGCCCCAGGCATCCGCCGATACGCCTTTGGCACCGGAGCACGTCTTCGCGCAATGCTCGTCACGAGGCTTGTCGCGGGACCGGCCCGCGGGCTGTCTTGGTCGCGCGGCGCAGGAATCCCGCACGGGGCGCCCGGGCCGCGGCAGGAACGGCCCCCGGGTGGCGCCCACGTCAGGCTCGCATGAAAGGAACTGCCATCATGAGACCCCGTCGCCCGTTTCTCCCTGGCGTGATGCTGGTTCTGCTGGGGCCGCTCGCCTCGGCCGCCGCGGCGGCCGAGCCCGCCGCGCCCCCTGTGATCGCCGCGCCGCAGATCGAGGCCGACTGGCTGCGCCAGGAGGTCGTGCGCCGAGTGCCGGCCGTGCCGGACAGCCGGTCGCGCGCGCCGGTCACCACGCGCCGGGATGCCGCCGGCGGGTGCGACGGGGTGAAGGACGGCACCTACGGGTTTCACACGGACCGGGACCCGCGGCCGTGGTGGCAGGTCGATCTGGGCGAGACGCTTGCGCTGGACCGCGTGGTGATCTACAACCGCTGCGACGGCAACGTCGAGGCCCGGGCGTTGCGTCTGGAGGTCCTGCTCTCCACCGACGGCCGGACCTGGACCGCGCTGTACCGGCACGAGGGGAAGAGGTTCTTCGGCCATAGCGACGGCAAGCCGCTGGTCGTCGCTGCCCGCGGCGTGAATGCGAGGTTCGTGCGCGTGCAATTGCCCGCCGCGGAATACCTCCACCTCGACGAGGTCGAAGTGTACCGAAGGGGCGCTGCGACGAACGTCGCCCGGGGCAAGCCGGCCGACCAGTCGAGCACGAGCCCGTGGTCGAGAAGCCACGCGGCGTCGGGGCGCGCCGACGCAGGCGCGGACGCGCAGGTGCCCGAGGGCGGCTATCCCGCGGCGGAGGTCGTGGAGAGCGGCCTTGAACTGGCCGACGACCTTCGCGTGCGCGGGGCCGCGGTCGAGGCGGAGATCAAGGCCCTTCGTCGCGTGGCCGAATCGCTCCAGAAGCTCCCTGACGGCGCCCCGGCCGAGATGCGCCGCAGGCTCTATCTCGACGCCCGCTGGGCCGTGCGGCGGACGGCGCTGAAGAACCCGCTCCTGGACTTCGACGACCTGCTGCTGGTCAAGCGCGTGCCGGGCTCGTTCACCCACATGTCCGACCAGTACTACGGCTGGTTCTCGCGGCCCGGGGGCGGCCTGTTCGTGCTGGAGGATTTCAAGACGGACGCGCCGCGGCTCCGCTGCCTGAGCGGGGAGCTTCCCACCGGGAGCATCCTCCGGCCCGACATCTCCTGCGACGGCCGGCGCGTGCTGTTCGCCCACGCCAGGCACTACCCCGGGCTGAAGGACGAGCCGAACAAGCTCGACAAGGCGAACGTGCCCGAGGACGCCTTCTATCACCTTTACGAGATGGGCCTCGACGGGACGGGTCTGCGTCGGCTGACGCGCGGCAAGTACGACGACTTCGACGGCCGCTACCTGCCCGACGGCCGCATCGTGTTCCTCTCCACGCGGCGCGGGCAGCACGTGCAGTGCGGCCGCCGCAGCGGGGCCGAGAGCGCGGACGGGGCCGCGCCGGACAGCTACGTGCGCTGCGGCGGCGGACCCTCGCGCCCCGTGGCCATCTACACGCTGCACGTGATGGACGCCGGCGGGGGGAACCTCACGCAGATCTCCCCGTTCGAGAACTTCGAGTGGACGCCGAGCATCGACGCCGACGGCCGCATCCTTTACGCACGCTGGGATTACGTCGATCGCCACAACATGCCGTTCATGAGCCTGTGGTCCACGCTGCCTGACGGCACCGGAGCCCGCGCCGTGTTCGGCAACTACACCCGCAATCCGCACTGCATCTTCGAGGCCCGCTCGATACCCGGCTCGCGCAAGCTGATCTTCACGGCCTCGGGCCACCACGCCCTGACCGGCGGGAGCCTGGTTCTGCTCGATCCGAGCCGCGGGGCCGACGGGCCGGAGCCCATGACCCGGCTGACGCCCGAGGTGGCCTTTCCCGAGAGCGAGGGCTGGCCCGCCACCTACTTCGCCAATCCGTACCCGCTGGCAGAAGAACACTACCTGGTGGCCTGGAGCGACTCGCCGCTGCCGCCCGGAACGCCCCGGCCGCAGTGGGGAATGCCGGGGGAGCCGAACGATCTGGGCATTTATCTGTTCGATACGTTCGGCAACCTGAACCTGCTCTACCGCGATCCGCAGATCAGCAGCATGTACCCGCTGCCGATCCGGGCGCGCCGCCGCCCCCCGCAGATCCCCTCGCAGGTCCAGTGGGAGGGCGAGCAGGAAGGACGCATGCTGCTGATCGACGTGTACGCGGGGCTGGAGAACGTCCCGCGCGGCAGCGTCTCGCACCTGCGGATCGTGGGCGTGCCGGCCAAGACCCACCCCACGATGAACCACCCCGTGCTGGGCCTGACGCGCGACGATCCCGGCAAGTTCGTCCTCGGCACGGTGCCGGTCGAGCGCGACGGGTCGGCCCACTTCCGCGTCCCCTCCGGGGTATCGTTCTTCCTCCAGGCGCTCGACGGCGATGGCACCGCCGTGCAGACCATGCGGAGCGTGACCTACGTGCAGCCGGGCGAGCACACCAGTTGCATCGGCTGCCACGAGCCGCGGCACACGGCCCCGCCCCGCGTCGCCCCGCTGGCCGCGGCCCGCGAGCCCTCGAAGATCGCCCCGGGGCCCGAGGGCTCCTGGCCGCTCGACTACCGGGTGCTGGTCCAGCCGGTGCTGGAGCGGCACTGCGTCGCCTGCCACAAGCGGGGCGGGAAGGACCCGACGTTCGACCTGACCGCGGCCCGATCGTACGAGTCGCTGGTCGGCTACGGCAAGCCGAGCCTCCGCGAGCACGTCCAGGCCCGGTACCACCAGGGCCGCTCGACCCCCGGGGCCGGGGCCGCGGCCACCAATGCGCTGTGGCCGCTGTTGGAGGCGGGCCATTACGACGTCCGGCTGGACGGGGACGACCGCCGGCGCCTGGTGGTGTGGATGGACACCTACGCCCAGCGCCTGGGCTCGTTCGACGCAGCGCAGGAAGCCCGGCTCCGCAAGCTCCGGCAGCGGATGGCGGGGATGCTCGCCGAGTGACTTGGCGCCGATCGGAGGGGGTCGCGGGTCTTCTCTCGAAGTGGCCTCCCCGTGCGACCGGCGCCTCAACGAGGGAAGACTCCCGACCCCGCCACGACAGGCCCCGAAGCGGCAGGCATAGGACGCGCTCGCTAATCCGTCGCGCGCTCCATCGCAATCTGCCGCACGCTGGCCTGCTGGGGATTCAGCTCGATCCGGGCGCCCTCTTCGCGGCTGGCCCAGCGCCCCAGATGCACGACGATCCTCTTGCACGACGGATCGGCGAGCGGCTCGACGCGAAGCATGGCCGTCCGGCCGTCGTCGGCGATCTTCAGCTCCATGGTCAGCGGCCCGAAGGGCGTGGCGACGGCGTTGAGCTTGGTGACCATGCGGGGGCGGGTCCATTCCACGGGCAGGCCTTCGAACAGGTGAAGCTCATCCCCGCGGTCCAGAGCCAGTAGATGCACGGCCAGGCGGACGAATTCGGCGCTGGCCCAGTTATGCGGCATGTCGCCGACCTTCTTGTACTCCTCGCCCTTGGGCGACTGCTCTTCGCGCCACGCGAGGATCGGGGCGGCATGATTGGCGAACGCGTAGAGCGTCTGCGCCGCCTTCCGGCCCTCGCCCTGCCACAGCCAGGCGTGCCCGTAAAACGAGGCGAAGTAGTTCCACAGCCCCTCCTTGTCCCAGCCGGTGCCGTACACCATGCCCTCGCGCTCGGTGGCCTCGAGCATCGCCAGGGTGCCGGCCACGAGCGGATCGTCCCGGTCGAAGAGCTGGCCGGGATACACGGCGTGGCAGAACGACCATTGGGCGCGTTGCGGAAGGAGCTTCTTGCCCGCCTCGCCCATGTAGGTCGGCAGATAGGCGTTGCCGTGGGCATCCTGGCGCATGTCGCGCTCGGCGGTCTTTCGGAACGTGGCGTAGAAGTCGTCGTACATCCGCTGCCAGCGGCGCGCCTGGTCGTCCTTGCCGAGCCAGCGTGCCGCCTCCACGGCCGCGCGCACGCCGACCAGGTTCCAGTACGTGTTGGTGTACTCGTAGCAGTATCGCGGTCCCAGTCCCCCGTCGGGGAAGCCCGGCGGCATGAGCCCGTCGTCCAGCGTCTCCTCGTTCTGGAGGGACTGCTTTCGGAGCACGGCGATGTAGTCCATCGCCCCTTCGATCGTGGGCCAGACCGACTCCAGCCACGGCTTGTCCTGCGTGAGGCGCGCGTGCCGCAGGCAGGTCCAGATCACAATGCCGTTTTCCTTATGGTAGCCCTGGAGGATCTCGAACCGGCCGTCCTCCTTCTGGAACGCGAGGGTGTACTTCACGCCGCTGCGGGCCTCGTCGCCCGCCCCCAGCATCGTGGCCGCCTCGAGCAGGAACGCCCCGTCCACGATCCACAGGCCGCGGTAGCAGGTCGGGCCCACCTGGAAGGCCGGCAAGCCCTTCTTGATCTCGCGCGCCTGCCAGATGTTGCGGATCGCCGCGTCGATGAGGCCCTGGATCTGCGGGTCCGGCACCTCGACGCGGCCCCAAGGCAGCGGCGCATTCGTCCAATAGGCCACGGCCTGCTCGCGGCAGGCGAGGGCCTCTTCGAGCGTCTTCGGCCAAGGCACGATCCGCCCCCCGCCGCTGTAAAGGACGAAGAAGGCAGCCGTCTCGCCGGGCTCCAGCGCGACTTCCTCCAGGCGGACCACGCGCCGCGTTGCTTCCGCGGCCTCGACCTGGAGCATCTTGCGCGAGGCGGTAATCGTCTCGTGGCCCTGGATGAGGAGCTTCTGGTCGGAAAGCCGGTCCTCGCATGCCAGGCCGGTATCGACGACCGCGGCCGGCCGGATCTGCCTGGCCTGTTTCGACGTGTTGGTGACGTGCACGAGGATCATGTCGTTGCGCGCCGGGCCGCCCAGCTTCGCGTCGGCCAGGGTCACGAGGGCTGCGGAGGTGAGCTTGCCGGCCAGCAGCGCCTCGCCGTCGCGCTCCGTCCCAGCCTCGAAGGCCCACAGGCCGTTGAGCACCGTATTCTTGTCTTTGGCTTCCTCGGCGGCTTCGATGCGCACGTCGATGGACCCGTCGCCGTCGGTATCCCTGGCGTCGAACCAGAAGGCGCCGGCCCGGTTCTTGCCCAGCTCCGCGACCGTGTCCACCGTCTCGGGCTCGTCACCCTCGACGCGGAGGACCTGGACCCGCTGGCCGGCCTCGTCCCACCATCCCTCGCACAGCGCCAGCGCGACGCGGAGGGCGCCGCCCCGCTTGGTGTGAATCTGCAGGTGCAGGGGACCGCCGTAGTGCAGCGCGATGTGGGCCAGCGACGGGTCCAGGCCCTTCGCCGGTTGCGCCCAGTCGCGCTGGACCCGATGCCCGTCCAGCCGGCGCAATCCGGGGGACTTGCCGTCGGGCGGTGCGGGAAGGCGCGTGACGGCCAGCGCCTCCTCGACGATCTTCAAGCCCGGCGCTTCGCGCGTCGTGCGCACGAGGGGCACGCGCGGCAAGAGCAATTGCTGGCCGGTCCAGCGGGCATCCTCGGCGACCGCCACGGAGAGCCGCGTGCCGAACTCCCGCCCCCCCTGGCGGTAGTGATAGAGCAGCGCGCCGCGGCGATCGACGAGGGTCTTGTGGGGATCGTCGGGCAGGCAGATCGCCGCCTGCCACTCGTGCGGCGCGAACCGGTAATCGACCTTCAGCTCCTCGGCCCGGCTCACGCTGGCCAGGGCCAGGGCCGCGCCGAGGATCGCGCGCCGCGTGCTCGCAGGGAACAACTTCATGGGTTTCTCCCGAAACGTGGGCCTCGACGTGGGATCGCCGCGAGCGGCGCCTCGGGCCGCCCGGCTGGCCAGCCGCCGTCCGGCCGCAAGACGGCTACCCCATTAGAACACCGGTCCGGTCCCCGATCCACTTGCCGCAGGTCCCGCGAGTGCGCGGGTCAGGCGGGGGTTTCGGTTGAGGCCGCGGCAGATTCGGCCCCGCGAGCACACGGCCTTGGCTGTCTGGTGAAGGGATGAGGATATTGCCATTTGCTAACAGATTCGCAACCTGGTGGTCACTGAAATCTCGCTTGCCGCTAAAGGAATCATGACCTCCGGGTGGTTCAATTTTCGCCCAAGCGAAGTGCGCTATGCGCTTTGCGAAAACCGGCCGCGGCATGGACGAGGATCGTTCGCACTTGGGGCAGTGCGTGAATTCCGGCCGCGGACATTGGATGCGTTCTCGCGGAACATCCCACCAGGGGCCGAAATGGGGGCTATACTGCCGCCCACGGGAGCGGAGTGTGCGCCGAAAGGGCCGGACGACCAGGCAGCGTGAGACGATGAAGAGGCACGCGACTCGATCCGAGCCGACCGTGTTCGTCCTGGACGCCTGTGCCTCGGCCCGCGAGGCGATCCGCAGCCTGCTTCAGGCAATGAACGTCGGGTGCGAGGCCTTCGCCTCGGCCAAGGAGTTCCTCGGCGCCGAAGTCTTCCACCGCTCGGGTTGCCTTGTGACGGAGGTCCGTCTGCCCGACGTCAACGGTTTACAGATCCAGCAGCGCCTCGACGAGCAGGGGAGCATGCTGCCGGTGGTGTTTCTCACGGCCGACGGGAGCGTGTCGATCGCCGTCCATGCCATGCGCGCCGGGGCCGTGCATTTCCTGGAGAAACCGATTCGCGAGCTCGAAGTGTGGGAGGCGATTCAAGAGGCGCTCCAGATCGACCGATGCCACCGGGCCGAGTCGCAGGAGCGCCGGCAGTACGAGGAGGGGTTGGCCCGTCTCTCGGACAGGGAGCGAGAGCTTCTGGAGATGATCGCGCGGGGCGAGGCGAGCCGCGAGATCGCGGACCGGCTTGGCGTCTGTACGCGGACCGTGGAATTTCGCCGCCGGGGAATGATGGAGAAGCTCGGAACCGGCTCCCAAGCCGCGTTGATCCGCTACGCCGTCCTCGCGACGCGCGGAGGCCGATGGGGCAGAAGCGGCGCTCGCGCTGGTGCGCCGGGCGAGATTCCCCTCAAGCCGCGGTGAAGGCCGGGGCCGGCCGACGCCCCCGAAGTGCCGGCTCGCCCCCCGAACGATTTGGCAGGGAGCCACGATGGGACCGGGTCGCCCGATCCGGCAGCGTCCCATCCCTTCGATCAAGCCCATCGCGCAGCCGCGCGTTGGGGCCGCGTGATGGCGTGACCTCCCGATTCCTTCACACCCCTGACGCAGGAAACCGCGATGTCTCGTCCTTCGGGACCTGATTCCATGCAGTCGGCCGGGATGGCCCGACGATCGCCGATCGCCGCCGCGGAGTGGACCTCCGCGGTCGGCGCCGCCGTGCTGCTGATCGTTCTGGCCTGGTCGTACTGCCAGCCGCTGGGGGCGCTTGCGAGCCGCTGGTGGAACGAGCCCGACTACCTCTATGGGTTCCTGGTCCCGGTGTTTGCCGGCTATCTGCTGTGGACCCGCCGCGAGATGCTGCGTGATCAGGCGTGGCGGGGCAACTGGCTGGGGTCGGTCTTCATCGCGGCGGCGTGGGCCATGCGGTGGGCCTCGGCCTACTACTACCATCATCTGCTTGACCCCGCGTCGCTGGTCCCGTGCCTGATTGGCGTGGCCCTGCTGGTGGGCGGCTGGTCGGCGCTGCGCTGGTCGTGGCCGGCGATCGTGTTTCTCATTTTCATGATCCCGCTGCCCGGCTTCCTCGCCACGCTGCTGAGCCACCCGTTGCAGCGGCTCGCCACGATGGCCAGCACGTACCTCATCCAGTCCATCGGCATTCCCGCGGTGTCGCGGGGCAACATCATCGTGCTCTCCCACGAGGAGTTCGGCGTCGCCGAGGCCTGCAACGGCCTCCAGATGATGATGATGTATGCCGCGGTAAGCGTGGGCGCGGCGATGGTCTTCGAGCGGACCGCGGTGGAAAAGCTGATCATCGTGCTCAGCGCCATCCCGATCACGATGGTGGCGAACATCCTCCGCATCACGGCGACCGTCGTTCTGTGCCAGGTCTTTCCGGGCGAGGGCGTGAAGACGATGTTCCACGACATGGCGGGCTGGTTCATGATGCCCACGGCCGCGCTGCTCCTCGGGGCCGAGTTGTGGGTGCTGGACCGGGCCTTCGTCGTGCGACCGGAGACGGACGCGCTGGCGGAAGCCCTGGCCGAAGCCCGGCAAGCGGCAAGCGCTTCGCCGGGCGGGGCGGTGCACGGCGGAACCCCATGACGCGCGCATCCGAAGATCCGCTGGTCCCTCAGTCCGCGGCGTCGCCGCAGGCCGACTCGGCTGCGCTGGTGCCGGCGGTCTGGGGCGGCCCGGTTGATCCCGACGCGGCCGCGTCTCCGGCGCTGTCGGGCCCGGCCGCCTACCTGCACGCCCTGCGACGCCGGTGGTGGATGGCGGTGCCTCTGGGCCTGTTGTGCGCGGTCGTGGCGGGCGGAGTCGCATGGTCTCTCCACAAGCCGAGTTACACGGCCCGGGCGCTGCTTCGCGTGTCCACGGCGCAGGAGTCCCTCGTGTTCGAGACGCGCGATTCCGCGGCGCGGCGGAGCTTCGACATCTACAAGAGCACCCAGCAGCAGCTCCTGAAGAGCGACTTCGTGCTGCTTGCGGCGCTCCGCAAGCCCGAGGTGAGTCGGCTCGAAATCGTGGGCAGGGAGCAGGATCCCGTGCGGTTCCTCGCCGAGAGCCTCCGCGTGGAATTCCCCGGCAATTCCGAGCTGATGGCGGTGCGGCTCTCGGGCGACGATCCCGAGCAGATCAGCACGGTCGTCAACGCGATCGTGGAGGCGTACCTCGTCGAGGTCGTGGACCGGGAGAAGAACGAGCGCCGGCAACGTCTCGACGAGCTGAACGATCTCTACGTGGCCAAGAGCGACGAGATGCGTCGCAAACGGGTCGATCTGAAGCGGCTGGTGGAGCAGGTGGGGAGCGGAGACCGCGACGCGCTGGCCCTGAAGCAGCAGATCGCCCTGGAACAGTTCGCCGAATTGCGCCGGGCCCTGGTCCGCGCGCAGTTCGAGGTGGGCCGGCTGGAGAGCGAGTTGCGCGTTCAGAAGGCGAACCTCGAGAAGTTCGAGCAAGTCGAGATCAGCGACGCGGAGGTCGCCTCCGCGGCGCGGGCCGATCCGGCCATGACCGCCCTGGACGAGCGGCGGACCCGCCTGGAGGCCCTGATCGAGGAGTACCGGCAGCGCGTGGCCGACAGCCGCGTTGCCCAGTACCTGGAGAAGCCCCAGAGCGATCTCCAGGCGCTCCGGCAGGAGTGGGCCGACGCGCTCCAGGCCCGCAAGGAAGAGCTCCGGCGGCGAAGACGCGACCTGCTGGAGGAACGCAGGGCGGACCTGGAGACGCAACTGGCCATGGCCGTCGAGCAGGAGACCCAGATTCAGAAGGACCTGGAGGAAAGCCGCAAGCGGGCCGAGCAGTTCGGCGGCTCGTCCATCGAGGTGGAGATGATGCGCGCGGAGATCTCCCACCTGGAGGGCGTGCTGAACCCGATCGCCGCCGAGCGCGAGCGGCTTCGCGTCGAGGTGGCCACGGCCGCCCGCGTGCAACGGCTCCAGGAGGCACGACCGCCTACCGTGGTGGACAACGAGTCCCAGGCCCATCGGAAGGTCCTCCTGACCGGCCTGGCGGGCTTTGGCTTGCCGTTTGTCGGCATCCTCTTCTGGGAGGCCCGCAAGCAGCGGGTCAACACGCCGTCCGACGTGACCGCGCGGCTGAGACTCAACCTGCTGGGCACGCTGCCACCGAACCTCCCCAAGCGCTGGTATCCGAGGCTCACCAAACGCAACGGCCGCGCCCAGGGGGCGGCGACGGTCCGCGAGGCGATCGACGGCATCATCGCCAGCTTGCTTCACGAGACCGAGGCCCGCGACTCGATGGCGGTTCTCATCTCCAGCGCCACGAGCGGTGAGGGTAAGACCACCTTAGCGACCCAGTTGGCCACGGGGCTCGCCCGGATCGGGTACCGAACGCTGCTGCTGGACTTCGACTTGCGCCGGCCCGCCCTGGCCCGCCTCTTCGGAGTCCCCTCCGCGCCTGGGGTCAGCGAGGTGCTTCGAGGGGAAACCCCGCTCGAGGCGGCCTCGCAGAGCACCGGAATCGACCGTCTGTCCCTGTTGGCCGCCGGGTCGTGGACCCCGCGGTCGCTGGCGGTTCTGGCCGGCGAGGCCATTCGCCGGTTCTTCGACGAGGCGCGGCGGCGGTTCGACTTCGTGGTCGTGGACGGCGGGCCGGTCCTCCCGGTCGCCGAATCGCGCCTCCTGGCCCGCCACGTGGACCGCGTCGTGCTCTCGGTACTGCGCGACGTGAGCCGGGCCCCGCAGGTCCTGGCCGCTCGGGAGATGCTTCTCGCCTTTGGCGCGCCGAGCGTGGAAGCCGTGGTCACCGGCTACTGGGAGGAGGCCTATTACAGCAGCGATCCCGAGCCCGCCGCCCAGCCGGAGCTCGCCGGCTCGGCCGCAGTCGGCGCGGAGCTATCTTGAAGGCAGATCGGACCGTTGAATCGTCGTCTTGCCGACAGGTCGCCGCGCGGCAGGCAGACGGAAGTCCCTACTACGATCGAGTTGACAAGTCGCGCGGCAGTTGCGTCATCCTGGGGGGAATGAGTACGCCATGAGCCTGGCACAACGCACGCTGGTTGCAGCCCTTCTGGTTGCGACCATCACCGTCAGCACGGCCGCGGTCCGCCGGGCGGGCTGGCCGCGGAACGTCACCATGCCCGCCTGGAACCTGGAAGACCTTCCCTTGCGCCTGGGCGAATGGAGCGGCAAGACCGTGCCGCTCGACCCTCAGGTCTTCCGGGCCATCGGGGCGGACGTGGTCGTGGACCGGCTCTACTCCGATCCCGCCTCGCGCCAGGTCTCCTGCCATACGGCGATCTTCACCCGGTACGAGGTGTTCCTGCCGCACGGACCGCGCGAGTGCTACACCGGGTCCGGCTATCGTGTGCTGGCCGAGAGCCCCGTCGTCTTCGACACGCCGGGCGGCAGCACGGTCCACGCCGGCCTGCTGGAGATCGTTCGCGACGACATGCCCGCCTACGTGCTCTTCTGGTATCAGCTCGGCGAGAACACCTGCTGGGATCAAGCCGGCGTCAAGCCTTCGTTTCGCGCGCTGCGCGGGAGCGAACAGTGGCCGGCGCTTTCGAAGGTGATGCTCCAATCGTCGGCCTCCAATGCCAAGGAGGCCAAGGCGGCGATGATCGACCTGGGCGGACGCGTGTTCGACTGGATGAACCGGCCGGATCCGGCCGCCGAAGGGTCGCAACACGCCGCGGCCGAATAGCCCCCGTGCGCGGCCCAGCGCGCGGCGAGCGTCCGCCGCGTTTCCGGACCGAGCTTACGCAGCCTACCCCGGCCCAACCGCGCCGCGCGCAGCCGGCGACTTGGGCGAATTGATCGAGGAGCAAGATGAAGACGATCGACCTTCGCTTCTGCCTGATCGCTTCGGTGATCGTGTTGGTTCTGGGAGGCGGGCTTCACCTGCTTCACGGATTCCAGATCCAGCGCCACGCGGGGTTCTTCCTCGACCAGGCGGATGCCGCCCTGGAGGAGGAGGACGTGGGCGAGGCGATCGCCGCGCTGGAACGGTATCTCGACCTCCGGCCCCGCGACGCGGACGCGGTGGCCCGGCTCGGCACCGTGCTCGCCGACGCCTCCCGCCATCGTCGGGCGTTCGTCACGCTGGAAAAGGCCCTGCGCCTGGACCCCACGCGAGACGAGGTGCGGCGCCGCCTCGTCGAGGTCGCGCTGCGCCTGCGCCGGCATCGCGACGCCGAGGAGCATCTCCAGACGCATCTCCTGCCGTCGGCCCCGGACGACCCCGAACTGCTCCGCTTCCTCGGCCTCTGCCAGGTGGCCGAACAGGAGTATCTCCGGGCGGCCGAGACGTTCCGGCGCGCCATCGAGGCCGACCCCCACGGAGTCGATCACTACCTCCACCTGACGCTGTTGCTCCGCGAGCACCCCGACGCCTTCGCGGACGAGGCGCGGTGGCAGTCGGAAAGCGCCGACACCTGGATGGATCGGCTGGTGGAGGTCAACGAGGATTCGGCGCGGGCGCATCTCGCGCGGGGGCACTACCGCTATTCCGTCGGGCGCTTCGAAGAGGCCCTGGCCGACACCGACCGCAGCCTGGCGATCGAGCCCGAGGCGCCGCGGGCCCTGCTCCTCTCGGCCGAGTGTCTCGCTGAACTGAAGCGCTACGACGAGGCGCGGGATCGTGGGCGCCGGGCCCTCCAGCAGGCCCCCGGGATGGCGGCGGCGTACGCCACGCTGGCCGACATCGAGCTTGAACAGAACCGCACGGACGCGGCTATCGAGTGGCTTTTTCAAGGCGCGGAGGCGGTCGAAGCGCGTTCCACGATCCCGGTGCGCCTGGTGCGCCTTCTGCTGGCGTCGGACCGGCTCGACGAGGCCGAGAAGATCGTCGCCAGGCTCGGGGAGGACGGGTACCCGGCCCCGATCACCGGCCTTCTGGAGGCGCGGCTTGCCTTCCACCGCGAGCAGTGGCGAGACGCGCAGACCCGCCTGCTGGCGGTCCGGCCCCAGGTCGCCCAGGCCGCCGACCTGCTGAAGGAGGTGGAATACCTGCTCGGACGGACCTGTGAGCGGCTCGGCGATTTCGAAGGCGCGATCAGCGCGTACCGCAAGTCGGTAGGCGCCGATCGGAGCTACGCGGCGCCGCGTGCGGCCCTGGTCGATCTCCTCGGCCGGCTCGGCCGCCTCGACGAAGCGGCCGAACAGCAGCAGGCCCTGGGCGGCATCCTCGGCGGCACGGTGGCGCCGGCCCAGCGAGCGCGGCTGCTGTTGGCCAGGAATCTCTCGCTACCCGAAGACCAGCGCGACTGGACGCAGCTCGAAGGGCTTCTGCGGCAGATGGACGAGTCCGAGGGCCAGGCGCTGGCGGCCACGCTCTTTCGCGCGGAGGTCCTTCTAGCGCAGAATCGGGCGGACGAGGCGGAGAAGCTGTTGCTTGCGGCCCGCCAGCAGCATCCCGACAAGATCAGTGTCTGGACGACCCTTTCGCGATTGGCCGGCCGCCGCGGCGACTGGGACCAGGCGCGGCGCTGGCTGGACGAGGCCACTGCGTCGGCAGGCGACAGCGTCGATCTCCGGCTCGCCAAGGCGTCGCTCGTCGCCCGGTCGCCCCAGCCGGCAAGCGAGCGCGGGGCGCGACTCCTCGAGCTGGCCGACGACGCGCCCTCGTCCGACCCCGAGTCGAAGCGGATCCTATGGCGGGGACTGATCCAAGCGGCCCTGCAAGCGGACGAGACCGGGACCGCCGACGCGATCGCACGTCGGGCCCTCGACGAGTTGCCCAACGACCTGGCGCTGTGCGAGCTGGCCTTCAAGGTGGCGGGCCAGTTGGGCGACGAGCAGCTCCTGGGGGCGCGGCTCGACCGCATCCACGCGATCGAGGGCCCCGGGCCGCTTTGGCACTTCTCCAAGGCGACCTGGCTGGTGGACCGGGCGGTCCAGGCCGAGTCCAACGACTTCGCCGAGGCCCAGCGGCTCCTCGACGTGGCCGCGCGGCAGCGTCCCCAGTGGGCCGCCGTTCCCCTACTGCAAGCCCGCATCCACGACCTCCTCGGCGATTCGGCCTCGGCCACGGACTGCTACCTGCGTGCGATCGATCTGGGCACCACGGATACGCCGGCGATCCGCCGGGCCGTGGAGCTGCTTCATGGGCAACAGCGGTACGCCGAGGCGGGCGAGCTGCTCAGCGCGTGCCAGGCCCGCGAGCAGCCGCTCGGCGAGGACTTCGATCGCCTCCGGTCCCAGGTCCTCGGCCGGCTCGCCCTGCTCGAAGAAGCCCTCCAGCCCGCCCGCCGCGCGGCCGCCGATTCCGAGGATCCCCGGGACCACCTGTGGCTGGGCAGCCTCTTGATGTCGCTAGGGTTCAAGCACCAGGCGGCGGGACGGGACGGACAGGCCGCGCCGCTCCTGGCCGAGGCCGAGACGTCGTTGCGGCGGGCACGCGAGCTGGACCTGGCGGCGCCGGGGCCCTGGGTGGCGACGATCGAGCTTCTTTCCCGGTCCGGACGCCGCCACGACGCCGAGAAGCTCCTGCCGGGCCTGGAGACCAACGTCCCGCCCACGATCGCCCCTCGCGCGATGGCCGCCGCGCACCTGGCGCTGGGGCAGGTCGAGGCCGCGGAAGCGCAATACCGGAAGGCCCTCCAGGCCACGCCCGACGACGTGTCGCTGATTCGCTCGGTGGCGTACTTCTGCGCCCGCACGGGCCGTCCCCAGCTCGCCCTGGATCGTCTTCGGGAAGTGGTCGCCGGCGCGGTCGAGGCCACGGCGGAGGATCGCAAGTGGTGCCGGCGCACCTTGGCGCTTTCGCTCGCCGAGTGGGGCCGGTTCGCCGAGCTCCAGGAAGCGCTCGACCTGGTTCAGCAGAACCTCGACGACGATCCCGCGTCGGTCGCCGACCGCCAGGCCAAGGCCGCCCTGCTGGCGAAGCATCCGCAGCAGCGCAAGCGAAACGAGGGCGCGGCGATCCTCGAGGAGCTGGTCGCCACGTCCAACGTCGGGGACGAAGCGCGCTGGATGCTGGCCAGACTCCATGCGTCCGAGGGCCGCTGGGAGCGGGCCGTGCCCCATCTTCGCGTCCTGTCGCGTCCCGACGCGCTGCGCATGTACCTCGGCCATCTCATCCGGTCGGGTGCGCTCGACGAGGCCGAGCTCCGCCTGCGCCAGTTGGAGCGGATCGCGCCGGCCGACATCGCCACCCTGGCCGCCGCCGCCGACCTGGAGTTCGAACGGGGCCACTTCGACGCGGCCCTCGACCTGGTGCGCAAGCGCCATGCCGAGGAAGGCGTCTCGGACCAGACCCTGGCGCTGGTCCAGCTCCTCGACGCGCGCGCCGCGAAGCTCGAAGCGTCCGACTCGCGCCTCCTGGCCGAGCGGTTCCGCGCGGAAGCGGAGTCCCTCCTGGACGATTACCTCCAGAAGCATCCCGACCGGCCATTGGCCGGCGTGGCCATGCTTGCCCGATGGGGACGTCACGAAGAAGCCCTGGCTGTGCTGGAGGAGGCGATCCCGACGGCAGAATCCCGCCAGCTCGCGCGAGCCGTGATCGCCCTGTGCCCCCTGCTGGCATCGCAGCCCAAGGACCTGGAGCGATTACAGTCGCTCAGCCGGGAGGCGATAGCCCGGCACGGGCGAGGCACGGAGTGGCTCCTGGCCCAGATCCGCGTGAGCGAGGCCGGCGAGCGCTTCGACCGGCTCGTGAAGCTGTATGGAGAGCTGCTCGAGCAGCAGCCCGACAACGTGGCCGTGCTGAACAACCTGGCCGAGCTCCTGGCACTCCGGGGCGAGCGGCTCGATCGGGCCCTGGACCTGGTCAACCACGCCATCGAGCTGGATGGGCCCCGCGCCTCGCTGCTCGACACGCGGGCGAGCGTGTATCGGGCCCTGGGTCAGCCCGCCGACGCGATTCGCGACATGGAACTGGTCGTGGCCGACGCGCCCAAGCCCAACCGCCTCGTCCATCTGGCCATGGCCTACGTGCAGGCGAAGCAAACGGAGAAGGCCAGGCAAGCCGTGGCCAAGGCCTCGGCCGAAGCGGCCCGGAGCGCGGCCGACGGAGACCCGGAGCCCGTGGTCCTCTCCCAGCTCCACCCGCTGGAGCGCGCCGCCTGCCGCGACCTTCTCAGCCGGTTGAGGTAGCTCCACAAGGCGAATACCCCATGTCCCGGCGAAGACCACCCGACGCGGCTCCGCCGCCGATCGACGCCCTGACCCTGGCGCTGTGGCTGGCCACGGCGCTGGTGGCCGGGGCCGTGATCATGGCCCTGGAGATGCTGGGGTTCCGCCTCTACGCGCCCTACTTCGGCTACTCCATCTACGTCTGGGGCAGCATGATCTGCGTGGTCCTCGGCTCGCTGGCCGCGGGATACGCGGCGGGCGGCTGGCTGGCCGACCGCAGCCAGACCGATCGCCCGCTGTACTGGCTGATGCTTGCCAGCGCGCTGTACCAGCTTGTCGTGGTGCTCGGCGTCCGCGCGCTGCTGCCCAGCCTGGCGGGCCTGGGCTCTCTGACGGGGACGGTCCTGGCCACGCTCGCGGTGTTCGCCCCGCCGATGATGCTCCTGGCCACGGCGGGCCCGTTCCTGATCCGACTGCTCGCGCGCAGCGGTCGCGTGGGCGTCGCCGCCGGGGGCATCTCGGCCATGTCCACGATCGGCAGCATCCTGGGGGTCGTGATCACCACCTTCCACCTCCTGCCCTCGATCGGGACGCAGGCCACGCTGGTCACGGCCTGCGTGGCGACCGGCGCGCTGGGGGCGTGTGGCATGGCGCGGGCCAGAAGCCTGGCCGCGGTCGCGGGCCTCGTGCCCCTTCTCGCCGTGCCCCTGGGCTGCGGCGTGGACTGGCCGGACGACACCCTCTGGGTCTCCGAATCGCCCTACAACCTGGTGCGCGTGGCCGGCCGCGGCCCGCGCCGCGCGCTGATCCTCAACGAGGCCGGCTCGATCCACTCGGTCAGCAGCCGGCCGGGCCGCTGGACCGGGCTCTACTACGACGACTTCTTCATGGGGCCGCTGCTGGTTGCCGGGCGCCGCGTGCTGGTGCTGGGGGCGGGCGGGGGCGGATCGATCGTCGCCACGCGCAAGGCCGCGCCCGAGGCCACGTTCGACGCCGTCGAGATCGATCCCGACGTGATCGAAGCCGGCCGCCGCTACTTCCATCTGCAAGAGGGCGAGCGCCTGAGGGTCCACCTGGCCGATGCCCGGCCGTGGCTCGCCCGCGACACCGGCCAGTACGACATCGTCCACGTCGATCTCTACCAGGGCGGGCCGTACATCCCGTTCTACCTGCTGACGCGCGAGTTCTTCGCGCTGCTGCGCGAGCGGATGAGCGACGACGCCGTCGTGATGCTCAACCTCTACGACGTCCACCCCGACCACCGGCTGCTCGACTCCTGCGCGGCCACCTTGAAGGAGGTCTTCCCGTCGCTGGCCGTGCTCTCGCGCCCGGGCGGCAATCACATGCTCCTGGCCTTCACGCGCGAGCGAGCCGTCGGCGAGCTGCGATCGCGGCTCGCGCAGCTCGGCGGGCCGGAAAGCGTGGCCGAGGCCGGCCGCGTCGCCGCGGGGCAGGTGCGGGCGCTGGAGCCCCCTGCGGAGGCCCCGGTCTTCACCGACGATCACGCTCCCGTGGAATCGATGATCCGCGAGATGTTGATCTACTACCGCCAGGAAAAGGCCCGCCGAGAAGCGCGGTAGAGGTCGCGACGAATCGAGGCGCACGAAAAACGGGGTAGCCCATCGGCTACCCCGTTTGCGCTTCTTGCCGTTCTCGCGCTGCTATTTGCAGGACGGCTTCCTGAGCCTCCTCGCCGCGGCCACGACGCCGGCGACGCCCAGCAGGCCCAGCATCCCCACGGCGGCGCCCGGGGCGGGCACCGCGCCGTCGGCGGGGCCGGCGTCCTCGATCAACAGCCGGTAGAAGCGGTGCTCTTCCGTGCTGTGATCGGGCGCTTCCGGCGTCGGGTCGTACACGTGGATGAAGAACGGATCGCCGTCGCTGACGAAGCTCAGCGTCCCCACGCCCGACCGCTCTACGAACCGTAATCCCGTGCCGTCCACCAGGCCCAGCGTCCAGTCGGACTCCACGGTCAGCCCGGTGCCGATCGGCGTCACTCCGTCGGAAGCCGTAGGCTGGTGGGCCAGCAGCGACACCTCGACGAGCCGACCCGCGGAAGGAGTCATCGTGTACCAGTCCTGATCGCGGCCGCTGTGCTCGCCGTGCTCGCTGTGCTCATAGACATGGACCGTCCACGAGCCCCAGAGTACCGTCGTGTCATAGTGCGAGAGGCTCACCAGGTCCGAGCCGAACGGAACGTCGTAGATCGCTTGTTCCGGATCATGGTCATCAGGCTCGTAAAACACGAAATCCTCCCAGACCGTGGGGGCGTGAGTCAGCGTGTCGATCGTGCCCCCTGCGGACAGGGCCCCGAAATCGTAGGCCCCGGCGAGGACGTCGTTACTGACGCCCTCGCTGGGCAGCGACCCGCCCCATTCGGGGAGCCGGGAGACGTGGTACTGCTCCGAGTCCCTCCAGTCGTAGTTAAGGTTCGCGAGCACGAACCCGAAACCGCTTGTGGTCCAGCACAAGCTCACGGCCGCCGCAAGCGCCGATACTCTCAACAACCTCATCGTTCTTCTCCTGGATCAGGGTCAATAAGATCACTAGCTGCACGTGCTGGCCCGCTTGCTCCACCTCGCTCGTCCGGCAAGGCACAACAGCGCACCGGCCAGGCCCAGCATCCCCACGGCGGCGCCCGGGGCGGGCACCGCGCCGTCGGCCGGGCCGTTGTCCTCGATCAACAGCCGGTAGAAGGGGTGCTCGTCGGACGTGTCGGGCACCGGTGCCGGGCCCGGCGTGGGGTCCGACAGGCGAATCAGCAGCGTCTCCCCGTCGCTCACAACACCGACCGACCCCGCCCCCGAGCGCGACGCGACCGGCGTCACCCCGTCGTCCTCAAACACCTCCAGCAGCCAGTCCGACTCGACCGTCTCTCCGTCGCCGATCGTCACGCCGTGGATGACCGGCTGGTACTCCAGAAGCGAGACGGAAACGCTCCTTCCGGCCAGCGGAGTGAAGGCGTACCAGTCCACGTCCACGTCTGGCTCGTGCTTGTAGCCGTACATGACGAAGTCCTGCGCCTGCGTCCAGCCTCCGTGCGAGAGGCTGACCAGGTCGGAGCCGATCCGGTAATCCAGTTCAGCCGGGTCGAAGCCCGGCGGCGTCAGCACGTGCGTGAGCGTGTCGAAAGCGGCCCCCGCACCCAGGCTGCCGAAGTCGTAGGCCCCTGCGGCCGTGTCGTTGCTCGTGCCGCCCATAGGAGGGTACTCGATCCCGCCGGCCACCAGGGCGTACTCCTCGGTCTCTCGCCAGTCGTAGTTCAGGTCCGCCAGCGCGGCCGCGGTCCACCAACAGCTCAGCCCCGCCGCAAGCCCGACGATTCGAAACGCCTTCATAGCACTCCTCCCGGGTTCCTAGGTCAAAGACGATCGGCGTGCGACCCGCGTCGCACCGTCATCCGCGGTCAGGCGGCCAGCGACCGTCGCCGCCGAAGACCGATCAATACCGCCGCCGCGCCGAGACCCGCCAGGCCGACCGCCGCCGAAGGCGTCGGCACGGGCGAATCGCCGTCGCCGTACAGACGAAACGCCATGTCGCCGGTGCTCACCATGCCACTGAAACTGGTCCCCGAAAACTTGGCCATCAGGCTGTCGTCGTAGGGGTTGTTCCACATCCCCAACTGGCCGATGTCGACCGAGCTCCCACTCATCCCGACCCAGTAGTCCACCCCGGCCGACAGTGCGAGGGGAGCGGAGAAGTCCACGTGCTTTCGGGTATTGCCCGAGGTCGCGCCGTCGCCATCCAAGGCCGAGATCGTCTCGCTGAAGTTGTGCAGCAGGCTGCCGGGTTCGCCCGACGCGTCGGCCCAAACGCGGATCGTGGCGTCTTGACCGAGTACGCCCGTCGCGCTGCTGTAGATGTCCATCCCGGTCAGCAGCACGGCGTCGTCGAATCGGACCCGCTCCGCCAAGTTCTGCGAGGTGCTCTTGTTTGAATAACTCGGCGTTCCCGAGCCGCCCGTGGCCGCTGGGCTGCGATCCAGCACGATCGTATCCGCCCGCGCCGCTGCGGCCACGAGCCCCAGTCCGATCGCGGAGATAGCCGTCAAGGTCCGACGCATAGGTATTACTCCCTTCTCGAGTTCACAAGGTGCATCGGCAAGCTTCAAGAAACCGCGGTCATCTCGATCGTCAACGCCCAGAGCCTAAAGAATCCCCCCGCCCTGTCAACGGCCGGTTTCGCTGCAAACCGAGAACTAACCTGGACTTTCGCAATCGCGCAACGGCTTTCGCAATCGCGAAGCCGACGTGCCCCGGCCGCCGCCATTTCGACGGGTGCGACCCCCGTCATCGCGGGTGGGCGCGGCCTCGCGTCCGTCGAACCATGGCGCCGGTCAGAAGCGCCGCCGCAAGCACAGGCACAAGGCCCGACGGGGCGGGCACGGACTCGTCTGCGATCTCGTCGATCGTACCGACCAGCCAGTACTGAAGCGCCAGGTTGCCGGAGCCGGCATCGCGAAAAGCGTTGATCCGCACGCCCCGGTTCTCGAAGGCGCCGAAAACCAGGGCAGCCGGGATCGCGTCGCCGGAGAAGACCATCCCGTCGGTGTCCGCGAGGATCACTTCGAGCTCGACCACGTCCACTTCGCCGGGCAGCGCGCCGCGCGGGTATTCCTTGAAGGCGTCCACCGACAGCGTGTCGCGACCGGGGAGGAGATTGTTCTGCACGTCAAGCTCCCAGGAGTTCCAGCCCGCGTCGCCGTCGCCCGGCAACGTCTCCACGCGCGGAAAGCCCGCCACGTCGATGGCCACGGTGTTGCTTCCGAACGGCGAGGGGGCAGGGTAGATGCCCCAATCAGGATCCGGCTCGACGTCGGTCAGGTCGGTGTCGTAGCTGAAGTGACCCGAGAACGGGCTGCCCACGAAGCCGCCTGGATGGACGCCCTCGAAGAGCTGGACTTGCGTGATCGTGCCGGAGAACCCGACGCGCACCGTGTCGGCCGCGGCCTGGAGGCAGAAGCCGCAGGCAACGCAAAGGGCCGGCAGAGCGGCGGTGTAAGGCCGGGCGATGGTCATCCTGAGGGCTCCTGCGGCGGGTCGTGCGGTGCGGGTTGCGGATTGAGGAAGGGAGAAGGAAGGGAAGCGCGCGGTCTTCCCACGAAGCGAGGGCCGTGGTTCCGAAGCACGGCCCTCGGAGGAATGCTGCTTTCCTGTGTTGTCTGGCGCCGGGGGTCAGCCTATGCCGCCCGCCGCCTGCGCCGGAGCGCCATTGCCAGCCCCACGGCGGCCAGGCCGACCAGCCCGACCAGGGCCGAGGGGGCGGGGACCTCGCCGTTGCCGAAGTTGAGGTACACGCCGTTCTCAAGGACGGTCAGCGCGAACTGGCCGCCGCCGAGGTCCGGGGCGAACTGGCTGGAATCGATGGAGACGTCCGTCGGGTCGAAGTCCGCGAGACCGGCCTGGTCGCTCGTCTCGGCGATCAGCCACGAATAGGCCTGGGAGTTGTCGAAGCCCGTCGGGTCGCCGACGATCTTCAGGAGCGACCCGCCGCCGACTGTTTCGAGCGTGCTGCCGGCGCTGCGCGTGACGCGCCACAGGTCCCATTGAACGCCGGCGGTCCCGGCGACGTGGGCGATGTCCCAGCGGTAGGTGCCCGCATCGCCCCAGACGGCCGAGTCGGAGATCGCCGCGCCGACCGCATTGCGCGGGCCCGGCGAGAAGATGCCGTCGTCGTGGACCGCCAGCGCCGCATAGGTGCCCGTGCCCTCGACCGACGCGCCTGCGGAGACGGCCGTCGCTCCGGTCAGGGAGCCGCTGTTCACGAGCGTGCCGCCGGTCACTTCGAGGGTGCCGGTGAAGGTGTTCGCGCCGGTAAAGGTCTGCACGCCGGTGCCCCGCTTGCCGACGCGGCCGGTGCCCGTGATGATCCCGTCGAAGAAGTCGAAGCCGTTGCCGTAGCCGATATCGAGGTTGGCGCTGCCGAGGGCGACTTCGCTCGTCGAGTACGCGCCGCTCAGGCCGCCGATCGCTTCGTCGTGGTCGTTCAAGGCGAGCTTGGTGTACGACCCGAAAACGACCCGGCTCGCGTCGGGAATGGCGCCCGACGCGCCGACCTGCAAAGCGAACTTGCTCGTGGAACCGACCTGGGAAGTGATTCTGGTTTGCCCGAGATAGCTGTTCGAGCCCGACAGGATCGTGGTCGATTCCTGATCGCCGTAGAACTCCAACTGGCCCCCGGCGCTCCCACCGCTGATGGGGCCCGAGATGGTGAACGTGCGAAGCTGGCCCGTAAAGGTGTCGTTTTCGATACGGACCGCAGCGTCGGTCAACTCGATAGGCCCGGCCCAGGTCGCATCGCTCCAGGGACCGTTGCGCAGCTTTCCGGCCAGGGCGAGAGGTTCCTGGACCGTCCCTCCATCAACATTCAACCAGAGTGTGCCCTGGTCTCTCACCACCGTCCCCGACGACGTGCTCCCCAGACCGTTGACGTGCTCCAGAATCACCAGGGCTTGCTCAATCAGCGTTTGCCCTTGGTAGGTGTTGTTGCCGGCCAGCACCTGCGTTTGCGTGCTGCGGAGGAACTGGATCCCGTAGCCGCTTCCCGAAATGGGACCACCGAATCTGCTGTAAGCGGAGGATCCTTCCGCATCGACCTTCAAGGTCCCGATGAGCGTGATTGGCAGATCACAATTGAAGTCCCTGCCAGGGAGGTGAATCCAGTTGTAGTCCTCTCCAGCGGCGGGGCGGAAGGTAATCGAGCCGCTTCCTGTGAGCCGGGGAGAAGCCGTGCCCTGGTTCACATATCGCCCGATGGTGACAGGCGAGTTGATGTTCACGGTCAGCGGCGGTTGGCCGGAAACGTAGGGCACGTTGAAGATCGCCTCGTCGCCGGGGGCGGTGGGGACACCGAAAGGGGTCCAATTCGTGCTACTCGTCCAACCGGCGGTTCCACTGGTGGGGCCGATCCAAGTGTAGGTATCCGCGCGGGCCGCGCCGGCGGCAAGCAGCGCGGGGAGGACCAGCAGACTCGAAATGGTTGTGCGCAGTCGCATCGATCGTTCTCCTGGGACTCGTGGGCCTTCGCGTTCAACGCTCTTGGTAGTTGAGCGGATCGTGCGCACGGCGGGGAGCGGTGACCGCCGCGTCGTCACGCATGGGCCGGCTTGCGGCCCCTCCGCCTTCGGAGCGCCATTGCCAGCCCCACGGCGGCCAGGCCGACCAGCCCGACCAGGGCCGAGGGGGCGGGAACCTCGCCGTTGCCGGTCGGCGTGGCGATCGCGATCCCCGACTCTCCGTTGGCGAGCTCATACGCGAACGCGATCTGCCCGAGGTTATTCAGGCCGCCCTTGGCAAATCCGCGTTGGTGCACGTCGATGCCAGTCAGAGTCGAACCGAACAACGAATCCCCAATACGGACGATCTTGTCTGCCGCCGGGTCGCTGCCCGCGTACATCCCGTACTCCCCGGAGTGGAGGGCCGTGAAAGCCACCTCGTTGCTGTCATTCAGCGAGACGCTGCTGATATATCCGAATACGCCAGGGGTTATGAGAGCCTGGCCGCTGCCGTCATAGATGCCGTAACCGGCTCCGCTCTTCTCCCCGTAGAACGCCACCGTTCCGACGCTGTTCATGCCCAAGTGAACCCCGAGGGAGGCGTAAGCGCCGCCTGCCCCGGTCTCGGCGAGAGTCGACACCGTGCCCCCTGAATAGAGGTACACGCCCCACGTGCCATCGTCCTGCTCCGCGACAAAGGCGACCTGGCCACTATCGTCCAGTCCAGAGCCCCCAAAGCCACTGAACACTCCCGAGTCATCAGCGATCGTCGTGCGAGATGTTCCATTGTGCAGGTAGATCGCCCTCGTAGTCGCGCTCGAGGCGGTATACAGGGCCTCGCCGGCGCTGTTCAGATCGACAATGCTCCCCGTTGCATTGAACGCAGGATCCGCGTCGAGTGTCGTGACGGCGCCACCAGAGTACAGAAACGCTCCGTGGTTTTCGCCGAACTTGTAGGCCCGGAACGCGACGTCGCCCGCGTTGTTGATGCCGGGCCAGTTGGGAACGCCCGTAAAGAAGTCCGGGGCGCCGGCAACCTCGACGGTCGTCGTGCCATCGGAGCGCACAAGGTACCCCGAATCGGAGTACGCAACGAATACCGCCTCTCCATTATCGTTCAACGAGGGAGCATAGAAGTAGTTGTATGTCGGATGGGACGAATCGATGATCTTACTGAACGAGTAACCGTCCCCCACGGCGGACGAGACTGCGGAAACCGCCCAGGACAGTACGAACAAGAAGCTCAGACGGGCTTTCATCGAGGATGCTCCGTTCGGGCTATGGGACAACGAACATGCAGGTTCTCTCGCTGCGCGGCTTGCTGGAAATCGTCGCGCGAGGAGGAAGTTGGCCCGCATCCTACCACCGCGCCCAGGCCTGTCAATCGCCCTGACAGAAGACTAATCGGAAATCTCTGGGGTGTTTCGCTCTAGCGCACCGGCGCTTCGCGTAGCGCAAGACCAGGTCACGGACGCTTCGCAAACGCGCAATCGATTTCGCTCCAGCGAAGCGCGCGGCGCACGAGGCGCGCCGAGCCCGGCGGCAGGTCAAGCAGCCTGGGCAGCGGCAACAGGAGCCCGAGCCGGCAAGGGCCGCGAATCCTGCCGAAGGCTCGCGCGGATCGCACGCCGACATCGCCCGGAACGGGCCGACGCCGAACTCTTTGCCTGGCATCGACTTCCAAGTCGCAACGCCGGGCGCCGCCGCTCCCCGCACGGTACTGCGCGGGCAGCCCACCGCCGGGTTGCTGGCGGCTTTGGCCGCTTATTCGGGTGGCTTGGCGCCCTTTTCCGGAGTGGAGTACGCTTTCTTGGCCAGACCGGGAGCCTGTCTGGGTATCTGGTTTTGGGTTGAGGAGCCCCGGCGGCGAGCGGGCCTTTCCGCGCACCGGCCTGCGCAGGCCCGCGGCCGCGACGGATCATCACATGGGAGGAGCCGTATCATGATGGGTCGGGAGCCACTCCGTTCGCGCTGCGGGAGCACGGGACCCTTCGCTCGGGGTCTGGTCACGGCGATCGCTTCGACCGCCTGTCTGTTGAGTCTGTCGGCGTGTTTCGCCTTCGCGCCGCGGGAAGGCAACGTGCAGCCGCCGGAGAAGCCGGTCAAGCTGATCTTCATCCACCACTCCTGCGGCGAGAACTGGCTGGCCGACGCCAACGGCGGGCTCGGCAAGGCGCTGGGGCGCAACAACTACTTCGTCAGCGACACCAACTACGGCTGGGGGCCCGGCGGCCTCGGCGACCGCACCGACATCACCGACTGGCCCGAGTGGTTCACCGGCGACCGCCGCGACGGCAACCTCCGCGCGCTCTACCGCGAGAGCGGCCGACACTGCGATTACACCAGAACCCTCGACGACCCGGGGGGGGAGAACCGCGTTGTCCTCTTCAAGTCCTGCTTCCCCAACTCGAATCTCCGCGGCAGGCCGGACGACGCGCCGGCGCGGGGCGAAGGGCTGACCGTCGCCAACGCCAAGGCCATCTACCACGAGCTGCTGGGCTACTTCGCCACGCGCCCGGACAAGCTGTTCGTGGTGATCACCGCCCCGCCCGTCCAGGACCCCGCGCACGCGGCCAACGCCCGGGCCTTCAACAACTGGCTCGTCAAGGACTGGCTCGCCGATTACCGCGGCAAGAACGTCGCGGTCTTCGACTTCTACAACGTGCTCACCGGTCCCGGCAACCACCACCGCGTGCGCGACGGCAGGATCGAGCACACCTGCCAGGCTGGCAACACGCTCCGCTATCCGAGCAACGGCGACGACCATCCCTCGCGGGCAGGCAACCGCAAGGCGACCGAGGAGCTCGTACCGCTGTTGAACCTCTACTACCACCGCTGGGTCGCCACGGCGCCGAAGGCTCCGCCGAGCGCGCCGCCGGCCGAAGCGGCGGCTTCCAGGACCCCGGCGGAGCCGAAGCCGGAGCCGTCGCCGCCGGAGCCCGACCCGTCGGAGCCGTCACGACCGGCGGCCCCCAAGGCGGCGGGAATGATCGACGACTTCGAAGCGGCGGTCCGCGGCTGGTCGGTCTTCCGCGACGAGGGGACCGCGACGCGGCTCGAGTTCGCCCGGGACGAAGAGATCAAGCACGACGGGGCGGCCTCGCTTCGCATCGACTACGACGTCGCCCCCCAGGGCTGGGCCACGTGCAGCCTCGTGCACGACCGTCCGAAGGACTGGAGCGGCTGCCGCGGACTGAGCCTCTACGTGCGCGCGGCCAAGGCGGGCCAGCGGATCACGATCGTGGTCTATGAAGGCAAGACGCCCGACGAGCTGCGGCACTTCGAGCATTCCTTCGAGGCCGGCGAGGCCGCGGCGGGCAAGTGGCAGCGCCTGGACCTGCGGTGGGATCAGCTCAAGCTGCCCGAGTGGCAGGGCGACGCGGAGGCGAGGCTCGATCCCCGCTCCGCGATGGGCGTTGCCCTGGCGTTCCCGTCCGAGGGAGGGCGCAACACCGGCCGCCTGTGGATCGACCACGTCACGCTCCTTCCCGCGGCCCCCGGCAAGCCGTGATATCGCGCGCGGCGTCCAGGTCCCGCGCTGCCGGTTGAGCCAGTCAGCCGGTGAGCTCGGGAGGAGCCGTCCCGCGGTGCCGGTCGAGGATCTCTCGCACGCGGCGGCGCTCGGGCGCCCGAAAGCGGTGGAACGGCTCGGCCATGAAGTCGTCGCAGATGCCCAGCAGGGAGAGGCAGCACTTGGTCGCCTTGATGTAGCGCGAGGCGTACTTGCCGATCGCATAGACCTGCTGGAAGTCGAGGATCCGCCGGTGCAGGTCGCCCAGGCGGGACGCGTCGCCCGCCACCGCGGCCTCGTAGCAATCGACGAACAATCGCGGCAGCACGTTGGCCCCGCCGGCCACCCCGCCGTCGCCTCCGAGGCGCACGGCTTCCGGCAAGTGGGCTTCGGGGCCGATGAGGACGGACCAGTCGGGCCGCATCGCCTTCAGGCCGACCGCCCGGGCGAAGTACTCCAGGTCGCCGCTGCTGTCCTTCAGGCCGACGATCGCCTCGATCCCGGCGAGCTCCTTGAGCGTGTCGATCTCGAACCAGACCTTGGTCAGGCTCGGCATGTTGTAAAGCACCAGCGGCAGGGGCAGCTCGGGGACGAGGTTCCGCACGTAGCCGAGCAGCTCGGTCTGGCCGGCGGGGAAATAGTAGGGGGTGGAGAGGACCACGGCCGCGGCCCCCGCCTCGGCGGCCCGGCGCGCCAGCGCGACGGACTCGACGAACGCGGTGTCCGTGATGCCCACCAGCACGGGCGCCCTGGCGCGCGTCAGGCGGCAGACGGCGTCGATCAGCTCGCCCCGCAACCGGTAGCTGAGGCTGGGCGCCTCCCCGGTGCTCCCCAGAACGAACAGGCCGCTCGCGCCGCCTGCGAGCACGTGCGCGACGAGGCGCTCCAGACCCGCATGATCCAGCGCGTCGCGATCGCGCAGGGGCGTGACCAGCGGGGGAATGATCCCGCGAAGCGCAAGTCCGTGATCGCTCATGAGGTCTCTCTCCGGGTGCCCGAGGGACGCTGCCGGCGGCCGGTCGCGGCCGTCATGGGCTCGGCTGGCCGGCCGGTCTGAGGAGCCTCGTCCCTGACGACACGAGCAGGCCCACGAGGAAGATGGTCAGCGTGCCGACGACGATCGTCATGTGGCTGTGCAGCGGGCTGCGAAGGCAAGGCGGAATGGCCGGCAGGTCGCCGAGCGACATCCAGGCGATCACGAGCAGCCCGACCAGCACGCCGGTCGCGGCCGCGGGCCTGCCAGCGTGGCGGCTGACCATGCCGAGCAGGAACAGTCCCAGCACGCCGCCGGCGAAGATGCCCGAGAGCAGCCACCAGGCGTCGAGCACGCTTCTGACGCCGATCATCGCGCATGCGATGCCGGTGCCGGCCGCGCCCATCCCGGCCGTGGCCACATAGAGGACCGCCATGGATTCCCGCTCGCCGGCGCCCGGGCGGAGGTAACGGCGATAGAGGTCCGAGAGGATGACCGTCGCGGAGCTGTTGAGCGAGGTGTCGATGCTGCTCATGGCCGCCGCGAAGATGGCCGCGACCAGGAGGCCCGTCATGCCCACGGGGAGCCGGCGCACGATGAAGTGCGGGAGGACCTTGTCCCCCACGTCGGCGTCGGTCATCTGCGAGGCCAGGGACGCCACGGCGTCGGGCGTGACCGCCGCGCCCCTGGCCATCAAGCGCTGGGCCGCCACGTCGGCGCGGACCTCCGCCAGCATGTCGGGGTGGGTCCGGTAATAGGTGAACGCCGCCGTGCCGATCATGAAGAACCCCAGCGAGACGGGGACGTAGAGCATGGCCCCCAGCCACACGCTTTGCGCCGCCTGGCGCTCGTCGCGCGCCGTGTGGTAGCGCTGCACGTAGCTCTGGTCGATGCCGAAGTTGCTGAGGTTGATGAACAGCCCGTACAGCAGGACGACCCAGAACGTGGAGGCCGTCAGGTCGGGCGCGAGGCTCCCGAGCGAGAACTTGCCCTCGTCGGCCCCGAGGGTGAAGGTCTGGATCGGACCGTCCGGCATGCCCAGCATCAGCATCGCCAGGATGACGGCCGCGCCGCCCATCAGGACGATCGACTGGATCACGTCGGTCCAGACGACCGCCTCGATCCCGCCCAGCACGGTGTAGAGCGTGACGGCCGCGCCGGCGGCGACGATGATCCACGCCTGCGGCCAGCCGGTCAAGGCCGCCATGGCCAGCGACACGCCGAAGAGGATCGAGCCGGTGCGGGCGAACTGGGTCAGCAGGTAGCAGATCACGGCGTAGGTCCGGGCCCAGGCGCCGAAGCGGCGCTCCAGGTGGTGGTAGGCGCTGATCTCGCCGCCGCGTCGGTAGAACGGCACGAAGAAGCGGACCGCCAGCCACGCCGCCAGGGGCAGCGACAGCGAGAAGACGAAGGCGTTCCAGTCGGTCGCGTACGCCTTGCCCGGCACGCCGAGAAAGGTGTTGCTCGACAGGTACGTGCCGAAGATCGACAGGCCCACGGCCCAGCCCGGCAGCGACCCGCCCGCCGCCATGAACTCCCGGGGGCTGCCGCTTCGGCGCACGAACCAGCAGCCGAAGGCGACCACGCCGGCCAGGTACCCCAGGAGCACGATCAGGTCGGTGACCGGAAGCATCCGCCGCCCTTCAGTTCGATCCGGCGCCGTGGAGCATGAGGTAGAATCGGCCGTCCTCGGCGCCCACGAGCAGGTCGGCCGCGCCGTCCGCGTTCAGGTCGATCACCGTGGGGCTGGTCGTGTGGCCCGAGATCCGCCGCTCGTGCATCCGCCCCAGGTTCTCGAAGAACCATCGACCCTCCGCGGCGCGGACCTGGCGCATGAGGGTGGCGTTCTCGCTGTTCAGCAGGATGTCCAGCGCACCGTCGCCGTCCCAGTCCACGACGCACAGCTTGCGGCGCCCGCTCCGGCCCGCGGCGCGCGGGTTCGGTCGCATCGGCCGGTCGTCCTCGTAGAACACGCGCCGCGGGGGCAGCAGCACGAGCGTCTCCCCGCGACGGGCCCGCTCGAACAGGGCGAGGTAGCCCTCGTGGTCGAGCATGACCAGGTCGGTCAGCCCGTCGCGGTTCCAGTCCACGGCCACGGGCGTGGTGCGCCACTGCGTGAGCAGGGCCTTGCCCTGGGGGCGCAGCCAGCCGTAGGAGAGCGCGGGCTGCGGGCCGTCCCACTCGACCTCGACCGGCGCGGCCGCGGCGAGCTTCGGGGCGCGGCGCGGCCCCAGGTTGCGGTACCAGATCACCTTGCCCCAGATCGAGTTGACGATCAGGTCCGGCAGGACGTCGCCGTCCCAGTCCGCCACGCTCAGCGTGGTGTATCCCCACTTGGCCTCCGCCGGACCCTGGATGCTGCCGTTGGGGCCCGCCTGGATGCGGATGGTCTTCCCGCCGGCCGCGAGCCGCCGGGGCGCGGCCCACTTCGGCCGGGCCTCGCCCGGGCCGCTGAGGTTCTCGAACAGCCCGATGTAGCCGGCCGTGTTGCCGCTGAGGATGTCGTCGTCGCCGTCGCCGTCCCAGTCGAATCCCCACGGCGTGGAGAGCGCGCCGAACTTCAGCGTGTCGGCCTGTTGCTGGAAATAGCGCGGCGAGAGGAACCGCGGCACCTCCCTCTCGGAGAGCTCGCCCGTGTTCTCCACCAGTGCCACGCGCCCGTCCTCGTCGCCCACGATCAGGTCGAGGTCGCCGTCGCGATCCCAGTCGATCGCGGTCGGCGTGATCATCTGAAGGTCCATCACCAGCGGCCGGCCGTCGCGCCTCGTCAGGCGGACCGGAGGCGCGTACTCCGGCTCGGTGCGGCTGCCGCGGTTGGCGAAGTACGTGAACCCGTCGAGGAACTCGCCGCAGAGCAGGTCCAGGTCGCCGTCGCCGTCGAAATCCGCGAAGTTCGGCGAGGGCCACCCGAACACCTCGATCGGCTTGCCGTCGGCTTCGACCCGCTCCGGCCTGGCGTAGCGGGGCCGCGCGTCGTCGCCCGTGTTGCGCGCCACGTAAACGAAACCGCGCAGCGGTCCGTTCGTCCAGTTGCCGCGGCGGTCGTAGGCGTCGTCCCAGCCGTAGTCGGTCCAGTCCCCCACGCCCACGATGAGGTCCGTGGCGCCGTCGCCGTCGTAGTCCGCCATCCGCCACATGTTCGCCCGCGTCCTGCGGGGGTGCACCTTCGCGCCCAGGGGCAGCGGCTGCGGCTCGTCCAGGCCGCTGGTCGCGAACTTGGGGTAGGTCTTGCCGGGGGTGAGCACGCGGGGCTCGCCGCGGACGTAGCTGACCTGCACGTTCTGCATGCCCTTGCTGATGCGGCGGCCGGGCTTGAAGACGGGCATCGGGTCGCGGGCCGTGTCCCCCGTCGCGTTCTCGAAGAAATACACGCCGTTGGACGGCTTGTCCGGACAGTTGACCACGAGGTCCAGGTCGCCGTCGCCGTCGAAGTCCATGGGCAGCGGCCATGCCCACAGGCCGACTCCCAGGTCCACCACGAGTCCCGGATGGTTGTAGCGCAACGGCTCCAGTTGCCCGTCCGCCGCGCGGGCCGGACCGGCCAAAGCAGCGAGTGCGGCGGACGCGAGCACGAGGCGCAGCGCGGCGGAAGTCATGTTGAGTCACTCCGGGCGGGGGTGAGGACCGGCTTCGGCTCCTCGGTCCCTTGCAGAATCGAGGTACAGAACCTGGGTGGGACGCGGCGCGACCGTCGGCAAGCGCCGCCCGCTCGATCACGCCCACCAGACTACGAGGTCGGCGCCCCGGGTGCAAGCGATCGAAAGCCGCCGCCGCACCGGTCGGCGCGCGGCGCCGCGCAGTCGCCCGCCGACGAATTGCGTCGCGCCGGACCCGCGCGTATCATGACGGACGCTGAGGACCGAACCGAGGGAGGTCTCCCGTGAAAGCAGCGATCCCTGCTTTGCTCGTGGCAACGTGCTGCGTCTGCGCCGCCGGCGCGGGGCAAGACGTGGATGCGGGCAGGCCCGCCACCGAGATCGGCAGGTTGGCGGCCGGCATGAAGCCGGGCGAGGTCAAGGAGCTGGCCACCCGCAACTGTACCCACGACCTCTTCAAGATGTGGTACGACTGGGAAGAGGACGACATCAAGCGGTACGGCTCGCAGAAGATGTTCGACGTCATCTGCTGGAACAACGACATGAAGTGGGACCCGGTCACGCGGCAGGTCCTGGTCATCAACGGCGGGCACTACTCCTCGTTCAAGTTCATCGCCTACTCGGCCGACCGCAACGCCTGGAAGCTGATGCCGGTGCCGCCGTGGATGGACCCGCGCCGCCTGGACTGCACGACGTGCGGCAACCAGGGGAAGGACGGCCATCGAAGCTGGCCGCGCACGCACTTCTACGACAAGCTGGCGATCAGCCCCCACCACCGCCTGTTCGCGGTGAACATGGACGGGCTCTACGTGTATCACATCGACAAGGCCGAGTGGTCTTGCCGCATCCCGACGTCCAGCAGCGGCAAGGATGCCTTCCAGGTCATCGAGTTCTTCCCCGAGATGAAGGGGTTCGTTTACGAGTGCAACTGGGGCCGGGACCTCCGCCTCTGGGACGTGGAGAAGAAGGAGGAGCGCCGGTTGGGCTCGTATCCCTTCGGCATCCACGGCGTGATGGAGTACAACCCCGTGCACCGGTTAATGGCGTTCGGGGCGGGTGATCCGGGCGGTCCCAGAAAGGACGCGAAGCGACCCCTTTACCTGATCGATCGGAACGGCAAGGTTGCGACCCTCAATCCGCCGCCGATCCACGTCAACTGCACGCCGACCTCCAAGTTCATGTGCGATCCGGTCAGCGGGGAGTACGTCGTTACGGGCGTTGGGGACGAGCGGGTGTTCGCGTTCCATCCGGTTCGCGATGCCTGGAAGGAGATCCCCGGCCTCCGCCTGCCCGAGGGCGAGTCGCTGGGCGTGGCGATCGACACCTGCGGCGTGATGTTGCTGCTGGCCCGGACCGGAGGCCGGGAGTTCCGCTGCTACCTCTACAAGCACCAGCCGGTGTTCGCGGCCGAGCGGCGATAGCGGCGTGCCGGGGGCATCCCGCGCCGCCGAGCGAGCTGCCGAGGCGGCGGGGGTTTCCATCCATGGCCGATCCGTGATATCGTGGCGGGGGCGCCGGCAGCCGCGGATCCTTCCGCAACGCGACGGCCAGGCGCCGGCAGACACGGCCCAGAAACGAGGAGAACCCCATGAACAAGGCGCTCTGCGCGCTGGCGTGTCTTCTGGCCGCCACATGGTTCGGGGCCCAGCCCCCGGCTTCGGCGGCGCCGCGCGACAAGTCGCGGCCCAACATCCTCTGGCTGACGAGCGAGGACAACAGCATCTTCTGGGTCGGCTGCTATGGCGGGAAGAACTGCCGGACGCCCAACATCGACCGGCTCGCCAAGGAGGGTTTCCGGTACACGCACTGCTTCGACAACGCCGCCGTCTGCGCGCCCACGCGGTCCACGTGGATCACCGGCATGCACGCCATCTCCAACGGCACGCAGCCGATGCGCAGCCGCAACGCGATTCCGCACGACGTCATCCCGTACTATCCGGATCAGTTGCGCAAGGCCGGCTACCACACGTCGAACTCCCACAAGACCGACTACAACATCGGCGGGCGCCCCGATCGCGACTGCTGGGACACGATGGACCGGAGCATCCGGTACGGCTGGCGCGAGCGCAAGCCGGGACAGCCCTTCTTCGCCGTGGTCAACACGACCGCGAGCCACGAGAGCCGCGCCCACGGAAACGTGGAGAACACGCACAACGATCCCGACAAGATGACGCTCCACGCCTACCATCCGGACCTTCCCGTCATTCGCAAGAACTACGCCAAGTACGCCGACGCCGTGGAGGGCATGGACCGCCAGGTCGGCCAGACCCTCGACGCCCTGAAGGAGGACGGGCTCGACGACGAGACGATCGTCATCTACTGCTCGGACCACGGCGGCGTCATGCCGCGGAGCAAGCGGTTCCTCTACTCGAGCGGCACCCACTGCCCGCTCGTTGTGCGCATCCCGGAGCGGTACAAGCACCTCTGGCCGGCGGAGGGGCCGGGCGCGACGGTGGACCGGCTGGTGAGCTTCGTCGATATGCCGAAGACCTGGCTGAGCCTGGCCGGAGCCGAGATCCCCGAGACGATGCAGGGGACGGTCTTTCTCGGCGAGGGCATCGAGCCCGAGCCGGAGTACCACCTGAGCTTCCGCGAACGGGCCGACGAGCGCTGCGACAACGTGCGCATGATCCGCGACGAGCGGTTCGCCTACTACAAGAACTACATGCCCTATGCCCCGGCCGGACAGTACCTCGCCTACCTCTGGAAGGCCCCGGCCGCGCCCGCGTGGGAGAAGCACCACCTGGAGGGCAAGACGGACGAGATCACCGGAAGGTTCTTTCGCCCACGTGTCTCCGAGGAGTTCTACGATACCGTCGCGGACTTCGACAACGTCCGTAACCTCATCGCCGAGCCGGAACATCAGGCCAGGATCGCCGGGATGCGCAGGGCCATGCGCAAAATGCAGCTCGAGCTGTACGACTCGGGCCTCCTGCCCGAGTCGATGCGCGTGCGCCGGGCGCGCGAAAGCGGCGTGACCATCTACGAGATGGTCCGCGATCCGAAGCTCTATCCGCTCGCGTCCTACCTCGACGCGGCCGATCGGGCCCTGGAGCGCAAGACCGGGCACCTGCGGACCTTCGTCAAGGACCTTTCCGATGAGGACCCCGGCATCCGCTACTGGGCCGCGGTCGGCCTGCACCTTCTGGACGACGGGGCGGCTCCGGCCGAGGAGTCGCTCAAAGAGGCCCTCGACGACGCCGCGGACGAAGTGAAGGTCATGGCGGCGTGGGCCCTGGTGAGGCTCGGCGAGAAGGACGCGGGAACGGAGTGCCTTCGCACCCTTCTCGATGAGGGATGCGATTGCCCGCGACTGCTCCACAACGTGCTCGACTGGATGGGGGACGACGCCGTGCCCCTCGTCCGTCAGCATGCGCAGTCCAAGAGCGGGAAGAAGCTCAGCGGCATCCTGGCCAGAATGCTCGAGGTTCGAGGGCTGGGCGTCCGGAAACAGGGGCCCGATGGGCCGGTCCGCGCCCCGTGATCCGATTCCACGGCTGCGCGGCGCCGCCGGCTCGCAAGCGCTCAGAACGTGATCACGATCTTCTTCACGTGCCGCGTCACGAAAAGACGCTGCCAGCCCCCTCTTCCTCATCCACCCAGCGCCGCCGCCAGAGCTCCAACACCAGCAGCGCCCAGAGGCGGTAGCTGTGGTCGAACTGCCCGGCAACGTGCTCTTCGACCAGGCCGCGCACGGCCCCGGGCCGGAAGTCGCCGCGCGAGAGCGTGCGCTCGTCGAGCAGCACCTCGCGGGCGAAATTGGCCAGCGGGCCGCGGAACCAGTGGTCCAAAGGCACGCCGAAGCCCATCTTCCGGCGGCGCTGGATCTCGCGTGGCAGAAGGTCGCGAAAGGTCTCGATCAGGATCCGCTTGCCGCGCCCGCGGCGGTACTTCATTCGCACCGGCATGGCCGCGGCCAGCTCCACGACGCGATGGTCCAACAGCGGCTGCCGGCACTCCAGCCCGTGGGCCATGCTGGCCATGTCGACCTTGGTCATCAGGTCGCAGGGCAGGTAGGTCCCCAGGTCGGTCAGGCTGGCCGCCGTCACCGGGTCGCGCTGGCCCGACCGGCGGAAGGCGGCCTGGAGGAACTCGAAGGGGTCGCTCTCGGGCAGTCGCGCCAGCAGCTCGTCGGAGTAGAGGTCGGCGCGGCGCGCCTCGTTGAAGATCGCGATCCACTCCAGGTAGCGGCGCTGCGGCTGATGGCCGAGCACCTCGACGAAGCGCTTGAAGCGGCGGCGGATCGACTTCTGCCTCGGGCTGGCGGGGAGCCGCTGCCAGAAGCGTCCCGCGAGCACCGCGCGCAGCCCGGCCGGCAGCCGGTCGAAACGCGCCCCCAGGTCGACCGCCCGGTAGCGCGGGTAGCCGGCCAGCAGCTCGTCGCCGCCGTCGCCGGTGAGGGCCACGGTGACCTCGCGGCGCGCAAACTGGGAGACATACCACGTCGGCAGGGCCGAGCTGTCGGCAAACGGCTCGTCGAAGTGCCACACGAGGTTGGGCAGCACGGCCACGGCATCAGGCTCGACGCGGTGCTCCTGGTGGACCGTGCCCAGCGCCCCGGCGGCCAGCCGGGCGTACCCGGTCTCGTCGTACTCGGGCACGGGGAAGCCGATCGAGAACGTGCGGACCGGCTCGCGGGAGAGCGATTGCATCAGGCCCACCACGACCGTCGAGTCCACGCCCCCGGAGAGGAACGCCCCCAGCGGCACGTCGCTTTGCAGGCGCAGGCGCACGGCGTCGGTCAGCGCCGCGCGAAGCTCCTCGGCGCAGTCGCGCTCCGGCCGGACGATCTCGCGGCTGAAGTCCGGCCGCCAATAGGCGCGGATCTCCAGGCGGTCGTGTCGCCAGACGGCACAGCAGCCGGGCGGGAGCTTGCGGATTCCCTCGAAGATCGTCAACGGATGCGGGACGTACTGGTAGGTGAGATAGGCGTCCAGCGCGCCCGGGTCGATCGCCCTGGGCACGCCCGGCACCTGGAGGATGCTCTTCAGCTCGCTGGCGAAGAGGAGCCTGCCCGGCTCGTGGCGATAAACCAGGGGCTTCTTGCCCAGCCGGTCGCGGGCGAGGAGGAGCTGGCCGCGCCCGGCGTCCCAGATGGCCAGGGCGAACATGCCCAGCAGGTGCTCCAGCAGCGCCGGCCCCTCGTCCTCGTAGAGGTGGACGAGCACCTCCGTGTCGCAGGCCGTGCGGAAGCGGTGGCCCGATCCTTCCAGGCGGCGGCGGAGCTCCCGGAAGTTGTAGATCTCGCCGTTGAAAACGACCCACACGGTGCCGTCCTCGTTGGCCAGGGGCTGATGCCCTCCGGCCACGTCGATGATCGACAGGCGGCGGTGCCCCAGGGCCACGCCGGGGATGGGCGGATAGCCGGGCCGGGCATGGTAGTCCGCCAGGTGCGTTCCCTCGTCGTCCGGGCCGCGATGGCGCAAGACGTCGGTCATGCGCTGGAGCGCGGAGCCGTCCACCGCAAGGCGAGGATCAGTCCATACGGCGCCGGTTATGCCGCACATGGGAGGGGCCGATGTGAATCAGGAAACAGGAGGCTCGGTGGGGCAAAACCGCAAATCCGAAGCACGGAATTGAAATGATCGAAACGGGTTCCACGTTCCGGGGCTTCTGCCATTCGGTTCTTGCTTCCTTCGTATCGGTCTCGGATTCCGCGCTTCGTGCTTCGGATTTCCCGCGTCATCCCAGCAGCTCCCGATACAGCTCCGCGTACCGCCTGACCATCCTCTCGACCGAGAACGCGCCCAGCGCGCGGGCCTGCCCCGCCTGGCCGAGACGCTCGGCCAGGCCGGGGTCGTTCAGCAGGTTGTTCGTATGCCGGGTGAGCGCCGCCCGATCGCCCACTGGAAAGAGATAGCCGGTCCGGCCGTGCACCACCAGGTCGCGCGTACCCGGGATGTCGGTGGCCGCGACCGGCACGCCGGCGGCCATGGCTTCGAGGATCACGTTGGACTGGCCCTCGTACGCGCTGGTGGACCAGAGCACGGCCAGGTGCGGCAGCAGGCGCGCCGCGTCCGGCCGGTGGCCGAGAAGGTGGACCTTGTCGCGGATGCGGCACTGGTCGCGGAACTTGCGGAGCCGGTCGCGCTGGGGACCGTCGCCGAGGATCAACAGGTGCACGTCGTCGCGGATCACCTTCAACAGGTCGGCCGCCCAGATCGCGTCCTTGATCCGCTTCTGCCGCCACAGGCGCGCGATCAGGCCCACGAGCAGGGCGTCTTGCGGCAGGCCCAGCTCGGCGAGCAGCTCCGCGCGGCCGGTCGGGCTGGGCGCGGCCGGCGCCACGCCGTTGGGGATGACGGCGAACTTCTCTTCCGGCAGGCCCCGCGCGACGTAGAAGTCCCGCACGGCCGGGCTGTTGGTGACGATCCGCTGCGTGCGCCGCGCGAGATAGCGGTCGATCGCAAGCTCCACCTGCCCCTTCCAGGGATCGACGCACCGCTCGTTGGCCACCACGCACCCCACGCCGCACTGAAGAGCCGCCGCGCGCCCGTAGCTGTTGGCCGCGAACAGCCACGTCTGCACCAGGTCGGGCCGAAGCCGGGCCACGTGCCGGCGCAGGCGCCCGTACGCGCGGGGGTCCACGCGCCACCGCTTCCCGATCACGCACGTGGGGACCCCGGCCTCGTCGAGCTCAGTCTGAAGCGGCCCACCCCGAGTCAGCGCGCAGACGTGGACGTCGAACTGCTCGCTGGCCAGCCCCCGGGCGAGAAGAACCATCTGCTTCTCGGCCCCGGAGCGATCGAAGGTGGGGATGACCTGGAGGATTCGCCGTGGCACGATGAAGGTCCCCGGAACGGACTAGCGCGATTCCTTGCGGACGAGCGACTCGATCAAGGCTACATGGCCGTCCACGCACCTGGCAAGGGAGAGCTCGCGCTCGGCACGCGCCCGGGCGCCGGCGGCCAGGCGCGCCCCCAGGGGCCGGTCGCCGAGCAGCCGCAGCACGGCGTCGGCGAGCGCCCGCGGATCGCCGGGCGGGACGAGCAGGGCGTGCTCGCCGTCGCAAACCAGCTCGCGATTGCCCGGGATGTCGCTGGCCACCGCCGGCACCGCCGCGGCCATGGCCTCCAGCAGGGACAGCGACATGCCCTCCTCCAGCGACGGCAGCACGAACAGGTCGGCCGCGGCCAGGAGGCCGTCCACGTTGTCGAAGGTGCCGGCCAGCAGCACGTGGCCGCCGAGGTTGCGGGACTCGATCTCGTCGTGCAGCGCGGCGCGCATCGGCCCCTCGCCGGCCAGGCAGAGCCGGGCGCTCGGCCAGTCCGCGCGGACGCGGTCCCACGCGGCGATCAAGTCCGAGAGCCCCTTGGCTGGATGGAGCCTGCCGGTGTACACGGCCAACGGCGCGCTCTCCGGAAGCCGGAGCACCGGGTGCAAAGCACCTAGAGCCGAGCGCGCGTCGCGACGCGACTGCACGGAGCGCGGCGGCGGGATGGACACGCCGTTGGGGATGTAGTGGATGCGGTCGCGCGGGTAGCCCGCCGCCTTCAGTTCCCGCTCGATCGCCCGGCTGGGAGCCACCAGGGCGGCCGCCTTCATGCAGGCCCGCTTGATCCTGCGGCCGAACACGGCGTCGAGCTGCCAGAGGCAGTCGCCGCTGCGCCCGCCGCCCTCGGCGCGCAGCACGACGGGCACGCGTCCCCGGACCGACCGGATCGTCGCGTAGGCGTCGTGCTTGAGCATCGACACGCACACGGCGTCGCAGGTCCCCCCGTGGCCGCGGAGCCACCGGCCGAGGGCCCGCATGTAGCGGAGCGTGCCCCAGAAGCGCAAGGCCGGATTGGGCAGGCGCACGACCGGCACCTCGCCGAAGGTCAGCTCGGCGGGCCATTGCGCGTGCCATCGCGCCGTGAGCAGGGTCACCTGAACGCCCCGCGCCGCCAGCTCCACGGCCAGGTTGCCCATGGCCCGCTCCGCCCCGCCCACCAGGGGCCAGAACCGCCGCGTGACAAGCGCCAGCCGGAGGGGATTCACGCGGGGCACTCCCGGGCGATCTCGTGCGGCTCCAGGGCCGCCACGTACGGCAGGTTGCGGTACATGTCGTTGTAGTCCAGGCCGTAGCCCACCACGAACACGTCGGGCACGTCGAAGGCGACGAAGTCGGGCTGGAGGGCCACCTCCGCGCGGCCCTGCTTCCTCAGCAGGACGGCCGTGCGCACGCTGGCCGCGCCGAGATCGGCGAACCTCGGCACCAGCTCCTCCAGCGTGTGTCCGGTGTCGAAGATGTCGTCGACCAGCAGCACGTGGCGGCCGTGGACCTCGGTGGAGAGCAGATCGAGGTTCACGGTGAGGTTGCCCGGCCGCGTGGCATTATGCCCATAGCTCCGGGCCTGGATCAGCCCCAGCCTAAGCGGCATGTCCAACCGCCGGATCAGGTCGGCCACGAGGACCATGCTCCCCACGAGCACGCCGATCACGGTCAACGGCTGCCCGACGTACCGCGCGCGGACCTCCCCGGCCAGTCGCGCGATGCCCCCGCGGATCTGTTCGGCGGTGAGGAGGGTCTTCATGGGTGGACCGCTGACAAGGAAAGGGAACGCTGCTTCCCGCCCATTGTAGGAATCCTCCCTCGGCGATAGAAGGGACAAGGCCGTGCGCGTCCGTCGGACGTGACGTCCGCAGTCAGTCCGACGAGACGGACTCCGAGTGCCCCACCCGCTCGTACAGCGCCCCGGCCTCGTCCCGGGCGGCCAGACGCCAGTGCTCGGCGTCGTCGAGGTAGCGGTCGAGCTTCGTACCGGCCCGCACCAGGGCATGGCCGAAGCCGTAGCGGGCCTGCCAGGCCTGGAGCTGCGCCGGGTCTTCCAGCCGGGCTTCGTCGTAGGCGCGGAGACGCTCCTCGCCGTACAGGGCGCAGCGGTCGTCGATGAACACGCGCAGGCGCGGCGCGTAGTAGATCACGAAGCCGCCCAGATTCAGGTCGTTGAAGACCGGCGTGCCGTCCGGGCTCTCCTCGCTCAGCCGCCCCAGGGGCTCGATCAGCTCGACCGGCCACCGTGCGGGATCGAAGCGGACCCAGGCGCTTCCCACCACGGGCAGGCGCACGCCCGCCGCTTGCAGGGCGAAGGCCGCGGCCACGCAGATCGCCGGAAGCGCGAGATGCGACAGGCCCCGAGCTCCGCGCGAGGGATCCCGGCTTGGATCCGGCGCCCGGAACAGGTCGCGCGACTGAAGCCATCGCCCCATGCGCGAGCTGGGCAGCACGTCGGCCAGGGCCAGCGCGGCCGTCAGCGCGAACAGGGGCAGGTTGCGCACCCGCTGGCACGCCAGCACGAACCACACCAGGGGCACCAGCCACGCGGCGCGCGGCCAGCCCCGTCCGCCCCACCCCACCGCGCCGAGGAGCGCCGCCCCATAGAACGCCGCCAGGAGCAGCGACACCCAGCCATGCACCTCGGCCAGGTCCAGCCGGCCGTGCTCCTCGATCAGCTCGGGCAGCGGCAGCGACATGGTCTGGAGCCATGCGCGGGGCAGGGCCGCTCCGTAAGGGCTCACGAGCACGCTCAACGCGCTCGCAACGACGATCGCCGCCAGGCCGAGGGCGTCGCGGCGGTCGCGCACCGGCGAGGGCAGCCCGGCCACCCGCGCGACGCACCATCCCGCGCTTGCCAGTCCCAGGGTGCCCAGCCCGCCCAGCACCCCGCCGTGCAGATTGGTCCAGAGGACGAACAGGGGGACGAGCCACACCAGACGATTCAGCCGCGCGCGGCCCGCCTCCACGTCGAGGAGCATCGCAAAGCACACGCCCTCCAGCGCGATGGTCGCCACCAGCGGTCGCACGTGGAAGTTGTGCGAGCTGGCCAGCAGGACCACCGCCAGCACGAGGACCACGGGCATGGGGTGCAGCCCGCGGCGATACAGGCGTCCGCCGATCCAGGCGTACACCGCGGCCAGGATCGTCGCGGTCAGAAGGAGGAGCCCGTCCCAGCCGGCCATGCGATGGACGGCCGCCATCACGCACTCGGCCAGCCACTGGTCGGCGAGCGAGGTCCGGCCCTCGCACGTGAAGCTGAACACGTCGGTCCAGGGGACCGCGCCCGCGGCGAGGATCTGCCGGCCGAGCACGACGTGCCAGAACGTGCCGGGGTCGCGAAACAGCGCGGTGCGGCCGACCACCAGCAGCCCCAGCCACAAGGCCAGGAACAGGAGGGCTTCGAATGACAGGCATCGACGCAGCATGCCGGGACTCCCCACGTGCCCTCGCCTCGAAGACTTCCGAAGTCTTGGAGACTTCGGAAGTCTAGCTCACAGCACACGAACCCCGAGACTTCCGAAGTCTTCGAGACCTCGGAAGTCTAGCCAAGTTCACCGCGGGGAGATACCCGGCGGCGTGGGAGGCCGCGCCCGCTTGTCGCGGGAGATGGGCCGGCTGACCTCCAGAATCGACCCGTTGTCGATGGTCCAGTGGTTGGTCTCGGGCCAGTAGTAGATGCGGCGCGCGGCGAAGTGTTGGCGCTCGGCGCCGATCCGCTCCTGGCAGAACAGCTCGGCGTCGCTGCGACCGTCCCCTTCCAGGATCACCAGCCCCTTGGACTCGGCGTAGCTAATGCGCGAGGCCCAGGCGTCATAGGTCGCCGCCTCGACGCGGGCGTTGCCCGTGGCCAGCATCTCCAGGGCCCGCCGCCGGGTGTGGGGCACGGCCATCTCGGTCACCGCGAGCCGGTCGCACGTGAGCACACCCCCGCGCGGCCCCAGCGCGTCCGGCCGGTCGAAGGGGAGCGTGGCGCTGAAGGAATCGACGGGCCCGTACACCGTGCGCACGCGATCCTCAAAGGCCATCTCGCGGCGGTGAAGGTTGCCCGTCAAAGTGCGCTGGAAGTCGATTCCCAGGTGCACCAGCCCTGCCTCGCTGTCCTTCCCGTCGCCGTTGTCCTCGTCCCCGTTGTCCTTGTCGGCGATGCCCGGCAGGCGGCCTTCGAGCCCGGCGCCGCCATCGCGGCGCACGGAACGGAACCAGCCGGGGCCGTCGGCGGTCATGTCGCCGCTGATCACGTCCACGTCGAGGTTGGCCACCTCCACGCGATCCAGGGAGACCTGCCCCTGCTCGTCGAACGACCGGTTCTCCATGAAGGCCCCGGCGCGGCAGGCGAGCGTCTGGATCTCCGGCCGCGCGTCTTGCCGCGTCTCGGAGAACCGAACCGGCTCGGAAAACCCCACCTCGAGCGTTTCGGTGCGGAGGTGGTAGTGGCGCGACGTGGCCACCACCGACTCGTCGAAACGCACGGTGCGGCCGTCGAAGTCCATGCGGGCCTGCCAGTGGACCTCCAGCGGTCCGGCGTCGGCCAGCGGCCTGCCGCGGGGGTCGCGATCCATGGGCAGCGTCATCCACCCCGGCCCGTCGATCCAGAGGCGGTTGGTGCCGCGGTTGAGGTTGATGTTCGACCCGTTCAGGCCCAGGCCCCGGGCCTCGAAGTGGGCCGTGCGCCCGGTGACCGCCACGGCGGCGTGGGGCCGGCTGGCATCGACCACGTGGACCCGGTCGCCGATGACCAGCATGGGGCGCTCGTCGGGCCTCTCGGTCTGCGCTTCCTTCAGACGCACGTCGCCTTCCAGGACCAGTTCAGCCAGCTCGGCCTCGCGCCCGCGAAGGACGATCTGGGCCCGCAACAGGTCGCCCGTCACGTCGAACCGTTGACCCGGCCCCGCCGGATTCAGCCCCGGCAGCGGATCGGCGGGAGCGGGCGCCGCCCTTGCCCCGGGACGCAGGCCGGGGAGCGGATAGGCGTCGGCCCCGCGCCGGCCTCGGGGTGCGGCGCGATCCGGCGCCGGCAGGCGTCGATCGAGGGGCGGTCCCGGATCGTCGCGGTCCGACGGGGCCATGGCCAGACGCACCAGTCGCGTTGCCCCGGACGTCGTCGTACGGACGTCCCACGATCCCGGCACGAAGATCCGCGTGATCCAAGCCAGGGTCCGCCCGGGCCGGGCCATCAGCGCCGCGGCCATCGGTCCGGCCCGGATCGGTCCGGCGCCGGGCGGCGGGCCCACGCATTCGAACCAGACCTCCATCCGGTTGACGGCCGCATCGACCTGCGGGTGCGCGAGGCGCACGTCGTGGCGGGCCATCATCCGGTCGGGCTTCCATTGCGCGGCGGCGCTCGGCGCGCCGCTGGAGCGGCTCTCCAGGAGCCAGAAGTGGATCTCTCCGGCCGACAGCCGGCCGATGCCGTGGTAGTCCACCTCGGCCCCGCCGGTCAGCGAGATCACCTGATTGGGCCCGTGCGGCCGGACCTGGAGCTTCTCCCTCCATCGGGCGTGCAATCGCTCGTCCGGCCGGTCGGCGCTCTGGCCAACGAGCCGGCCGGGACCGTGGGCCACGACCTGTCCCATCTCGCCCGGCCCCGCAGGCTGATACTGCACATCGCGGGCGTGGATCTCGCTTCCCAACTGCTTGAGGAACACCTCCTCGCCGCCGTCGAGCACGATGCGGCCGCTCTCCAGCCCGTACTCCAGGCGCTGGCCGAAGGCCTGGACCTTCCGGCTGGGCGCGTGCACCACGACCGGCTTGCCCGTCGCCTCGATCCTCTGGGGGACGAGATCCGCAGGATTGGACTCGTCCTTCTCCTGCCGGGCCGACTTGCTGGGCGCGAAGAAGACGGAGAGCAGCTCGCAACTGAGGTGGTCGGCGGGGCCTGTAGGGTGAATCTGCCAGACATCGACGTGGTCGGAGAACGTGGCCACCCGGTTCTCCAGGTCGAACTTGAACGGCCCCCGGCAGGTCACTTCGGCCCAGACCGTCTCCTTGGCGGCCTTCTTCGGCGGCGGCCCGCGGGGGGCGGGTGCGCCGGCCGGGGCGGCGTCCTCCTTGGGAACTTGAAGCTGGAGCTGATCCACGTGGCGAACCTGAACGGTCTTCACGCCCGAGACGTTGGGACCGTACTTGCGCCCCTGCTCGGCGCGCGAAAGCTCGATGGTCAGGTCGCGGCCGCGCCCCCGGTTAACGCCCCACTGAAACGCCACGGCCTCGGGGGCCGTGATCTGCCGCTCGCTCAGGTGCACGTTCTGCGTCGTGATGAGCAAGTCGTCCTCCGGGCCGGGCGACTTGCCCTTGCCGCGGATCACGACCTTGCCCATGAGCTGGCCGCTGACGAGCCGGCCGATCTTCGCCCGGTTCAGGTCCAGCGGCTCGTCGAACTCCAGCACCGCGCCCTCGGGGGCTTCGAGGACCACGGCCCGACGGTTCAGCTCCTCGAGGCTCGCCCCCTTCTCTTCCGGAGTGAAGATCAGCGTGCACGGGTGGAGTTCGACCTCGCACTCGCTCCGACGCGAGTAATCGAGGAACAACAGCCGGGCCTGCCGGCTCTCCAGGATCTTGGGCTGGTCCAGCTCCCAGTCGCCCGGCGCGAAGTGCTCGGCCAGAAGCCAGCCCTCGCCCGGGCCGTTGGAATCGGCCATCCCGTCCGTCCGCGCGACGCGCCCGGTCGCCTCCGGCTCGATCCACGGAACCGCCAGAAGCGCGTAGAGCCAGTAGGCCGTGACGACCACGGCGAGACTGACGATCACGGGCATCCAGCGGGTCTGGGACACAGGCGGTTGGGCAGGCTCAGCCGCGGCGCTTGACCACGAATCCCGGCCCCGCGCGCCAGCGCGGGAGGGGACTCCTCCAACTCGAAATGCGAATGTCGAAACGGGAAGCGGAATCTGAATGCCGAAGCACCAATGTCACCAACCGGGATCGACCCTCCGCGTTTCCGTCATTCGGGCTTCGACAAGTCGAGCTTGTTTCGCATTTCCTGTTTCGGACTCCGTATTCCGCGCCTCGCGTATCGCGTTTCCTCACCCCAAGTATGGCCCGATCGCCGCCTCCCAGCGGCCTTGAGCCTTGAGGATCGCTTCGACCAACTCGCGCACGGCGCCGGCCCCGCCCGGGGCCTGCGTCACCAGGTGGGCGGCATGCCGGGCTTCCTCGCAGGCGTCGGCCACGGCCACGCCCAGGCCCACGGCGCGAATCAAGGCCACGTCGAGCAGGTCGTCGCCGAGGAAGCACGCCTCTTCCGGCGCGAGGCCGGCCTGCTCAAGCACCTCGCGCGCCGCGGCCAGCTTGTCGTCGCGTCCCTCCACGAGCACGGCCATCCCCATCTCGCGGGCACGCCGCCGCACGGCCTCGGAGCGCCGCGAGCTGATCAGGCCGAAGCGGCCTCCGCACTCCTGCCACAGGCGAATTCCCATCCCGTCGCGGACGTGGAACCGCTTCGACTCCCGGCCCTGGTCGTCCAGCGCCACTCGGCCGTCGGTCAACACCCCGTCCACGTCGGAGAGGATCAGTCGCACCGATCGGCAGCGTTCTCTCCAATCCATGGGCGGGCTCGTCTGAAGTTGCGTCTGAAAACTTCCGAAGTCTGCGAGACTTCGGAAGTCCATGGGCTTCGCTTCACGAAAACGCGACCGTCTCCACGGCACACGCGGACATCTTCCTCTTCTCTACGCGGTCGCGCCTTCCGAAGGTTCGGGATACACGCGATAGGCGGCAGGCGCCTGCGGCGACGGGGCCGGCTCTCCCCCCCGCACAAGCCCCGCCCGGGCGCTCTCCTCGGGCAGGATGCCCACCACGTCGGTGATGTCGATCATGCCCACCGGTCTGCCCGCGGCGTCGATCACCGGGAGCTCGCTGATCTTGCGCTGGGCCATCACGGCCACGGCTTCGGTCATGCGCGTCCCGAGGGCCACGGTCACGGGCCGCGCGGTCATCACCCGGCGGATCGGGCCGTCCAGCGCGGCGTCGTCGCGGCGCTCGAACAGCCGGGCCAGGTCGCTGTCGGTGAACAGGCCCGACAGCCGGCCGCCCGGATCGACGAGCATGATGGCCCCGATCCGCCGGCCCGGACGGCTGACCGACAGGAAGACCTCGCGGATCGAGTGCCCCTCGTTGGCCACTCGGCATTGCACCAATGGGCGCATGTGGTGCTCGACCTTGCTGAGCTTGCGTCCCAGGCTGCCCGCCGGGTGGAAGCGGGCGAAGTCCTCGCGGCCGAAGTCCCGCATGCGGCTGACGACCAGGGCCAACGCGTCGCCCAGGGCCAGCATGGCCGTGGTGCTCGAGCTCGGAGCCAGTCCCAGTGGGCACGCCTCCTCGACCGGCCCCGTGCGGAGGACCACCGTGGCGGCCCGGCCCAGGGTGCTGGAAGCCGCCGAGGTGATCGCCACGATGGGCACGCCCAGCTCGGCGAGCGAGGGCAGCATGCGCACGATCTCCTCGGTCTCGCCGCTCTGGGAGAGGATCAACAGGAGGTCGTCCCGGTGGATGCGCCCCAGGTCTCCGTGCACGGCCTCGGCCGGATGCAGGCAGTGCGCCCGCGTGCCCGTCGAGGCCAGCGTGGCCATGATCTTCTGGCCCACCAGCCCGGCCTTGCCGATGCCCGAAACGATCACGCCCCCCCGGCAGAGGAAAACGAGATCCGCCGCCCGGCAGAATTCCTCGCCCAACTGCCGAGCGACCTCGGCCAGGGCCCGGCTTTCCTGCTCGATGATCTGCCGGCCGTGGCGGAGCTGCTCGAAGGGGCTCAGCCGGCCCAGTCTGACCGCTTCCGTGCTCATCGGGTCGTCGTCCGTGACCTGTGTGGTCCTCCGGTGGGGGTGTCCCCCAGAGTAGGATGAGGGTCGGCGATTGTACTTGGCTGGGCGGCCTCGGGCAATGTCGCTGTTCGGTCCGCAAGCGGCCGGGTCGCTTCACTCGATGCGGTCGTATGGCTTGCCAGCAAGGCCCACCTCCTGGCGCCGGCCCGCCTTGGCAGACCCCGTCACGGAGAAGTAGAATTGTTCGTTTCGTCAACCCATCCTTCCGTTCCTCGGGTGCATCGCGACGCCGGGCCGCAGTCGGCCGCGGCTCGGAGGAGTGAAACCAGACCGATGATCGTCACGACCAACGAGCTGTTCAACCACGCCTACGGCAATTACGCCATCGGGGCCTACAACATCAACAACCTGGAACAGACCGTCGGCCTGTTCCGCGGAAATCTGGGCAAGGTCGAGAAGAACGAGGAGCCCGTCAACGCCGGCAAAGCGGCCCCGTTCATCATCCAGATCTCCCGCGGCGCCCGGGGCTACTCGGACAAGCGGTTCCTGGAGGCCATGATCCGCACGGCGGAGGAGGTGTTCCCCGAGGCCGTGTTCGCGGTGCACCTGGACCACGGCACGGAAGAGGTGTGCTACGACGCGATCGACAGCGGCTTCTACAGCTCGGTGATGATCGACGCCTCGCACCATCCGCTGAAGGAGAACATCGAGACCACGCGCCGCGTCGTGGACCGTGCCCACGACAAGGGGATCGTGGTCGAGGCCGAGCTGGGCCAGCTCGGCGGCGTCGAGGAGGACGTGGTAGGCAGCGTCTGCCTGACCGAGCCGGACGAGGCCGTGGAGTTCGTCGAGAAGAGCGGCTGCGACTCGCTGGCCGTGGCCATCGGCACCTCGCACGGGGCCTACAAGTTCTCGGGCAAGCAGAGCCTGCACTTCGACGTGCTGGAGAATCTGCAGAAGGTCCTGCCGGAGCGGTTCCCCATGGTCATGCACGGCTCCAGCAGCGTGCCCAAGGAGTGGGTCGATCGGATCAACGCGGCCGGCGGCAAGCTCCAGGACGCCAGCGGGGTACAGGAGGACCAGTATCTGCCGGCGGCCAAGATGGGCGTGTGCAAGGTGAACATCGACACCGACGGCCGGCTCGTCTGGTGCGCGATTCACCGCGAGCAGTTCCGCGACCACCCGGAGAACTTCGACCTGCGCCCGCCGGGAAAGGTGTTCATGGCCGAGTACGCCAGGTACATCGCGCACAAGAACACGATGCTCGGCTCGGCCGGCCAGCTCGAGTCGGTCCGCGCGACGCTCAAGGGCGCGGCGGTTTAGCGCGTGGCGAGTGGGTGAGTGCGAATCGCCCCTCGCTCGGGTCGCACCCGATCGCCGCCTCCTGATTCCTGCCTCCTGACGCCTGCCTCCTTCGCCGCCCAGTCGCGCTTGCCCTGCTGGTAGAGCAGATACTGCGCGGCGGCCTTGATCAGGTGGGCGTAGCCGCCGGACTCCGAGATCTTGTTGACCCGGGTGCCGCGGAAGGTCCAGATATTGGTCTTGCCGTGGGCGATGGGTAGGTAGCCCAGCTCGCGGAACACCGCGCGCCAACTCGCCAGGCCGCCGACCAGCTCCCGTTGGAGCGCCTTTCGCACCTGTTCCTCGCTGCTGAGCAGATAGAAGCTGCGGTTCGCATCGCCCAGGCGGACCGCGTAGCGCCCGTGCTCCACGCCGTTGAGCCACGTCTCCTGGCCCTTGACCACGGTGAAGGGGATCCGCAGCTCGAAGGCGAATCCGCCATCTGAGGGCGAGACCTTGGCCTGGTGGATGAGTCGCTTGCCCTCGGCGTTCTCGACGCGCGCCACCCCCGAGGGGCCGATCTCGATCGCCGCGGCGGGGCGCTCCGCGTCGGGCTGGGCGAGAAGCTCGATCTTCACGCTCTCGCCCGGAGCCTCGCCCCAGAGGCACAGGTGGCTCCGCTCGGCGGCGAGGCGGAGCTGGGCCGCGCCGGCCTTGAGCGGCTCGCAGTAACCCTCCTCGGCACGGCCGTCGACCTCGATCGCCGAATCGTGAAACCGCACCAGGAGGTCGCCGGAAAACTCCTTCCGGTAGCGATCCTCCCACACGCCCCCGTGGGCGCGCAGCGCCTGGAGGGCCCAGGCGGTGACGACCATCATCTGCGGCCCCATGCGCGGGCCCATCGAGAGGTCGCGGTCGGAGCGGTACGAGGTCGGCTTGCCGCCGCGGAAGTGGATGTGGGCCCCTTCCGAGCGGTTCATGCCCGGCGGCACCGGCTCGGTGTCGGACCAGTAACGCACGAGCATCGGCAGCGTGTACGCATCGTAGATCAACTGCGCGGCGGCGGGTCGGGTGAGCGTGCCGTCTCGAACGAGGGCCACGTGGTAGTCGTATTCCTGGTTGTCGGCGAACCCCGGCATGGCCTGCTCGCGGTCGGCCGAAGCCTCGGCCAGGGCGACGGTGTAAGCGTTGCGCGGCTCGAAGCCCGCGGCGCGGCCCAGGCGCTTGCGGAGCTCCTCGTCCCGGTTGGTCCCCGCGGCCGCGGCCACGACCATGGGGATCGGCCCGTGGTGCAGGAGCCGCGACTCGTGCAGGTGCATGGCCGCCCGGGCGATGCGCTCGTCGCCGGTGAGCTGCCAGGTCTTCAGGAGCATGACGGCAAGATCCTGGGCCATGTGGTTCGAGCATCCGAGGGAGAAGCCGTTGAGGCGCCCCTCGGGGTTGGCGCGGCCGGCCAGCAGGTCGTAGTCGACGCACATGAAGGGATGGGTGCCGGTCTTCGCCAGCTCGCGCTCCAGGCTCAGCGAGGCCCCGTCGTCCCAGAAATAGGGGCAGAAGCCCTTCTCGCCCATGTAGCGGTGCGACTTCTTGAAGGTGTGCTTGGAGGGGGCGATCTTCTTCTCGTCCATCCCGTCGCGGAAGAGCGCGTCGGAGTGATTGAGGATATTGGTGTAGAACGGGACCGGATACTCGGTGAGAAACTCGCGGTAGTGCTCCTCGCCGGTGGCGCGGAAGGCGTCGACCATCGCCGCGGCGTACCAGGCCCCGTCGTGCATGGTGTCGAGGGCCTCCCCCTGGATCCACTGCCCCTCCTGGCCGATCTTCGTGGTATCGACGTACTCGTAGACCATGCCCTTCTGCGGCGACTTGGGATCCTTCTTGAGATGGTGGGCTTCGATGTACTCGGCCAGCTCGCGCATGAAGGCGCGAACCTCTTGCTCCGACATCGCTTCTTCGGCAGCCGGCGGGCTAAGAGGGAAGGACGCAAGGCACACCGCAGCCGTCAACAGCGCTGGCAACATGTCGGAGGCTCCGTGGCAGGGGGGATGGGGACAGCGGGTGCAGCGTAACGCAAGGGATGGGCGGATTCAATTGGCGTCGCCGGTCAACCGGCCGGTGGATCGACTTCGGCCGTCGTCCCACGGCGAGCACCCCACCGCCGGCGCCAGCGTCGGCCGTGCGTTTGGACCCATTCCACCGCCGCGGACCAGGCACGGCACGGCTGGGCCTCGGCGCACCGGGCGGCCGCGCGGCGGAGGAGATCGAATCCGGCGGCCCCGCAAGGGAGACACTCGGCAATCGCGCCGAGCGGCACGCGGCGGGTCATCAACAGCGACAGCACGGCCGCCGGCTCCGCGGCCCGCGGCGCGACCACGGTCGCGCCGACGATCCGCCCCGTGCGGCTCCGCACGTGCACGGCCAGAAACCCGGCCGGCGGCTCTCCGCTCGATCCATGACCCGGCTCGCCGATTTCCACGCGGTAGGTCCGCACGTCGAGGTCATGCGGTGCCGCCTCCAAGGGCGACAGCCCCAGGCGCGCGATCTGCGGATCGGTAGGAACGCACCGCGGAGCCGAGGTCCGCCCAAACGGCTTCGTCCGCCGCCCCAAGGCCCTGTCCACCCCGCGGCGGAGCATCTCCCTCAGCGCCGCCGGGCAGACCGAACCGACGCCGCACACCGTGCCGGCCGCGAGAATCCGCCGGTTGGTGGTCTGGAGGCGGTCGTTCACCCACACCCCCGACCCGTCCGCCCGAACGCGAGCCCGGTCCAGATCGAGCCCGGCGGTCAAGGGACGGTCCTCGCCGCCGAGGAGCACCGCATCGACGAACAGCTTCTCGCGCGACCCGCCGCGGGCGAAGGTCACGGCGCTGACGTGCCCCGTCTTCTCCAGCCAGATCGATCCGCAACCCAGTCGAAGTCGGACCCCGTCGCGCTCCATCCGGCGCTGGACGATCGCGGCCGCGTCGGGGTCCTCTTCGGCCAGAACCGTGGCGCCGTGGGCGATCAGGTGCACTTCGCTGCCCAGGCGCCGCAGCGCCTGGGCCCAGAAGCACTCGCGCGGACCGGCGCCGATGACCGCCAGTCTGGCGGGCGGCTCGGCCAGTCCGGCGACCTCCTCCTGCCCTAGAACCTCGACCTGCCCGCGGCCCGGAACGTCCGGAAGCTGCAAGTTGCTGCCCATCGCGAGCAGCATCCGGCGGAAGGGAACGTGCCGACCTTCGACCTCGAGCAGGTCTCGGCCCCGAAACGTCGCCGGGCCGCGGATCACCTCGATTCCCTCCTCGGCCAGCCGCCCCAGCGCCACATCCCGGGGCGCGGCCTCGCCCTGCGGTCGCAGGCGCTCGAGCAGGGCCGCAAGGCCCTCGGTCGGTCCCGGCTGCGAGCGATCCAGGGCGGACGCGCTGCCACACCAGGGCGCGTCGAGCACACGGCCGCCCGGCGCGCGGCACAGCTCGAGCGGCGCGCGCATGGGGGCGGTGCCCTCCACCTCGCCGCCCGGCACGATCGCCACACGGCGCCCGCGCCCCAAGGTCTGGCGAGCCGCGAACACGGCCTCCCAGCCGGCCCCGAAAATCACCAGGTCATACCGCCCGCCGGAAGCAGATCGCATCTCCAGGCCGCCTTCGAGTCTGACCGTCGCGCGGTCCATTGCGCCCCCGCAGCCACCAGCGGCATCAGGCCCGCCCCCTGCGGTCCGCGAGTTGCAACGAAGAGCATCAGTGTACCAGAGCAGGCGCCCGGAACTAGCGATCGCGCGGGTTGGCGCCCCTCGGCTTTGCGTCACTCCGCATCCCGGCGCACAAGCCGCGGCGCATGGGGGCGAAGCGGCCCGCGGGTCGAGCCGTGGGCGGGCGCCCACGCCGTGGCCGTGGCCAGTAGCGTCTCCCCGACCACCCAGGCGGCAAGCGGTCCCACCCAAACCTCCCAGATCGCCCCCCGTCCTTCTTCTATCTACTATCTTTGAGAGGAGGGATGCGGCCTGGATTCTTCTGCGGGTCGCGCAGTCTAGGCAAAGTCTGAGGTCGGGGCGGCCGATACCACGGTAGAAGTTGCCCTTTGGCGGCGGACCGCTGCGCTTTGGGCGCGGTGCACGCGCGACCCAGGGAAGTTCCCGGTATGGCCACGTTGAGTCCCGAGATCGTCGGCGAGGTCGTTGCCGCCTGCAAGGCGGGGGCGTCCGAGGCCGCAGGGGCTTTCTCCCGGGCCTTGGACACCTCGATTCAGGTCACGCCGGGCAAGCCGGGAAGCCTCGACCGCGATAATCTGCCGGAGGGCTTCGACGGACCGGGCCTGGCCGTCGTGCTGAAGGTCGGCCCCTCCGCGGCCCTGGTGCTGCTGCCCGAAAGCAGCGGCCTCGTGCCCGGCTGGGTGGCCAACCCGGATCCGACGGGCAAGTCGAAGCTGGAGACGCTGGCCCAGGAGCTGGGCATGATCCTCCTCCCGGAGGACCTGATGCCCGAGGGCTTTCAGGCCGGCCGGGTGAAGACCCTGGCCGGGGCCCTCGCCCGCGGCGATGTGGCAACCGGCGCGGCGGCCGTGCCGCTGGAGCTCTCCGCCTCGAAGTCCGCGCGGGGCACGGCGATGCTCATCTGGCCGACCGCGAAGCCGGACGCCGTGCTCGGCGCCGCGGCCACGGACAAGGGGGCCACCGAGGCCGAAGCCCCGAAGAAGCCCAAGCCCGCCCAGCCGTCCACGGCGGCGCAAGCCGCGCGAGGCCCGGGCCGGGCAAAGCGGCCGCGTGCCGTCTCCAGTCGCGAGTTGCCGCATTACGCGAAGAGCCTCCTGCGCGTGAGGATCCCGGTCGTGGTCACGCTGGCGCGCAAGCGCCAGCCCCTGGGAAGCGTTCTCGAGCTGGGGCCCGGCTCGATCATCCACTTCGAGAAGTCGTGCGAGGAGATGCTGGACCTGGAGGCCGGCAACAATCCGATCGCCTCGGGCGAGGCCGTGAAGATCGGCGACAAGTTCGGGTTGCGGGTCACCTCGGTCCGCCTGCCCGAAGAGCGCTTCCACACCCTCCGGCGCGCGAAGTAGCGCCGCGCGTTGCCGGGGGGGCGCGCAAGCGGCCCATGCGCTGCAAGGAGCGGGGCGAGGCGATGGTCGGACGGCAACAGCGCCCGCGCTCCGCCTGCGCTGTTTTGGAGGTCCGTGCGGAGGGAAGCAACTCGCCGAAGCGGGGCGTTGCGTGCCCTGCCCCAAGCGCGGTCGAGCTACCTCGCTCCGGCCGTCGTCATGTTGGCGCCGAGGCTTGCGAGCAGCTTCTCCGCGTCGGCCCGCTTGAAGAAGGGGGCTTTCGACCGCAGCGCCGCCTCCAGCAGCTTCGCCGCCTCTTCCGGCTTCCCCTGGTGCACCAGGATCGACGCGGCGAAGTACGCCCCGTTGGAGTCCAGGCTCTCGCGGCTGAGGAGCTGATCGACCAGGCGATAGCAGGATTCGAATCTGCCGGCGCGATACAGTGCCCAGGCGAGTGTCGCCGCCGTCACTTGCGACGAGGCCCGGCGGAGATTCGCTTCGGCCAGGGCCAGGGCCTCCGCGACCTTCTCGTCACCCTTCTGCTCAAGTAGCGTGATGGCCAGCGCATTGACCAGGTCGGGCTCGCGCGGCGACTTTTCCAGAGCCTTGCGGAACTCGGACTCCGCGAGCCCGAGATCGTTCCGGTAGAAGGCGAGCGTTCCCAGCAGGTAATGGATCGCACCGGAATCCGGCTTCAACCTGGCGAGGGAGTCGGCGTAGCCTCTGGCCTTTTCGAGGTTCCCTTGGCCCAGATGATAGTTGGCGGCCAACGCCAGCGTGCCGAAGTGCTCCGGGTGTGCCTGGAGGGCTTCCTCAAGCAGGGCCTCGGCCTTGGCCACGTCGCCCTTGCGCAGGTACAACTGCGCCAGATACGCGGACGGAGGAAGCTGCTCGGGATCGCGCTGGAACGCCTTCTCGAACGCGTCCAGGGCGAGCTTCTCGTCCCCCGCCGCGCCGCGCCGGAGGTAGAGGCCGCCGATAAGGCGCTGCGGTTCGGCGCTGGAGGGGGCGAGGGCTTCGAGCTCTTCCAGGCAGCTCAGCGCGCTGTCGAACTTGTTCTGCATCTCGGCGAAGTGCGCCATGTTCATCCACATCGACTTCTCGATCTTCGCCTTCCGCTCGGGGCTGCCGTCGAACTGCTCCAGAAGCTCCTGGCCGCGGCCGAGAAGGAGCATCGCTTCGGTACGGCGGGCCTCCATCCGGGCGAGGTCGGCGAGCAGGAAGTACGGCTCCGGATCGTCGGGGTGCGCCAGCACGGCCTTGTCGAGGAGCTGGCGGCTCGCTTGCATGTCCCCTGCCAGGGCAGCCCACTTGGCCATCATCACCCCCGGCGGCTCAAGACTCGCATCGAGGTCCGACGCCAGGCCGATCAGTTGGGCGGCCTTGGGAAGGTTCCCTTCCTTGAACCGCGCCGCCGCCACCTCCAACGTCTCCTGAATGTCCGCCTTCTGCGCCGCAGTCAGCTTGCGCGCTGGCGGCACCGCGCTCGCCCCATCCCTCCTCCGTGCCGGCGCCGAAGCCGGACTCCGGGCGGAAGGCGTCGCATCCTGCCCAGCAGGCCGCGGGGCGGCCGCTGCCGGAGGTCGCGCCCTTGGCTGGCGCCTCCAGCGATTCCGCAGGCGCTGGGCATGAAGCGAAGACGGCAAGACAGCAGACACCATCGCGAAGACTACGATCGATACAAGAATCCGGCGGACCATGGTGCAACCGAGCAAATGGGGGCAGAGCGGGGAGATCCAAACCGATGGCAAGAAACAGAAACAAACGTTCCGGCCCACGTACGCATTATGGGCCGGAACGTTCGAGTCATTCAACGGGATTTCGTGCACGCCACCCCAGAGGGGGTGCCGAAGTCCGCGTCAGGTGAACGCCGCCATTCGGCGAATCAGTACCAGTAGGACGCGCGCTCCACGCCGCCGTTGGCCGTGATGGCCGGATCGACCTTCACGACCGAAGGCGTGCCATCGACGAGGTCGTCGATGTTACCGTCGCTCACGTCCTCGGCGGTGCCGTCCTGATCCTGATCGGACGTAATGCCCTTGTCGTTGGTCAGGTTCGTGTCCAGGGCGCCGTCAAGCCAAACGACGAACTCGTTCTCGGCTCTCACGGTCACCTTGCCACCATGAACGTTGACCGCATCGTACTTGGCCTCGATGCTGTTGACCCAGATCGTGCCCTCCAGGTCGTCACCGATGCCCTCGAACGTCCCGGACGTCTCGTCGGCGTAGAGACTCACGTCTCCTCCCTCCGAGACCACGTCGGTCAGCCAGACGCTCAGGGCCTTACCCGTCTTGGTGGGGTCGCCCATGTCCGGGCGTCCAATGAACACGTCCCGCTTGGCGTGGATGGGACCGGAGACCCAGACGAACACGCCGTCCAGGTGCACGTTACCGGCCCACGCCGGGCCCGCCGGGTTCGTCGTGTCGATGACCGGGTCGCCGTACTTGCTCAGGTCGAAGGTGAAGTTGATCGGGTCCGTGTACGGGCCATAGACCCACACACCCGCGTTCCACAGCTTGCCGGCATCGGTTCCGCCGAGGGCCGCGAAGCTAGCCGCCTTCACGCTGGGCATCCAGATCTGCAGGCCTTCCACTTGGGCGTTTACCGCGGAACCACCCGGCGTGTTGTCCTCGATCCTTCCCAGCCACATCTTGCCGGTCTCGCCCGAGTTGACGGCCAGGAAGGGAGCGGCCCCGCCAGCTTTGACGTCCAGGGTCGCGACGTTCTTGTAGGCGTCCAACGGGTTGACCATGTCGAACCAGGTGGCCCCCACCGTGTAACCGTCCTTGGTCAGTCCGTCAAAGGTCGACTTGGCGTACGTCCAATCCTCGTCGTACTCCGTCCCGATCAACCACAAGTTCGACTTCGGGCCGTTGTGGACCGACTTGGTGATCTCCAGGACGGCGTCTTGGGCGTAGAGACTCGGGGCCACGTTCATCCTGTCGGCGGGAACCATCCCCCAGAACGCAGCATCATTGGCCCCGGGCCTGGCGGCCGCGGCGGCGAAGAAGCTTCCGCCGTTGGTGTCGATCTTGGCACCCTCACCGAACAGGATGCCGCCGGGGGCGAAGAAGTAGAGGCTCGCAGGACCACTGCCGTCGGTGCGGACTTCCCCGTAGATCTTCGCCAGGACGCCCGCGTCCACCTTGTTGAGCACTTCCGAACCGCCGGGCAGCAGCGCCTGGTACTCGAGGAAATTGCCCTTCTTCAGGTTGAAAGCACTCCAGTCCACGACCGCCTGAGCATTCGCAGCCAAGTTTACGGTGGCATTGTCCCCGCCTGTAACGACGACGCCAGGGGTGGGGGACGCCCCGGTCATCTGTGCCACTGCCGGCACCGCCATTGCCATCAGCGCCAGGGCAATGGCCCAACTCATCACGCTCGTCACTCTCATCAGTATGCTCCTTCGCGAAAGCATGAAAAAACGGAACGGACTCACCTCAGTCAACCAGCATCAGTTGCGTGCTCCGTTGAAGGGAAACACAACTCAACGCTCTCGTCTTCTCGGACTCGTCGGAAAGCTCCTTCCTCTTAGTGGATTCAACTCAACCGGCCCGGCACGCTGGTCCCGAGCAACACGACGACGTCAATCGGAGTCTGGTTCAAGGTCAGCGGCAGTGCTCAGCGCTCCTGCGGGGCCGGAAAGGTCTTCGCGCAAGGCCCTGCGTCAAAACCATCCCAGTCCCTTCAGGTTGTGTCGCCAACCCAGTGTGACCGGAAATCTACCGGGACGTTGTACGTATTTCAAGCCGCCCCCCAGAAAGAAAACCGGATCGCAGGCTCGTGCTTCCGTAGTCGCAGGGCACCGATTGGATAAGATGGGATCCATGGGAAACTTGATGTGCGCTGCTTGGGAAATATGGATAAACTCGGAAAACCTGTTCAACGCGCTCGATCCGTTTCGATTCCTGCTGATTCGCCGGGAATCCGCGCGACCAAGGGAACCAGGGCGGTCCGAACTCGCAGCCGAAGCAAGAACGCCGCGAGGATAGAAGACCGCCTGCTTCGCAGCAGTACAAGACCTTTCGAAGAAAGACGGCAGCGACGATCGCGCGGGAGGAGGCGAAGGTCCATGGAAGACCGCCGCCGATTCGTTGAGGACTGCCGACGAGATGGATGGGGTGTGAGACGGACCGCGCGGCGAAGGCCCTCGGGTGTGCGGACTCCAGGTCGGCGCCGGGGATGTCGGCCGGATGCGGGCGGGACTCCGGCAGGAAGAGTGCTCCGCGGTCGAAAGGGTGATCGCCGGCCGCGACAACAGGTGTGAAATGACCTATACTCCGAACGCGCATTGGCGTCGTGCATCCCGCTGCTTGACGGGGAAAGCCGCTCCAACGACAATGGGAACCGTCTCGGTTCTCGGAGGGTTGCCTTGGACGGACTCCGGGAGACGCAAGCGGTTGCGCACGCCTGGAATCCCCGTTTGTCGGCCGGCAAACGACTCGGTCACCGGCCGCGGTCCATTCGCCATGCTGTTCTCCAGAACGAAGCCGCCGGAACTGCCGAGCGTCTCCGCCTTCGGGGTTCTGGAGATGGTCCATCTGGCTCGCGCGTACCACATCGTTGCCCGGCTCAAGATCGCGGACCTTCTTGCGGAGCGCGGGATGACGGCGGAGGAGCTTGCCGCCGCCACGTCGGTTCACGCGCGGTCGTTGTATCGGGTGATGCGAACCCTGGCCGCGTTCGACGTGTTCGCGGAGGACGACGCCGGCCGGTTCACCCTGCGGCCCGACGGCCATCTGCTGCGGAGCGACGTTGTCGGGTCGGTGCGTCAATGGACGGTCCTGGCCGGTTTGGAGGAGAGCTGGGCGGCGTTCGGAGAGGCCATGGACGTCGTCAAGACAGGAGAGGACGGGTTTCGCCTGGCGCACGGCAAGGGTCTGTACGAACTGGCGGAAGAGCCGGGGCACGAAGAACTGCGCGAGGCCTTTGTCGCGGGAATGAGCTGCTGGACGCAGTGGCAGGCCGAAGTCGTCGTCAAGTCCTATTCCTTCGCGTCGTTCCGCCGAGTCGTGGACGTGGCCGGCGGCAAAGGAAGGCTGATCGCCCAGATCCTGCGCGCGCACGCCGACGTGCGGGGCGTCCTGTTCGATCAGCCGTTCTCCGTCGAGTCGGCCCGGGCCGAGCTGCGCGAAGCCGGCGTTCTCGACCGGTGCGAGCTCGTGGGAGGAAGCGTCCTCCAAAGCGTTCCCGCCGGGGCCGACGGCTACCTGCTGAAGCACGTGTTGCGAGACTGGAGCGACGAGGAGTCGGTCGGGATCCTGAGGAACGTCCGCGAGGCCATGGCGCCCGGGGCGACCCTGTTCCTGATCGACGGCGTGATCGATCCGCGCAGCGGCGTCGATCGGCTTCAGAAGCTGATCGATCTGGAGCAGATGTTCTGGCTGACCGGCGGCCTGCGAACGCAGAGGGAATGGGACGCCCTGTTGGAGGCCAGCGGTTTCGAGCGCGTGACCACCGTGGCCACCGAGGTGGTGGACATGAGCATCATGGTCGCTCGGAGGAAGAGTTAGCGTCGGCCGAGACCGCGGCGCGTTCTTCTCCGCGTCGAGCGGCGTGCCGGGGCCTCTTGAATCCAATGATGGACGAGCTCGCTCACAGCTCTTTGCGCGACAAGGTGGCCGTCGTCACGGGCGGCGCCAGCGGGATCGGCAGAGCGACTGCCTTGCGCCTGCTGCGGGAAGGGATGGCCGTCGTCGTCGGCGACATCAACCCCACGACGAGCGTGGAACTGGTCTCGCTCGCGCGGGAGCAGGGGGTAGGGCAGCGCCTCCGCCTGGTGCTGTGCGACGTGTCGGTGGAAGGAGACATGACGCGCCTGGTCCGCTTCGCCTGCGAGCAGTTCGGGCGACTCGACTGCATGGTGAACAATGCCTCCGTGCGCGGGGCGAGGGGCCCTCTGACCGGCGTCTCGGTCGATGATTGGGACCGAACGCAGGCGATCGTCCTGCGAAGCGTGTTTCTGGGCACGAAACACGCCGCCCTCGTCATGCGCGATCAGGCCGGGGGCGGATGCATCGTGAACGTCTCCGCAACCGCCGGATTGCGCGGGGGATGGGCGGCGGCCGCCTACTCCGCCGCCAAGGCAGGGGTGATCGGCCTGACGCGTTGTGCCGCAGCGGAGTTGGCCTCCACGCGCATCCGATGCAATGCGGTGGTGCCCGGGGCTGTCTCAACGCCCCGCGCGTTTCCGGAGCGTCACGGCGAGGACTCGAATCGGGTCCCGCTTGCGCGGCCGGAGCGGCCCGATTCCGGCGTCCCGGAGGACATCGCCGCGGTGGTGGCCTTTCTCGCCAGCGATGATGCCCGGTTCGTCGTCGGCCAGGAGATCGTCGCCGACGGGGGACGGGTCTCTTGCCGCAGCCGGGGGCACGTGTCCGATGAAGGCAGTTCCGGCGGGAACGCCACCGTCGAATGGACGCGCGCGGCGGGCCCCGGGAGCTTCGACTGGGGGACTTCGCAGGAGCGCGGTCCCGAGGCGAGCGCGGCCGACCTCGGGCTCGTCCTGAGCGGAGCTGGGGGCGGGGAAACCGCCCGGCCGCCGCGGCACGTCCTCATCACGGGCGTCAGCCGGGGGCTCGGTTACGCCCTGGCCGAGCGAATGGTCGAGCTGGGGCACACGGTCAGCGGATGCGCTCGGTCCGCGGAAGCCATCGCCCGCCTGAACGCCCAGTGGGGCCGCCCGCATCGATTCGATGCGGTGGACGTGGCCGACGACCATCAGGTGGCCCAATGGAGCCGGCAGCTTCAGGAGGAATCGCGCGTTCCTGATCTGCTGGTCAATGGCGCCGCCGTCGTGGGGAGCGAGCCGACGCAATTGTGGCGGCAGTCGCCGGAGAACTTCGAGCACGTCTTTCAGATCAACGTGTTTGGGATGGTGAACGTCCTGCGGCACTTCGTCCCGCTGATGCTCCGTCGGCTCCGCGGCGTCATCGTCAACTTCAGTTCGGGCTACGGACGCGAGGCGGCACCGAAGACCGGGCCGTACTGCGCTTCCAAGTGGGCGGTTGAGGGTCTGACCCGGGTCCTGGCGAGCGAGCTCCCGGTGCAGAGAATGGCGGCGGTTTCGCTGCACCCCGGCATCGTGCACACGGAAACGATGGAGGGGGCTTTCGGCGAGTTCGCCGAGCGATACTCCAAGCCCGAGCGGTGGGCCAGGATCGCGGCCCCCTACCTGCTCAGCCTGGGCCCGGGGGACAACGGCCAGGCGCTCTCGGTGCCGGGGATGACCGCGTTTCGAGGGAAGAGGGGGGGCTGAACGGAGCCGGTGGCCGCGGCGACCCGGTGTTCAGTAAGCCAGTCGCCTGGGGCGAGAGGTCAGCGTGAGATCGTCAGCGCCACGTGCGGACGGCCTCCCGCGTCGCCGAGCGGGAAGGTCAGGTCCTCGACCCTCCAGCCGTAGGCCGCCCTGAGTCGGATCCAGGGGCCGAACCGGTAGCGGAGCCCGACCCCCGTGCCGCTGATCGACTTGTACTGCTCCTCAAGAAGCAACGGCTCGGCGTTCTTCGCCCAGACCCCGCCCACGTCGAAGAACGCGAAGGCCTGGAACTCATCCTCGACGGGGCGCACGGACCCGTACAGACGCGTCGTGCGCAGGTATCGGTGGAGACCGAGCGATTTGTAGCGCGTGGCCAGCTCGTTATCGACACACCATCCGGAGTCGCCGTTCAGCGAGTACGTGTCGAAGCCGCGCACGGAGCCCTCGCCGCCCAGTCCTATCGTTTCGATCGGAAGGAGACGCTCGTCCGCCCACTGGCCGCGGGCGAGGACGTTCCACTGCCATGTCTCTCCCAGGTAGCGGGTCGCGGTGACGGCCCCGGTCGCGTAAACATACTCGGCGCTTGCGCCGAATCGCAACTGCTCGAACTGCTCCGTCTCGTTGTCGGCCGAGAATCCGCCGGGGCTCCAGAGCAGCTCCGTTTCCAGGGAAAGGAAGCCTTTGGGGTAAACGTAGGACTCCGTGTACCCGAAGGCCAGTTGGGCGATATCTGGCGAGGTCTGGCTGACAAGCAGGCCGCCGAAGTCGAGATTCGTGTTCGTCTCCTTGAAGTCGAATCCGAAGGTGAAACGTCTTTCGCGCCGGCTCGTTTCCCTGCTGTCCACGCACAACAGCTTGAGGTAGCGGAAGGAGGTCTGCCAAACGGCACCGTCCTGATTGAAGGGAGGCGGCAACGGCGACACCGTCGTGCCGTAGTACCCGTAGAGTGAGAGAAGGTCCCTGTTGTTGAAGGGAATGAGGTAAGAGCACGAATGGACCTGGACCTTCTGGAAATCCGGCGTCGCGAGGTAACTGTAGTTGAGCAGTTGGTCCATTCCGAACACGTTTCCGTGCGTCACGCCGAACTGCAACCGCTCGATGTCGAGGAACCGCGTTCCGTTGTCGGCGTACATGAAGGAGCTTCGGATGGGAAAATCCTCCTCCACGGCGAGGTCGAGATCGACGCGCCCTTCCTCGTCGGAGGGATTCATCTCGAGGGTCACGTCGCGGAACTCGCTGCGGTTGAGCCAGCGGAGATCCTCGTTCAGGCGCGAGCCGCGGATGAACGCTCCGGCCTGCGTGTCCAGTTGCGCGCATAACCAACGGGGGCACGTGTACTCGTTCCCGTGGAAGCGGATCCGGTTCACTCGGGCTTCGAGAATCACGATCTGGACCGTCCCCGAGGACGTGTCCTGGTTCGGTACCAGCACACCCACCACGGGCATGTCGTGACGCCGGTAGAACTCGGTGATCTCCTTGCGCAGGGCCTTCAAGTCCTCGACAGACAACGAGCGGTTCAAGTACCGCTGGAGCCTCGCCCGGAAGCGGGGAGACCTGGCCATCAAGAGCGGACGTTCCGTCTTCGTCTGAATCCCCGGTAGCTCGGGAGCGATCAGCTTGACCTTGGTCGAGGAATCGAGGAAGAGCAGGCCCTTCAACTCGTCCACGACGACCGCGTCGGAAGCCACGCCTTGGTCGGGCTGCGGCCGGATCTCAGGCAAAGCCGAAGGCTCACGTCGCGGGGGTGGCAGGATCGGCTGGTACCGCGCACCCGGCAGCAAGTCCGAGGCGGACTGGGCATGCAGGTGCGCGGCGCTGAGCGACGCGAGGGCAAGGACCCCCACCGCGAGGGAACGTGAAACTCCGCTTGATGTCGGCATGGAGAGACGTCCGGCGTGGATTGGGCTGAATGCGGATGGGCGCGGGATCCATCGCGCTTGCGGCCGAGGCACACAGTCACGTTATCGTCTGCCACCAACGGAGCAGTTGCAGCAAAACGCTTACCATCGGTCTATTGGTTACCTTCAGGCCGCGGCGTTTCTGCGGCAGAACAGGTATTTCCGGAACAGACCCCCCAAAACCCTCTTCTTGGGCTTCCTTCACAATCTCCCTCAAACGAGTTATTGGAGGCACGGTCCCGTCGCGTGTCGGCTCCCTCTGGCCGCGCTGCCCAAGTGCATGGCATGTTCCGCCTCTTCCGGCTCGAGGTGCGAGCGCGGCGGTCTGTTGCGCATGGCGACGCGGCTAGGCTCGCCGAGTTGCAGGACCGACGCAGAAGGCCCGTTCCTGCCCGACCGGCGCTTGACTCTCGCCTCGCGGGAGGGTAGATTGCCAAGCCCTGCGTGAGCGTGCATGGATGGCCTCGGCGGAAGCCGCTGGTGCTGTTCTGCGCCCGTGCGGTTGCGGCGCGCGGATCCTTGCCTGCTTCGCGGACCTGGCCTGGGACATGCGGCGCGCTTCGCAACCGTCCCGAGCCCGCCCGGCGGACGCCGGCGCCGTGCCCGGCGTCTAAAAGGCGGCGGCGGGGACTACGAGCGATCTCCGCCCGCACCGCAAACCTCCACGCATCGGACTGCCGTCATGCCTTCTGAGCCCCCCGTGGACGTGCAAAGGGTGTCCGTCGTCGGCGCCGGCCCCATGGGCCAGCAGATTGCGCTGCAAGCCACGTTGCGCGGCTTCGACGTGGTCTTGTACGATGTCAGTCCCAAGCCGCTGGAGCGCTTCGCGCGTTTCATGGAGCGACCCGAGGCGACGCTTCGCCTGGAGGCACCGTTTCTGTTCGAGGGCGCGTCAAGCGGCTCCCGGGACCCGGCCCAGGCGTTCCGTCGGATCACGCGCAGCACCGATCCTCGGGACGCCGCTGATTGTGATCTGCTCGTGGAAAGCGTGTCCGAGAAGGCGGCGGCCAAGAGGCAGGTCTTCGCCCAGTTCAACGCGGTGTGTCCTTCGCATACGGTCTTCACGACGAACAGCTCCGCGATTCTCCCCTCGGCTTTGGCCGCCGACTCCGGGAGGCCGGGCCAGTTCGCCGCGCTGCATTTCGCGTTGGGCGACTGGATCGTGGAGATCATGGCGCATCCGGGCACGACCCCGCAGACCGTGGCCACGATCGACCGCTTCGCTCGACAGATCGCTGACCTGGCGGTGCACTGCCAACGCGAGTCGCAAGGCTACGTCCTGAATCGACTCCTGATGTGGGTCAACGCGGCGGCGCTCGATCTGGCCGCGGAAGGGGTTGCCACTCCGGAGGACATCGACCGTCTGTTCATGCGCTCCTTCCGAGCGAAGATCGGCCCGTTCGGCGCGCTGGACGGAATCGGACTGGATACCGTGTATGCGATTACCGTGGCGATGCGCAGCGCAGGGAAAGACCCCGCGGGACGGCAGCGTCTGGCGTTGCTCAAGCAGTACCTGGATCGGGGAATGGTTGGGCGGAAGGAGGGGGCAGGTTTCTACCGCTATCCTGGCCCGGCTTTCGAGGAGCCGGGCTTCGCGGGCAACGCACGATAGCGGGGGCGCGCCGGCCAGACGCCGCGCGATCCCGATATGCCGACAGCCCGGCCTCCGGGGTCTGTGAAGACACATCTGACTCATGCGGCCACTCGGGTCCGACGTCCGGGCAACCTGGAAGCCTTTGGTTCGGCCTCGTTGACGACCTCCTACGCGGCAACTAGAATCTTCACTCGCACCTGCGGGAAGTTGGGGTCAAATAGGATAACTGGGAGGGCCGAAAAGGAGGGCGCGGAGAACGGTGACGCGCCCTTCCAAGTTGTTCGAGGGAAACCTCTTAGGGCTTGCGGACGCCTTCGGTACGTTTTTCCACGCTGTGCTTCCCCCCAACATTGGCTATAGCTCATGGGCCGATAAGGACCCTCGCCCGTGCCGGGGAATCCGGGGTGCTCGAGGTGTTCATGCGATTTTGGGGAGTGCGGCCTTCGTGGGCCGCGCTTTGCGGCTTGCTGAGGCGGGAAGAGCACCCGACCGGCGGAATCCGAGCAGGCGACCTGCCTCTCTGCCGGTGCGGTATGCGGTGGGGTTTCAAGCCCGCCGCGTCGGATCTCCACGGACGGTACCGGCCGTTTTGCCCCGCGTGAGCAGGGACGCCTGCGCGTACAGAGTTTTCAGGAGTTGTTGAAGGTTGGATTGAACCTGCTGGGATCGTTTCCCGGGAGGTGGCCGACGGCGCACGGGATCCTCGATGGCTTACCGATTGCTGACAGGTGCGACCGGACTGCTGGGCAGGTACCTGCTTCGTGACCTCTTGCTTGAAGGCCAGCCGGTGGCGGTTCTGGTGCGTCCGTCGCGCCTGGAGACTGCCGAGGAGCGAATCGATGCGGTGCTTGCCTACTGGGAGGAGCAGTGGGGCAGACGCCTCCCCAGGCCGGTCGTGCTTCAGGGTGACGTTCGGCACCCCCTTTTCGGGCTGGAACGCGGCGACCGCGACTGGTTGCGGCGGCACGCGGACCGGCTTCTGCATTCCGCCGCGAGCCTTACGTTCCAGGAGAAGGACGGAGAGCCTTGGGCCAGCAACGTCAACGGAGTCCAGAACGCCCTGGACTTGTGCCGGGAATGCTCCCTTTCTTTACTGGAGCACGTTTCCACGGCCTACGTCTGTGGGTTGCGGGACGGCCGCGTGCTCGAGACGGAGCTCGACGTGGGCCAGGAGCATGGAAACGACTACGAGCGATCCAAGACGAAGGCGGAGCAGCTGATCCGCTCGGCCGGTCTTCTCTCCGCCTATACCATATTCCGCCCTTCGATCATCGTGGGCGACTCCCGCCTGGGGTACACGTCGTCGTTTCATGGCTTCTACAGCCCGCTCCGCGTGGTCGCGGCGCTGCTTACCTCGGTGGACCTTCACGACGCGCTCCAGGTGAACTACCTCGAACTGCTTGGTCTGTCGGGACGGGAGCGCAAGAACTTCGTGCCGGTCGATTGGGTGAGCGAGGCCATCACCACGATCCTCGCGCGCGAGGAGCCGCGCAACCGGACCTACGCCCTGGTGTCCGAGCGTCCGGTCTCGGGTGATCGGCTCCAGAGGGCCTTCGTCGCGATAGTCCGGAAACACCTTGCCGAGGCCGGGCGATCCGTCGCCGCGCGTCGATCGGGCAACGGGGCGCCCTTGCAGGACGATCCGATGCGGCCGGGGCTCGATCTGTTTCGGAGTCGCTTCGTCGAGCAATTCGCCGTGTATCGGAGTTACTGGCGCGACGATCCCGAGTTCGACTGCGCGAACACGCGCGCCGCCCTTCCCGACCTGCCGTGTCCCGAACTGACCGATGAGGTGCTGCAGCGGCTTTGCCGTTACGCGCTCCAGACCAACTTCGGTTTCCCGCAGCGCCGCTATCAGGCGCCGGCGTTCCTTCCCCGGCAGTGGCTGGGCGCTTTGGGCAACGACGTGCGCGACGGCCTGGAATCGACCGCGCAGTCGACACCGCGCGGGGACCTGGGACTGGCCGTCACCGGCCCCGGCGGCGGATGCTGGACGGTTCGATCCCCACAAGAGGGCTCCTTTGCGATTCGGCGAGGAGCGGAAGGCGAGGCGCCCGTGGCCCGCATGACGGCGGAGACCTTTCACGCGCTCATCTCGGGGCGGCTTTCGTTCGACGAGGCCCGCAGCCGGGGGGCTTTGCTCCTCATCGGCGACCCGTCGGCATCCGAGACACTACGTGCCTTCCTACTTGCAGCGGTCGCGCGGTCCGGCACCTAGGCTTTGTCTCAAAACACGAGATCGACGTCGTATCGTAGGTACTGCTGGAT
>CAYSUS010000036.1:0-68403 GCA_964434165.1 uncultured Pirellulales bacterium
ATCGAAGTTCTCCGACAAGCCGGGGTTCGGCCAGAACCGCATGGGCCGAATCATGTTGACCGACCATGGCCACCCCGTATGGCTGCGGAACCTCCGGATGGTTGAGTTGTCGCCGCCGCAGGTGGCCGTTTTGCCGGCCCCGCCGGGCCCCGCCGGCACCCCCGTCACGCCTGCCCCAGAACCGCCGATCGCTTCCCCGCGCCGGAGCGTGGTTCTGCCCGACTCCGTGAAGCTGGTGCGACTGGCGAAGCTCAGCCATCCACGCGTGGACGACTGCGATCCCTGGATCTCGTTCGACGGACGCACGCTCTACTGGTGCCGGTACGACTACGACGCGAAGGAATACGCCGACCCATTGAATGATCCGGCCGCCCTCGGGCTGTTCGTGGCGTCGCGGACTGGCCCAGACGGGGACTTCGGCCCGCCGGAGCGCCTTTTTCCCGAGGGCCTGCGGCATCCCACGGTGACGGCCGACGGCCGAACGCTGGTCTGCCTCGCCAGGCCGTCGCCCGACAAGGCCCGCAACCCGGAACGCGTTTGCATCGCCACGCGCTCGACCCCCGGCTCCCGCTTCGGCGACGTGATGCAGCTCGCCGACGTGGAGCGCTTGTGTCCCCACCCCTACTACAAGTTCCCTCACTTCAACGAGGAGGGAACGACGCTGTCCTTCGCCCGCTTCACCGCGCGCCATCTCTCCTCGCTGAGGTGGCCCGATCCGGCGAAACCGTTTCGCGGCGCGCGCTTCGAGGACGTCATCGGGCTGGATTTCTCGGTTAAGGGCAATTACCCCTGGCCCATGCTGCTGGAGGGCGGTCGGGCGCTTGTATGCTGCCACGAAGACCGGCTGACGGCCACGCCGCCCGGCGGCGGCCTGATGCTCTGGCGGCGCAGGAGCGGGAGCGACACGTTCAAGCATGGCGCCTACCTGACGCTTCCTGGAGGCAAGGGCCTCCCCTGCCGGTGCCCGCGCTACTGCGCCGCGACGAGGGAGCTCTTCTTCACCAGCAAGAACGTCGAGGACCTCCGCGCCTTCCACGAGAGCACTTGGGACCTGTGGGTGCTGCGAGGCTTTGACCCGAGCCGGATCCCGGCTTACGATTGAGGAATCGCTTCCGGGCTCTCGCCGCCTGGCCATACGCTCTTGCCGCTTCGCGGCAGGCACGGTCTGTTGCGCGGTGGAATCCAGCCAGACGGACTGGGGCCGGATGCCGCCCGCGGCCCGGGGCGTCCGTTCCGTCGCGCGGCGGGACCGGCGGCGAGTACGGTTGTCTTTCACAGAACCCCGACTTCTCGGCGAAGGAGGTCTCCATGCAAGCCACCGTCCGTTTCATGACGTGCCTCTCCTGCCTTCTTGGGCTGCTTCCCGGTTTCGCGGCCGCCGAGCGCCCGAACATCGTTCTGATCCTCTCGGACGACCAGGGGTGGAGCCAACTCTCGGTGCCGATGGACCCGCGGGTGCCGGAGTCCTGTTCCGATTACCTGACGACGCCCAGCCTCGCGCGGCTCGCTCGTGAGGGGATGCGGTTCACCAGCGGCTACTCGCCCGCGCCGCTCTGCACGCCCACGCGGCGGAGCATCCTTTGCGGGACGACCGCCGCGAGGAGCGGTTCGGAGTTTCGGAGCGACTGGGTCCCGGCGGAGCACCTGACGATCCCGAAGGCACTGAAGCAGGCCTCGGCCGAGTACCGATGCGCCCACTTCGGCAAGTGGGGAGAGCAGATGATCTCCACGCCCGAAGGGTGCGGTTACGACGCCAGCGACGGGATGACCGGCAACGTCACCGGCGGCATGCCCAGCTCTCTTGGCGTGGAGTCGGGGGGGCATGCGGACGGGCCGCCTCACTTCATCGACAACGACGATCCCAAACGGACCTCCTCGGTGACCGACTCCGCCATCGACTTCTTCCGCAAGGCCCACGGGCAGCAGAAGCCCTTCTACGTCCAGGTGAGCTACTACGCCGTCCACCTCTCGGTTGTTTGCCGCGAGAAGACGCTCCAGAAGTATCGCCGCAGGGGGGAGCCGGATCGTGGCTACACCCAGGCGTGGGCGGCGATGCTGGAGGAGATGGACGCGGGAGTGGGCCGAATCCTCGATGCGCTGGACGACTTGGGCATCGCCGGGACCACCTACGTGTTCTTCACCGCGGACAACGGCGGCCGCGGCACGATACCCGGCGGCAGAGACCGGCCGACCAACGCGCCGCTGACCGGCGCCAAGCAAAGCCTCTACGAGGGTGGAATCCGCGTCCCGTTCCTCGCGCGCGGCCCGGGCATCAAGCCCGGCTCCGTCTGCCACGTGCCGGTGGCCGGATACGACTTCCTCCCCACGTTCCACGAGTTGGCCGGCGGCGCGACGGCAATGCCGGAGGAGATCGACGGGGCAAGCCTCGTCCCGCTGTTCTCCGCTCCGGCGGGAGCGACGTTCCAGCGTCGCCGAGGCGCCCTTTTCTTCCACAGGCCGCGGAGAGGTTTCTCGGCCCTCCGCATGGGCACGGACAAGCTGCTCCTGTTCTGGACCCCGCGCGGCGAGGTCCGTTCGCGGGAGCTGTACCGGGTTGGCCGGAATCCGCGGGAGGAGGGCCACGACCTGGCGAACGAGGAGCCGGCCCGCGCCGCGGCGCTTGAAGCGAAGCTGGTCGGCTATCTCGAATCGGTCAAGGCAGAGACCCCACAGCAGGCTCGACCCAAGCGGCGCGGACCGCGGAAGGCGAGCGCGGAGTAGAATCCGGCCCTTGGCGCGGGGGGTCACTCGGCCGCCTGGCGGGCGGCGGCGGCGTTGCGCATGGGGCTGCGGTTGCCGGCCGCGTCGAAACTCCGCAGGGCGAAGTGGAGCGTCGCGCCCTGCGGGACGCCGGTGACGGTGAATCGCTCCGGAGTGCCCGGCTTGCCCGGCTCGGGCTCGCCCTGGAGATTCGTCGCACGCCACCAGTTGCGCTTCCGGCCGAGGTCGCGGGCGTAGTCGAACTCCTCGTACGCGACGATCGGCAGCTCCGCGGCCTTGAGCTGGTATCGGGCGACCCTGCCGCCGCCCCGATCGGCCGGGGCCGAGAAGCGGACCTCGGCCTTGCCCCCGCCCAGCAGCCTGACCTCCAGATCCTCGACCGCCTCAGGCGCCTGGGCGTCCTTGGGCGGGTGCGCCGTTTCGTAGAACAGGCGCGAGACCTCCAGCACGGTGTCGTCCTTGGGCGGCTCGTGGCCGGCGAACCGCACGACCTCGTCGGGCCCTCCGCTGAGCCCCTTGGTGCGATAGCCGCGCTTCGAGCCGTAGTACCAGAACTGGCGGGCCTGGTCGAGCAGGTGCGGCTCCCCGGTGAGCGAGTAGCCCTTGGCGCAGGCGTCGGGATAGAACCGCGTGTACCAGCCGGAGTGCACGCATCCCTCGCCGTCCCGGGTGTCCGCGTGCTCGAAGGCCCACGGGTCGAAGACCATGCCCAGGTCGGGCACGTCGAAGTAGGTGTAGTACCAGGTCTGGTGGCACTTGGGGCTGCGCATGGAGCGGGCGCTGAGCTGGGCGAAGGCGATGGTGAAGTCCCGCATGTCCTCGTCGTCGAAGTAGCGGGCGTACCGCGCGGCCCCGTTCTGGATGTAGATGTGCTGCCAGGTTCCGCCCATGCAGTGGACCTTCCAGGTGCGAGCGCCCTTGGCGAGCGTATCGACGCTGCCGCCGTCCACGGTGAACGTGATGCCCTGCTGCTTCATCCACGCGCGTACCGGCGGCGTGAGGAGCTTGGGGTCCATGCCTCCGTGCCCCGCGCCGATGCGGCTGCAGTGGAAGCCGCGCTCGTCCACGAGCGGGCTCTCCCACAGCGTGCGCGCGCCCAGGGTGCACAGATCGCGGACGTACCGGTTGTCGGGGTCGGCCATGAGCACGCGGACCATCACCTCGAAGCCGCGCCCGAATCCGCGGATCGAGCCCACGGCCGACTCGCCCGGCTTGAACTGCTGGAAGTGGCGGAACTCGTCGTCCTTCTGCTCCACGTTGTCGATGGCCGCGGCGAGGGCGTCGGGATCGCCGGTCAGGCAGAAGTAGTCGGCCAGCCCCGAGCCGTAGAAGTGGCAGTAGCAGCTCTTCCCCCGCGCCTGCCGCCACAGGTCGGCGCACTCGGCGCTACCCTTGCGATCGCCCCAGTTCGGCCCCCACTCGAAGTTCCAGTCCTTGCGCACCTTGCGGTTGCCCTGGGGGCCGCCCGAGGGAAACCAGATGCCCCCGTCCTTCCAGCGCCAGCCGTCGGTCCGCCACGCCTGGAGGTCCATGTGGTAGCGGGCCCAGGCCTGCGCCTCGTCGAACCAGCCGCGCTGGCCCGTGCGGAGGTACATCAGCAGCAGGCCCTCGACGCTGTCGGCCTCGCTCTCGTAATGGTTGTCCTCCCAGGCGACGAAGTGGCCGGGCATCGGCCCCCTGCTCCGGGGGACCTTGTCGTCGTCCCACGTCCAGCCCCAGGTGCGGTAGCCTTCAAGCTCGTCGGCGAGCGTGCCGAAGCGGCCCGTCCCCAGCACCTCGCAGCGACTGTAATGGTCGCCGGGAGCCAGCACCCAGAGGCGGTTTCGGGCGGCCCGGGCGAGCTCGCCGAGCCGCTCCGCCTCGTCGGGAGGATCGAAGTCGAACAGGTACTCCGACGCGTGGTGCGAGCAGTCGTAGAGCCAGAAGCCGTCCGACTGCCACGGCTCCCCGACCTTGCGATCCCGATGGAACCTGGCGTCCTTGGGGCCCTCGAAGCGCGCGGCAATGCCTTCCAGCACGAGCCTGCCGCCCTCCACGGCGAGACGCCGCGCCGGGTTGGTCGAGAACAGCACGTCGCAGACGAAAGCGCGGGGGCCGCCCTCGGCGGCGATCCATCCCGCGGGCCGGGACGAGAGCCCGCCGCCGCTCCACAGCACCTTCTCGCCCGAGCCCGCCCGGACGGCCCCGGGAACGTCCTGATACGTATGATGGAGATAGAGCCCCTGGTGGATCCAGCCCTGGCCTTGCGCGGTGATCGGCTCGGCGGCGCCCAACAGCACGGTCTTGGGGGCGTCGGCCAGCTCCAGTTCGATGGCGGAGCGCCCCGTGAGGATGGCGGTGTACTGATCGGGATTGGAGTTGCACAGCTTGTACTTCACTTCCAAGCGGCTCTTGCCCCGCCAGGCGGTGATCCAGGCCTTGTACCCCGAGCCGAGCGGATCGTCCGCGAACTTGCCGGCGACTTCGATCGTCGCGCGGAGCGGGCCGGCGTAGCGGATCTTGACGGTCTCGGGCGGCCCGGCGGTGAGCCTTCGCCGTCCCCACTTCGCCTTGTCGTCCCATGCGTCGCGCCCCTCGTGCCGGACATAGCTCACGCCGCCCCCCTCGAGGACCGGCCGATCGCCGAGGCGCACCGAGCTCAACAGGCTGAACGGCCTTTGCTTGTCGACGGTGAATCTCACCGCGCCGGTGTCCACGCGGACTGCTTCCGCCGTGTCCTCCAGCGAGAGCGGCTCGGCGATGCGGACCTCCGGCTCGGCGGCGCGCAGCACATAGCTTTGGGTCGCCCGGGGCGCCACGTCGTCCTGGAAATCGAGAAGGATCCACCGCAGCGTGCCGTCGGTCTCGACCACCAGGGGAACGGCCTGGCACGGGATCGCCTCACCCTCGGCGGAGAACAGGGCGAACGTCTGGTCCGACCGGAAGACGCCTTCGGGCAGCGGCACGCCGCCGGAGATCGGCTCCTGCTGCCGGTCCACCCCGGCCGATTCCTGGACCGTCAGCGGGACTTCCAAGGGCCGGGCCCGTGCCGGTTCGACCAGCCCTGCCCAACCGATCAGCCCGCAGGCCAGCGCACAGGAGATCGCGAATCGAACCATGGCAGAACCTCCTTATCGAGAGCGGCAGCGGGGCTCGCACCGGGCGCTTGGGGCCGACACTGCAGCGTAGCGTAGCAGACCGGCGCGGCGGAGTCCAAGCGACGCGTCCTACCGGGTTCGCAGCACGCGCGCAGTCACCAGGACCCGGCCGTCCGGCTGGTGTTTCTCGTACACGCACAGCAACCGGCCGTGGCCGCCGGAGGCAACGGCCGGCATCTGCTCTTCGGGGGCGTCGGTGGCCACGGCGATCGCCTGCGCATCGACGGGCCGCCACCCTGCGACCCGCGCGGCGTAGAGGTCGGCGCCGGTGAGCATGACCTTCTTCTCCACACGATGCCGCATCCAGACGGCGACCACGTGGCGCCCGTCCCACGCGCATGCCGGGCGGCCCCAGGGCCAGGTCTCCGCCCTGCGCCCGGCCGCGTCGAGCCAGTTCGGCAGCCGTTCCCAGTTGCCTGCCCGGTCCCGCTGCATCTGCGGGGCGAGGGAGGGGTCGAGCTCGCCGCTGGGAGGGACCAGGTAGCACCGCATGCCGCCCGGTCCGCCCCATCCCCAGTAGTCGGGCACGGATCGATGGACGATCACCAGCCAGCCCTTTTCCGGGACGGCCGCCACCGCCGGCCGCGCCTGGCGCACGTTGCGGACGACCTCGTGGCCCCACTTCGACGGATTGATGGGCCGGCCGTCCCGGTCGAGCTTCACGCTGGCGACGCGGCCGTCGCCGTAAACGGCCAGGTACGCTTCCCTGCCCCAGGCGATGCGCGGCTGCGGCACGGCGCCCGTGTCCACCACTTCGCCCCGCTCGCCCGCCGGCGTCACCCGCGCGGCGCAGCCCCGGTAGGCCGACGCCTGGCGGTCGAACGACTGCCACACCACGAGGAAGCTGCTGCCGTCACTGGCCACGTCGGGCAGGGCCTGCGTCTCGGGGCCGGCACCGAGTGGGATCGGCTTTCCATCGAGCACCTTGCCCGCGGGAGAGACGCGCGCGGCCAGCACGTCGGCGCCCCGACCGCTTCGCATGTCCTGCCAGACCACCAGGAACACGCCCCCGCCGAAGGCCACGCGCGGGTGCTCCTGGACACCGGCGTCGGCCTTGGCAACGGCGTCGGCCTTGGCAACGGAGATGCCGCCCGGGCTGAGCACCTCGCCGTCGGGCGCGACGCGGGCCGCGTAGATCCGCGAGGCGCCGCCCTCGCCGTGCCAGCCCTCCTGCCAGACCACCAGGTACACGCCCGCGCCGAAGGCCACGTGCGGCCCGCGCTGGAAGCCTTCGCCCGGCCCGTCCTCCAGGAGCCGCAGCGCAGGTCCGACCCGAATGGCCTCTTCCTCCGCGGCCGACGAGCCCGCCGGACGCGCCGCGCAAGGGATCAACACGATCAACACGAGAAGCCCCGGGGATCGGATCATGGCCGGTCCTCCTTCTGCATCGACGCCCGCCACACGCCGTGGTGCGAGGCCGACACGAGATAGACCCCGCCGTCGGCGTCCACGGCGGCCACGTTGCTCCAGACCATCTGCACGTCGGCGGCCGGCACGCCCGACGCGTCGAGCGGCCACGGGCCGTTGCCGCGCCGGCCGACAACGGTCCTTAAGGCGCCGTCCTTGAGCCACCGGAACCGGTGCTCGTCGGGCCCGCCGCACCACAGGGCCTCGTGGACGGGGTCCCACTTCACGTAGGCGCAGCCGCTATTGAAGCTCGCCTCGGTCCGGGCCGATCCGTCGGCATGCTTGTTGAACCGGGCATGGCCGCGCGGCACGCCGGCCACCGTGGTCACCGTGCCGCTCTCGAGGTCGATTCTGCGCACGGCGAAGTGCCAGTGATCGGCGACGTAGAGCGTGTGGTCGTTTTCGCCCAGGGTGATGTGGCCCGACATGTCGGTGATGGCCATGCTCGCCCCGTCCAGCGGACCGTCCACCGGCTCCGGTCCGCCGGCGAAGCGGGCCAGCGTGGTCACCTGGCCCTGGTCGACCTTGCGCAGCAGCCGCTGATCGTCCAAGAGGTAGATCGTGCCCTTCGAGGTAACGGCCAGGCTCGTCGGCCGGGCCGTCGGCGTCGCCCGTGCGGTTCGGATCGCCCGCGATCGTCTCCACGCGCCAGCGGCCCTCGCGCCGGTAGAGCCGGCGGACCACGGGAATCGACGTATGGACGAAGTACAGGCTGTCGTCGCCGCAGGAATAGACGAGGCTGTTGCCGCGCGTGCCGACGAGGATCCTCGCCCGCCACGCGGGGCCGTCGGCCAAACTGGAGCCGCCGCCCGCGACGAGCCGGAGCCGGCCGTCGGGCGCGACGCGCACGATCTGATCGTGGGCCCACTTGCGCCCCGTGGCCAGGAATACCGATCCGTCCGGAGCCGGGGCCACCGCGCAGCGCGTCAGCCCGCCGGCCTGACGCGCGGGACCCTGCACGAGCACCGGTCCCGCGGTGCTGTTGCCGGCGAACCGATCGACCTGCCAGGCCGGGGCCGAGGGATCGAGCCGCAGTAGCTCGCTCGGCTGCGACGGCCGAGTCCCCTCCTCGGCCAACCCGAGCGGAGCGCCTGCCGCCCCGACCAAAGCAGCCAGGACCCAAGCCAGACGAACGTCATCGCGCCGCATGACGGCCCCCTTTCGGTTCGCAGTTCTCTGGAGGTCGTGCCAGGTCGAGCGCCGGCCCGCGCCCACTATTCTGGGCCGGGGCGCATGGCGGCACAAGCCTCTCCTGCGAGGCGGCCCGAAGCCAACGGGCGCGGCTCCGGGCAGGAACCTCACGGGGAGACCCGTCCGGGTCGCTTCGACTGCAGGGGCGTGCACCGCAGCCTGCCCGGTGCGCAGAACGGCCGCCGCAGCGCCGGCGAAGGCCGGAGGCGCGGCGTAGATCGGCGGATTCGCCGTGGTCCTGCTGGGCACGGCGGCGCGGAGGTGATGTGGCTTGGCGGTCGCACTGGTAAGATGAAGGAGTCGCGATGGACGCGGAGTCGTTCTGCTACGGGCCGAAGTCGTGCCGGTTCCACAAGGCCGGCCCCACCAGGACGGTGCCCGGCCGAAACGGGATGACCTAGGAGGAGCAGGACTGGGTGGACGAGGTGAGCATCGCCCATCGCGGGGACGACGACTGAATCGCATTGCGCGGTTCCGGGAGAAGGAGGCGGAACCCATTGGTGCGAAGCACCCTTCGGGCCGCTGGGGGCAGAAGGACCTGGCCCCTTTTCGCTCCCTCAGGGCGCCGAAGCCTACCGCGAGCGCTCCGCAGATCCCCTCTCTGCGCCCATCATTTCACGGACCATCGCCAGGTTTCGTTTCGACGGTTCGTGGCCGGGACAGACTCGCATCGCCTGCCGATACAAGGCAACGGCTTCGTCATACCGTTCTTGCTGAGCCAGGAGATTGGCCAGGCTGCAGCACGCTGCGGCGTTGTAGGGCAGAAGTCGAACCGCCACCCGCAGGCGCTCCTCCGCTGCGCGGGGCCGCGTCTTCGAGAGGAGGACGGCCGCGTTGTTGTGGGCTTCCGAGAAAAACGGGTCCTCTTGAATCGCGGATTCGTAACAGCGTGCGGCGAGGTCCGGCCGCGTGCTTCGGAGGGCGTTTCCGAGGTAGAAGTGCGCCTCGGCAAGCTCGGAATCCGTCGAAACGGCGCCCCGCAGCAGATCGGCGGCTTCGGCGGAGCGCCCTCCCGCGAGCAGTTCCCGCCCCACGAAGGTGAGAACTGCCGCTGAGCGCTCCTCGGCCAGAAAGGCGCCCCCGGGCATGCCGTCTCGCCGGCGGAACGATTGGGCGACCTGAGGGAGGACAGCACCTAGATCCGATCGATCGGCGACGCACCATCCTGTCGCCCTCAGCGCGCCGTCACAGACCGCAAGCGAGACCATCCGGAACGGCGGTACAAGTGGACCACAGACCCTCGCCAAGTCTCCTTCTTCGGAGCACTTCCATACACGCTTGAGCGTGTGGGAGGAAAGAAACGCCGGCAAGGCACGGATTTCGAAGTCGGGCGAGACGAGCAGATCGTCCCGGCCGATCTCGGCCCGCTCGAAGAAACGCTCCATCGCAGCGAGGTGGGGACTGGGACGAGGGAACACTCGCCTGTATTGCCCGTGGGCATGGAGGGCGAAGCCCAAAGAGGCGACAAGTGACACCGAAGCCACCAGCGCGGGGACCGCACGGACCGCCCTCGACCGAGGCTTCGCGCCGCCCCCAGCGCGTCTCTTAGTGACAACCAATACTGCGGCCGCCGGCACGAGGACGAAGGGAATCAGCGCCAGAGCGAAGGAGAGCTTCAGTACCGAAAAGGCATGCTGCGCCGAGTGTTGCCAGAGCACGAGCATCTGAAGCAAACACGGCAGCGTCACATTGGCCGAGAGTGCGAAGACCGGGCCCAGGCGGTCTCGCACGTGCCCGGGAGTACCGGGCGCGAAGCTCCAGAAGGCGAGCCCCAACAGCATCGTGGCACTGCCGACCAGGAGTGGCGCTGCCAGTGCGCCATAGGACCAATCCATGTGTTCGCGGACGATAATTGTCACACAATCCGCGAACGATTCACGCATATTCGCCCCTAGTCCCGCGCGACTCGCGCCTCGCTGGAAGAAAGCGGAGAATCCTCCGACGTAGTGAAGCTGGCCAAGAAAGAGTGCCGCGGCAACCGCCGCCGGCGACCAGAATGCAAAACTGGATGCCAGGAACGCTCTCGCACTGCGCGTCGGTATCTTGCTCCGAAAGAGTCGTACCGCGTAGAACGTCAGGCCCACGAAGACGAAGAGCCAGTCTGTCAGGTATCCGAGGAGGAACGCGACCCACTGAACCGCCGCCGCGCCCGGAAGAAGCCGTCGCGGTAGCGCCGAGCGCGGCAGCACCTCCAGGAGAAGACAAACTGCGAACGGCAACAGGACGCCCGTGTCCATTGCGTACACATTCTGAAGGAAATAGAGCGGACCCGGACATAGCAACGCGACCACGGGCGGGATCGCGGCGAACAACACCGCGCTCAACGCGGAGATGCCGCTACGGATCAGCGCGACGTAGGCCACGAGCGACAGAAGCCACGCAATCGAAAAGTGGCTCGCCAGGTTGTAACCCATGATCATGGCCGGATTCGGCTCTTGCCCGGTCACCCGCGAAATCGCGTAGATCGGCAATGTCGATCCCGGCGGATAGGAAACATACGGCTCGCGACCGGCTAGCGTCGGGAACTCAATCGACTCGGGGTTCTCCAGGAGCGCAAATCGCAAGTGGAGGGCCCCTTCGCGGTACCAGATCCGCGACCACTTCAGGGTGCTCGCCGTCAACTGTTGCAGTGACCAATCGACGTCGGAAACGGTGCCGAACCAGGGACGACGAATGTGCACCGTGTAGCTGAACACCGCAACCGTGACCAGCGTGAGCAGGCCTACCCCAAACGCATGACCTGCCCACGCTTTGTCAGCCCCCGGAGGGTTCCGTTGCCCCTGCGCTGCGTTCAAAGGCCGCGCGTCGTCGGAGGCTCCTCCAGCGGCTTCAACCGTGCAAGTCGATTCGCTCACGACTTCACGTCCTCTGGGGATCGCTGGGCCAGTGTCTTGGGAATTGCCGAGAAGGCGCGGCGCGGAAAGCCACTCCGTAGGCGACGCGCAGAAGCGGTTATCTGCTGCGGGGCACGTGCTGTCAATGGTCCGTCGCTTCGCCCCGTCGATGGCTGCCGTGCTGGAGGGCGTCGGCGCGAGCCCTCCGCCGAACGGCTGTGCATGTTCGGTCGTGGCTTGGGAAGTCTGCACGGGCTCTTCGTCCAACCATCGGAGGTGCACGATGCCGGCACGCCGGACGAAGTCGTATCGGCCCCCTAGCCGCCCTCGGCTTTCCGCCCACTTGACAGCCGCCATCACGTCCGGCCGTGTCCCCTCCTGGTCTGCTAACTCAACCGCCGTTCCTTGGGGGCTGCTGACACGACAACCCTAACGCCAAGGCAACCAAGCGCTAACAATCCGGGCTTAGATTGGGGGTTCGCACTCGGGCGGCGGGCGCTGCCAGGGGGGATCCCGGGCGGTTGAACAAGCGCCTCCGCTACCGCGTACTTGGACGCTCGGTTGCGAGCGATGCTCCGCATGGGTTGCAGCGAGGGTGCCACCCACAGGGACGGAGTGCGCCACGACGGACAGCGCGGCGTTTGATGAACCTCTGATCTGACAATGACTTCCCCCGCCAACTTCGCCCTGATCGGGGCGGCCGGATTCGTGGCCCCGCGCCATCTGCGGGCGATTCGCGACACGGGCAACAACCTGGTCGCCGCGGTCGATCCCCACGACTCCGTCGGCGTGCTGGACGAGTACTTCCCGCACGCCCGATTCTTCACGGAGATCGAGCGGTTCGACCGCTACCTGGAGAAGCTCCGTCGGCAGTCCGACGCCGGGCGCGTGCGGTACGTGAGCATCTGCTCGCCCAACTACCTCCACGACGCCCACGTACGCATGGCCCTGCGGGTCCGCGCGGACGCGATCTGCGAGAAGCCCCTGGTCATCAACCCCTGGAACCTCGACGCCCTGGCCGACCTGGAGGCGGAGTTCGCGTGCCGCGTGTACACGGTCCTGCAGTTGCGGCTGCTGCCGGCCGTGGTGCGACTGAAGGAGGAGCTGGACGCCGGCGTGCGGTCGGGCGGCCATGAGATCGACCTCGCCTACATCACGCGGCGCGGGGCGTGGTACCACGCCTCGTGGAAGGGGTCCGAGGAGCGCTCTGGCGGGCTGGCCATGAACATCGGGATTCATTTCTTCGACCTGCTTCTGTGGCTGTTCGGCCCCGCGCGCCGCCTTCACCTGCACGTTTCGGCCCCGGAGAAGATGGCCGGGATGCTCGAACTGGACCGCGCCGTGGTGCGGTGGTTCCTCTCGGTCGATGAGACGGACCTGCCGGCCGAGGCGCGGCAGAAGGGCAAGCACGCGTTCCGCTCCATGAAGATCGACGGCGAGGAGCTGGACCTTTCCAGCTCGTTCACCGACCTGCACACCGAGGTCTATCGCAACGTGGTGGCCGGCCAGGGGTTCACCATCGCCGACGCCCGACCGGGCATTGAACTGGTCTATGCCCTTCGCCAACTGCCCGTCACCCCGCGGCGTGAGCCGATTCCCGGCAGGTTCCATCGGGCCGAGGCGGCCCCGGCCTGAGGCTCCCGCATGCCTGCTCCGACCCGTTTTGCCTCCTGCGCTGGCGAAGGTGTGAATATCGGGGTCGGCGCGGCCGACGTTATTTCGTCATTGAGATCATGACCGAACGCTGGCGGGCACAATATCACGCGTTGACTGGCGCGCGGCGCTCCCTCCAGGGCCTGGATCCTGGCGAGTCGGAAGAGCACGCCGCCTGCTGCCGGCGCAGGGCGCAGTTGGACGCCGCTGGATGACCCCGATGGAATCCCCCGCAAGCTCGATGCCGGTGGAGCTCGACGAGCCGGTCGGAACCGCAGCCGAGCCTTCGTCGTCTGCCTCGGCACCCGAGTCACCCCCGCTCGGAGACGAGCCGACGATCGTCATCGACTCGCGCACGCGCTGGTACCATCTCGACCTTCCGGAGTTGTGGCGCTACCGCGAGCTGCTGTTGTTCCTCGCCTGGCGCGATATCAAGATCCGCTACAAGCAGACGATCCTCGGCGTGGCCTGGGCCGTGCTCCAGCCGCTGGCGACCACGGGGGTCTTCGCCATGCTCTTCGGCCTCCTCTTCGGCCGCGGCAACGAGCCGAGCGCGCCGGGCGTGCCTTACGTGCTCTCGACGTTCTGCGCCATGTTGCCCTGGCAGCTCTTCGCCGAGTCGCTCGCGCGCGCAAGCGTCAGCCTCATCCAGAGCCGCGAGATGATCACCAAGGTCTATTTCCCCAGGCTGATTCTGCCCGCCGGGGCGATGCTCTCTTCGATTGCCGATTTCGCGATAGGCCTGATTGTGCTTGTGGCCATGCTCGCCTGGTACGGCGTGATGCCCTCCTGGCCCGTCCTGACGCTTCCCTTGTTCGTGCTCTTCGCCGTGGCGGCCTCGATGGCCGTGGGCCTGTGGCTGTCGGCCCTGGCCGCGATCTACCGCGACTTCGAACACGCTCAGCCGTTCATCATCCGCCTGGGCATGTTCGTCAGTCCCGTGATCTACTCCACGGCGAACCTTGCCGATCGTCTCCCGGACTGGGCCCTGTTCCTCTACGGCCTGAACCCCATGGCCGGCGTGATCGAGGGGTTTCGCTGGGCGCTGCTCGGCGCGGCGGAGCCGCCGGGCCTGGTCCTCATCCCGTCGATCCTCATGACCGCCGTCTTGCTGGCCAGCGCACTGTTCTTCTTCCGCCGCATGGAAGAGACGGTGGTGGACGTCATTTAGCCGTACGTTAACCCGGTCCTGTCCCCCATGTCCGACGTCGTCGTTCGAGCCGAAAACCTGGGCAAGCGCTACCGCCTGGGCGAGCTGGTCGGCTATCGCACGCTCCGCGAGAGCCTTGGCAGTTGGGCGGCCGCCCCCGCCCGGTGGTTGCGCACCGGGGTGCGCAGGGCAAGTGGATCGGACCGCGCCGACCCCCATCACGTCTGGGCCCTGAAGGACGTCTCCTTCGAGGTCCGCCGCGGCGAGGTGCTGGGCATCATCGGCCGCAACGGGGCCGGCAAGAGCACCCTGCTGAAGATCCTCACGCGGATCACCAAGCCCACCACGGGCCGGGCGGCGATCCGCGGCCGCGTGGGCAGCCTGCTGGAGGTGGGCACCGGCTTCCACCCCGAGCTGACCGGGCGCGAGAACGTATTCTTAAACGGCGCCATCCTCGGCATGCGCCGCGCCGAGATCATGCGCAAGTTCGACGAGATCGTCGACTTTTCCGGCGTCCAGCGCTTCCTCGACACCCCGGTCAAGCGCTACTCCAGCGGCATGCGCGTTCGGCTGGCCTTTGCGGTCGCCGCGCACCTCGATCCGGAGATTCTGCTGATCGACGAGGTCCTGGCCGTGGGGGACGCGGAGTTTCAGAAGAAGTGCCTGGGGAAGATGGGGGAGGTGGCTACGGAGGGGCGCACGGTGTTGTTTGTGAGCCACAATATGGCGGCGGTCGAATCGCTCTGCTCCCGCTGTGTCGTTCTCGACTCCGGCGGTCTCACGTTGTCTGCGGCGCCGCGAGATGCGCTTGAGCATTACTTGGCGAGAGCCGTTGCTAAGAGCAGTGAAGTGAACCTCACTGGTGCCGTTCGCGCTAAAGGGAATTCGGATCGCATCTTTCGATCGGCGCGCCTGGAGAATAGCGCAGGTATCGCAACCACGCAGTTCCGGCCGGGCGACGCGGTGGTTTTGCGCTTCGTTGTCGCGATTCCGAAGGAGCCTCGCGGAGTGAGAATTGGCATCGGCGTAAACAACAGCCTGGGGGAGCGGCTTTTCACGGTAGACAGTTCCCTGAATGCTGTGACGGTTCCCGTGGCCAAAGGACTGCAAGTCCTAGTCTGTCATCTCGCCAGCGTTCCACTCGTACCTGGTCGGTATGCAATCACACTCGGTCTTTCGACCGCGAACGGCATAACCGAGCTTCTAAGAGACGTCATGTCCTTCTCCATTGAAGATGCCGATTTCTTCGGCGTCGGCATTGCCCCACGGCGCCACGCCGGGCATTGGTTGATGAAGGCCGAGTGGCAGAATGTGACGGCTGCCGAGCGATCGGTGAACAGCCGGTCCTTGACGCCGGATTCTCCGCACCGGTGAAGCGCGAAACAGTCCGATCGCGAGTGCATTCCTCGGGTAACGGAACGCTTAAGCAAACGCGCTCGATGAGAAATCGCTTATGACGTGGTTGGTGAAGCGTCTGTTTCACATCCCCCTCTTCTTCTCGCGGCAAAGGGAGTCTGCGCGCTCAAAGCTCGTCGGCTCGCCGGTCGTGACAAGGGGCAGCGAGTGGTACGTTAACGAGCGCATCGTTGAACTCGCATACATTTCGAGTCACCTTGGTTACGATGGGCTCGGAAAGCGAGTTCTCGATTTCGGCTGTGCACGAAGTCACCTGGCGATCCAGCTTGCATCTCTGGGGTTTGACGTCGTCGGGGTGGATCTTCGCCCCTACGCGCTCGCTCACCCCCGGCTGGATGTTTTCGAAGGCGACATCCTTAGCTTTGCGGACGACATAGGGTTCGATTGGATTACGTGCGTTTCCGTGCTGGAACACGTGGGGTGTGGTGCCTACGGCGACGTCCGCTCTGGCAACAAGCGCGAAGTAGTCGCGCGGAAACTCGTTTCCCTTCTGAAGCCGGGGGCGAACCTCCTGGTAACCGTCCCTTGTGGTCTTCCGCATCAGGAGGAGTTCTTCTCCAGCCTTACGCCCGACGAGGTCCGGGCATTATTCCAATCGCCGCAGACAACCTTGATGGAAAGCAGGTTCTTCAAACGACTCGACTTCAAGCATTGGCAACCGTGCGGTGAACGCGAGGTCGTCGGGATGTCGAACTCCACGCGTGATCGCGGTCCTACGGGCGTCAACGCCATCGGTTGCTTTGCGTGGCGAAAGGATGGTCCCAGTCGTGCCTGACCGAAAGCGGAATCGAGTGCGGCGCGTCGATCGAGTTGAATGGAGCGACGGCCATTAGCCACGCTTCCTCAGTATTGGTCCGTGTCTCGCGGTAGGGCAGTGGACGTTGAGAGCACATCACGCATGCGTGTTCGGGAGTGGAATACGCTTGGCCCTTACCTGCTGTACCGGCGACACCTCTTTGCCTATGAAGAGGCGTGCAGACGTGCCGGCCGGTGGCGGACCGCGCTCGATATTGGCTGCGGTGTGGGCTACGCCCTGGAGTTGCTTCGGCAAGGCGGCGCGAGAGTCATTGCCACCGACCTTGCCAGGAAACCACTTCAGGGGGCTCTCCGATCCGGGCCGGTGTGGGCGGTCCAAGCCGACGCCACACGTCTGCCGCTCCCGGACAAATCGGTGGACTTGGTAACCGCGTTCCAGTTGATCGAGCATGTGCCACGAGATGGGGCCTTGCAGATTCTCCGCGAAATCCGTAGGGTGCTCCGACCAGGCGGCAAAGGCTTCGTGACGACCCCCAACGCTCGCTGGCGGCTTCTTCCCGGCCAGAGCCCGTGGAATCCTTTTCATGTTCTGGAGTATCGACCCCGGTCCATTCGTGGCCTATGCCGTCGCGCGGGAATCGACGACGGGTCGATCTTCGGCATCGTAGGTCGGCAAGGGGCGCAGGAGATCGAGCAGGATCGCGTGCGCCAAGACCCTTTGAGCGTGTGGCTGCGTCTTCCTAAAGGCATTTGTCGCCGCCTTCCCGGGAGGAAGGTCACCTTGCCTTGTCATCCGGGTGTGCCAGTAACGCCGGAAGCCACGCAGATGCAGTGGCATGCGGTGGTTGACGACTACTCGCTGGGATTGGACTTCTTCATCGAACTTGTCCGCTGATGCAACGATCCGTCCGAATCTCTGTGCGTGAAGAATGAGTCCCCTGCCTCGAATTGCGATTTGTCAGCCCAACATCATATTTGGGGGGCGGCTGCGAGTCATCGTGTCGATGATCGAAGTCCTTAACAGTTTGCGAATCACACCGGACGTTCTTACATGGCGGATGCCTGCCGACCGCAACGACCTCGAGACTCGCTATGAGAAGACCTTGGAGTTCGTCGTCAGAAGACCGCCACTTCGCTGTAGGCTGGATCAGGACTGGTCGATAGTTGTGTTCAACAACATTGTTCGCCGGACCGCCCGCAACTACGACGTATTGATCGACTCGAGCAACAGCTTTCTGGGGCTGCCTTCCGATCGAGTGATGAGCTTTATGCATTTTCCCAGAAAAGCGAGGATCGACTCGGGAGTCCCTGACATCCACGAGCCGGACCGTCCCTTTCCGCGAGGGCTACTTCCGAAACTAAGACGCTCGGCCTTGCGGCTGATCTACAACAGGAAGTGGACCGCACCGCGCTACGGGGTTGTGTGTATATCGGACTTCACGAGACGTGCCGTGAAGGAGACCTTCGCGATCGACGAAGACTTCCCGGTCATTTACCCGCCGGTCGAAGTCCGAGCCGTGCTGAACGAATCGCCGGAACGCCACCGAGAAGTGGCCAGCTTGGCGCGGTTCACACGCGGCAAGAAGCAAGTCGAGCAGATTGAGATCGCGAAGGAATTGCCGGAGTTCGACGTGCATCTAATGGGATTTGCGGATACCAACCGCGCCTACTACCGCAGCTGCGTGGAGAAGGCTAGTGAACCTGGCGTCGGCAACGTACATCTCCACCCGAATGCCTCACACAGCGACGTCGTCGAGCGCCTTCGGCGGTCCAAGTACTTCCTTCATACCATGATCAATGAGCCGTTCGGTATCTCGACGGTACAGGCGATCGCGAGTGGATGCATTCCCATTGTGCACGATTCCGGTGGCCAGAAGGAAGTTGTCCCGGACCCTCGGCTGCGCTATTCTGATATCCGAGAAGTCCCGCAGAAGATCCGGGAGGTCGAGGGAATGGGCAGGAAGGAGGTGCATGAACTGGTGCGCCGGCTGCAGGATCACGTTGTCGAGAGTTACGACGAGGAGGTTTTCCGCGCGCGGTTTCGAGAGTACCTTCTTGAACGGCTGCCCATTCCCATCTGACCGCACAGCGATGTTCTTTGTCGTTAGCGCCGGCCGTAGCGGGAGCAAGACCATCGCCGCCGCCTTGAACGGTCTGCCGGGCTGCAGGTGCGTGCACCACGCGAAGCCTGAACTCGTTTTCGAGTCCGCAGAGTTCTTCTGTGGAACTCATCCGCGCGAGCACATCGCGCAGACGCTTCGCGAGACACGCCCCGCGGGGAACGGCATGGAAGCGTATGGCGAAGCCAATCTCCAGTACACTCTGATAGTGCCGATCTTGTGCGAGGTCTTTCCCGATTGCAAGTTCATTTGGATCATCCGCGACGGCCGTGATCAGGTCGCCTCCACCTTCTACCGAGGTTGGTATGATCCGGACGTCGATCCGCAACGGAATCCGCGTTGGTCGAGGGCCCGACTGTGCGGCGACCGGACGGGCGATTTCACGCCTCGGGGTTGGGCGCGTTTGACGCCTTTTCAGAGATGCTCCTGGCAGTGGCGGAAGTTCAACCTCATTGCCGAGGATAGTCTTGCGAAGCTGCCGGAATCCCGGTGGCGTAAGGTCCGGCTCGATCAACTCAAGTTGGCCCTGCCGGAGTTGGCCGAGTTCGTCGGCGCGAGCAGCCGGGACGGCCGTGTTGAGAAACTCAATACCGCTCGTCAACCCGTCGACTACTGGCAGAACTGGACCGGCGAACAACGCCAGCAATTCGAGGAGATCTGTGGCACGGAAATGGACCGCTGGTTCCCCGAGTGGCGCGACCCGGACGGAACGTGGAATGTCATCCCCCACGAGCAGCCCGACCATCCGGGCCAGATCACGCGGGCGTGGCGCCGCATCAAGCGCCTTCCTGGCGTCGCGCGGTTGGCGCGCCGACTATGGGGGGTGTAGAGAAGGGCATGGTGATCGGCACGCGGGATGCCGAGCGATCTTGCTCGGCTGCTGCTGTGCTTCAAGGCGTCGGTTGCGACCCGCGCGTCGCGTACGCGACTACCGCGCTTCTTGGGGACGTCGCTACGTCGAACTCGTCATGTCCGGCTTGGCTGTCGTACGGCGAGGCGGAGGCCGGACAAATGCCCCGGCGCGTGCGGATCGTTCCCAGCGGCTTCTTCGACCGCGTGTACGGCCGGCCGGAATCGCTTCCGGCGCCGCCCCTAGAGGAGATCGAAGGCGTGCCGCTGCTGTTCGGCAAGCCGGTCGTGGAGCGAGTCCGAGACACCCTCGTCGTCCACGCCGATCTCGTCGCCTCCGCCTACTTCCTGCTGACGCGGTACGAGGAATGGATCCGCCCCGGCGTGCGTGACGAGCACGGCCGGTTTCCCGGCAAAGAGTCGCTCCCCTATCGGGCGGGCTTCCTCGACCGGCCCATCGTCGATGAGTACGGTGCCCTGCTGCGACGCTGGGCCCGGGAGATGGGGATCGACGCGCCCGAGCCGAAACGGAAGTTCTCGGTGCTTCTGACGCACGACGTGGACAGCCTGGGCCGGTGCCCCCGCTGGCATCAAGCAGCAGGGCCCCTCGTCCGAGCGATGCTGCTTCGGCAGCGCTGGAATTCGGCCGTTCGCGATGCCCTTGTCTCGGCCGGGCTGCGACGCCACGCGCACGACAATCTGGCTGACGTGCTCGCGATGGATCGAGAGCTTGTCGATCGAGCCCCGGATCGGGTTCGCCGGCTGTTCTTCTTTCCCGCAGGCGGGGAGGATTCTGCGGATCCCACCTGGTGTCGCCTCAGCGACCGCCGCGTGCGGCGGGCGATGATCGAGGTCTGCGAATCCGGGGCCGAGGTGGCCCTGCACGCCAGCTACGAAGCCGGAGTGCGCCCCCAACGGATTGCCGGAGAGAAACGGCGACTGGAGCAGGTTCTGGGCAGGCCCTTGAGCAAGAATCGCCACCACTTCCTGGCTTGGCGAGAGACGCGGGACGGGCGCCAGTTGCGCTCCGCAGGAATCACGTGGGACAGCACGCTCGGGTACGCGGACGCCGTCGGGTTCCGCCTGGGCACGTGCCGTCCTGTCCCACTCTTCGATCCCGCTGCCCGGGAACTGCTGGACATCGAGGAGCATCCGCTCGTCGTCATGGACAATACGCTCTCGGCGCCGAAGTACATGGGTCTTGGCGAGAAGGAAGCGTTCGATCGCGTGGCTCGACTGATGGAGGCGACTCGCCGACACGGAGGCGAGTTCGTCATGCTCTGGCACAATACGCGCCTTGCCCAAGACGGGGGCGGGTATCATCGGGGGCTCTATGCTCGCCTGCTCTCGCACCTGGCAGAACTCCTTACGCATTGCGGGGAGTCGACTTGAGCGCCCGCGGCGGAGCGATTCACCACGCGTCGCAGCTCCACGCGCGTAGCGACTCCGGTTCGCCCCGGAAGCGCGGCATTAGAATGCGGATCGCCTACATCTTTCCGGAAAACGTCGGCCGGGCGAGCGGCGTGCTCAAGAAGGTCCTGGGCCAGGTGCGGACCTGGCTGGCCATTGGCCACGAGGTCAAGTTGTTCTGCGTTTCGCAGCGGGGAGAGGTCTGGAACGGCCTCCGCGCCGTGCCCGCGGAGGTCTTCTTCTTCGCAAGGCTATGGCATTTGTTCCGTGCCTACCGGGAAATGGCCCGTGCGGTGGCGGCGTGGCGGCCCGACGTACTCTATCTTCGCTACGGGCTTTACGCGCCGGCCCTGGGGCGCCTGGGACAGCGATACCCGCTGGTGCTGGAGATCAACAGCAACGACGTTGTGGAACGGCTCGAAGGGGCCCCGCTGTCCATCCGCGCTTACAGAAGGCTGACCCGCGGGTTCCTGCTGGAACGGGCGTGTGGACACGTGTTCGTTGCCGGGGGCGGCCTGCCGTCGCATCGCAGCTTCGCCCGATTCGCCAAGCCCCGTATGGTGCTGGGCAACGGGATTGGCCTGGCCGACTACCCGACGTTTCCCGCGCCTCGGAACGAGCACCCCCGACTTCTGTTCGTCGGTACGCCGCGCCAGGCGTGGCACGGTCTGGACAAGATGCTCCACCTGGCGCGCGCGTGCCCGGACTGGCCCTTTCAGCTTGTCGGGCCGACCGGCGAGGGGATGAGCACGGGCCTGCCTCCCAACGTGAGCGCGCTGGGATACCTGGATCGATCGGAGTACGAGGACTCGCTGCGCAGCACGGACGTCGCGCTGGGGACGCTCGCCCTGCATCGCAAACGGATGGACGAGGCCTCGCCGCTGAAGGTTCGGGAGTATCTCGCGTGCGGCCTGCCGACGATCATCGGCTACCGAGACACGGACTTTTCCGAGGAGCGTCCGTTCCTGCTGCAGCTTCCGAACACCGAGGACAACGTTGTTCGTCACCTTCCGGAGATCCGCGCGTTCGTCGATCGCGTGAAGGGGACGCGCGTGCCGCGCGAGGAGGTATCGCATCTGGATCTGGCGAACAAAGAACCGAAGCGTCTGGAGTTCCTGGCCGAGTTCGCCGGGGCCGGGGGTCGTCGAAGCGTTCGCCGCGAACGCGACTTGCGGAGCCCGGTCTAGCGGTGCGAGGTCAGTTCGTCGGACTCGCCGCGCGTTCGGAGGAGGCGATGGCGCCGGACCGCGTGCCGGAGCCGCTAGTCGACCTGCCGGCGGAAGGGGTTCTCCGCGCGGAGAGCGGACTCTGTCAGCGGGGCGCGCCGTTGAAGTTCCAGCAGGACAAGGTGTTCGCCGAAGACGACGACGCTTTGATGTGTGTGGACTCGCTTCTGCTCAATGCGAAGGAACTGCGCGCGCGGCACTCGGTCGACGACAACTTCGCATTATGGAGAACCGTGCTGATCCCCAAGGGCGGGGAGTGTCTCGGTTCGCTCCGCGGGAGCTTCGCCGGCGTCGTGTTCGACAAGCGCGCCGGGACGTGGCTTCTCTTCACGGACCATCTGGGTACCAAGCAGCTCTTCTACCACTGGGATGAGGCGAAGGGGCTCCTGCTGTTCGCGTCCGATCTTGGCCTACTCGTCCGCGCCATGCGGCGGTGCGGCTACACGCCGTCGCTGAGCGAGACCGGTGCGTATCAGTTGCTGCATTACGGCTACATGCTGGGCGACCACACGCTGGTCGAGGGAGTGCATCGGCTCGCGCCGGGAAGCATACTCACCTTCGACGGCGCGGAAGTGGGCATCCGGCAGTACTTCCGGCTGGATAACACGCCGGATCGCGGCCTGTCGGAAGCGGATTGCGTCCAACGGCTGCACGAGTTGTTCTCCCTCGCGATCAAGCAGGAGTACGACAAGGACCGCGAGTGCGGGTATCGTCACGTCGCCACGCTGAGCGGCGGGCTTGACTCCCGCATGAACGTCTTCTACGCCAAGAGCCTGGGGTACGAGGACGTGGTGGCCGTGACGTTTTCGCAGAGCGGCTACCACGATGAGCGGATCGCGCGCCGAATCGCTCGCGATCTGCAGCTTCCGTTTCTCTTTCATAGCTTGGACCGCGGCGACTACCTGCGTGACGTCGAATCGCCCGTGGCGGCGAATGGCGGCCTGGTGACTTATGCCGGTTCAGCGCACATGCTGTCGATGCTTCGTCTGCTCAATTGGCGAGACCTGGGTCTGCTGCACTCCGGGATGCTCGGCGACGCCATCATGGGGACGTATCTCCGAGGTCCGAGGCAGGAGACGCCGAGAGAGCTATCGAGCGTCTATTCGCCTTTGCTGGCGGACCGGGTCCGGGACACCGCCCATCGCATCGCCGGGGAGTATGCGAACAACGAGCTGTTCAGGTTCTACAGCCGCGGTGTCAACTCCATTCTCAACGGGTATTGGACTGCGCAGCGATTCACCGAGATTGCGTCGCCGTTTCTTCATGTGGACGTGCTTGCGTTCGTGATGACTGTCCCGCCAGAGATGAGATACCGGGGACTGCTCTACAGGAAGTGGATGGCAGCGCATCGTCGCGACGCGATGCGGTACGTCCACGAGCGAACCGGGTGCAGGCCCGACACCCCGCGTCCACTCGAGCGCATATTGGCCCGTCTTCGGACCGTGCGTAGTGTCCTCGGCCAGGTTTCGGGGTTGTCGCCGCAGTACTCGATGAATCCTTTCGACTTCTGGTTCAAGACGAATCCCAGGTTGCGCGAAGCGCTGAATGGTTGGTTCGATAGCCATGTGTCGCTGCTTCGTGGACGCTCGCAACTAGTGCAAGACTGCCAGGCACGGTTCGAGCAGGGCAGTGTACGTGAGAAGCAGCTATCTGTGACGTTGTTGGCGGCCATGAAGGCACACCAACTGAATTGAGATCCGATGCATCATAAGGCCGCGCGTCTGCGAGGCGCTGGACTCTGGCAGAGGATACGTTAGAGGGGCGTTGCGCGTGCGCACCGTCGTTGTGTTCTGCTTTCGCTATCCACTCGGTCTTGGCGAGGAGTTCCTCGGGGTCGAGAGCGATTATCTGCGAGAACGGTTCGATCGCGTTGTCTTGGTTCCGCAGGTGCGCCGAGGACCGCAGCGAGCGCTGCCCGGCGGTGTCGAATGCGACGATTCGATTGCCAGGCAGACGGCGAGCTTGCTGCGAAGGTGTCTGAGGTATCCGCGAAGGGTGTGTACCGCCGCGGCCCTGCGGGAGCTCGTTTGCAGGAAGGGGCCACGCCGTATTGCCGATGTAGGCCGTCTCGCGGTCTTCCTGGATCGTGCTCGACTGGTCGAGGAGTGGCTCACGAAGCAGATGCAGCAAGGGCGATTCGACCCTGGCCGGACGGTGTTCTACTCCTATTGGCTGCTTGGCGCGGCCTACGCAGTCGTTCGAATGAAGCGCAGGACTCCCGGCCTGCGGATTGTGGCCCGCGCGCACAGCGGGGACCTCTATCGCGAGGGCTACTATCCGGCGCAAGAGGAGCTATTGTCCGGGCTGGATTTCGTCTTCCCCATCTCCGAGTACGCTAGGGATGCGGTCGCACGGCGATGTGCAGCCTTGCGGAACCCACCGCAGGTCGCGCGGCTCGGGTCGCGTCGTCCGAAGAGTCTGGCTCGTCGGTCGGAAAACGGTACGCTGAATCTGTTGTCGTGCTCCAACATCGCGGAAGTCAAACGGCTGGACGTACTGATCGAATCGCTCTCTGAGCTGGCGCGCCTGAAGCCGGAGACGCGGGTCCGCTGGACTCATCTGGGTGGCGGCCCGCTGGACGGACGCATGCGAGCACTCGCTCAGAGGATGCTCGCAGGCACTTGTGTCTCGTGGGAGTTCCGCGGCCGGCTTACCAACCCGCAGGTGTTCGAGTACTACGCCACGGAGCCGGTCGACTTTCTACTGAACACGAGTTGCTCGGAAGGCGTGCCGGTTTCCATGATGGAGGCGCAAAGCCACGGCGTGCCGATTGTCGCAATGGATGTCGGCGCCGTGCGGGAGATTGTCTCGGGCGAGTCCGGCGTCCTGCTGCCCGGCACGTCGAGCCCTCGCCGGATCGCGGAGGCGGTCCTCGGCGCTGCCTCCGACGCGGACCGATTGAGGCGCTGGCGCCGGGCAGCACGGCGCAATTGGGAAGAGCGGTTTGACGCGGAGAACAACTACCGAGCCTTCGCCTCCAGGCTTTCCGACTTGCTTCCCCCGGCATGCGAACGACCGGCGTCGCCGGATGCCGGGTGCGCACCCGGCACCGCCGACGGTGTGTGAGCATGGTTCCGGAGAGCGTGCCGGCGGTTGTGACGGACGCGCAGGGAAAGGTTCGATGGGCAGCCGCACGTGCGTGTCTCAGTGCCGAGTGGGCGAGTCCCTCGGCCGCGCGGGGAGGCGTTCGGGCGGGACTGTCCGAATAGGCATCCGAGAGCCATGAGCAAGGTATTCATCCACTGCGGGGCCCACAAGACGGGTAGCAGTCTTTTGCAGCGAGGGCTGGAACGGCACCGAGACGATCTTCTCGAGCGAGGTGTCGTGTACGTCAAGCGCGCGGATGCCTCGCACTTGGCCCTCCTTCTCAATGACCCGAAGGTATCCAGACGGGACAAGTTGTCCACGGTATCCAGCGTCGTCGGAGGCGTGCGAGCGAGTTATCCCGAGAAGTCAGTTCTCATATCGCACGAAACGATCTTCTCAAGCGCGTTCTGCATGAATCGGCCCCTGGAGAAGCGTTTCTATGCGGATTTCGAGAAGAACCTTGAGATCGTCTTGGATGCGGTCGGCTCCTCTGAGGCTCACTTGTTAATGTGCATCAGACGCCAAGATACGTTTCTTGAATCCAGTTACCTTGAAGGTTTCCAAGTCGGTTATTACCGCTGCAGCTTCTCGGAGTTCTTGGAACGTATAGGCCTTTCGAGCGTCTCCTGGTGGCATCTGGCCGAGACGATGACAAGACACTTGCCGAGAGATCGGATCTCTGTCATGCCGTTCGAGATCATAAGAAATGGAAGTCGAGAGTACCTTCGCTCTTTCCTGACGTGGGTGTGCGATCCTGAAGGAATGGCCCTGGAGAGGATCGAAGGGGAAAGGAGGAGCCTATCCGGATTTGGCTATCGAGTAGCCCGGTTGCTGGACAAGACAATGCCTGTCGGGACAGCGACAGGAAGGGGGTTGCGTTACACACTGATCGCTTGCCTCCAAAGAGCGATGTCGAATCGCTTTTTCAACAGGGCTCAATTCTGGAGTCCCCAAGAGCGGCAAGCTGTTCTGAACTGCCACGCGGAAGGGAACGCCAGGCTCTTTGCGAGTTTCCTGCCGGATTGGCCCGCGCGATTCTACTGTCGTCTCGATGATCGCTCGACCGAAACCGACGTCGCGCAGGGAGCATCTGCCGCGGAAGTCAGGCAAACCGCCGTGTAGATCGGCGAATGCAGAACGATGCTGGGTGCGTCAGCGGAGAGGCAGACATGGTGACCCGAAAGGCGATTTGGGCGACTAGCCCGCATTGGCTCGCGCCGCTTCGAGTCAGCGCGCATCATTACGCACGGCTACTGGCCGAGCAGGACTGGGATGTTGCATTCTTGTCTTGTCCCGTCTCGCCGATCCACTTGGCATGGGCGCTCTCGCACGAGACCCGGATTCGGTTTCGGAGTTGGCTTCAAGGAGGTGAGTCCGACTTGCATGGTCGCTTGTTGTGCTACTCGCCTTTCACCTTCCTCCCGCCGGCCAATGCGCCGGTTTTACGATCGCGCGGAGTGCTGCGGATGTGGCATCGCGCAACGGTCCCCGGCGTGCTTCCTTTTCTGAGGGCTCGAGGCTTTGGCCGGATCGATCTCCTTGTCCTTGACTCCGTCCGGTACCACTTCCTGCTCGATGAAATTGACCATCGTCGGAGCGTGATGAGAATTACAGACAACATCGCTGGCTTCGACTGGGCCACCCCAGCGTTTCTCGAAATGGAGGAACGGCTGATTCGGGCGGTCGATTGTGTCTGCTACACTGCGACGGCGATGGAGGAGAGGATCGCCCGACTCGCGCCGAAAGCGATGGTTCATCTCCCGAACGGAGTTGACGTCTCGCACTTTATAAGGTCGGGGGACGCAATACCGACGGAGTACGAGGGCATTCCTCGACCGCGTGCAGTCTATGTTGGAGCCATTGCGCCGTGGTTTGATGTTGAGCTGGTCGCCCGATGTGCTCGGCGGCTTCCCGACACGTCATTCGTCCTGATCGGACCGGTGACCACGGATCTCGGCCTGCTCCGCTCTTGTCCGAATGTCTTCATACTCGGGCGACGATCTTACGCGAGTGTTCCAGCTTACATGCGACATGCCGATGTCGGATTGATCCCGTTTCGCGTAAACAACTTGGTTCACTCCGTGAATCCGGTGAAGCTTTGGGAGTACTTCGCTTGCGGGTTACCCGTGGTTGCCGCGCGCTGGACGGAGATGGAGAGCCTCGCTACTCCGGCGGTCTTGTGCGACAACGCGGACGAATTCGTGGCGGCCGTCCAAAAGTCAGCAACCGTTCCTGTTGATCGCGCGACTCTGGCGGCTTTGGCGCGGGAGGCCGACTGGGCCGCGCGATTCGAGGTGTTAGCTGAGGTGGCGGGACTAGGGCTCGGCAACCGACCGCCCCCATCCCCAACCGTCTCGGAGCGATCGGGGATACGCTGAACGCATTTCGTGGGCATGCACGTTAGCCACGCGAACCAGGATACCTGACTTGGATCATTGCGATTTTGCGTGCGTGGTGGGGGCCCGCCCAAACTTCATGAAGATGGCCCCGATTCTTCGCGCGCTCAGCCGGTATCCCGCTGCTCGAACGACATTGATCCATACGGGTCAGCACTACGATGCGGAGCTCTCGGGGATCTTCTTTGATGAGCTTGGGCTAAGGAAGCCCGACTGTGACCTCGAAGTCGGCTCGGGCAGTCAAGGGGCTCAAACGGCTCGAATCCTCGAGCGGATGGAGGACTTGCTTGAGCGAGGTACGGCGTTTGGCAAGCCCTTCGACAGAATGATCGTTGTGGGCGACGTGAACTCGACAATGGCGTCCGCGCTAGCGGCTGCGAAGGGGGGAGTGCCGATTGCCCACGTCGAAGCCGGACTGAGGAGCTTCGACCGATCGATGCCCGAGGAAATCAATCGTATCGTTACTGACTCGGTAACCGACATCTTCCTGACTTCCGAGCCGGCTGGAACGCGCAACCTTCTAAGGGAAGGGCACCCGGCAGACCGCCTGCATCTTGTGGGAAACGTGATGATCGACACTCTGATGGATTCATTGCCGGCCGCGCGAAGGCGGGGTACCTTGCGGCAAGTGGGCGTTCGGGCAGGCCACTACGGGGTCGTCACGCTCCATCGTCCCGCGAATGTAGACGACCCCCTTGTTCTGGCTTCCCTGATAGACGGTCTGTGCTCGGCGGCTGCAGAATTGCCGATGGTGTTTCCCGTGCACCCGCGTACGAAACACCGGCTGCAACGATTCGATCTGGACATTCGTCTGAAACACGCAGCGAATGCGCTGGTTCTCCCGCCACTTGGTTACTTGGACTTCTTGGCCCTGACCTCGCAAGCGAAGGTGATCATTACGGACTCTGGCGGACTTCAGGAGGAGAGCACAGCCCTTGGTATTCCCTGCCTGACGCTGAGGTCAACCACCGAACGCCCTATTACCGTCGAGCAGGGGACATGTACGCTGATCGGCAACGACGTGGGGAAACTAGGAGATTGCCTGAGACAAGTGCTTAACGGTAGCTACCGCGTTGGCGAACGCCCGCAACTCTGGGATGGGCATGCCGCGGAACGGATCGCTAGAGTCCTAATGGGGGATGAGATAGGGGCCCCGACTACGGCCAACCGGCGAGTCGGTGCCGGGCCGCCCAGGGATTCCTGTGACACCCTGACCTCGCGTCGGGACTGAGCAGGCGAGAGAGCTCGCTGACTCAGCGTTCCTTAAGGGCGCGCCGACAAACGTACTCGTCTCTCTCTTTGTGCGTCGATAGCCCAGGAATCCCGATTTAGGCCAACTCGTTCCATTGGATTCAGGTCAGCCCGCTTCACGGAGAAGAATCCTCTTTGTTTCGCACAGCGCCTCTCTGTATGGCGCAGAGCAATGCTTACTGGCGATCTCGCGCGCGGTGCAAGGCAACGGTTATGAGTGCATGGTCGCTCTGCCGCGTGAGGGTCCTTTGGGCGACCACCTCCAGGAAGCCGGCGTTCGCACGGTCGTCTCTGGACATCGGTTTTGGGTGGGGCCTCCCCTTGCTCATGCTGTAGATGCGATTCCAAGACACCTAGCCAACAGAGTTGCCTGCCGGCGTTTGCCTCGGCTTCTCGACGGCTTTCGACCGGACTGCGTCTACTCAAACACGCTCGCTTCCCCGTTCGGAGCGATGTTGGCTGAAAGGCTTGAGGTTCCCCATATTTGGCATGTTCACGAGTTCATTCGCCAGGGCGTTGGCTTGGTATTCGATAGGGGAACGCGTCGAAGCTTGAAGTATGCAGGCATCGCTTCGAGTGCGTTGATCTGCAATTCGCAAGCCGTGGCTCAGATGATTAGACGTGATGTCTCGGCGGCGCGAATCCGTGTTGTTCACAACGGCGTGTCACAATCCAGCCGTCTGCCGTGCGGGCCGAGAATGGAATTGGTCCATCTCGATGAACCCAGACTTGCTCTGGTCGGCGCGCTCATGCCACACAAGGGGCACGCCGATGCAATTCGCGCAGTTCGCTTGCTTCGAGAGCGAGGAGTGCGAACAAAACTGAGTATCGTCGGGACCTCGCGTCACCCGTGGTACCCGTTTCAGCTTCGCCGCATGATACGCACGCTCCGCCTGACTGAGGAGGTGACCCTGGAGGGCTTCATACCAAGGGCGGTAGAGGCGGTGCTCCCCCATACCGACGTTGCGCTTATATGTTCGCGCTGCGAGGCGTTCGGGCTTGTGGCCGCCGAGGCGATGTCGATTGGTTGTCCGGTCATCGGTACCGATTCAGGTGGGCTTCCGGAGGTGATCGAGAACGGCGTGAGCGGGCTCCTCTACCCCTTTGGGAACGTGGAGAGGCTCGCCGCGGCACTGGAGCGTGTGCTTGGGGACGCCGCTCTGTACCGACGGCTCTCGGAGAACGGTATCCAACGGGTGCGGGAGAGGTTCACTCTCGAGCGTTATGTGGCGGGCATCGAGTCCGTGATCCGGGAGGTCTTGGACGGGGGCCCCTTGGCAGAAACTGCTGACGCCTGCCAGGATCGCGGCGCTCCGGATCGGCAGCTCCCGTGCGACACGTGACGCCTCCCGCTAGCCACGCAACCCGGCGCCGACCAGCGCTGCCTGGCTACCTGCACTCGAAACTCCATCGGCTGTGGCTTGCGTCAGAGTACCCGGATCACGTATTTGCCCGAGCCGCGGCCTGAGATCGGTCTGAATGCGAAACGTCCCGGTCCTCACCCTGCTTCTGTTCGTATTCCTCTTGGGCTGCACGCCGCTGGCGGACGGGGACGTGTGGTGGCACTTGAGGACGGGCCAGTTGATTGTTGAGCGAGGATCGCCTCCGCAGTACGACTGGTTCACCTATACGAACCCCGATGCGAGGTGGATTGACCTGAGTTGGGGGTGGCAGTTGGCGTCGCTGGGCCCCTGGGCGATCGGGGGCTCGGCGGGCCTCGTCCTTTTCAAGTGCCTGCTCGGCGTGACGGCAATCGGGATTCTCCTTCTCGGTACGGCGCGCGGGCGCATCCCGCCGTGGGCAACGGCCTTGATCGCTATCCCCCCCGTGATGCTATTTGCGCTGAGGTATCCCGTCCGGCCGGAGATGATATCTTTCGTGTTCCTGAGCGCCATGCTGTGGACCTGCTACTGTCTGCCTGCGCGGCCTCGGTTGGTCTGGTTGTTGCCCGCGATTCAGCTACTATGGGTCAACTCGCATGGGTCCTTCGTTCTCGGGATCGTGGTGATCGCCTGCTTTCTGTGCCAGTCGCTCGTTGTGCGGATCTGGCCGTCGCTTCACCGCGGGCAATGCGTCCGCTCCCATTGGCAAACGTGGATGCTGGGGGCGGCGATGAGCTCGCTGGCCTGCTTCGCCAATCCATATGGACTGGAGGGAGTGCTGTTTCCGAAAGTCCTGTACGCCAGATTGGACAGCTCGGATTCGGGTGCCTTCTACGAGCAGCTCGCCAGCGAATTCACGGGCGTATTGTGGTGGTTCCGGGAATGCGGCTGGGCAAGCATCCGGCTGCCGGGGATCTGGCTGGTGATTGTGGTAACGGCGGGCGGGCTTGCCAGTTTCGTCCCCCTTGTCGTGAGCCGCAAGGTCGATGTGGGCCGACTCCTACTGTTCGCTCTGTTCACATTCCTCGGATGGCAGGCGGTCAAGAACCTCCCCTATATGGCTCTGGTTTCCCTCGCCATCGTACATTGGAATCTCGCCGACCTGCGCGTGGCAGTTCACGGCAGGACCCAACCAGAGGGCGCTCGGCTCGACTTGGCAGCCACGGCTCTCATCACGGCTCTGATCATTACCGTGCCCACGAACGTCTATTGTAGGATTATTCATCAGGGCCTGGAAAAGAAGGAGTTCGGCCTTGGCGAGGCGCCGGGCGAATATCCGCATGACGAGGCCAGGTTCCTGGGACAGGAGGGAATGCCCAAGCGGGTGTATGCCGCCGGTCATACCATGGCGTCGGCCTTCATCTTCCACAATGGGCCTGAAAGGAAGGTCTTCGTCGATAGTCGGCTGGAGGTGAGCTCGCGCGAGACATTTGAGCGGTTCCTCCGTATCTGGGAAACTCTTCAGCGGCACAGCACGGAGGCCGAGACACTCCTGCTCTCGACACACGCGGGGCACGAGCCCGCCGAGATGCCGGCACTGCTTATCGACATGGATCACTACGTCCATTTCGAGGCCCTTCTGGCAAATCCCCGCTGGCGGCCGGTCTTCCACGGGGAAACGGCTGTCGTGTTTCTCTACGAGCCAGACGCCAGAAGGCTCGGAGTGAACGCTGTCGATGCGAATCGGTTACGCATCGCGCTGTACAGCAAAGCAGTCAAGGACGATCCGCTCTCCGCGATCGGTCACTTCCGGCTTGGCGCAGCCCTGATGGAGCGCGATCCGACCGCGGCACGCGAAAGCTTCAAGCGAGCCATCGAACTGAAGCCGGACTTCGCGGAGGCGCATTACAACCTTGCGTATGTCGTCGAAGCCAGGGAGCCCCGCCTAGCGGCGGAGCACTACCAGCAGGCCATCGCGCTGGACCCAGCTCATGCCGACGCCCACGTCAACTACGGCAGTGTGCTTGTCCAGCAAGGACATCTCGGCCAAGCATTGCACCATTATCGCCAGGCCCTTCAGGTCGATCCGAAGAACCGGGCCGCGCGACGGAACTTGGAGTTCCTGCGAGACGTTGCGCGACGGGATTCCGACGGGAGTTAGTCCGGCTGCGTGGCAAGGCCCCGTACGCTCCTTTTCGTGGCGTCCTAGCCCGAATGTGCGGGACGCGATTCATGCCCGCACATGATTCCGTGTGCGGGAGGATCGTGTCGTTACACGTTGCGGCGTCCAGCGCCCTTATCCAGGCCCGCCGATGAGCACTCCACACACCGGGTCCCGAATCGACGTGCGGTACGCCGAGCCTTCCGGCCCGCATCTCGTAGTCGTTCTCCCTGCGCTGAATGAAGAGGCGACCGTGGTCGAAGTGATCACGGCCGTGCCAAGGCGACTTGCGGGTTTTGGACGAGTCACCGTCGTCGTGGTGGACGACGGATCGTGGGACCAGACCGCGGATTTGGCGGAGTCAGCCGGAGCGATCGTCGTCCGCCATCCGTGTAACCGGGGCGTGGGGGCCGCACTGGCCACGGGAATCGATCGCGCTTTGTCGATCGGGGCCGACCTCATCGTCAGTATGGACTCGGACGGGCAGTTCAACGCGGCCGACATTCCCAAGCTGATCCGACCCATCCTGGAAGACGGGTACGGCTTCGTTACCTGCACGCGGTTCGGCGGGCAGCACTCGATGGCCGCCATGCCGTGGGCCAAGCGCTGGGGCAATCGCATGATGTGCCGGATCGTAAACGCGATCGTCCGTGGAGGCGGCTTCACGGACGTGTCTTGCGGGTTTCGGGCGTACTCCCGGGACGTCGCCTTGCGGCTGGTGCTGTTCGGACGGTTCACGTACACTCAGGAGACATTCATCGACCTGGCCGCCAAGGACATCCCCATGACGGAGGTTCCCTTGCCCGTGCGGCCTGTGCGAGAGCATGGGAAGAGCCGCGTGGCCAGCAGCCTCCTGCGGTATGGCATTCGTGCGTCGCTTATCCTCTTCCGGTCCATGCGCGATACGCGGCCTTTGGTATTCTTCGGGATGCTCGCTCTGCTGTTTCTGGCGTTGGGGCTTGCCCTGTTCGGCTTCGTGACGCTCTGGTGGCTGTACACTGGACATACCAGCCCCTGGACGTCGCTCCTCACCCTGGCTACCTCGGCGTCGGTTGTGGGCGTGTCATCGGGGGTGATGGCGCTCGTCGCGGATCAGATCGGACGAGGGCGTAAGTTGCTGGAGGAGGCGCTCTACTATCAGCGACGTCAATACTACCACGACATCTCTAGCGGCCTGCCAAGTCCGGGTCGATCGTGGGACGCGCTCGAAGCGTCGGGCGGGCCTCTCCAGGCGAGATCGGCGGAGGAGTCCCGTACACCGGTTTCGCTCGGCGCAGCCAAACAGGACGGCCGGCAAGGTTGTCACGCGCCCCTTGCGGAGCGACGGTCTTGATCGACCAGGAAAACCGCGTCGGCGCCGCTCGGTCCACCGTGCACCTCGGTGGCCTCCGGGATCGGTCGGACGTCACGTCGAGAACCTCGCGGCAGCAAATCCTTTACATCAGCTTCAATTTCCCGCCCAAGGTTGGGGGGATTGAGAGCGTTGTGTTTCGCACATGCCAGGCTCTGTCGACACGGTTTCAGGTGACTGCCTTGGCGCAGGCACCAGGATGCGACATCGACCGGAGTATTGCCGTACTGCGGCCTCGCCGGGAGGGCCTCCTTTCCTACCTCCGCTTCCTTTACTCGCGGGGACGGCAGTTGTGCCGGAACGGCCGGTTCGACGCGGTGGTCTCGGGCAGTGCGCTGACCTCCCTGCCAAGTGCACTTCTCGCGCGAAGGTGTCGCGCCAGAACCGTCCAGGTCGTGCATGGGCTCGATGTCGTGTATCCGTCGCCGCTCTATCAGCTCTTCGTACGTTACGCTTTGCCACGAATGGACTTGGTGGTAGCCAACAGCCGGGCGACCAGAGAAGAGGCCGTCGCGCGGGGCGTTCGTCGGGATCGCACGGCGATCATTCACCCAGGCTGCGATCCGAGTCCGTTCCTCAGAGCCGACCCGTCTCTCGTCGAAGAACTGAGGTCCCGATGGCGCCTGAACGAGCACCGGGTCATCCTGAGCCCGGGACGCATCGTACGACGGAAGGGGATCGACCGGTTCGTTTCCGAGTGCCTGGCGTCCGTGATCGAAGCGGTGCCCCGTGCGAAGCTGCTCGTCGCCGGCGGCGACCCGCGCGGTGCGCTAGTCCATGCACGAGGTGCCGAATCGGCGGTGTTGCGCGCGGCGGATGCGGCCGGGCTCCGTGAGCGCGTGATCGTGACCGGACGCCTTGCGGATGCGGAGATGGCTGCCGCGTTCCATCTTGCCGACGTCGTGATTCTGCCGGCTGTGCGCGTGAAGGGCGACATGGAGGGATTCGGCATCGTGTGCTTGGAGGCGGCCAGCGCCGGAAAGCCTGTCGTGGCAGCGCGCCTCGGGGGCATACCCGATGCCGTTGCGGAAGGAGAAACCGGTGTGTTGGTTCCCCCTGGCGACAGCCAGGCGATGACGGGTTCCGTCGTGCGGCTTCTGCACGACCAGCGCCTTGCCGAGAAGCTCGGCGCTCGGGGTCGGCAGCGCGTTCTGCAGGAGTTCGCGTGGGATGCCGTCGGCAACAGGTTCTGCGACGCTGTGGCTGAAGTTCTTGCGCAGCAGAATCTCCGACTCCCTGGCGGGGCTGACGGATGAGAACGAGCGAGCGTGTCTCGAAGTCGTATCAGGAGTCGCCTCACTCGGAGCTCATCCGCCAGCTTCACGTGGCAGCATATGAGTTCGCGGCGAGCCACGTCCACCAAAGAACCGTGCTCGATCTGGGATGCGGTACGGGCTACGGGAGCATCTTGCTCGGATCGTACGCCAGGAGAGTCCTCGGCGTGGACGTCTCGGCGGTCGCAATCCAGGAGGCCGGGCAGGCGGATCGGCCGGCCAACGTCTCCTTCCGGCAGATCGACGACGTTCAGAAGTCGGCTTTGCCGTTCGATGATGAAGAGTTCGACCGTGTGGTCTCTTTCCAGGTCATCGAACACCTGCGCGACCCGGCAGCCTATCTGAAGGAGATTCGTCGTGTGCTCTCTGCGGACGGGATCCTGTTGCTGACCACGCCAAACCGCAGCGTCCGTCTGTTTCCCGCGCAGCGACCGTGGAATCGGTTCCACGTCACGGAGTATAGCGCAACGAGCCTGACGTCGCTCTTGAAGAGCTTCTTCCCACGTGTCGAGATCCTGGGGTTCACAGGGGAACTGAACGACTTGGAACGGCGTCGAGTTCGGAGGCTGAGAGTATTCCTGCTCCCGGCGACTCTGCCCGTGTTGCCCGACGTCGCGCGTAAGGCCGTGCTGACTTGTCTTTCTCAACTGCACGAGCGGGTGTCTCGCGATACGGCCTTCGCTCAGACAATCCATGCCGATTCGATCGAGAGGACTTGCGGATGGTCCAGCAGCGGCCTGGACCGGGCGACAGAGCTTCTCGCCGTGTGCAGGCTACGGCGCCACTGAGACGTTTCGCACGGGAGTTCCCTTGGTGTTGAAAGTGCGCGATGGGCACGTTGCCCCGGCCTCCTACCACCACGATCCGACCTGGCCGGACTCCAGGCACGCTTTCCAAGGGAACCCGCCGGCCGTTCGTGCAGCCGCCAATAACCTCCGACGGGATATCTGACCGGCGCCTGAACTGTCGGACAACTGGAGCGAGTTGCCATTTCGACCGAGCCCCAGAAGACCTGTTTGGCGCGGATTCGCCCCGTGCTCTGGATTGCCGCCCGGTACGGCGCCTTCTTGGCCGTGATCGGGATGATCGGCGTTTACGTGGCGACCCACTGGGATGCCGCGACCTCCGCGCGGTTGTATCACCCGGCCTGGCTGCCTCCCTCGGTCGTGCTCGGGCTGGCGGCAATGCTGGGATTCGCGTGGCATTGCCGGCTCGTCCTCGCAGCGCACAACTACCATGTCCCGTTCAACGCAGCGATCGCGCTCTTCTTCGTGCCGATGTTAGGCAAGTACGTCCCAGGCAAGGTCTGGTCCCTGATTGCCGCTCTACCTCTCTATCGACAATATGGTGTCCCGACCCTCGTGGCAGCAGGCTGCGTGGGTATCGGAATCGCTTCCAGTGTAATCAGCGGGGCGTTCCTTGCGGCACTAGGCGAAGGTGGGGCCTTTCGGCAGCCCGGCGGGGTGGCTTGGGCCATCGCGGCCGCCGTCGGTTTGGGTGTTGCCATGCATCCACGCGTGCTTTACCCGACGGTCAATCGGGGGTTGCGGTTGCTTGGTCGTGACGCGATTCACGGTTCGCTGTCCTTGCGCAGGATAGGTGGGCTTCTCGGCGTGCACTCGGCGATATGGCTTGCATACGGTCTGGCCTTCTACTGCCTGATTCGCAGTATCGTCAGCATTCCCGCCGTCGAAGCGCCTCGCGTGATCGGCGTGTTTGCAGCCGCCCAGGTGGCCGGCTTCTTGGCCTTGTTCGCACCTGCGGGTATCGGAGTCCGCGAAGGCGTCTTTCTGCTTGGGTTGACGCCGCTGGTTGGCGAAGGTAACGCCATCGCCGTGGCGGGGATGTGCCGACTCTGGCAAACAGCGCTAGAGCTAGCGATGGCCGGTGCCGGATGGTGTTTGCTCCGTCGGCGCGGAGATCCCGACCAGCATCCGGGGGAAATATCTTTCCCCCCACAAGTGCGAGACCGCGATGAAGATTCCGATGTTGATCCTCCTCACGCAGATGCGGTGAGGGCGGCCAACGGAAGCACGACTTCGCGAAAGAAACCCCTATCCCGTAGTCGATTGAGCTGACTATCCACCAGTGATCGGGACTCGTTCGTGACGGTCGGAGTTCGGCACAGTGATGTGACCTCGCCGCGGGATTCCGCGGAATCGGTCTCTCCAGCCCCCCGCAACACGGATGGCGGGCGGTGGCGACTACTAGGCGCTTGCGCGCTTCTGATCGTTGCGGGAATCCTCACTTACGGGAGCAGTCTCCGAGGGGCCTTCGTTTACGATGACATCTCATGCATCGTGACCAACCACACGATCCGTTCTTGGGAAAGCACGATCAACGCCAATCCGCCAGAAATCCCGGTGGGCATCCGGCGTCGTCCGGTGACACGTTACTCATTTGCCGCGAACTACTGGCAGGGTCGCCTCGATCCGTGGGTCTATCATCAGTGGAATCTGACGATCCACATCACGGCAGCCCTCGTGCTATTCGATCTCGTGCGACGCGCCTTGCTTCTAGAAAGATTCCCCTTGGGACGGGACGCGGCGTCCGTGCCGGTGGCGCTCTCGGCGGCGCTCGTGTGGATGGTGCACCCTTTGCAGACGGAGAGCGTCACATACGTGATCCAGCGATGCGAGTCCCTGATGGGGATGTTCTTCCTGGCCTCGGTGTACTGCGTTCTTCGGGGATCGCAGTCCTCCACGCCGCGGCCCTGGTACTTTGGGGCGATCGCATGCTGTTGGCTGGGGATGGGATGCAAGGAGGTAATGCTCACCTGTCCCTTGGTCGTCCTCCTTTTCGATCGCGTATTCCTGAGCTCAAGCTGGCGCCAGGTGTTGAGGGAGCGGTGGTGGGTATATCTGGGTTTCTTTGCCGCCGTGGCCTGGCTTCTGCACGCAGTTGTGACAATGGATTCGCCGCCGACCTCGTTCCAGGTCGAGTTGGGGATGTTGACCCCATGGGAGTACGCCCGGACACAGCCCGGCGTGATCCTGCACTATCTGAGGCTGGCGTTGTGGCCCGTGGGGCTGTGCTTCGATTACGCGTGGCCCGTGGCCGACACGTTGCTTGAGATCGCGGTCCCGGCATTCGTCGTGGGCTTCCTTCTAGCGGCATGCCTGGCCGCCTTTCGATGGTCCCCGCCGGTGGCGTTCCTGGGGATCAGCTTCTTCCTCGTGCTCGCTCCGTCCTCCTCCGTCAGACCGCTTAGCATGCCCGCGGCCGAGCACCGGATGTATCTCCCGTTGGCCTCAGTGGTCATACTCGGCGTGTTGCTTGCGCACGAGACCATGAGGCGCGTCGTTCCACGAGTGATTCGTCCGGCGGTGACGAGTGTGTTATTGGCCGCAGTCACGGCATGGTTCGGATACCTGTCGTTTCAGCGCAACTACGTGTATCACAGCCCGAAGGCACTTTGGGCCGACGTGGTCCGAAAGGCTCCGCACAATCCGCGCGCTCACAACAACCTGGCCGTGCAATTGAGCTTGGAGGGTCGCCACGACGAAGCTATCGAGCATCTCGAGCGGGCGATCTCCCTTCGTCCCGAGTTCGACACCGCCCGGAAGAATCTGGCCGTAGGCAGGAGGCAGAAGCGAGAGAGCCAATCGGCCGGCGACTGAGGTACGTTGCGCGACTGATGATCGACAGACGAGATCCTGGACTTCGGAGACCGCTTCAGCACGGTCCGAACACCCGGTACGTTCCCGGATCGCTTCGGCATGTCCATATCGGCCGTACATGAGTAGGACCTCTGTATCCGATCGCGTATCGAGTTCCGGGACCGCCCGCCCGGGTCCTTTGCCCCACCGCCGTTGGGACATCCTCGCGTGTTTGCTGCTGTTCGTCGTGGCCTGGTCGTTGCGATCGACGTTCCAGCAGGCCTCTGCGACCGACGTGCCGCTCCGTGCCGACGCGGGCAAGTACTATCGTGCGGCGTACAACCTGCGAGTCCACGGCGTCCACTCCCTCGAACCGCCAAGCGACTCCCGTCCCGAGACACGCACGGATCTGCCACCCGGGTATCCTGGACTCTTGGCGCTTGTGATGCCGGAGAACCACGCCCCGCGAATCCTCGTGGAGCGCGTGCGCACGGTCCAGGTGCTGCTCGGTGCTGCGACCGTCGTCCTGACCTACCTGCTTGCGCGAACTGTGCTATCCGGCCGCTGGGCGGCTGTCGCGGCATTCCTCGTGGCGGTGAATCCCCACTTGATCGCACTCGAGCACTATGTGCTCACGGAAACGTTGTTCACCGCGGCGGTGATGCTCGGCGTCGTGGTCGCGACTCTCAGTTGGAGATCGGACAGTCACTGGCTTACCCTACTCGCGAGCCTCGTGTTGGCTGCCTCTGCGCAAGTCCGCGCGGTCGCCTACCTGCTGCCCATTGCCTTGGCGCCCGCCTACCTGCTCGCCCCGCTGGGTGGCCTGAGGAAGCGTAGGCACGCAGCCTGCCACATCGCGATGTGCTTGGCGGGGTTCCTCGGAATGATTGGGGTGTGCAAGGCGTTCGAGCGAGCCGCTGTCCTGAACGATCCCGAGATCGACCGACGGCCAGAGAAATACGTTGTGCTCCGCGGTCCCTTGGTGTACCTGGCCGACACGCTGCGTCCCCCAACTTTCCTTGTCGCGGGCGAGAGCCACATCCTGGCCCGCAATGGAGATCAGGAGTGGAAGTATCGTACGACGGCGTCCTTTGCCGACGCGCCCCTAGCCTACATGAACTGGAACCTGTGGGGCAGGTGGTACTGGATGTGGCACTTCGACAACGCGTACAACGGCGATGTGTATGTCTACCCCATGCGGCGCAAGGGCTTTGAAGAGCAGCCCGCCCTAAGGGTCGTTCATCGTTCGATGCGACTCCTGCACTGGCCGCTCTACTTGCTATCGCTGTTGGCCCCAGTCGTGCTGGGTGCCGCACTTGTCCGGAGGGCGCTGCCGATTCGATACCGTCCTCTACTGATTCCGGCGCTTGCGTTCTTGTATTTGCTGGCGGTGGTATCGGTTCTGTCGTGGTTACCACGGTACTCGATCCCGGCGCGGCCGCTGTCCTACGTTCTTGGGGCAAGCCTGCTATCGTACCTGGCGTACCGAGTCGCGCGACGCCAGTGCGTGAAATTGTGTCCCGAAGTCCCGACCGAGCCCAGGGCGGCCCCCCTCCCCGGTATCGTTCAGTGAAGTCTCAAGCGTTTCGATGGCCCCGGCAGCCGCCGGCGGGCGGCTTGCAGCGCACCGTCCCATGCGCGAGTGCTCGCGACGGCTCTTCCGCGACGATTGCCGATGCCCGAAAGAGCGACGCTCAAAGGGCGGCCTTCCCCGCCGTAGTGATTCTCGCAGCCGTGTTCGCCGTCTATTGGGGGAGCCTGACGGCGCCGTTTGTGTTCGACGGGAAAGCTTTCATTGAGAACGGCGTCGCGTTCCCGCGGATATGGCCCCCGGCGTCGCTGCTCCGAACCTTGCGTGCCCGTCCCGTCGGCAAGACGTCGTTTGCGCTGAACTACGCGATCCACGGGGACAGGCCACTTGGGTATCACCTCGTGAACGTCGGTATTCACGCGTGCGCCGCCCTGGTCCTGTACGCCCTCGCGTCACTCACTCTCGCGGGGGTCCCTAAAAGAGCGCGAGGCTCGCAGCTTCGCTACGACAGAAACACGGCTCACGGCCTCGCGCTTGGAATCGCCGTTCTGTGGGCGGTCCACCCACTTCAAACGCAGAGCGTGACGTACTTGTTCCAGCGCTTCGAGTCACTGATGGGCATGCTGTTCCTCCTGAGCCTCTACTGCTTCGCGCGCGGACCGCGCGCGAGCAGCCCTTGGCTTTGGTACGCGGTGTCAGTTGGCTGCTTCCTCCTTGCCCTGGGGACGAAGGAAGTGGCCGTCACGCTGCCCGTTGTCCTGCTTTGGTACGACCGCGCTTTTGTGGCTTCGTCGTGGAGCGACTTGGCGCGTCGGCGTGGGCTGCTCTACGTCCTCTTCGCCGCGATACTCCTGGCAGCGGCCGTTTACTTGGTCTGGCACCGCGGTTGGTACTCGCAGGGAGGCGTCCTGAACACCTTTGAGTCCCCTGTGTTTGACTACGCCCTCACCCAACCTGGGGTAATCGTCCACTACCTCCGGCTATGCGTTTGGCCCGTCGGCCAGTGCCTGGACTATGCGTGGCCCATGGCCCAATCGCCTGCGGAGATCTTCTTTCCGGCCCTTCTCGTGGCCGGATTCCTGGTAACCACAGCATTCTGTACATTCAGATGGCCTCGAGCGGGGTTTCTCGTAGGGGCCTTCTTCGTCGTGCTGGCTCCGACTTCCAGCATATTGCCGATAGTCGACGTGGCCTTCGAGCACCGCATGTATCTGCCCTTGGCCTCCGTGACGACGGGAATCGTTCTATGCGCCCATCATGCCGGAACGCACCTGATGGGGCTGCTTGGGCTTTCACGCGCTAAGCGGCATGCTGCACAGATTGGGCTGCTCCTCCTCGTCGCTGGTGCGCTGGGATCCGCGACCATTGTGCGCAACCGCGTGTATGCGGACGAGGTGGTTCTGTGGGAAGACGTGATCCGGAAGGCCCCTCACAACGCCAGGGCCCACATTCACCTCGGCAACGCGCTGCGGGAAAGCCGACCCGACCTCGCAATCCGGCATTTCGAACGGGCGGCCGAACTCAATCCTCGTTCCGACACGGCCCACAACAACCTTGCTGCGATGCTGTTGCGCTATAGCCCCCAGACTGCCCTCGAACACTGTCGCGCGGCCCTTCGCATCAACCCGGACAACCTTGAGGCGAAATCGAATCTCGCCGTTCTGGTCGCACGACAAGGAAGTATCGAAGAAGCAATGCGCCTTTGCGAGCAGATCCTGGACTGCGACCCTGGCCATCGGAAGGCCCGAAAGAACCTTGACGTACTTCGCGAGATGCAACGCGAGGCTCAGGACGCCTCGGGAGCAGGCGACGCTCCGTGATGCAGCGATACCTGGCCAGTCATGAGGAGATGCACTGCCCGGCTATGATCGCAAGCCCGCTACTTGAATGCCACGCAGGCGTCGGGCTCTTCAACGGCGGCCGTGCCTCTTCAGCGTCGGCCCTTCGCATGAAGTTGAGACCGTGACGAGGAAGCCCCAGAGCTCAGCACCAGGGTCGAGCCGCGATCCGGGTACTAGGCCGAGGGCCGCTGTTCGTGAGACGGCCAGCCCAATGCAATGGACGGCGGCGATCGGCAGCGCAGTCCTTCTCGCTGTGGCAGCCTATTCGAACTGCTTTGCGGGCGTGTTCGTGTTTGACGATATTAGCGAGATCCAGCTCAACTCGGGCATCCGGCGGCTCTGGCCCCCGACCCACGCGATGTTCCACGGCGGCAGGATGGCACATCGCCCGGTGCCGTATTACACCTTTGCACTGAATTACGCGGCGCACGGTCTGGAGTTGTCCGGCTATCATCTCGTCAATCTTGCCATCCACGTTGCCGCAGGGCTCGTACTCCTCGCTCTGGTCGAGTTGACCCTCAGATCGTCAGCCCGGACCGCTCGCTACTCCCGTTCCGCACTGCCGCTGGGCTGGGCCGCGGCCTGCTTGTGGCTTGCGCACCCTCTCCAGACTCAGGCCGTGACCTACATCTATCAGCGGATGGAGTCGCTCATGGCCCTCCTCTACCTGCTCACGATCTACTGTTTTGCCAGGTCGGAGGATTCAGCGCGGCCAAAGATGTGGCTCGTGCTCTCAGTAGCCGCGTGCGCACTGGGCATGGCGTGCAAAGAGGTCATGGTAACCGCTCCGGTGATGGTGCTGCTCTATGACAAGGCGTTTCGAGGCTGCACGTTCGCCCAAATAGTCCGGCGACGAGGGGCGTACTACCTCTCGCTCTTCGCAACCTGGGGCGTTCTTGTGGGGGTCATTTGGACCCAGAGCCTTCACTACGACGAACTGGGCACACCTGCCTGGTCGATTCGGCAATATGCGTTGAATCAACCGGCTGTGATCTTCCACTACTTGAAGCTGTGTCTTTGGCCGAGCGGATTGTGTTTCGATTACGGCTGGCAACCGGCGCATAGCTTCTCGACGCTGGCGCTGCCACTGGCGGGGATCTTGGTGCTGGTTGGGGTCGGGTGGGCAATGCGATTCCGTTGCCCACCTGTTGCGTTTCTGATCGGGTTCTTCCTTCTCGTCCTTGCGCCCACGTCCAGCGTGCTCCCCCTAAACGACCTCTGCGCAGAGCATCGCATGTACCTTCCGCTTTGCGCGGTCGTGTTGGGAGTGCTTCTCCTGCTTCACGAAATGTTGATGTCGGCCGTGCGCGGCGTCCGCGCGTCGGGCGGAATCCCCGCAGTGATTGGGGTCGCGCTGGTCATTGGGATTGCCTCGCTACTGGGTGGGATAACGCACTGGCGAAACACAGCTTACCACAGCAGGGTTGCATACTGGTCGGAGGTCGTCGCAAAGGCCCCGGCGAATCCAAGGGGGCACCAGAACCTGGGCATAGCCTTCAGTGAGTCGGGACGATTGACAGATGCCTTGGCGTGCCTGCGCAAGGCGGCTGGGCTCGATCCGGACAACCCGCTCTTGCGGTACAACCTTGGTAGCACGCTTCTGACGGCAGGTTATGTTGGCCAGGCGATTGAGGAGTTGCAGAGAGCCGTCCGTCTGGACCCCACCCGCGCCGTAGCAGTGAACAACCTTGGACTTGCTCTCAAGAGGGCGGGGCGGATTCCTGAGGCGGAGGAGAGGTTCCGTGAGGCGATTCGAATCGGCCAGGACTTGCCAGAGCCCTTCTACAACCTGGGAACGATCCTCGTGGGGACCCCGGGGGAGGCCGAATGCGAGCGGGTCTTTCGAGAGGCATTGGCGCGGGATCCGCACTATGTTCCGGCGCGCCGCGCGTTGGGAATGCTCCTGGCGCGGCAGGGCAGGCCCGGAGAGGCGCGTCGAGAACTGCTCTTGGCCCTGCGAAGTGACCCGGAGGATGCAGAGGTCCACGTCGTACTCGGCACGATCTTGCTTGAGGAGGGCGTAGGAGATCCTGAACTTGCTCGAAGGCATTTCCGAATGGCCACGCGCCTGGCGCCCGACCACGCCCGCGCGTGGAAGAACCTCGCTGATGGGTACGCCCGAGAAGGCCGTCTGGAGCTTGCCGTCGAGCACTATCGAAGGTCTCTCAAGGCAGATCCCGAACTACAAGGCGTCAAGGATGCGCTCAACGCCGTCTTGGCCGCGACGCGTGGGGGTTCTGCGCCTGCGCGATTGACGCCCGGTCACCAATCCTCCCCGTGATAGGGGTTTGCTTCTCACGTTCCGTAAACATCCTTCCATGACCAACGAAGTAGCCGTAATCGTCGGGGCCGGCCCTGCAGGGCTCACGGCCGCCTATGAGCTTCTCACGCGGACCAGCATTCGTCCGGTTGTACTGGAACAGGATGATTTGGTCGGCGGGATCTCGAGGACCGTCAACTACAAGGGGAACCGAATCGACATCGGCGGGCACCGCTTCTTCTCCAAGTCGGACCGCGTCATGCAATGGTGGCTCCAGATGCTCCCTTTGCAGCGGTTAGACTCCGCGCAGTGTTCTATCACCTATCAGAATCAGGTGACGAGTCTGGCCGCCGGCACAGGTGTCGATCCCACGACGACTGACGCAGTCATGCTGGTTCGCCCACGAAGGAGCAGGATTTATCATACGGGCAAGCTATTCGATTACCCGCTCCGTCTCAGCCCTCACACGGTCTGGAATCTGGGAGCGTTGCGAACAGCGCGAATCGGCCTGAGCTACTTGCACGCGCAGGTCTTCCCATGTCGTGAGGAGGAGAACCTCGAGCAGTTCCTTGTCAACCGTTTCGGAAGAGAGCTCTATCGGGCCTTCTTCGAGACCTATACAGAGAAGGTCTGGGGGATGCCCTGTCGTGCGATCAGCGCCGAATGGGGCGCACAACGAATCAAGGGCCTTTCCGTAGGCAAGGCAGTCCGGCATGCGCTGACCAGGTTTTTTCGCAGGAACGGGACCGTCGGACAGAAGGGCGTCGAGACTTCCTTGATCGAGCAATTCCTGTACCCGAAGTTGGGGCCGGGGCAGATGTGGGAGACGTGCGCGGGAGAGGTGGAGCGGCTGGGCGGAAAGGTGCTGCTCAACCGCCGCGTGGATCGCCTGCATACCGAGGGCAGTCGAGTGCGCGCGGTGACGACGACGGACCGGCTCACGGGAGAGAAGACCCGCTACGAGGCCGACTACTTCTTCTCGACGATGCCGGTCAAGACGCTGGTGCAGGGATTGGCCCCCGAGGCCCCTTCCTCGATTCGACGGATCAGCGAGGGCTTGGTGTACCGCGATTTCGTCACGGTGGGGGTCCTGCTCGATGAAATGCTGCTCCGGGATGACCGAGCTCCTTGGCAGAAGCACCCCCTCGATACTTGGATTTACGTCCAGGAGCCCGACGTCCAGATCGGCCGACTTCAGATCTTCAACAACTGGAGTCCGTATCTCCTCGCCGATCCGGATACGGTGTGGCTTGGAGCGGAGTACTTCTGCAACCAGGGCGATGCAATCTGGTCTCTGAGTGATCAGTCCTTGGCAGACCTCTGCGTGGAGGAGCTATCGCGCGTCGGGATGGTCGACCCGGCGAAGGTGCTTGATCGGACAGTCATCCGCATCCCGAAGACCTACCCGGCCTACTTCGGTACCTACGACCGCTTTTCGGAACTCCGGGGCTGGCTCGACGATTTCGAGAACCTGTTTCTACTCGGCCGCAACGGGATGCACCGCTACAACAATCAGGATCACTCGATGCTGACGGCGATGGTGGCAGTGGACAACCTCATGGAAGGCCGCATCGACAAAGGCGCCATCTGGGAGGTCAATACGGAGCGAGACTACCACGAAGCCAAGTGAACGGCCGCGGTGGCCAGACTATCCATGCAGAAGCCCCGCTAGTTCGTCATGGCCGCGACAGGAGAGGGTATGAGTGAGTGTGGAGTACTGGCGGTTCGTCAATCGCCCCCCACGAGCTGGGGGCCGGGATTCGTAGCCAAGCCAATGTCATGCCACATGGAGGCCCGAGCGGAGGCGGTCCGTGCCGTTGCGTTCGTGACGCCGTTCGGAATGCTTGCTGAATGCTCACAAGGGTTCGAACGTGCGGGTGGATGGGCCTTGGCATTAGTGAAATGTTAGCTTGACCGCCCCGATGTGTTGGGCTCAACAGCGCTCGACGGAATTCCGACGAAGGCTTACAATCACTGGTTGGGCTGCGTGAATCGGCTTTCGTTGACCTCAATTCGCCAGCGTTCGACCCCGGGGCGGGCCGATCGTGCTACCGCGGTGCAAGTACTCACGTGTCCTCTGTTTCAGGAGAAGCGAACATGGACACCGTCAATCGTGCCAGGGCTTTCACCTTGGTGGAAGTTCTCGTGGTCATCGCCATCATCAGCCTTCTGGCGGCGATTCTGCTCCCGGCGCTGCAGCGAGCGAGAAGCGCCGCTCGAAATGCCCAGGATAAGACGAACCTCCGTCAACTCGGGGTCGGCCTGATACAGTTCTCCAACCGCGATCCGGGCAGCCGCTTCTGCTCCGGGGCGTTCGACTTCTACCGCGATGGCTGTCCCGACACATACGGGTGGGTCGCGGACCTGGTCAACATGGGCGTTTGCCAGCCCGGCGACCTGCTCAACCCGGGAGCCACGGAGAAGAGCATCGAGGGCTTTGCGGATCTTCTCGCAGCACCGAAGGATAATGCTCAGCCTTTGGATGGTGGCGATATCCAAAGGCTCGGCCAAGGTGCTTGTGGAAAGGGCGCGACGTTCCCTAGCGGAGCGTGGGCGGGGCTCTTCGACGGGACGACGAAAGACGATCCCGCCAGGGCAGAGTTCCTGGCCGATCACTTCTTCGACAAGGGATACAACACCAACTACGTCGCGAGCTGGTTTCTCGTTCGGGGGGCGGTGAAGCTCCGGTTTGAAAGCGACGAGTGGCGTTTCGTGAACACGCCCTCAGGGGTCACCGCGCGCGGGCTGGACGGGACATTCGGCCCTTTGACCCGACGCGCCGTTGACAACGGGATGATTTCTGCCAGCAAGATTCCCCTCTTGGGCGATGGGGCTCCTGCCGATTCCAGAAAGGCGCTGGTCACGATCGGAATCCCGGGCTATCTCGAGAACGGGGATTGGCTCGTCAGGTCGTTCAACTTGGGCCCCGCTGTGTACAACCCGGACTCGGAAGTGATAGAGCACCTGGAAGAAGACGCGCTCTTGACGCCCCAGGTGGAGTGCGAGCGCAGTGACACGGCCTGCAACCCGGCCGACACTACCGAGACCGACCACGGATGGCTTCAAGACACGCGAGGATGGTACGCCGTGCATGGCAAGACCTGCAACATCCTCATGGCCGACGGCGCGGTGAAGGAGTTCTACGACGAGAACAGCGATGGATTCCTCAACCCGGGGTTTCCCGTCCAGGTTGGTCATTCGGTTGGTTACGAAGCGGGCGACGTTGAGTTGCCGCCCGAGGAGATTTGGAGCGGTATGTTCCTCGAGAAGGTACGGGACTTCTATTGACCCCTGCGCTTGGTGCTCTAAGGCATGCCGAAGGCCCCCGATCTTAAGCCCCGTTCGCGTCGCCGCCCCGGGCCGAGGAAGTCAGGAGTCGGCGATCCGCCGAGTGCTGTAGCGAAGGCCGGATCCCGGGCCCCAGTTCTTGTCGTGGGCCTCTCCGTCTGTCTCTTCCTGTCTGGGGTCAGCGCCCTGGCATTCCAGGTCGCGTGGTTTCGGGAGCTGCGTTTGGTGTTCGGGGCCTCGACCGCGGCGAATGCGGCCGTGCTCGCGATCTTCATGGGAGGCCTGGGACTTGGAAGCGCGGTGCTGGGCAAGCTCGCCGACCGGATCGAATCGCCCGTGCGACTCTATGCGGTGCTTGAAGTACTGATCGCACTGGCCGCCGCCGCGAGCCCGTTTCTCATTGGCTGGATCGGCTCCGTCTATGTCGCCATGGGCGGTCAGTCGGCCCTTGGCCTGTTTGGGGCGTGGGCCGTTCGCCTTGCGCTTTCGGCGATCGTTCTGGGCGTTCCCACGTTTCTGATGGGCGGCACGCTGCCTGCCGCCGCCCGCGCCGTCACTTCTTCCGAAGATCGGAACCGGCGCGTCGTCGGCTTCATGTACGGCACGAACACCATCGGTGCAGTCTGCGGCGTTGTGGCCTGCACGTTCTGGCTTCTGCCCGCGGTCGGGACCAGGACCTCCCTCTGGGTGGCCTGTCTCCTGAATCTCGTCGTCGCGGCGATGGCCTTCGGGCTGGCGCGCCGATTCGCGAGTGCGCGTTGCGGGCAGCCTGCCTATGGAAGTACGGAGGCCCCCGTTCCAGCCGCCCACGTCTCCACTCGGTCTGCCCCGCTATGGCTGCTCTACGCCTCGGCGGCCACGGTGGGCTTCGTCTTCTTCCTTATGGAGCTGGTCTGGTATCGGATGTTCGCGCCGATCCTCGGTGGCACGACGTACACATTCGGGATCATCTTGGCCGTGGCGCTGGCCGGGATCGGGTTAGGCGGTGCGCTGTATCCCGCCCTCTTCCGTCGCATACGGCCGGATGCGCTCACCCTCGCATTGACTTGTGTACTGGAGGCCGTTTGCGTCGGGTTTCCATATTGGCTCGGCGATCAACTGGCGCTCTGGACGCTACGGATTCAGCAGGCCGCGACGGGGTTCACCGAGACCTCCCTGGGGTGGGCCGCCATCGCCGCCATCGCCGTGTTTCCGGCTGCCTTCATCAGCGGCCTGCAGTTTCCGCTGCTCGTTGCCCTGGTGGGCAGCGGACGAGAGCGGGTCGGTCGCGAGGTCGGGGTGACAGCGGCCTTCAACACACTTGGGGCAATAGCGGGTTCGCTGGCGGGCGGTTTCGGACTCCTCCCGCTCTTGACGGCCCCCGGCGCATGGAAGGCAGCGGCTCTCGTGTTGGTGGCGTTGGGATTCCTCTGGACCTTGCTTTGGTTCCAGAAGGCCAGAAGTCGGCTTTGGGCTATCGCACCGTTCGCCGGGATCGCGACTGCCGTCTTCTTGCTCGTAGCCGATGGTCCGACAGCCGCTTGGCGGCACAGTGCGATCGGAGCCGGACGCACGGAACCTCCCGAAGCGCGTCCCAACGAGGTGAAGCGGTGGCAAAATGACAGGCGTAGGAAGATCGTCTGGGAGGCGGAGGGGGTCGAGGCTAGTGTGGCAATCGAGGTGTCGGGCGGCATCTCCTTTTGGATCAACGGCAAGTGCGATGGACATGCCGTCGGCGACGTCGGCACACAGATGATGCTCGGGCTCCTGCCCGCGGCCCTCCACCCCGCTCCAAAGACCGCGTTCGTCGTAGGCCTGGGAACCGGAGAGACGGCGGGGTGGCTCGCCGAAGTGGAGGGTATCGAGCGCGTGGACGTCGCCGAGCTCGAGCCCGCCGTGAATGAGATGGCTCGCCGGTGCGCCCTGGTCAACCACAACGTGCTGGAGCATCCCCGCGTCCGGTGCGTCTACAACGACGCGCGCGAGATCCTTCTCACATCCTCGCGGCGCTACGACGTTATCTCTTCGGAGCCTTCCAATCCCTACCGCGCCGGCATCGCCAGCCTCTTCACGCGTGAGTTCTACGAGTCGGCCCGCTCGCGCCTGACCGAGGACGGCATCTTCACCCAATGGCTGCAGGGGTACGAGGTGGACCGAGCCACCGTCGGCTCCGTCATCGCCACACTCAAGGCCGTATTTCCTCACGTCCAGGTGTGGCAATCGAAGAGCAACGACATGCTCCTCGTATGCTCGATCACACCGCTAGAGCACGAGGCATCGACGCTTCGTGCGAGGATTGCCACTGAGCCATACCGATCGGCGCTAGCGGCTGGGTGGCGCGTCGTCGATCTGGAGGGGTTTCTCTCGCGATTCGTGGCGGGAGAAGAGGCGGCCTCCCGTTGGGTCAGCGACACCGGAGGCCAACTGAACACGGACGATCTCAATCTCATCGAGTACGGATTTGCCCGCACGTTGGGCCGGGCGACCGACTTCGACGTGGCCGTATTGCGGGAAACGGCGATTGCGTGCGGCAGTCATCGGCCGGCGGTCGCCGGGGACGTTGACTGGCGGCGCGTGGAGGGCCATCGTCAGATTATGCGGGCCATCACGGAGAGCAAGCTGACTATGCCTCCGGAGCCGACCGCCGAGCAGAAGACTCGGAGCCGCGTGCTAACACACTATCTTCGCTCGGACCTGGCAGAAGCCACAGGAGCTTGGGAGCAATCGCTGTACGAACCGCTCCATCCCACGGAGACGACCCTGTTGGCTCTTTCCTACGCGCACCAAGGTAGCGTGAAGGCCGACCCATTGATCGAGCGGGTGGCCGGCTTCTCGGAAACCGAGGCCAGAGCGCTCCGCGCTTACCTCCACTGGCGTCGGGGTGAGATTCAAGACGCCACCGCGGAGCTCGAGGCGTTCCTCCTGGGCGCACGACGGAATCCTTGGTTCTTCTCCCATTTGAACGACGTTGTCTTTGATGTCGCTGTCGGCTTGGCCGTGAGAGATCCGAGAACCGCCCGGCGGCTCTACGAGACCCTGGATCGGTCCTTCGCCGTGTGGCACTGCGAGGGTCAGCGGTTGAATGCCCTTTGCACGATCGCGGAGATGCTCGGACCCGCCGAGGCGGCCCATTGCGCGGAACTGTTTGAACCGCACGTCCCCTGGATGGAACCGTTCCTGCGCTATCGAAGCAGGGCGTACTCCGCCACCAACCACCCCCTCAAGCGACGGGCCGAATTGGAGCTTGAGGAGTTCCTGCGTAACCAGTTAGCCGAGTGAGGGAGTCACCACCTGCATCGCAAGTCGCCCAGAAGCCGTCTCCCCATCGACACGTATCCGTGCGGCCAGCTCGCCTCCCATACCAGCCGGCGGCCCAGAGAGTACCTCCCGTCAAGCGGATGCGTCTGCCGAGGCCGTCTCCGTTGCCGTAGAGACGGGGGCTGCCAATCGGACCCCGTGGACGGTCGTTCGAATGACGCTTCCGTGTGAAGGGTGCGGCCGAGCAGTGGTAACCCGTCGCGACGCCACGTACTCGCGCGGGTAGAGGAGCTTGCCGACGCGCCTGACGGCCAAGTCCAAGAGAGTGTGCGTTACGGAAGCAATGTTCTTGAACTTCAGCGCGGTGGACTGGCCGTGCTTCTGCTCATAGTCCCAGACGCCTACCTCCGCGAAGCTGAGTCCCTCGTCGAGCAAGCGGGTCAGCAAGTCCGCCTGAATCCCGAAGCCGCGGTAGTTGCCGTGCCACCTCATCACGTCGTAACGCCGAGCCAGGATGAGTCCGTTGTAGTACCGGATGCGATGTCCGCTAATGAGGTTGACCAGTCGCGTGTATGCTCCGGAGAGCGTGTTGCGGAACCACGTCCGCCCCGTGTCGTTGACGTAATACGGAACAACGACGTCGGCCGCGCCGACGTGGCGAAACACTTCCACAAGCGTTTCCCGAGGCTCGCTGTTGTCCCCACATATGACCCGGTAGTACTCGCCCCGACCCAAGTAGGCCCCCTGCACATAGCAGTAACCGAAGCCCTGATTCGTCTCGTTAACGTAGAGCTGGATCGGCAGGTCCGGATGCTCCCTCTGAAAGTGCTCCACTGCGGCGACGGAACCGTCGGTAGAAGCGTCGTCGATGACGAGAACCTCCCAGGAGAAGAAGAACTCCCGCACCGCCGATACCAGCGACTTCAGCGTCTCCGCTATCCGACCCTCCTCGTTGTAGCAGGGCACAAGAAGAGTCAGGTCCAACTCGGACAACACCGGAACGTTGCTTTCCATAGTCGCTCTTGCCGACATCGGTTTGCGAACGGCCCCAACCACGCTCTGAAGCGCACTCCACGACAACCCAGGGGCTCAGTCCAATTTCGTCAGGCTAGGCGTTGTTCCGCCAGGCAGCAAGACTTCGCGGGTTCGGTTCACAGAACGCTAACCGATTTGCGCTTTCCTAACCTCTTCAGGGGCCAGGCCGCGCTGTCGTGTGGCCTTGGCTGGGTGGGCCGCTAGGGTGGTTTCTACTTCGGTTGCCGGTCGTTCGCGCGGCGCCCGCCTGACACGACGCACCCCGCCCCCCCCTCTCGCGGGCGCAGCTTGCGACGGGGAGGTGTCCTGCTCCGCGCCCCTATGATCAAACGCCCCGAAGCCCAGCGCGCGATTGCCCGAAGGCCGGGCCGCCGCGCACCCCGCCAGCAGCCGGTCTCGGCGGTCCGGGGCAAGCCGATCACCGCGGTGCAGGCCGTGCTGGCCGGATGCGCGCTGCTCGCCTTTGGCGTTTCGTGCTATAGCGCGGCGTGGACGAAGAACGGAACCTACGATGAAGTCGCGCACGTGAGTACAGGATGCTCCTTTTGGCGGATGGGCGACTTCCGGATGGCCCCCGAGGCCGTGCTCGCGCAGCGGTGGCTATCGTTACCGGTGTATCTCGGGCCGTTTGAGACGCCCGCGCTCGATCATCCCGCGTGGCGTCAGGCGGCGGACTGGCAGTTCGCCGACGAATTCGTCTACCAGGGGGATAACGATGCGGACGCGATCTTCCGACGGGCCCGGGCGATGAATGTTATCCTGGGGATCGCGCTAGGCGTCGTCGTGTGGCGATGGTCCGCGTCGCTGTTCGGCGAGCCGGGCGGCCTGGTTTCGCTGGGGCTGTTCGCCTTCTCGCCCACCATGCTGGCCCACGCCGGTTTGGCCACGATCGACGTGGCGGCTGGCCTCGGCTTCACCGCGTGCAGCTGGACCCTATGGGGCATCTTGCACCGCGTCACGCCCTGGCGAGTCCTGGCTAGTGCCTTGCTTCTCGGCGGGTTCTTCGTGACCAAATTCTCCGTTGTGGTGATGGTCCCGATTGCCGCCGCGCTTGTGGCCGTGCGCCTTCTCGCCGGAGGCCCGCTCGAAATCCAGTTCGGCAGGTTCTCGCGGCAAGTCGTGAACCTTCGGGGCCAGGCCGCGTGGATCGTCGGGCTGATTTCAGTGCACGCGGTCGTGGCCTGGATCGTCATCTGGGCTGCGTTCTCTTTCCGCTTCGCGATGTTCAACAACGCTTTGCCGGGCAATCCCGCCCCGGAGCGCCTGATCTGGTTCGAGCTGGAGGAGGGCGCCACCGGGGCCGTTCGGCAGACCGTCGAGTGGGCGATCGAGTCGCGGCTGCTCCCGGAAGGGTACTTGCTGGCGTTTCTCAACACGATCGCAGGTTCGGAGTTGCGGGCCACCTTCCTGAATGGCCACTATAGCGAGACCGGGTTCGTGTCCTTCTTCCCCTACTGCCTGGGCGTGAAGACGCCTCTGCCGCTATTCGGCTTGTTGTGCCTCTCCCTATTGGGGGCCACCTACGCCTGCCGCCACGATCCGCGTGCGTGGGTGCACGGGCAGCCTCCCCGCCAGACGCAATCGTCCCGCCTGCGGTGCGCGCTGTCGGTGGCTTATGCCCTCACTCCCCTGTGGGCGCTTCTCGTCGTGTACTGGTCGTTTGCCATCGGCAGTAAGATCAACATCGGTCACCGCCACATCCTTCCGACCTATCCCGCGATGTTCGTCCTCGCTGGCGGGTCCGCCTGCTGGCTGCGGCGCGGCGCGAAGGATCCGCGCGTGTCGTTGGCCGCTGGCTGGCCGAGCCGCATGTTGGCGGGATCAACCGTCGCGTTCCTGTCCTTGTTCATCGCCGAATCGCTCCTCACGTGGCCCCATTACCTCGCTTACTTCAACGTGGCCGCCGGTGGATCTGCCAACGGATACAAGCATCTGGTCGACAGCTCCCTGGACTGGGGGCAGGATCTTCGAGCGCTCAAGGCGTGGCTCGATGAGAACGGCCACCAGGGTCCCGCCTCACAGCCGGTGTACCTCGCCTACTTCGGCACCGCGGACCCCGAATACTACAACATCTGCGCCACGCCGCTTCCAGGAGACCTTCGCGGTCGGGCTCCCCTGGGGGCCGTGTGGAAGCCCGGGCTTTACTGTATCAGCGCCACGGACCTTCAATCCAACTTCATGACCGGCGTCTACGGCAGGTGGACGGACACCAACGAGAAGATCTACCGCGAGCTGCTGGCCACCGTGGGCACCTTTGACCGTACCCAAGACGATCCTCGAGCGCGAGAGGCGCTGATCCGACAGCATGGCCTGGAGTTCTGGAGGCGCGCGCGCGCGAATCTCGACATGGCGAGACTCGCGCGATTGCTGGCGTACCTGCGCGAGTCCCGCCCGGCGGCGCGGATCAACTACACCATCTTCGTGTTCCAGTTGAGTCAGGAGGATCTGGATCGAGCTCAGTTCGGGCCGCCGCCCGAGAGCGGCTGCGAACCCCTGGCGTCGCGCGAACGTACGTTCTTCAGGCGGTGGCACATGACGCAGGTTCCCCACGACGACCGACCAGGCACGTGCACCGGATAACCCGCGCCTGCGCGAGACGGAAGGCACCCAATTGAAGAAACTTGCGGCTCGACTCGTTCGCTGGGCCATTCCCCTGGCGATATTGGCATATCTCGTCCACCAGGTGCGCAGCGAGTCCGGCCAATTGCCCCTCACTCTCGGTGTCGCGTGCTGGCCTGCCCTCGGGCTGGCCTTGGCCGCGGTGCTTTTCGCCACGCTGCTGGCGATTCTCAGGTGGTGGCTGCTGGTGCGCGCGCTCCAGTTCGATTTCCGTCCACACGACGCGCTCCGCCTCGGTTTCCTGGGCGAGTTGATGAGCTTCGTCGCCCTGGGGCCCGTGGGAAGCGACGTAGTCAAGTGTGTCTTTCTCACACGGCGCTGCCCAGGGCGCCGCGCTCGGGCTGCGGCGACGGTTCTGGCCGACCGCGTGGTGGGCCTGTACTGCCTCCTCCTTCTCGCGACGGCATCGCTGTTCCTGCTGCGGTCGCTGCACCCCTCCGCCGCTATGCCCCTGCCCGAATGGTTCGGGCCGGCCCTCCTGGGGTTCACACTCGCCGGCGGGTTATCCGTTGCGATATTGATGTCTCCCTGGGTGCCGCACGAGTCGCTCGCAAGCTGGGTGGGCCGTCTGCCCTGGGCGGGTCCCACGGCGGCTGAATTGGTCCGCGCCGCGGACGCGTACCGACGTCGTCCCCTCGCGCTGGTTGGCGCGGCAGCGCTCAGTCTGGCGGTGCACGGGGTCCTGGCGGTCAGTCTCTTCCTGATCGCCCTGGCTTTGGTGCCAAGCCCTCCGAACCTGGGAAGCCACTTCACCATCATGCCGCTGGCAACGGCGAGCGGCGTCCTGCCGCTGCCCGCCAACGGTCTCGGCGCGTTCGAGTTCATCCTGGAGAGTACGTACCGATCGGCCCGCGAGGCGGCCCCGATCCCTGGGCAGGGCATTGTCGTCGCGGCTGGGTACAGGCTGGTGTCCCTCATCGTGGCCGGCGTTGGCGCCGGGGCCTATCTCGCCTACCGTCAAGATCTTAGCGCCGCGCTGCAGCAGTCCGAGACGGTCGGAGAGACGACGGGATGAGACGGGCCCTCATGCGCCTTGATCGGTGGCTGCAAAGCGAATGCTCCATGGCGCTCCGGCTCTCCGGCCTTTCGCCGGCCGGCCCGGTTCGTCAGTCGTGCATGCATCCATAGAGCCGTCCATGAAATCGATCGCAGCTGTTCCAACGACCGACCGCGCCCCGGCCGTCCGCTGGTGGAGAACCGATCTGGGGGAGCTTGAGATCTCCGGGGTTGCCTCGGCGATTCGCGATCGCTGCATCAATGCAGGGCCGGTCACGCGTCAACTGGAGACGGCCCTGGCTCGGCTGCTTGACGTGCCTTTCGTGCTGGCCACTAGTAGCGGGAGCACGGCCCTGTTGATGGGCCTTCTCGCCGTCGGTGTGGGGCACGGCGACGAGGTGCTCGTTCCTGCCGCTGGCTTCATCGCCCCGGCCCACGCGGCGATGATTCTTGGTGCCCGAGTGAGACTGGTCGACACCTGTCGCGACCGACCCCTTCTCGACCCACGACGCGCGGAGGAGGCGGTGTCGCCGCGCACCAAGGCGATCGTTCCGATCCACCTTGACGGGGCCGGCGCCGACATGGGGGCCCTCGTGTCCCTGGCGCACCGCCGCGGATTGCACGTGGTCGAGGATGCTGCCCGCGCGCTATGCTCCCGATCGCGAGGCTCGTGGCTCGGCACGCAGTCCGACGTTGGCGCGTTCTCCATGGGCATCACGAAGCTCATCACGACGGGCGAGGGCGGTTTCGTGGCGACCGCCGACGAGGCCCTCCATGACCGGTGCCTTCGGCTGCGCAATCACGGCGTCAAAGCGATTGCAGAGAACCGCTTCCCGGCGTTCGGCTTCAATCTTCGCTTCACCGACGTTGGCGCCGCCCTAGGTCTGGCGCAGCTGGAACAATTGGACGAACGGATCGCCGCGGTGCGTCGCGTGTACGACTTCTACCGCGAAGAACTGGCGTCGCTTCGCTACCTTCGCGTCCTGGAGGTGAGGACGGAGGACGGCGAGTTGCCCCTATGGACTCAGGCCGTCTGTGCAGATCGGGATCGCGTCGTCGACATGCTGGGCCGCAGCGGCATCGAGTCGCGGCCGTTCCACCCGTGTCTGGCCGAGTCGCCACACCTGGAAGCCGAGGGAGACTTCCCGAACGCGAGGTTCTTCGCCAACCACGGTCTGACGCTCCCCTCCGGGACCCATCAGAGCCCCGATGATCTGCGATCGGTCGTCCGGGCGCTCAGGAGCGTCGGCGATCGCATCGGCCAGGATATTTCGGTAATCTGGGAGCGCGAGACCCGCGAGCCGCGCGCGTAGTTCGGGATGAAGGAAGAGCCGGCCCCGCCGCCCCTGCGCCGGGCGCCGGGAACGCTACGGTTTCGTTTTTCTGGATAGAGAGAACCGATGAGCTTCACTTTGCCGCTAGGAAGCACGGCTCCCGACTTCGATCTGCCCGGGGTGGATGGCAAGCGTTATCGCCTCGCGGACTTCGCGGACTGCCCCGTCCTGGTCGTGGTGTTCACCTGCAATCACTGCCACTACGCCTACGGGGTGGACGGCCGCCTGATGGCCATTGCCAACGAGTACGGACCTCGCGGCGTCGGCGTGGTCACGATCAACTCAAACGACACCGCGAGCCATCCGGAGGATTCGTTCGAACACATGGTCGAGCGCCACCAGCAGCAGCCTTTTCCCTATCCCTACTTGAGAGACGAGTCGCAGCACACGGCGCTCGACTACGGCGCGTTGCGGACCCCGCACTTCTTCGTCTTCGGTCGCGATCGCAAGCTGCGCTATACCGGGCGCATGGACGACAACCCCCGCGATGAGACGAAATCCACGACCCGCGAGCTGCGCGACGCCCTGGACGACATCCTCCAGGGTCGGCCCGTCCGGACCCCGCTCACCAACCCGATCGGCTGCAACGTCAAGTGGCGCGGCCAGGACGAACACTGGATGCTCCCTGAGTCCTGCGATCTCGTGTGAGATTCGTCTGCCGGGTCTTGCGGAACGGCTTTGAAGTTGCGTTTGCTTTCCGACCAACAATAGCCCGAGGATCTCCAACGTGCGCGAAACGCCCGAGGCGCTGTTCAACACCGAGGCCGTGCTGGCCGTTGACGACCTGATGATCGATCTGTTGCAGGAACGGGCGGAGTCGGCCCCGCGGCGCCGTTACCGGCTCTGCATGCATCACTCTCCGCAAGACACTGTCCAGGAGATGGTGCTTGCATACTGCCGAGGCTCGTACAACCGCCCGCATCGTCATCCGGATCGGTCGTCCTCGATGTATCTTCTCCAGGGGCACCTGGACGTGGTCGTCTTCGACGACACCGGCGAAGTGATCCGCATCATCGCCATGGGGCCGCACGACAGCCCCAAGGCCCACCTCGTGCGCCTGGCGCCGGGCTGCTGGCACATGGACATACCGCGATCCGACCGCGTGGTCATTCACGAGATCATCGCGGGACCATTTGACCGCGAGAAGTCGAACGTCATGGCTCCCTGGAGCCCGGAGGAGGGCGATCAGGACGCGGTCAAGGCCTTCCTCGCCAAGGTCGCCCCGGACAGGTAGGTCAGCCTGTCCCGGGTTGACACGCGGTCACCACAGGCGGCCGGTCCGACTCCGGGACCGAGTCGGCTGCATCTCCGTTCAAGTCCGATTCCGGTCAGCAATGGAAGTTTTTGTCTTCGGGGTTCAGGCTCTCCTGACGGCCTTCTTGGTTCACGTCGTGGTGTGGCGCATGCGTCTGCCGCAGTCTCACAGTCGCGCACTTCTGGCGATCTTCTTCGGTACGCTGGTCGTGATGCTCGGTCTGAGGGCGGCGTACGCCCCGGTCTGGCTTCCGCACCTCGCAGGGCCGTGGCAGTACGTCCAGGTAACGCTTTTTCACGTGGCATTCTCCCTCGCGTACCTCGATTTCTACACGGCGATCGAGGACGATAGCCCCACACTGACCCTGCTCTTGGACCTTGATGACGCGGGGCCCGCGGGGCGATCCGAGGAAGAACTCCGCGAGTTGATCGGCGATCACTGGGTTGTGGGCAGCCGCCTGGAAGCGATGGAAGGCGCGGGCGTGGTCGAGCAGTGCGAGGGACGTTACCGGCTCACGCAAGCAGGCCGTTTCTGGAACCGGTGTTTCCAGTGGGGTCGTCGGGTCTACGGCTTGGAGGTGGGAGGCTGATGGCGCGCTACGCCGATGCATTCCTGGCTCTGGCCCCGCTGCTCGGGCTGGCCGGGTACCTGACGTCCCACGTCACGCTCAGCCGTGCGCTCGGCCCGAGGAGGCTTGTGGCCGGGTACTTGGGAGGGTTCGCGGCAGGCGAGACCGTCTTGCTCGCCTGTTCCCTCGCCGCTTTGGCGTCTTCCAATCATGGCTGGACCGACGGGCTTGCCCTGGTGGTGATGAATCAACTGACCTATCTCGCGCTGGCATATGGCTACATCAACTTCGTGCTGATCATCATCGCCTCTTTGCGAATCCGTGTCTTGCACGAGTTGGGCGCGGCCGACAAGGGCCTGACCAAGGCCGAGTTGCTCGAGAAGTACAACGCCAGGGGGGTCCTTTCCGCCCGCATCGAGCGACTCGCTTCGTCCGGACGGATCCGCGCCGAAGGCGGACGGTTCCACTCCGTGCCCTGCTTCCTGCTCGTCGTGGCTCGTGTCATCCGCATGGCCAAGGTCGTCCTGTTCGGATCGCACCGCTCCCATGGCAGGGGCGGGCCGATCTGAACCCGGCGTTCACACAGCCCTAACACTTGGGCCTTCTAATGACGGGTCTTCCGCTTCGCAGCGGGGCGAGCGGTAGGGAGCGGTTCGTGTGTCTCGCTTCCAGAGGCTCTGCGGGCGGCGCAGACTTGCAGGAATTCCCAGGAGAAAGCGATGATGGTTGACGCCCGGGGCGCCGTAGTCGTGACCGGGGGGGCGGGCTACGTCGGTGCGGTGCTTGTTCCCAAGCTGCTGGCGGCGGGTCATCCGGTCAAGGTGCTGGACTGGTTCCTCTACGGCGAGCATGTGCTCGATGGCTACCGCGACGATCCGCGCCTTCAGCTGCTCCGCGGCGACATTCGCGACTGCGGCCTGCTCGCGGAGGCCCTGCCCGACTGCGATGCCGTGATCCATCTGGCATGCATCTCCAACGACCCGAGCTTCGAGCTCGATCCCGAGCTCGGCCGTTCGGTCAATTACGAGGCCTTTCGGCCGCTGGTCGAGACCGCGCGCGATTGTGGCGTGCGCCGCTTCATCTACGCCTCTTCGTCGAGCGTCTATGGCCTGAAAGAGGAGGAGCAGGTGACGGAGGACCTGCCGCTTCAGCCGCTGACCGACTACTCCCGATACAAAGCCCTCTGCGAGGACGTGCTGCGCGAATATGAGTCGCCCGACTTCACGACCACGATCATACGTCCGGCGACGGTCTGTGGGTATTCACCGCGGCTGCGCCTGGACCTGACGGTCAATATCCTCACGCACCATGCGGTAGTGGATGGCCGCATCCGCGTGTTCGGGGGTACCCAGTACCGCCCCAACCTGCACATCGACGACATGACCGATTTGTACGTCCACGTGCTTGGGCTGCCCGCGGGGAAGGTCGCGGGGAAGGTGTGGAACGTGGGCTATCAGAACCAGACTGTGATGTCCATCGCCGAGGATGTGCGGCGCGTCGTGGGACACGAGGAGGTAGAAATCGTGGTGGAGCCGACGGATGACCTTCGATCGTATCGCATCTCCTCGGACCGAATACTTCGCGACCTCGGCTTCCGTCCTCAGCGGAGCATTGGGGACGCCGTTCGCGATCTGGCGGACGCGTTTCGGGCGAACATGGTGCCGAATTCCAAGGAGGACGATCGGTACTACAACATCCGCATGATGCAGGGGCAGAACGTCCAATGATCCGCCGGGGAGGTTCGCCTGGGTCGGCAGTCGAGCGCAAGTCCGAGCTCGAGTCACTGGCTCGGCGCATCCGCGGGCACGTGGTTCGCATGTCGCATGAGGCGCGGGCGGCGCATCTGGGTTCCGCGCTCTCGTGCGTCGACCTGGTTGTGTCGATCTACTGGGGCGCCTTGCGAATCGACCCGGCGCGCCCCGACGACCCGGGGCGCGACCGCTTCATCCTGAGCAAGGGACACGCCTCGGCGGCGCTGTACGCCGCGCTGGCCGAGCGAGGCTTCTTCTCCAAGGAGTTGCTTCGCACCTATGGTCTGGCGGGCGGTCGACTGGCCGAGCAGATGGCCCCGGGCTGTCTGCCGGGTGTGGAAGCGGCAACTGGCTCCCTGGGCCACGGTCTTCCCCTTGGAGTCGGAATGGCGCTGGCCTCTCGCCTGCAGGACCGGGACTTCCACGTATTCGTCCTCCTCAGTGACGGCGAGTGCAACGAAGGCTCGGTGTGGGAGGCGGCCATGTTTGCCGCAGCCCAGCAGCTGGACAACCTCAGCGTGGTCGTCGACTGCAACCGATGGCAGGCCACGGGGCGGTGCGACGAGATCATGAAGCTGGAGCCGCTCGCGGGGAAGTGGGAGGCCTTCGGGTGGGACGCCGTCGAGGTGGATGGGCACAATTTCGAAGAAGTCGTCTCCGCGCTCGAGCCGCAGCCGCATCGCCAGGGGGGCCCCGCCGCCATCGTGGCCTATACGATCAAGGGCAAGGGAGTCTCATTCATGGAGGACGACAACAACTGGCACTATCGAATCCCCAACGCCGAAGAGGTCGCCGCGGCGCTACAGGAGCTCGGGCAACTGTGAGAAACGCCTTTGCCGACGAACTGCTCCGATTGGCGGGGAAGAATGACCGCTTGGTCATGCTCTCCGGTGACATCGGCAATCGCCTATTCGACGAGTTCAAGCGGTGTCACGGCGCGCGGTTTTTCAACTGCGGTGTGGCGGAGGCCAACATGGTGGGTGTCGCCGCGGGGATGGCGATGTGCGGGTTGCGTCCCGTGGCGTACACGATCACGCCATTCATCACGGCCAGGTGCCTGGAGCAAATCCGCATCGACGTCTGCTACCACGACGTGCCCGTCGTTCTCGTCGGAGTCGGAGGGGGGCTGTCGTATGCAGGCCTTGGCGCCACGCATCACGCCTGCGACGACGTGGCCCTGCTGCGGGTCCTCCCCGGAATGACCATTCTTTGCCCAGGTGACCCAGTCGAGGTCCGGCTGGCCTTGCGCGCGGCGATCGCCATCGACGGCCCGGTCTATCTTCGGCTCGGCAAGAAGGGAGAGCCCGTCGTGCATCGAACGCCCCCCGATTTCCATGTCGGCCGGGCGATCACGCTCTCCGAGGGACGCGACGTGGCCCTTCTGAGTACCGGCATCGTGCTTCCGCGCGTCGTCGAGGCGGCCGAACGGCTTCGCGCCGAAGGGCTCACGGTGCGCGTGGTCAGCTTCCCGACGGTCAAGCCTTTGGATGAGGAATTGCTTTGGGAGGCGTTCCTCCACTGCGGGATCGTGTGCACCGTGGAGGAGCACAGCCTGATCGGCGGATTCGGGGCGGCCGTGGCCGAGTGGCGATCCGATCGTCAGTCCGTGCCGGGCGTGCTGCTTCGCATCGGGACACCGGACGAGTTCCTCCACGAGTCCGGCAGTGAGGCCCATGCCCGCGCCTCCGTCGGCTTGGACGTCGGTTCCATTGTATCGCGAGTCCTCGAGCATCTGCGCGGGATCACCGCAGGATAGCAGCCATGAAGACGACCGCAGCCGTGCTGGTAGAAACCGGAAAGCCCCTCGTCGTGGACGCGATCGAGATCCCGCCCCTCCGTCCAGGCCAAGTCCTTGTGAAGATCGTTTTCAGCGGCGTGTGCCACACGCAGTTGCTGGAGAGCCGCGGTTACCGCGGCCACGATCCGTACCTTCCGCATTGCCTTGGCCACGAGGCCGGAGGTGTCGTGGAGGAAGTCGGCCTGGGCGTGACGAAGTGCCGGCCCGGCGATCGCGTGGTCTGCTCGTGGATTCAAGGCAGCGGCGCCAACGTTCCCGGCACGGAATATCGATGGAACGGACGGACGGTGAACGCCGGTGGGATCACGACGTTCATGCGCCACGGGGTGATCAGCGAGAACCGCCTGACTGTCATCCCGCAAGGGTTTCCCCTTCACGTGGCCGCCATGCTCGGCTGCGCGGCGGCGACCGGGATCGGCGCCGTGTGGAACGTGGCCTGCCCGGCCCCCGGGCAAAGCCTCGCCGTGTTCGGGCTTGGCGGGGTGGGACTGTGCGCGGTCCAAGCGGCCGCGCTCGCCGGCGCCCACCCCGTCGTGGCCGTGGATCCCGTCCCCCAGCGACGCCTGATCTCCCAGTCGGCAGGCGCGACTCATGTGCTGGACCCCGGTTCCGAGGGCTTTGCCGAGCAGTTCGGCGCGATCTGCCCCGGCGGCGTCGACTGCGCCATTGAGGCCAGCGGGCGCCCGGCCGCCATGCAGTTGGCCCTCCAGAGCGCGCGCAGCCGCGGCGGGGTCGCCGTGGTCGTGGGCAACGCCCGACACGGCGAGCGGATCGATTTGGATCCCAAGCAGTTGAACCTGGGAAAGCGTCTTCTGGGCACCTGGGGAGGCGATACCCAAACCGACCGCGACATTCCCCGCTTCTGCCAATTGATCGACGCCGGGCGCTTGACCCTGGATCCGCTTCTTCAGTCTACGTATCCCCTGGAGAGGATCAATCAGGCCCTGGATGATCTCGAAGCCCACCGGGCGCTCCGTCCACTGATCGACATGGAAGCGTGAAGCCTGAACATCGCCCCCGACCCCGCGTGACGAGCATCTCGACCATGACAGGCCCCTTCCGGAGAGCATGCGGTGCACATCGGCGTTGACTTCGACAACACGATCGTCTGCTACGACGGCCTGTTCCACGACGCCGCGCGACGGCACGGGCTGATTCCCGATTCCGTGCCGCCGGCCAAGGACGCGATCCGCAACTACCTGCGGGGCGCGGGCCGCGAGGAGGACTGGACCGAGCTCCAAGGATACGTGTACGGCCGGGCGATCGCCCAGGCAAGCCCGTTCCCCGGAGCCTTGAAGTTCTTCCGCGACGCCAGAATCGCGGGAGTGACGGTCACGGTCATCAGCCACAAGACCCGCACCCCCGCCCGGGGCCCCGCCTACGACCTGCACGAGGCGGCATGGAAATGGCTTGCGAAAAACGGTCTTGTGGCGGCTCAGGGAGGTTCTCGCGCCGCGCCCGGCGTCTTCTTCGAGGAGACAAAAGAGGGCAAGGTCGCCCGCATCGAGACAAGTGGCTGCACGCATTTCGTCGACGACCTGGTGGAGTTCTTGACGCTGCCAGGGTTCCCCGACGGCGTCGTACGCGTTCTCTTCGATCCGCACCGCCGCGAGGCGGATACCGTGGGGGTAGTGCGAGCCGGCTCCTGGGACGACATCCGCGAAGTACTCGGGCTCAGAGGACTCTCCCATGTGCGACCCGGCTGAGCCTCGACTGCCGCCGCCCGACGAGCATGCCGTCGCCGCGCTGCTGCGCCAGGCCGGCCTGCCTGGGGTGTTCTCCTGGCAGCGGTTGCCAGGCGGGCGAAACAACCGCGTCTGGAGGATCGATGCCTCCGGCAAAGCGGCGGCCTTAAAGCAGTATTTCGAGCATCCGCGCGACACCCGCGACCGGTTCACCGCGGAGCTCGAGTTTGTGCGGGCGGCCTGTTCACATGGTGTTCGCTGCATTCCCCAACCGCTGGCGTGCGACCGGGATCGTAAGCTAGCACTCTATGAATTCATCCACGGAGATCCCGTCCCCGAGACGGACGTCTCCGCCGGCAGGGTCGGCGAGGCGTTGGCCTTTGTCCGGCAATTGCATCGCCTCCGCGATACGCTCGACGCCGCGCAGCTCCCGCCGGCCTCCGAGGCCTGTTTCACGATCTCCGAGCACGTGCGGTGCATCGCCCGTCGCGTCGGAAGCCTCGTCGAACTCGCCGCCTCCGACGGCCTTCCCCCCGAGGCGCAGTGCTTCGTCTCCAATAAGCTGGAGCCGACCTGGCAGGTCGTCACGGCCGAGCTGAATCGCACGGTTCGGTCCGAGGCGTTCGACCCGGACGCGCGGCTGCCGAGGCAGGAGATGATCCTCTCGCCGTCGGACTTCGGTTTCCACAACGCTTTGATTGAGAGCTCGGGGCGCTTGCGCTTCCTGGACTTCGAGTATGCCGGCTGGGATGATCCGGCCAAGCTCCTGTGCGACTTCTTCTGCCAGGTGGAGGTCCCCGTGCCCGAGGAACACTGGCATGCGTTCGTCGCCGGCGTCGTCGAGCTGCTGCCGAGCGCCGATCGCCATCGGCGCCGCGCCGAGATCCTGGTCGCGCTCTATCGCATCAAGTGGTGCTGCATCGTGCTCAACGTGTTCCAGGCGGCGGGGGCGCTGAGACGGAGCTTCAGCGGCGCGCAGGCCAACGGCTATCATGCCAATCAGCTGGCTAAAGCGCTCCAGATCCACGCGCGGATCGCCCGCGACCTGGAGCGAATGGCGGGCGTGACACCAGAAGAAGGGGCCGCCTCTTGACTGCGAAACGGATCGTCGTGCTGGGCGCCAACTCTTTCTCGGGCCAAGACTTCGTCGACCTGCTTCTCGACGAACCGGGGCACGAGGTGGTTGGCGTGAGCCGCTCCGCGGAGCGGGGCGCGCCCTTTCTGCGCTACCTGCTTCGGTCCGATCTGAGCTGCTACCAGTACCGTCAGATCGACCTGAACACCCAGATGGACCAGCTCCTGTCAATCCTGGACTCCTTCCGGCCAGCCTGGATCGTGAACTTCGCGGCGCAGAGCGAGGTGGCCCCGAGCTGGCAACATCCGGAGCACTGGTTCGAGACGAACTGCGTGTCGCTGGCAAGACTGGCCAATCACCTGCGCCAGCGCGACTACCTTGAGCGGTACCTGCACATCTCATCGCCGGAGGTTTACGGTTCCTGCCAAGGCACGGTCCGCGAGGATGCCCCGCTGAACCCCAGCACCCCCTACGCGGCGTCGAAGGCCGCGGCCGACCTTCTCCTGGCGACCTACGCCAGGCAGTTCGGCTTCCCCTTGGTGACGGTGCGCGCCACGAACGTCTACGGCGCGCGTCAGCAACTGTTCAAGATCATTCCCCGTACGGCGATCTACATCAAGCTAGGCCGTCCGATCCAACTGCACGGCGGAGGGCACGCCGTGAAGTCGTACATTCACATCCGGGACGTCTCCCGCGGCGAGCTGGCGATCCTTCGCCACGGCGCGTTGGGGTCGCTGTATCACCTCGCACCCGACCGCGGCATCGCAATCCGCGATGTGGTAGAGCGCGTCGCCCGGTGTTGCGGCCGCACGCTGGAGGAGGTGGCGACGGCCGTGGACGAACGCCCGGGACAGGACGCGGTTTACGAGATCGACTCGTCCCGGGCCCGCTCCGAACTCGGTTGGCGCCCGGAGATCGACCTGGAGGAAGGGATCGACGACGTGATCCAATGGGTGGCGCAGTACTGGGACCAGATCCGTCAGCAACCTCTGGAGTACGTGCACCGCCCCTGAAGCCGCAGACGCGTTCCACGGGCCCTGCCGCAGCAGCGAGGATCCTTCAACTATGGCCTATGTTGATTTCGTCGGACGCGTCCACAAGGCGACGACGCGAGACTACCTGGGACGCGTCAATGCGCATGACAAGGCGGAGTGCGCCGAGAAGGCGCTCCAGTGGGGATACGACTACTGGGACGGCGCGCGACATCACGGGTACGGCGGATACCGCTACGACGGGCGGTGGCGGGCCGTTGCCGAGGACATCGCCCATCACTATCAGCTCCCTCCCGGTGCGTCGATCCTCGACGTAGGATGCGGCAAGGCCTTCCTGCTGTACGAGCTGACTCAAGTGCTGCCGGAGGCCCAGGTCGCTGGCCTGGATATCTCCCAGTACGCGATCGACCATGCCAAGCCCGAGGTGCGGGATCGGCTTCGCGTTGGCAGCGCCGCCCAACTCCCCTTCGCGGACGACTCCTTTGATCTGGTACTGTCCGTCAACACGCTGCACAACCTGTACATCGATGAACTGTGGCGGGCCCTCGGGGAGATCGAGCGCGTGGCCAGGCGGGCCAAGTACCTGGTGGTCGAGTCCTACCGCAACGAACGCGAGAAGGTGAACCTACTCTACTGGCAGCTGACGTGCCGATCGATCTACGCCACGCACGAATGGGAGTGGATCTTCCGGCAGACCGGCTACACGGGAGACCACTCGTTCATCTACTTCGAATAGACGTTTCGCAGCATCCTGGCAGACCGCTTCGGGCGGATTGCGAGAAAGGCATGACAGATACGGCTTTCGTCGATAGGGAGTCGAAGATACTTGAGTTCGACGAACTCGTCGAGGTAGTGGACGCGCTGCGGACCAGCGGCAAGCGCATCGTCCATTGTCACGGCGTGTTCGACCTGCTGCACGTCGGCCACATGCGGCATCTGAAGTCCGCCAGGGAGTTCGGCGACGTACTCGTCGTCACGGTGACGGCGAATCGGCACGTCAACAAGGGGCCTCACCGGCCCGCGTTCGATGAGCAGCTCCGCGCCGAGGCCCTGGCGAGCCTCGCCTGCGTGGACTACGTTGCGATCAACAACTGGCCGACCGCCGTGGAGACCATCGCCCGATTGCGTCCCGACTGTTTCGCCAAGGGAGGGGAGTTCGCCGACGCCTCGGGGGAAAGGCTCGACCCGGCCAAGGACATCACCGGCGCGATCGAGCGCGAGGCCGTCGCCGTTTCGGAGGCCGGGGGCCGGATGGTCTTCACCCACGACGAGGTGTTCAGCTCCTCCACGCTCATCAACCGCTACATGTCGTCGCTCTCGGAGGACGCGGCCCGGTTCATCGCCTCGATGGCGCAGAGCTGGAGCGCCGACGACGTGAATCGTTACCTCGACGAGGCCCGTTCGCTGCGCGTGCTGGCCATCGGGGAGACGATCATCGACGAGTACAACTACTGCGAGACCCTGGGGGCCTCCGGCAAGGAGCCCATCCTTGCCGTCCGGCTCGAGTCGACCGAACGCTTCGCCGGCGGAGTGCTCGCCGTGGCGAACCATCTCGCCTCCTTCTCCGAAGACGTGGGCCTGGTGAGCATGCTCGGTCAGAAGGACTCGCACGAGCAGTTCGTGCGGGCCAACCTCAACCCCCGCATCGACGCGAGGCTGCTCTTCAAGGCCGGCGCGCCCACCCTGGTCAAGCAGCGCTACATCGAGAGCTATCCGTTCCAGAAGATGTTCGAGGTCTATGTGATGGACGACACGACCGGCCAAGGCGAGGCCCACGAGTGCTTCCGCCAAGCGCTCGACCGCGTCGTCCCCCAATACGACATGGTCATCGTGACGGATTACGGTCACGGGCTGCTGGACGAAGCGGCCGTTGAGATCATCGCGAAGCGGGCACGCCGCCTGGCGGTCAACACCCAGTGCAACGCCGGCAACCACGGGTTCAATACGGTGTCGAAGTACCCCCGGGCCGATTACGTGTTCACGTCCGAGAGGGAGATCCGGCTGGAAGCACGGCAGCGCCAGCGCGACCTCCGCGATATCGTCGAGCGCGTGGCGTCCTCCCTCCGGGCCGAGCAGGTTCTCGTGACCCGCGGCGCCGAGGGAGTGCTGCATTACAGCAGGCGCGAGGGATTCCTGGAGGCCCCGGCGCTGGTCGGCCATTTCGCCGATCGGGTGGGGGCCGGCGACGCCGTGCTCTCGGTCGCCTCGCTGTGCATGATGCAGGCGGCGCCGCCCGAGATCGTCGGCCTGGTCGCCAACGCCGTCGGCGCCATGGCCGTGGGCATCGTGGGCAACCGCGCCCCGATCGACCGCACGCAACTGAAGCGGTTCGTCGTTTCGCTGTTCAAGTGACAATGGCAACTGGGAGGACAACATCGGCTGCTGCTGACACTTCGACGATTGCGAGACAAGATTGTGATAGGTACGTCGCAAGACGGTGAACGACGGCCGTACCGAGGAACCATCAAGTATGATCAGCAAGATCCGCGAGGCTGCGTTTGATCCCAAGCAGACAGTTCGACGCCTGGGGCTACGTGCAGGAAGAATCGTCGGAAGTCGCCAGTACCGCAAGTTCATCGTTCTGGCGCGGTCTCGAACGGGATCGAACCTGTTGACTTCCATGCTGAATAGCCTGTGGTCGATTGCCGCCCATGGAGAGATTCTCAGCTGGACAAGAGGCCGAACGCTTGAAGACGTTCTTGCGGATGCCTTCTGTCGTTATCCGCATTACGTCAAAGCGGTTGGATTCAAGATCTTCTACTATCATCCCCAGTGACGTGCCCCCGTTTTCTGTACCAGGGGTTATGGGAGTACGGTCTGGGTTAAG
>CAYSUS010000037.1:0-2214 GCA_964434165.1 uncultured Pirellulales bacterium
CCGCCCTTTCTCGGGGGTTGGTCTGTAGGCTGCGGTGGTTCTGAAGGGTGGCTGGACCAGGACCGCCGTAGTAGGCACCGTCCGCGTGCCGTCCACCTCGGCTTCGAGCTGGGGAATGATGCCTGTCCTTTTCCATTCATTGATTCGCGCCTCGTCGACGGCGTCCATCAGGCAGCGGATGCGCGGCTCGTCGAAGCGGCGGCAGAAGTCGCCCGCCGTGGTCGGGTCGGGAATGCGTTCTGCGCCCAAGGCGTCGAGGAACACCTCGTCGTTGCGACGCAGCTCGATGTCCTCCAGGCGGACGCCGTCGCACATCGCATTGTAGGCCAGGTTGAGCACGTGGTCCGACTCGTGGTAGGGCCGATGGATCTTCAGCACGTGGACGCGGCGGTTGATCGCCTCGACCAGCCCGCTCGCATGCGCCAACTGATGGACCAGACCGATCCCGCCGCAGCCGATGGCGCGGACCTTGTCCGCCAGCTCGACGCGGATCCGCTCCGCCGAGAGGACCGGCCTGCCCGCATCCTCCCGCGCCCCGTCCAGCCGCCGCTCGATCCGCCGCTTGGCATTTCGCAAACGATTCCTTATGATGGCCTTCACTCGAAATCCTCCTTGTCCACGGGTCTACGAAGCCCTTTCACACCTCTTAGACACCGGACAACACGGAGGGTTTCGAGTTTTCATGCAAATCCAACACGGACGGTTTGCTTGATTGAGGACTAGTGACCCGTTCTCCGGGGGCTATTATGATGGGAGACTATTCAACGGAAAATAGGCGCCAGATCGCTGAATCCCCGCATTCTTGGAAGAAACCAATGGGAAACAGAAGAACGTGTATGCGATGCGTCGGCCCTGAATGGCGCTCCCTGGTCGTCTCCTTCTTCCTGCTTGCGGCGTATCCGCTTACGGCATCGATTGGCCTTTGCGAGGAAGACGCGGAACCGCAACGCAGGGCGCTCTTCGTGCAGCCCGAGGTTTCCGGCATTGCCGGACGCCTCTATGTTGTCGAGCGGCGACCGCTTGGAAAGTGGACAATGACCTGTTGGCAGCGAAGCCCGTTCACTCCGGAAGGCGAGTTTGTCCCGGTCGATTGGGACGCTGGTGCGAAGACGGGGCTGTCTATTCCACACCCACGCCATACGCAACAGCGGGGCATGCGGTCGGCTGCCGGATCGACGACCACCCAAATGCATGGCGGGGTTGTCGGCGCCTATCTGAACTCCGCCGATTTGTCGGTCGAGGGCCTCGATGACGAGGGTCGGCCACGACCCGGATCCGGCGGCTACAAGATGATGGTCACGCCACAGATTCTCTTTGATCAGAAGTCGAGAATCCATCCTTTTCACAGCGAGCGTAGCGGCCTGGATCTCGAGTTAGACCTGCAGGTCCCCGTCGCGGCTTGCGCTGAAAAGAAGGGAAGCCTGGCCTATGTCAGTGCCAACCTCGTTCTTGTCGATCCCCAGACCACGCTGAAGCTCTCCTACATTTTGGGCCTGTTTGCTAAACGCGCCCGGATGGATCCGAAGAAGTTGGTCCAGCATATCGCCCACGACGAGCCGTCGCATAGCTGGATGATTCGCGGTACAGCGACTTTCGATCATCCGTGGATGGAGCTTCGTCCCAACTCGGCGACGTTTCAGACCGGTCCATGGCGCGGGTGGCGGCGTTTCGCCTGGGCGATCCGCCACGAGCACGTCGCGGCGGCGCTCGAAGCATTACGGCAGCAAGCGCCTCAGACGGGAACCTCGCTCGACCCGGCAGACTATCAATTGCGATCCTTTCATCTCAACGCGGAGATCACCTACGAAACGGCCCCGTCCGAGATGGGGTGGTCAATGCGCAACGCCAAGATCGAGGCGGTGGAGTGACCGACATCGACCGTGCATCGACCCCAGAGCTCAGACTATGGCCTGCGAAAGGAAAGGACAGGCATCATCCCCGTCGCATCCCCGTGCGCCCGGATGTAGAAGCTTCGCTTGCCTGGGCAACTCGAAGCCGAGGTGGACGGCACGCGGGGGGTGTCTACTGCGGGCAAGAAAAAAGGGGACGCACCTCGTTTCTGGGGGTTTAGGCAAGATATTTTCGCGGTCGTCCTGGCGCGCGGAGGGTCCCAGGCCGAGCCCCGCGGCCGACTGCGCGAAAACGGCAGGCATCATCCTATTCCTACTTATCCTACGCCGGTTAATGCGAGCCGCCCTCACCCGGCCGCTTCGC
>CAYSUS010000037.1:2314-67193 GCA_964434165.1 uncultured Pirellulales bacterium
GGCCACCCTCTCCCGCAAGCGGGAGAGGGTAGCGCAGATGATGCCTGTCCTTTTCCCCCTATTCCTACATACGCCGGTTGATGCGAGCCGCCCTCACCCGGCCGCTTCGCGGCCACCCTCTCCCGCAAGCGGGAGAGGGTAGCGCAGATGATGCCTGTCCTTTTCTTGATGTGTCCTTTTCTTGTTCTCATCGCGCGCGCTACGTGTGGTAGTCGGCGTTGATCCGCACGTACTCGGCCGTCAGGTCCGTGGTCCAGAATCGCGCGGAAGCCTGGCCCTCGCCGAGCGTCAGCTCCACGTGCGTATCGCGGCTGGAGCGCATGGACTGCGATACCGCCTCGGCGTCGAAGTCGGCCGGCGCGCCGCAGTCGTAGAGCAGCGCGCCGTTGAGGCGCAGGTTGACCCTGGCGGGATCGAACGGCACGCCCGCGTAGCCGGCGGCGGAGACGATCCGGCCCCAGTTGGGGTCGCATCCGGCCACGGCCGTCTTCACCAGGGGGCTGTCGGCTATGCTTCGCGCGATCCGCAGGGCGGCCTCGCGCGAGGCGCAGCCGCGCACGTCGATGGTCACTAGGTGCGTGGCCCCTTCGCCGTCGGCCACGACCGCCGTGGCCAGCTCCTCGCAGACCTCCCGAAGCGCCGCGCGGAAAGGCTCCCGTTCGGCGCCGGCGAGCGGCTCGGTGCCCGACGCCCCGTTGGCCAGCAGGAGCACCGAGTCGTTGGTGCTCATGTGGCCGTCCACGCTGATGCAGTTGAAGGTGGCGCCGGCCGCTTCGGCGAGCAGGGCCTGGGCGGCGGAGGGCGGGAGCGCCGCATCGGTCAAGAGCACGGCGAGCATCGTGGCCATGTTCGGCGCGATCATGCCCGCCCCCTTGGCCATGCCCGTGATCTGCACCTCGCCGCCGGAGAGCGGCACCGGGCGTCCGGCCAGCTTGGGCCGCGTGTCGGTGGTCATGATGCCCCGGGCGGCCGCCGCGAGGCTCTCGTCGTCGTTGGCCAGCCTCGCCGCGGCGTCCTCCAGCCCGCGGGCGATTCGGTCCATGGGCAGGAAGTGGCCGATGATGCCGGTGGAGAGCACCAGGGCCTGGCCGGGCAGCGCGCCGACCGCCCTGGCGGCCAGGTTGGCCATCTCCTCGCAGTCGCGCAGGCCCCGCGCGCCCGTGCAGGCGTTGGCGTTGCCCGAGTTGACGGCGATCACCCGCATCCCGCCGCTGGGCGTGCGGGCACGGTTGTGCGTCACGCAGGCGGCGTGGACGAGGTTCGTGGTGTACACGCCGGCCGCGGTGGCCGCGCGGTCGCTCGCCAGCAGGGCCAGGTCCTCGCGGCCCGGCACGGTCTTGATGCCACAGGGCACGCCGGCGACGCGAAAGCCCCGGGGAACGCGGATGGACATCTTGATGGAATGCTCCGGGGTAGGAGGGGAAGCCGGGCTCGCAGAAGAGGACCGTGCCGACCGCCGCCGGGTTCGCGCCCGTCCCAGCGCGGGCTGCCGCGCGCTACAGCGCGGCGGTCTCGGCGTAGCCGAACATCAGGTTGAAGTTCTGCACGGCCGCGCCCGAGGCCCCTTTGACCAGGTTGTCCAGGCAACTGATGGAGAGCACGCGCCCGCGCACGAGGCGCAGGGTCATGTCGCAGTAGTTCGTGTAGGCCGAGTCCTTGGTGCCCGGCAGGTGATCCACCACGCGCACGAACGGCTCGCCGTCGTAGGCGTCGTGCAATGCGCGCATCAGCGCGTCTTCCGTGACGCCGGGATCGGTGGGCACGGAGTAGGTCGTGGTGAGGATGCCGCGATCCATGGGCACCAGGTGCGGGGTGAAGATCGTCTCCACCTCGGTACCGGCCGCGCGGCGCACGATCTGGTCGATCTCCGGCATGTGGCGGTGTCGCCCCACGTTGTAGGCGGAGAGGCTCTCGTTGCACTCCGGGTAGTGCGTGGTGAGCTTGGGCGTGCGTCCCGCGCCGGAGACGCCGCTCTTGGAGTCCACGACGATCCCCCGCGGCTCGATCAGCCCGGCCTTGACCAGGGGCGCCAGCGGCAAGATGGCCGACGTGGGATAGCAGCCCGGGTTGGCGACGAGCTGGGCCTCGGGGATCGCCTCGCGGAACAGCTCGGGCAGGCCATAGGCGGTCTTGCCCAGGCGCTCCGGATCGGGGTGCTTCTGGTTGTACCACTGCTCGTAGGTGGCCGCGTCGTCCAGGCGATAGTCGGCGCTGAAGTCGATCACCCGGGCCCCGGCGGCCAGCAGGCGGGTCACGACCGAGGCGCTGGCCCCGTGGGGCAGGCAACTGAACACGCACTCGGCCCGGGCGGCCACCTCCTCCGGGGCGAGGTCCTCCAGGCTCAGTTCCAGGCGGCCGTGGAGCGACGGGTGGATCATGGCGATGGGCGGATTGCCCTCCTGCCGGCTGGTGACGGCCACGATCTCCGCGTCGGGGTGGCGAAGGAGGATGCGGATCAGCTCCAGGGCCGTGTAGCCCGTGGCGCCGAGGATGGCGATGCGTGTCATGGCGAACGGCGCGGCGGCGAGGAACCGGGATCAGCATCCCACTTGCAGGTGGGCGAGGGCGCGGAAGCTTACCGATCTGACCGTTGAGCGACAGACCGACAATCCCGGAATATACCCCCTCGGCGGCTCCCGCGGCAAGGGTCGGCCGTCATGGGTGTGCGGCCGGGACGCTCAGTCGAGCTCCGGCGGCACGTTGCCGTAGGTCCAGCCGGTGCCGCTGAAGGGCGGATGCGGCGGGCGCGTGGGGACCTTGCCGGGCGTCATCTTGTGGGCCAGCTCCAGCCCGGCCTCGACCATCTTGCGCCCCGCCGACGGCTCCAGGTTGCTGTAGCTGGTCAGGCGGGTCTCGTAGCCGCCGCCGCTGGGGCCGAGGGCCTCCTCGGTCGGCACGTAGCCCACGCACCCGTTGGCCAGTTCCACGGGAAACGTGAGCGGGAAGGGGCTGCCCTTCTTGATGTCCAGGCCGAACTGGCAGAAGTACTCGGCCGGGTTGGTCACCAGGGCCACAGGGCCGATCTGCACCACCTGGACCTCGGCCTTGCGCGTGGGCTCCTTGGCCAAGAGGGCGTCCAGCAGCACGATCTCCTTGGCGAAGGTCCACTCGGTCGCGCCCACTTCCTTGGGGTCTTTCTGCACGATCTCCATGCACTTTTTGAGGCGCTCGGGGCTCGGCTTGCGGCGCTGGAACGTGAGCACCGTGGAGGCATAGTCCAGCGGCACGTCCGTGCCCGGCTCGGCCAGGAGCAGGACCTTGACGGCCTCGGCCCCCACGCAGCCGCCGACCATGCGGGCCCATGGCTCGCGCTTGGGGAAGGAGTAGGGGCTGAGGTTATCCACCTGGGTGATGTCGCCGCAGGCCCCGGCCAGGAACACGACCACGACGTCCTCGCCGAACGCCCCGCGCACGACCTGCTCGAGGTAGTAGATGTAATTGGCGGAGATCCCGCCGGGGCTGGTCGTGGCGTGGCAGGCGAAGTTCACCAGGCAGCCCAGCAGCTTGCCGTCGGTGTCGTAGGCCCCGATCACGCCGACCTCGGGATCGACGGGCCCGGCCGTCTCCACGATGTCGGGGTTGCCCTGCCGGGGGTGCGTGTGACTCTGGCCGCTCTTCATGCGGAAGCGCCGGTTGAAGGCCACCTTGTCCTCGATCCCCTTGCCGAACGCGCAGCGGGCCGCGACCTTGGCCTCGTCGGCCGCGCACACGGCCTCGACGATCTGCTTCTCGACGAGCTCAAGATACTTGGGGTCGGCGCACGACGACTTCTCGTAGGCCAGCTCCTTGACCAGGTCGGAGGCGTGGTCGAACTCGCCGGGCAGGACCATGCCCGTGGGCCCCGAGGAGTGGGAGTGCGAAGCGGCCAGGACCACGGCGGCCGGCGGGATGCCGCACCGCTGCTCGATCGCCTTGCGCGCCGCGCGGACCGTGGGCTCGCGGATGATCAACGCGTCGATTCCCACCACGGCCACGCGCTGGGCGCCGTCGTCGAACACGGCCGCGCGGACCTTGCACGGGTCGTGCAGGCTGCGGTGAAACGACTTGCCGTAACCGCCCGGCTGCTCCATGCCCAGATCGGGGGTGATGTCGCGCTCGGCGAAGCCCGCCTTGAGGACCGCGGCCGGCTGCTCCGCGTGAAGGGCTCTGGGGAAGAGGAGCATGGCGGCGCCCACGGCCGCCGCGAGAAGCAATCTTGTCGTTCCGCACGTACCGGACATGGCGATTCCTCCGTCTTTGCAAGGAGTGGGGGCCGCGCGAGGGCCCGGGGCGGGTGGTCGCGGGTCGGCAGGGCCAGGGACGCGAATCGTCTTGCGTGATTCCAGGGCGCTCGAATGATACGGCGGCCCACGGGGCGGATCAATCCCCTGCGGTGGTCGCCGAGGCGCTGTGCAGGCCCCGCCGCGTTCCGGCCGCCCCCAGAAGCCCGGTCGCCGACGGCCCCGCGCCGTATGCTTGCCTAAGCCCCGAACCCAGAGGAGAGTGCCATGCACGCCTGCGATCCCGCATTCCTGCCGCTTCTTCGCGGATTCGACGTCGAGGAGCTCGACCAACACGGCGGCTCGGTGTATGGGCTGTGGCCCGACCTGCGCCTGGCATGCTTCAACCGGAGCTGGGAGGAGTTCGCCCGCGACAACGGCGGCGAGCCCGCGATCTCCACGCGCTGGGGTCTTAACTCCAGCGTGGCCGAGGCGATCTGCGAGCCGCTCCGCCGGTACTACGCGTTGCGGTACTCGGCTTGCTTGAAGGGGATGGAGCCCTGGGATCACCGTTACGAGTGCTCCAGCCCCTTCGCGTTCCGATGCTTCCACATGACGGCCTATCCGCTGGGGCGGCGCGAAGGCCTGCTGGTGGTCAACTCCCTGGTGGTCGAGCGCCCGCACGACGTGGCGGGCGTCCCGGCCCATTCGGCCGACGACCACGCCTACGTGGATGCCCACGGCGACCTGCACCAGTGCGCCCACTGTCGCCGGGTCCAGCGAAGCGACACGCCGCAATTCTGGGACTGGATCCCGCAGTGGGTCGAGAAATCGCCGGCCCATGCAAGCCACGGGATCTGCCCGGTGTGCCTGGACTACTACTACCCCGACCTGGCCGACGAGCCGGTCGCGGTCGCGTAGCCGCAGGACGAAGCGCCGAGGGATCGCGATCGCGCCGGGTCGATTGCCGTTCCCGCGGGGCGCTCATGGCCCGCTTGTGCCGGGGCGCTTGTCGTGGCATACTCCGGGGGTCAAACGACCCCGTGCACCGCAAGGGGCGGGCCGCGCTCCTGGATGCCCGGGCCTCCACTCGCCGTTGCGCCTCCCATGCCCGACGTCTTCGACTACCATCACACGGTCGCGCCGGAGGAGATCGACGGCCAGGGCCACGTGGGTAACGTGGTGTACGTGCGTTGGCTCCAGGAGGCCGCCGTGGCGCACTCGGCCGCCCAGGGCTGGACCGCCGCGCGGTACCGCGATTTCGGCGCCGGCTGGGTGGTGCGCTCGCACACGATCGAGTACCTCAGGCCCGCGCGCCGAGGCGATGCGGTCGTGGTGCGGACCTGGGTCGCCACGATGCACAAGGCCTCGTCGATCCGCCGCTACGTGGTGTTGCGGGAAGGCGAGCCCGAGCCGCTCGCCCGGGCCGAGACCCGCTGGGTGTGCGTCGATTACCGCACGGGCCAGGCCGTGCGCGTGCCGCGCGAGATTGCGGAGGCCTTCGTGGTTGTGGAGCGCGGCTAGCCGACGGCTCGACACGGCCCAAAGCACCTGCTACAACTCCAAGCGCGGCGATGCAGTTCCGGCACGTCGGGGCACCCGATGTTCGAGAAGTCCCAACTCGACGAGGCGCTGGAGATTCAATCGAAGGCGTACAAGCTCCTCCGCTGGGTGTCGGAGGGGATTCAGAAGGGCTTCATCCATTTCGCGCGGGCCCACGACTGGACGAGCGAGGCGTCGGCCGCGTCGGCCTGGCTGCGAGAGCATTTCGAGAACGTGCCGCCCGACTGCCGGCCCGCCGAGTCGGTGGGGCCTCCGTTCGACCGGTTCGTCAACTACTTTGCCTCGTACCTTCTCACTTCGTTTGACGTCGATCCCAGCCCGCGCCCGGAGCTCAAGTCGCATTGCGGATGCTACTGCCCGATCTGTACGTACCTGGTCGCCGGCAAGCATCTGAAGCCGAAGAAGGTCACCACGGCCGTCAAAAGGCGGGCGGAGACGCTCAAGCGGCAGTGCCTCGCGCAGATGGCCTTGGACCAGGGCATTCACGTCTCGGACGCGCAGATTGCCGAGATCCTGGCCAACGCCGGTCTGTCGCGCGCGGCCGCTTTGTGCACCTACCTGGGCGAAGTGCTTCGACGCTGCGCCGGCTTGCCCTCGGGCCCGGAGTCGCTCGCGCTCTGGCGGCAGTTCGCCTGGAACGCGGCTGGGTCTCCGATCCAGGGCTTTCGACTGAGGTCCGAAGATGTCCTCGCTGCCCGGACCGCGCTGTCGGATGCTCTCCGGCAGTGGACGCCGCCATAGTACGCGTTGGATCCGCATGGGCCACCATCCACCGGAGGCTGACATGAGACGAGCCGCAATCCTATCGTTGGCGTTTGCCGGTAGTCTGATGCTCGGTTCTTTCGCGCACGCCGACCTCGGAAACTGCCTTGTGCTGCGGCGGTGCCGCGGGCGAGTCGGGCCGGCGTGCGAGGAGGTCGTTTCCAAGTACCTCGACGAGGCCTACGCCGCCTCGCCCGAGTCCGACCGGGACATGGTGTTCCTGCTCGAGATCCACGGCAACGAGCCCGCGGGCTCCTATGCGGTTTCCGAAGTGAAGCTGGCCCTGGGAGACCACTGGACCCTCTCCGGCTACAAGCTCTCCGCTCCGGACGTCGAGGGAGTCCTCAACGGCGCCGTGGAGATCAAGAAGGCCTTGGAGGCCGGGCGCATCGACGAGTTGAAGAGCGGACAGCGCAAGGGCTTTGTGGAAAAGCCACGCTACGAAGAGGAATAGGACCGACCGGCTGCGCCGCGCGAGTCGTCCAGCGCGGCATCCGCCTGGCAGGGCGGCGCCAACGCCAGAGAGGGAGAAGTCCATGGCCCCTGCAGGAGTCCTTCTGCCCAGCGTGGTTCTCTCTTGGGCGCTGGCCGCCGCTCCCCTTCACGCCCAACAAGCCCCGTCCGACCTTCGAGGGCGCGCTTTGCGGGCGCTGAAGCAGGCAGCTTCGTACTACCGGCACGAAGTGGCCTCTCACGGCGGTTACGCCTATTACTACCGCGTCGATCTCGAGCAGCGGTGGGGCGAAGGTAGGGCCTCGCCGCATACGATCTTCGTACAGCCGCCCGGCACGCCCACCGTGGGCATGGCCTACCTCAAGGCCCACGCCGCCACCGGCGACGACTTCTACCTCGAGGCGGCGCGCGAGGCGGCGCTCGCGCTGGTTCGTGGTCAATTGGAATCGGGCGGCTGGACGCAGGTCATCCATTTCGCGCGGCCCGCGCGGGGGCGCCTGGGCAAGTATCGCAAGGGAAACGGGGGAAGCTGGAACGTCTCGTCGCTGGACGACGGGCAGACCCAGGCGGCGCTCCAGATGCTCATCCGCGCGGATCGCGCGCTGGGGCTCAAGGACGCGGAAATCCACGAAGCCGCGCTCTACGGGCTCGACGCCCTGCTCGAGGCCCAGTTCCCCAACGGAGCCTTCCCCCAGGGGTGGCGCGGGCCGGTCGAGCCGCACCCGGTGCTCAAGGCGCGTTTGCCCGACTACGACTGGCGGACCGAGGGACGGATCAAGAACTACTGGGACTGCTACACCCTGAACGACAATCTTGCGGGCGACGTGGCCGATACGCTCATCACGGCGCACGAAGTGTACCAGAAGGAGGAATTTCGGACCGCGTTGGAGAGGCTCGGGGACTTCCTCATTCTGGCCCAGATGCCCGAACCGCAGCCCGGCTGGTGCCAGCAGTACAACTACCAGATGTTCCCGATCTGGGCCCGCAAGTTCGAGCCGCCGGCCATCGCCGGGAGGGAGTCGCAGGACGTGATGGAGACGTTGATTCGCATCGCGCGCTACACGGGCGAGGAGAAGTACTTGCGGCCGCTTCCCCGGGCCTTGGTGTATTTTCGCAAGTGCCTCCTGCCCGACGGCCGCCTGGCGCGCTATTACGAATTGCGGACGAACAAGCCGCTCTACATGACGGCCGGGTACGAGCTGACCTACGACGACTCGGCCGTGCCGGGGCATTACGGCTGGAAGCAACCCTCGCGCTTGGAGCGGATCGCGAAAGCCCATGCGGCGGCGCGGCGCGGTGAAGACCCCGCGCCGTCCCCCTCCGCGCGGCAGATGGAGCAGGAGGTTCGCCGCATTCTCGGCGAGCTCGACAAAAAGGGGCGTTGGATCTCGACCCACGCGGGCGAGCGCCTGGTGGGCCAGCCGAAGTTCGAGCGCGGGTTCCGCTACCTCTCCAGCGCGGTGTTCAGCCGGAACGTGGCGGCGCTCAGTGAGTATCTCGCCCGCCCGGACGAGTAGCTGTCCGTATTCGTCGCGGCGGGCGCCGACTGCGAACGCTCCGGTGTGCCGACATTCGGGGTGTGCCTGATGCGATCGATCTGAACGTGCCGGATGGCCGAGCAGCCCGCCAGGGTCCTCCGCAAGCACGGCGCCCGTGTCGAGGTGATGGCCTGCGACGGCGGGCGCGGCGGGCGCGGCGGGCTGTACGACCCCATGCGCGCGGGGAATCGAGTGGCTGGAGAAGCCGAACCGCGACCGTCGAGGAGCGGCCGCTCAGCGAGGTGCCTCCGGGTACGGAAGAGCCGGCTATGGCCGTTCAGTTCGGCCCGCGGATGAACGCGGCCACTTCGTCGTCGTAGAACTGGCGGAGCCGGGCGTGGACCGTCTCGGAAAGCGGCGGCAGGTCCGACGCCGCCGCGTTCTCGCGCGCCTGCTTGGGCCGCTTGGCGCCGGGGATCACGGTGGTGACGGCCTCGAAATCCAGGCACCACCGCAGCGCGAACTGGGTCATGCTGGCGCCGTCGGGTACGAGCGGCTTGAGCTGGTCGGCCAGCTCCACGCCCTTCTCGAACGGCAGGCCGGCGAACGTCTCGCCCACGTTGAAGGCCCGGCCGTCCCGGTTGAACGAGCGGTGGTCGCGCTCGCCGAAGGTGCTCTCGGCCGTGAACTTCCCGCACAACAGGCCGCTGGCCAGCGGCAGGCGCACGATCAGGGCCACGTCCAAGGCCCGGGCACGCTCGAAGATCGCTTCCAGCGGCTTGCGGCGGAAGATGTTGAAGATGATCTGAAGCGCGCCCATCTCCGGCTGATCGAGGCACACGTGGGCCTCTTCCATGGACTCGACGCTCGCGCCAAAGGCCCGGATCTTGCCCTGGCGCTTGGCCTCGCGGAGGTGCTCGAAGATCTCGCCCTGGCGCATCACCTCCAGCGGGATGCAGTGAGTCTGGGTGAGGTCGAGGGCCTCCAGGCCGAGCCGGGCCAGGGAGTCGTCGATGTGCTTGAAGACGACTTCGCGGGTGAAGTTCTTGGGCCAGCCCGGGTCGGGCCTCCGCCCCAGCTTGGTGGCCACGAAGAACCGGCCTCGGTCGCTCCGCTCCTGGAGGAAGCGGCCGATGAGCGTCTCGCTGCGGCCCATGCCGTAGATGTCGGCGGTGTCGATGAACGTCACCCCCGACTCGGCCGCCGCGCGCAGCGTCTCCAGGGCGTCGTCCTCGGAGACCGGACCCCACTCGGTGCCGCCGAGCTGCCAGGTGCCGATGCCGATCTCCGAGACCTCGCGGCCGGTCTGGCCGAAGCGCCTGGTTTTCATCGACCCGGTCCTTTCCACTTCGAGGGATGGGTGCACGCCTCGGCACCGGGCTCCCTGGACGGGCTTCGTCGCTCGGAACACCGGCTCCCGACAGCCTAACGGAATTCCGCCGACGCACAAGGGACCGAAGCGTTCCTTCAGGGGGGTCGAGGTTAACACAGAATAGCCATGCACGATCCTGCTAGGGGGAAGGCGGCAGGTCGCTTTCGCGCGCAAGCTCGCCCCGCGGTCTGGAAACAGGGTACCGCGGGACCTGGCGTGGGCAGACCCCGCGTCCCCCCGATCGGGCGGCCACCCCCACCAATCGGTTGCCCGGGGCCGTAGAATATCGCGCGGAAGAGCGACCGCGGAGAGTTTCGGGCGCGGCGGGGGATTGCCAGGCAGCGAGAAGCGCAGCGCACGCATCGACGTCTTCTCGCCCCACTGGCCTGGACCTCCGGCGAGCATGCCCACGCGTTGCCGGGGGATGCAACCTGGACCTGTGCCTGACTCCCGACCCCCGATCCCTGACCCCGGAGCACGCCCATGTTCACCGTGACCGCCGACCTGATGCTGCCCGCCACGATCACCGGCTCCTGGCCGCGCCCCCGCTGGTTCGACGTGAGCATGTGGGGCCGGCCCCTGGACACCTGCATGATGGACGTCCACTGGCGGGAGAAGTTCGCCGATGCCCTGGCCGTGGTGGTCAGCGAGCAGGAGCGAGCCGGGCTGGACGTCATCAGCCACGGCGACTTCCACTGCGACGAGGACTTCGCCGGGCGGAGCTGGCACCACTACCCGATCCAGCGCTGGGCCGGGCTGGAAGGCGACTACCTCCAGTCCGAGGCGACCCGCTCCGAATGGCTGAAGTATCCGCCGGGCACGCTTCTGAACGAGATCTATACGGGCTGGCGCTGGCCCCGGGTGGTCGATAGGATCGAGCATCGCCCGCTGGACTACGCCAAGCTGTGGCGCATGACCCAGGCCAAGGCCAAGAAGCCGGTCCGCTTCGGCACCTGCTGCTCCCAGGTGATGAGCCTGTTCCTCGACATCCACACCGACAAGTACAAGGACAAGCGCCAGGTGATCTGGGACCTGGCCGAGGCCATGAACAAGGAGCTTCTCGCCGTGCGCGACGCCGGCTGCAAGTGCATCCAGATCGAGGAGCCCTGCTTCCACTTCATGGCCAACACCTTCGGCAAGGACCACGACGAGGTGAAGTTCATGGTCGAGGCCTACAATCGCGAGGTCCAGGGCCTGGACGACGTGGAGATATGGATCCACACCTGCTGGGGCAACCCGAACATGCAGCGCGTGATGGAGGACACCAGCTACGCGGCCTCGCTGGAGATCTATCTCAACGAAGCCCGGGGCGACGTGTGGACCGTGGAGATGAAGGACCGCGGCTTCAAGGACATCGAGCTGTTCGAGCCGCTGAAGAACGACCTGTCCAAGAAGGTCGCCGTGGGCGTAGTCAGCCACCGCACGCTCCAGGCCGACCGGCCCGAGGACGTGGCCGCCGAGATCCGCCGCGCCCTCAAGTACATCCCGCCGGAGAGGCTGATCCTCACCAGCGACTGCGGTTTCGGGCGCCAGGGCTGCAACCGCGAGATCGCGTTCTACAAGTCGAGTTCGATCGCCCAGGGCGCGAACATCGTGCGCCGGGAGCTGGGCCTGCCCACCACGTACGTGCCGGCGGCCGACCCGGCGCTTCAGATCGATATCGTGCCGAAGGCGTGAGCGGTGCGCGTGCGGAGCGGCGCGAGACGTCGCCGGCGCTGAAGCGCCTTCCGGCTGCATCGGGGAGGGAGAAGGGGGCAGGCCCCCGAGGGTCCTGCATGGCCCGCAGGACTTCGGATCCCCGAGTGCCCCGGCGTCGTCGCGGGGCCCGCTGACGAGGCCTCGCCCGACTGGAGCGATCGGGCCGCCCGCACGGGCGGGCCTGTCCCGGTCGTGTCGGGTGCGCTGCCACCTCCGGACGGCGTGGCAGCCTGCGCCGCGGTGGATTCAGGCCCTCGACGCCGCCCCATCGGTTGCCCCGGCACCGTCCGCAGGATGAGGTCCTCCAGATCGCGGGGTATGCTTGCTGTACGGACTTGGGAATTCTCATCAAGTCCTAACGCGGGGCAGGTGCAGAAACCCTTCTGCGTTGACACACAGCTCTTCTCGATCTAGCATCATGGAATCATGTTCAGAGCCCTTCTTGCTTGCGCTGCGCTCATTTGCCTCTCGGGGACGGTGCCGGGGGACGCCGCGTCGCAGGTCGTGCGCGACGGCCCAGCCGCGCTGGAGTGCGGCGCGCACCCCGTCGCGTCGTTGCACGCGCGGCAACACGACGTGATGCCCGACCGGCGCGATCTGGCGGTCGCCGACGACTGCGGCATTCCTCGAGGTCCGGCGGTCCGCACGCGGATCGCGCCCCGGCCGGGGCGCGGCCGGACGCTCGGTCTCTCCCCGCGCCACGTCGCGATGACGCTTCAGTCGCAGCGGACGCGTCTTCAGCTCTAGTGGCATCTTCCCAAGCGCGGGTCATGTACCGGCACGCCCCGCGCCGCCTGCCGGGGGCCACATCGAAGGGCCCTCGGCGGAATCGGGGGAGGCCGAGCCGACGGCAACCCTCCCGCTCCGCGGTTCCGCGGGGCCGCCGACTGCAAGAGGAGCACCGCCGAAGCCGACCGCAGGCCACGGCGGGGCACACCGACCGGACTGAGAAGTACGCATCCTCGACGCCGCCCGCATGTCCGCCGATCCCTTAGCCTCGCGCTTCTCCGACGAGCTGCCGGAGCCGGCCCCGCCCTTGATCGCGGGACCGGGCTGGGAGCGCGTGGCCGGCCGCATCGTGCCTTCCGCGTCGCCGCCCGAGGACTCGAAGCCGGCCTGGCACGACGCGCCAGAGTGCGAAGACGACGCGGACGCGGCCTACGACGTGGGCGCCACCGTCGAGCGCATCAAGCGGGTGGTGGCCTCGGTGGAGCGCGAGCTGGTGGGATTCGGACCCCTGTTGGCCCAGGCGGTCTTCGCGCTGTTGACGCGCGAGAACCTCCTCCTTTTCAGCCCCGCCGGCACGGCCAAGACGCTGTTCGCCACCACGCTCTTCGGTCGCATCGCCGGGGCCCGCGTGTTCGACACCCAGATGTCCAAGGGCACGCTGGCCGAGGAGCTGTTCGGACCCGTGGACATCGAGAAGATGAAACGGGGCCGGGTGCTGCATGCCACGTCGGGCACGCTGGTCGATGCCGACCTGGCCTTCGTCGATGAGTTCTTCGACGCCAACGACATGGTGCTCCGCGCGCTCCTGGGCCTGTTCAACGAGCGCGTGTTCAAGAAGGGCTGCCAGATGGAGAAGGCCCGTCTGCACACGGGCATCGCCGCGGCCAACTACCTCCGCGCCACGGACGTGACCGAGGCCGTGCTCGACCGGTTCCTGTTCCGCGCCTACCTGGCGCCCGACTTCAGTCCCTTCACGCTCCTGGCGATCGACGAGGCGTTCGGGCGGCATTTCGGGCGCGCGGCGACGGTCGCGCCCCAAGAACGGATTCCGCTGCGCGAGATCGCCTTCCTGGCCGACGTGGCGAGGGGGCTCGTGCCCGACCAGCGGATCGCCGCCCGGCCGCACGTCTTGCTGATGAAGAACGCCGTGCTCAACCGCTACCGCGAGCTGCTCGACCAGTCGGGGGAGCCGAGACGGCGCAAGGCCGTGTACCTCAGCCCGCGGACCTACGCCAAGTCGCGGATCGTGCTCAACGCCGCGGCCCTGCTCCAGGGCCGCGGGGAGGTGACCATCGACGACCTCCACCAGCTCAAGTTCATGGCCACCACGATCGGCGGGCCCGAGGAGCAGGCGCAGTGCTTCGACACCGCCCTGCGCGAGACCCTCACCCGCATCCGCCCCGCCGACCGCGAGAGCATCGACCAACTGGCCGCGGCGCACGAGCTGGCCGAGCAGATCATGGGCCGCGTGCGCCACGGCGAGGCGATCCGCGCCACGAGCTTTCTCCAGCGCCTGCTCCGCCTGTTCGGCCTGGTCAGCGACGGGCAGATCACCTTCGACCACGTGCGGCGCTACGTGGACGGCGTCGAGGCGCGCGACGAGCAGGTCAAGCAGCTCAAGCTGGGCGTGCTCAAGCGGCTTCAGGAGCTCACGCGTCGCGTGGACAGCCGCGAGGAGGTGCTGGGGTGACGCGGTCCCGCGACACTTCCGAGGTCTCGAAGACTTTACAAGTCCGGTCGGATTCTCATCCCCCGAAGGCCGTTCGGCCTTCCTCCAGGAGCCCGCGCGTGCCGGGGTCGAGCCACGTCTGGCGCACGGCCCATCCCATCCCGTGGCGCAGCCCCTCGTCGGCCAGGCGCGTGATCCGCTCGCCGCGGCGCGTCCTGGCCGCGGCGATGGCGGCCAGGTAGAGCACGGCGGCCACGTCGTCCGGAAGCGGACCTTCGGGGTCGCTGCGGCACTTCTTGGCGAAGTCCTTGACCAGGTCGAGCAGCTCCCGCGGCGGCTGCGCGTGGGAGAAAAGGTCGCCGAACGTGCGCACCGGCGGGTCGAGCCCGGCATTGAGCTCGGCGAGCCACGCGCCCATGCCCGGCCGCATCGCGGCCAGGTCGCTCTCCAGCGGGGCCCGGAGCTGGTGCTCGAAGACCGCTTCCAGGTCACGCGCGTCCCAGTGGCTGAGGCCTTCGGTCTTCAGGTCCATCATCCGGGCGAGCAGGCTCTCGTCGCCCCGGGAAACCTCGCGTTCTGCCACGTGGTCACCTTGCGCTGCGGGCCAGGATCTTCTGCAGTTCGTCGATCTCCGCCTCGACCTCGCCCTGGCCCGCGGCGTACTCCGCGACGACCTCGCGGAGCGCGCGGGCGTACATCCGCTTGGCCGTGGTCAGGGCGTTGGAGGCCTGGGTGGGCGACTTGAAGCCGAACCGCTCGATCAGGTCGCGGTAATCCAACGGCTCGGCCCCTTGCAGCGAAGGCCGCACCACGCGGGCCTCGAACACGCCCCACAGATCGGCGCGGCCCGACTCGGCGCACTGCTGCTCCATCCGCGCCAGGGCCTGGTCGATGACCCCCCGGGCCCATTCGAAATCGAACACGTCGGACGGCCGGTCGTCGCACTCGGCCACGTCCGAGTGCTCGCCCATCGACACCAGCATCCCTTTGCCGGGCGTCCGCTTCTTGGCCCGCTGATCGCGGATCTGGTTGGCCACGAACCGGTCCAGCGCGGTCAGCAGGAACGTGCGGAACTTGCCGAGGTTCTGATCCGCCTTGCCGATGAGCCCCTTTTCCACGATCTTCCCGGCCACGAACTCCTGGACGAAGTCCTCGGCCACCTCGGGGTTGAGACCCTTGCGATACACCAGGTGGGCCCGCAAAGCCGGCAGATAGCGCGAGAGCAGTTGCCCCAGGTCCTCGTTGCTCGCAGGGCCCGACTGGCGCCCAGCGCGCGCGACCAGCGACCACGCGGTCGTGGGAAAGCGGGCGGGCGGGCGCTCCGGCGGCTTGGGCAACGTCGGTGACTCCGGTTCTCTGTCTGGCCAGGATAGCCCGGACGGCGCAGGAGGGCAAGACTCACGGCCTGCCCTTCTTCCATGCCCGCACGTACTCGACGCGAAACGTCGAGGGCAGGTCCTTGTCCTTGGGCATTCCGAACCACTTGGGCATGGTCTCGCTGTCGAAGATCATGAACAGCGCCTGGTGCCAGTGCGTGTTCTCCACGGATCGGACCCGCACGCCGTCCACGTAGTACTGGATGGCCTCCTCGTCCCACTCCAGGCCGTAAACGTGGTAGTCGTCGGCCAGGCGCCACGGGGCGGCCCACGCGCCGCCGGCGCTCCAGTGCTTCTTCTCCCGCGGCGTGCGGAACACGTGCACGTTCATGTTCACCTTGTGCTCGAAGCCCGGGGCGCCCCCGCCGATCTCGAACACGTCGATCTCGGTCAGCCAGCCGGGCTCCTTCTCCACCTGGAACCAGAACGAGCTCGACCCGGCCGAGCGCATCGGCCTGGCCTTCACTTCGTAGTAGCCGTAGGCCGACCGGGCCTTGGAGTGCAGCGCGGCGCTCGTATAATCGCGGTAGCCGTGCTTCTGGAGCGCCTCGGGGACCTCCTCCCTGCGCATGGTGAGCTGGAGCTTGCCGTCGGCGACCGTGACGTTCTTGTCGCGGAACAGGGACGGCTGGCGTCCCTTCCACCAGTAGAGGCCCACGGTCCACTTCGAGGCGTCGAGCTGCCCGGCCTCGAACTCGTCGCTCATCGGCGCGAACCGGACCCACCCGCCGTGGTTCTCCTGGTCCGAGAGCGGCAGGGCGTCGGTGACCCTCCTGGGCGTCTCGCCCAAGGGACCTTTTCGGTTCCAGATCTTCGCGGGCCGAAGGTCCGCGGCCGGGGCATCCCGCTCCTCGGCCCCTGCGCGCGAGCCGGCCAGTACAAGCGCGATCAACAGCAAGTCCAGGCGGAAACGCATCGCACGTCCTTTCTGGGCGGCCCCGAGGATTGGCGGAACGGTCACTCCTTCGACCCATCTTGCTTGGGCTTCAGATAGCCGAGAGACACCAGGAACTCATCCATCCGGCTCGTCGTCTTCTCCAGCCACGGAGGACGGTTGAAGAAGCCGTGTCCCTGTCCTTCCGCGGTGTACATCTCGGCGCGATGCCCCAGCTTCTTCGACTTGGCCACGAACTCCTCGCCCAGTAGCATCAGGCGGTCCTTCGTTCCAAAGAGGAGAAGCGTTGGGGGGCTGTCCTTCTCCAGGTGCGTCGTCGGGGAGAGGGCCTTGGCCAGCGACTCGTCTTCCCCAATCCGCTTCATCAGTGGCGGGATGCCGGAAAACCGCAACACGGGGTTGTAGAGGACCATGGCGTTGGGCCTCGAAGAGATGCTGGTCTCCTCTCCGTCGGCTTCAAGGCCAGGGGCCAATCCGGTGCAGCCCGCGATATGGCCTCCTGCCGACCCACCCGCCGCAACGATGCGGTCCGGGTCGATGCCCAGCTTGCCGGCGTTCTGCCGCATCCAACGCACGGCGCTCTTGGCGTCCTCGACACACTCCCTGGGCGTGACGCCGTGCCGCGACTTCACCCGGTAGTCGGCTCGGGCTGCTACCATGCCGCGGGAGGCCAAGTGCTTGGCCTGGGGCTCGAACTGCCCCACGCTTCCCCGGGCCCATCCTCCGCCGAAGAAGAACACCACCGCAGGCCGCTTGTCCGACTCCTTCCACCCGGGCGGGAAGTGGACGATGACCTCGAGGCCCGCCTGCTCCGTCTTCTTGTAGGTGAAGGTCTTGGTCGCCGCCTCATTGTCGGCCTGGGCGGCACTCAACAAACCCATCGCGGACAAGCACATCGAGAGAAGAAATCCGGGTGGTCGCGTCATCGTGCCGTGCACCATGGTGGCTCCCATTAGGCTTGGATCTGAGCGGTCCAGATGGCCTGATTCTCGCACCAGCTGGTCCCCGCTGCAACGGGCGGCAGCGGCCCGGAGTCGGGAGGCGATGGGCTAGGCGACGACGCCGGGGACCTGCTGCGCGTTGATTCCTTTGCCCTGAGCAAATAGACTCATGGGTGCGACACGTGTCCCTGCAATGGGGGTCGCCTCGCAGTATTTGGACTTTTTGCCGGGCGGGGTCAACACCAGAACTGAGCTTCTTGGGGGGTCGTCATGAGTTCACGTCGTGATAGCATCGCTTGGCTTGTTCTTTCGTTCGTCGTTCTCGGAGCGACTGGCGCCGAGGCGGGCCCCTTGGACGTACCCGGCCTTCAAGCCTGGTACCGCGCCGACTCCATCGCGGGCCTCTCCGATGGAGATGCCGTGGCATCCTGGCTCGACTCCGGCACCGTGGGCAACGACGCGGGTCAAACCGATCCGACCCGACGGCCCACCTACCTCCCAAGCGTCGCAGGGTTGGGAGGGCAGCCGGCCGTGCGCTTCGGCACCGCCGGGGCCCAGCATTGGCTCGACTTCGACGGCACCTTCCTGGCCAACACGCCCTACACGTTCGTCATCGTCGAGGGCCGCGGCTCCGCGCGCGGCGAGAACTACTTCACCGGCGGCTCCGCCAATAGCGCCAACTCGCAGCTCATCCTCGGCTACCGCGACAACACGACCATGACGCTGGCCCAGTACTCCAACGACCTCGACGCCGCCGTGCCGGGCTTCGATGGCCAGCAGTTCGTGCTCAACACATTCGTCTCGGACGACAGCGCGGGGAAGGCCATCTATCGGTCCGGGAACCTGGCCGGGACGAACACCGACACGACGCTCCTGAGCGACTACCAAGGCGCAGGCCTCGGCGGACGGTTCCGCACCTACGAGGGCGACATCGCCGAGGTGCTGATCTACGACCGCGCGCTCTCCACCGGCGAGCGCCGCCAGGTCGAGGGCTACCTGGCCGAAAAGCACGGCATCCCCTGGGTGACTTCCTTTTCCAGCGCTTCGGACCTCGATCTGTCGGGCAACATGGTCTATGCCGTGAACGTCGGCGGCACGGTGTCGCTTCCGGTGCGCGGCGTGGAATTCACGCGGGAGGACGCGACCGGCGTCGAGGTCGCATCCAACAAGATCGCCAACCCGTGGGCGGCGCGGCCCGATCTGGGTTCCACGCCCGACGACGAAAACCTGGAGAGCATCCTCCACAGCATCCGCTGGTCGGACACGACGGGCGTGTCCGTCGATCTGGACGTGGTGCCCGGCCGCCGCTACAAACTGCAACTGCTGGCCACGGAGAACTCCAGCGTTACGCCCGGAGGCCGGCATTTCGACATCAGCGTGGAAGGGGCCTTGACTGTGGATGAGATAGACGTGGCTGCCGTGGCCGGCACGACGGGCTCTCCCACGGCGGGCGCTCGGTACACGCAGACGGTGCTGGCCACCAGCGACACGCTGAGTGTTCTCCTGGGGCGCGGAAGCACGGCCGGCGACAGGAATCCGATCCTCGGCGCCCTGACCCTGGAGGCGGTGGGAGCGTACGCCCTGCCCGACGTGGTGCGGCGAGACAACCCGCGGATCTACTTCCGCATGAACGAGCCGGTCGGCACCGCGGCGGCGTTGGACCGGGCCTCCTACGGCGGGCTTCAGGACGGGACCTACGAGAACGGCCCGGTGCTGGGGCAGACCGGCATCCCCGGCAACTGGCCGGAGGGCGATACGGCCGCGCGCTTCGACGGAGTGGACGACTTCGTCAAGGTCTCGGACAAGCCGGCCGGCGACTACACGGCCTATTCGCTGGAGGCCTGGGTCCGCACCGAGAGCACGGACAACCAGGGGATCTTCGTGCGCACGGCCGACGACAACCTCGGCTTGAACTCGCACGAGATGTGGATCCGTGACGGGGTGTTCGCGCTGCGAACCTGGGTCGGCTCCGAGAGGGTCGTCACCGGCGAGACGCTCGTCGAGCCGGGCCAGTGGTATCACGTCGTGGCCACCGCGGAGAACGACGGGCTGATGCGCCTGTTCGTCAACGGCGAGGAGGAGGGGACCGCGGCGACCGTCGGCACCCTGTGGGACGGCGGCAACCAGTGGTACATCGGCTCGGAGGTCCTCGACGTGGGGTATTTCCAGGGCCTGATGGACGAGGTGGCCATCTACGATTACGCCCTGTCGCCCCAGGCGATTCGCGAGCATTACGTGGCGGGTGTGCCCGAGCCGAGCACCCTGGTGCTCCTGGGGCTGGGCCTCGTGGGCCTGGCGGTCTGGGCGCGGAGGCGCAAGCGCGCGCATTGAGCGATCCGCCGCGGCCTGCGCGCCGGATCGGCCATTTCCACAGCGACTGGAGGATCATCGCCATGAAGGCATTTTGGGGAGGATTGCACGCCGGCATCGTCACGGCCCTGCTCACGTTCGTGGCCGCAGCTCCGTCTCGGGCCGCGGCCCCGCCCCAGGACCGGGCCCAGGCCGAGCCGCGGATGCGGGCCCTGCTCGACGCCCCGCTTCTGTTCGTCAAGCGGCACTCCTACAAGGGCATCCACATTTACGACACGTTCTACAAGTGGCCGCCGGGCGGGGGCGGGATCTACCTCCTGGAGAACCCCTCGGCCCCAAAGTCCGAGTGGAAGATCCGCCCGGTGATCGACGCCACCACGCCCGGCTCGCTGGGCGAGGGCGTCTATAACGATCCGGAACTGTCGTGGGACGCCAAGAAGCTCCTGTTCTGCTTCAAGGGCGAGGCGAAGGGGAGCACGAGCATCTACGAGATCGGCATCGACGGCCGCGGCCTGCGCCGCCTGACCGACCCGTCGGTCGCCTGCGCCTGCTACAAGGGAAGCCACGGCGGCCAGCACGACATCGCGCCGGCGTATCTTCCGGACGGGCGGATCGTGTTCCTCTCCACGCGGCCCAGCGGCCTCGTGCCCTGCGCCAACGAGGGCGTGAGCATCCTCCACGTGATGAACGCCGACGGGTCGGACATGCACCCGATCTCCGTCAACAACGTCAACGAGTTCGACCCGTCGATCCTGCCGGACGGGCGCATCCTCTTCGGCCGCTGGGAATACGTCGATAAGAACGCCCTGACGATCCAGTCGCTGTGGACCGTCAACCCGGACGGCACCAGCGAGACGGCCCTGTTCGCCAACAACATGGTGTTCCCCGAGGCGATCCTCGACGCGCGGCCCGTGCCGGACTCGCACCTGGTGGTGGGCTCGTTCACCAAGCACAATGCCCCGCCCCGCGGCTCGATCGCCCTGGTCGATCCCCGCGCGGGCAAGAACGGGGCCCAGGCGGTGTTCAACCTGGAGCATCCGGACGATCCGACCTTCGACCGCGGCGACTCGTGCTCGCCCTGGCCCGTCACCGCGGACGTGTTCCTGTTCAGCGGGCGGCCCGGGGGGCACGAGCGCAACGCGATCGAGATGATCGACCGCCGGGGGCACCGTTTCGTCCTGCTCTCCGATCCCGAGTTCTGCCTGCACTCGCCCATGCTGGTCAAGCCCCGGCCGGTCCCGCGGATCGTCGCCGACGTGGCCGACCGTCGCCAGCGCGTCGGGCGGTTCTTCGTGCAGGACGTGTACCGCGGTCTGGACGGCGTGCGCCCCGGCGAAGTGAAGTGGCTCCGCGTGATCGAGGAGACCTCGCGCGTCAGCCCCACGCCCGGCGGGCGCAGCCCCTACAACCAGACGTTCCTGATCAGCGCGGCGCTGGCGTTCAGCGCCAAGAACTACCTGGGGATCGTGCCGGTCGAGCCGGACGGCTCGGCCTATTTCGAGGTCCCCTCGGGCCGCGCCGTGTATCTCCAGGCGCTCGACGAGCAGATGCGGTTGATTCAAAGCATGCGCACGTTCGTGCAGGCCGTGCCCGGCACGACGCGCTCCTGCATCGGCTGCCACGAGCACAAGTACACGGCGGCGGAGAACGCCGCGCGGCTCCGCAAGGTACTCGACCGCGAGCCCAGCCGCCTTCAGCCCGAGTCGTGGGGCACCGGCTACCTCGACTATCCCACCATGGTCCAGCCGATCCTCGACCGGCACTGCGTGCGCTGCCACGGCGGCGAGGAGGGGATGGCCGCCAGGATGGACCTCTCCGGCGGGTGGACCGAGCACTTCAGCATCAGCTACGAGAACCTGGCCAACCGCTGCGAGACCCAGCTCGAAGCCTACTGGATCAAGGCCATCGACTGCATGAACGGCACGGCCCTGTGGTCCTCGCGCCTGTTCGCGCCGCGGAGCCACGGTTCCGGCGCGGCCCCGCTGGCCAGGCTCATCGTGGACGGCCACGACGGCCATGTCCCGGACCTCTCCACCCCGGAGCGCGACCTGCTCCTGGCCTGGATCGACAGCAACGGCGTCTATCACGGCACCTGGGATTATACCCAGTACGGATGCAACATCCGCGCCTGGCCGGCCATCCGGCAGGCCCTGGCCGCCGAAATGAAGACAGCCGGCTGCCTCGAGTGCCACGCCAGTGGCCAGACCGTGGCGTTCGATAACGACTGGATCAACCTCCGTACTCCCGAGCGAAGCCGCATCCTCCGCGCGCCGCTTGCGCCGGGCGGCGAAGGGCTCGGGCTGGGCTTCTGCCGCCAGCGCAAGCTCGATCCGGGATTCCGGCGGATTCGCCTCTTGTGGAGCGGCTATGCCCACGCCGTGCAGCCACCGGAGAAGTTCCCGCACGAGCCGTTCACGCGGGCTGAAAGCGAGGGCGATCCGGCGGTCAGCTTCGCCTCGACCGACGACCCGCACTACCAGGCCATGCTGGCGATCCTCCGCAAGGGCCGCGAGCAGGCCCTGGCCGAGCCCCGCGTCGAGATGCCCGGGGCCGTGGTCCTGCCCGGCAAGAGCCGGTGCTTCATCCCGCCCCCCGTCCCCGAGGTGGCGTACCCGATGCAGGCCGAAGTGGACCGCCACGGCGTGGTCCGGCTGGCGTGGGAGCGCTCGGCCCGCACCATCGGACTGGAGGCCGAAGTGCACCGCTCGGACGCTGGCAACTTCACCCCGTCGGAGTCCACCCTGCTGGCAACCACGACCCTGGGCCGCCACCTGGACGAGACCGCGCCGACGGGCGCGCAACACTACGCCCTGGTGCTGGCCTCGGGCGAGGAGCGGAGCAAGCCCGCGTACGTATCGGTGACGGTGCCCACGCCGCCGCCGCCGACTGCGCCCGTCGCGCTGAAGGCCGAGCCGGCCTCCTTCTCCGTGCGCCTGAGCTGGAATGCCCCCGCCGATCCGGTCGCCGGGTACTATGTCGAGCGGCGCAAGGCGGACTCGGGCCAGTTCGAGCGAATCACGCCCGACCCGGTCCGGCAGACGGCGCTGGTCGACGGCGGCATCGAGCCCAAGGTGCGTCATACCTACCGTGTGCGCTCGGTCAGCCGCCGCGGAATCGAAAGCGAGCCCACGGCCGAGGCCAGCGCCGAGGCGATCATCATCCGCGAGCCTGTGTTCGAGGCGTCGCTGGACGGCAAGATCGAGGCGGCCCTCCATGGCGGCGAGTCCATCGCCGGCAAGCGGCACGGGCCGGCCAAGGCGGCCAGTGGCCAGTTGGACCTCGCCGGCGGCGGGCATGTCACGTTCAAACACGACGCCCGGTTCGAGTTGGGGCAGCCGTTCTCCCTGGAGTGCTGGGTCCGGCTCGACAAGCCGAGCCAGATGCCCGTCCTCGTGAGCTGCGGCCGATGGCGCGAGTCGGGCTGGTTCCTGCAAAGCATCGGGGGCCGGTGGCGGTGGCACGTGGCCGGGATCGACTGCGACGGCGGGCGATCGGCCCTCGGACGCTGGATCCACCTCGTGGGGACCTTCGACGGGCGCACCGCCCGGCTCTTCGAGGACGGACGCCAGGTCGCCGAGGCCTCGGGCGAAGCCGTCGCTACGGTCTGGCCGGGCGACCTCTACCTGGGCCAGTACAGCGGCGGTGCGGCCGACTCCTACCAGGTCCTCGGCCGTCTGGCCGGCGTGAAGCTCTATCACCGGCCGCTGCAGGCCAAGGAGGCCGAGACCGCCAGCAAGGACAGGCCGGAATAGGGCGCTCGCGCTTTCCGCGGCCGCGAGTCCTGTCCCGGCCCGCGGATTGGCTGCATGCAGGACGCCTTCGAGAAGAGACGCCCGACCTCGTACCCCTTGAAGCGCTTGTGCTACTGGGTGCCGGTTCTCACCGTCTGATCGGCGATGAGGAACAGCCCGTCCTTCGGACCGAGCGTCAGCGTGCCGCGGACCGGCGAGCCGTCGTTGGTCTGGGGATCCTGGCGCGACGAGCCGCGGAGCCGGCGGAAGCGGCGCCCGGGCAGTAGCTTCTCCAGGTCGAACGTGTAAGGCCGCGGCGAAGGATTGGCGAGGACCAGCCCCCGCTGGAACTCGCGATACAGGGCGTCCGCGCCCGGGTGCGCGCCGAGGTCCGCGATCCAGATCGGCCCGGCCCCCTCGATCGACAACTCCAGATCGACTGCGCGGGTGCGCACGTCCGAGAAGTAGAAGGTCGAGGTGAGCTCCTCGCGCCCGAGCCAGGTCATGAAGCGCACCGAGGGCGTTACCGCCTGGCGTCCCTCGGGCCCGACCACGAACACGCCGGCCCAGTAGCTGTGGTCGGTCGTGGAGTCGTCCGCAGGTCCGCAGTCGGAGACGAACGTGAGGCGAACGCGCTGGCGGGCGTACGGGGCGAGGTCCACGCGGTGCGCCACCCAGCGGCTCTCCTTCTGCGAGTGCTCCAGGAGGACCTCGCGCTCGCCGGGCGTTTGGCCGTCGCGGAGCTCGCGGGCCAGCACGCGGAACGTGACCCCGTCGCTGCGCTCGGGGGCCTTCTCGCCCATCCCGGTGAAGAGCTCCAGGCGCCCGCCCTTGGGCACCGTGACGTCGCGGTGCCAGAACGTGTAGCCCACGGCTCCTTTATAGGGTGGATGTACCAGGTAGGCGTCGCGGGGGTCGTCGTTCAAGCGCCGGCCGGGCTGGAAGCGGACGGAGGCCCCGCTCGCGGCGTCGATCTCCCGCTCCTTGCCGCCACGCAGGCACATGCCGGCCGGCGGCAGGTCGGCGTGGACGAGCTGCCCCTGGGGCCGAGCGACGCCGAGCCAGGCGAGTCGGGCCACGTCTTCGGGATAGTCCTTCAAGGGCGCGCCGCGCGCGGTCAGGGTGACGAGCAGGTCCGGCCCGTCGCAGGGAACGTCGCGGACGATGAAGCGCGTCTGCTCGGCGTCGGCCTCGCGACCGGCAACGCGGACGGCGCCGTCCTCCTCGGCCACCGCCACGCCCTCGCCCGCGATCCGCTCGGCCAGATGCACGCCGTCCAGTGCGTCGGGCTCCCGCAGCGCCATTCGCACCGGGGGGCCCAGCGGTCGGCCGAGCCAGCCGATCTCGTGCTCCGTGCCCTTGCGGAGCTCGTCCCAGATTCCGAGCATCTCGCCGGGCTGCTTGGGCGGGGCCTGCGAGTAGCACACGGCCGCGTCGGTCATCATGGCCGCGGCCAGGACGAGGCGATGGGTCGAGCAGGGGAGGTCGGGGTGGCGCACGACGCCCGGGGCCTCGCCGCGCTCGATGAACTTGTGATTGACGTAGCTCCACGCGGGCGCGGCGCCGCATCGATTCCAGTAGAAATGCCGGTTCAGCCCGCCCGACCAGTCGCGGATGTCGTGGTCGGAGAGCGTGGGCCAGCCCTCGCTCTCGATGCCGTTAAGGATGCCGAACGCCCGCTGCCCGCGCGTGCTCATGCCGTCGGCGAGGATCAGCCGCTTCTCGCCCAGGTGATTTCGCAGCCGGCGGCAGAACTCGACGACGCCGATGCCGTACCGGTTGACGCCGCCGACCCGCCCGAAGTCGGCCTTACCGTCGGCGTTGCAGTCGGCGCCCATCTTCCCGCCGCGGCGCCCCGCCTCGTGGTGCAGGACGTCGAACTCCAGCCCGTCGAAGGCGGCCAGCTCGCCGCCGGGCAGGAACCGCCGGGCCAGCTCGTCGGCGTGGACCTCGCCGCACGTGCGGCCCTTCGCGTCGCGCGGGCAGCAGGTGGCGTAGTTGTAATACCACAAGAGGTGCGACTTGCGGCCCCACGGACCCTCGGTCATGTGGGCGGCGGCGTAGGAGCGCTTGGCCGAAAAGGCCCGAGGCGTGGTCCCGTAACAACCGCGCCGCACGCGGATCATGCCGCGGCGCCGGTCCACCGAGACGAGCTGCACCTGCTCGCTGCGGCTCCAGTCGGGGCGGCCTTCTTCGTCGAGCCTACAGAGGCCGATGTCGTCCGCGCTGTCACGGTAGCGGCCCATGCCGGTGCGGAACAGCGAAGCGTCGGAGACCTGGATCTCGATCTCGCCCTCGTCGGCCGGCACGTCCGCGAGGATCGTGGCCCCGTTGTAGTAGAGCCAGTGCCCCGCGAAGAACTCCCCGCGCTCGAAGCGCGGGTCCCGCGCGTTGCCGTTGTAGTGCAGGAGAACGAGCTGCTCGGGGTGCCGCTTCTTGAATCGGGTGAAGAAGTCGATGTTGCGCACCGAGCGCCCGGGCACCTCCTCCTCGAGCACCTTGCCCTCGATCCCCATCAAGCGCGAGAAGCACGCTTCCCAGCGGGTGAATTCGGTTCTCCGGTGCGCGGCGAAGCCCTCGGACGAGCGGAAGAAGAACGCCCGGGGGTAATCCTCGCCCGTCACGCGGAGCGCGGCGGGCGGCTCGGCGCGGAGCGACGGGACGGAGCACGCGGCGAGAAGGACGGCCAGCACCGTGACCGCGCGGCGTGGATGGAGTGGCATGGGCGGGCGTGCAAGGCAACGGGCAACGTCCTGGAGATGATCAGCGTCCATCAGCGGTTCCCTTCTCCCTTCTCATCTTCATCAGCGGTTCTGAGCACCTCTGCCAGACGCTCCGTCAGGCGCCGGGCCGCGGCGAGGTTCATCTTCCGGTCGCCGCGATACCAGTGTTCCCATTTGGGCCCGCGCGTGGCCAGGGCCTGGGCGGCGTCGATCCGCTGCCACGCCTGCCCGGCGCGCGCGAGGGCCGCCGGCGCCTCGTCTCTCTGGCCCTCGTGCATTGCCAGCCCTGCCTCCAGCCCGGCCCCGAGCCACTCGACCAGGCCCAGCATGATCTGCTGCTGGGCGAGGAAGTTCACCTGGAACAGCCTCCGCGCCGGCGCCTCCATGCGCGAGGCCAGGCCGGCGGCGCCGCGCCCCGAACGCTCGAGCGCCTCTCGCTGCGAGCCGACCCGGGCGAGCTCGCGGCGCACGGCGCCGGGGTCGTTGAGCAGCGGTCGCTTGCCCTCCGCGAGCCGCTCGGTCAACAGACCGTAGATCCGCTTGCCCTTGTGGAGCGTCTCGCCGTCGAGCAGGTGGCGCGTGCCCTTCTCCGCGTCGATCGCGAACGAGTCGAAGTAGCGGCGGTAGCACTCCTCGACCTCGGGGGCCGCGGGGCCGAAACGCTCGCGGCACCAGGCGGAAAGGAAGCGGTCGGGGTCGAAGGACGCGAAATCCCGGGTCATGCGCGCCGAGGCCTCCACGCCGAGGACGAACTCCCGCACGTTGGAGACGTTGAAGATCGCGTAGTGCGAGGACCCGCGCCGGACGGCCTGGCCCAGCAGGTCGTGCATCTTCCACGGCGAAACGGCCTGGGCCAGGTGCGGCCCCGTACCCCACAGCGCCTGATGGTAATACACTCCGTACGGCCGGCCCTTCTCCCGGGCGACCTCGTAGAAGTCGCGCTGCCACTGCCAGCCCGGGCTGTTGTCGGCGAAGATCACGGCCACGCCGGGCGGAAACGTCAGGTGGCCCTTCTGATGCAGCGCCGCCCCCTCCATCCACAAGGTGGTGGTGGCCGGCGGCTGGCGGCGCCGGTCCACGCTCTTGACGATCTCCCATTGGAGGTCCATCGCCTCGCTGATGAGCTTGCCCCGCTCCGCGTCGGTCCGGGGAGCGGCCGGATCGGTGACCCACATGGGCCGGTCGGCGATGCCCCGCAGTCCGAGCTGCCAGACCACGTTGGGGTATTGTGCCCAGCGGCGCGCGTACTCCCGCCAGACGTGCTCGAACCTGTCGCGGTGCCGGACAAAGGAGAACGGCACGTCCTCGCCCTTCTCCTTCCAGTAGCTCAGGAAGGCGAACCCGCTCACGCCCAGCGGCTCGATGTGATGCTGCGAGACGAACAGCCCGCGGCGCGAGGCCTCTTCGACGAGCCGCGCCTCGTCGGGATTGCGGATGTCGACGAACGACGCCGGGATCACCAGGTTGTAGCGAAGCCGGAGCATGGCCTCGAATACATGGGGCGAGACCTTGGGCGAAACCACGCGGCTGTAGAAGGGGTAATCGATGTCGCGCCGGCCGCCGTCGAGGTGCCACTCGGTCAGCAGGTCCTCGTCGTTGATGAACCAGCCGCGATAGCGGAACGTGGGCTCGCCCCCCTCCAGCTCGACCTCGTCCCAGGCCAGGCGCTCGCGCTTTTCCGGCATGCGGTCGGCCCAGAAGTGGAGCGGGTCCACGCCCAGGTATTCCTCGCAGAAGGCGTAGGTGCCGAACATCGTGCCGCGCGGGTCGCTGCCGGCGATGACCACGGCGCGGCGGACGGGGCCGAGCCGGGCGGCGACGGACTGCACGCGAAAGGCCTCCCACTTGCCCGCCAGACGGTCGGCGGCCCCCGGGGCGAGCTTCTCGCAGAGGGCCGCGGAGTCGGGCCGGTCAACCGTGGCGAGGACCACGCAGTGGGGCGCGGCCCCTTCGGCCTCGGCGACGACCCCGGGCCGCCGGCCCGTAATCCGCTCCACGTCCGCGGCGAGGTCCGCAGCCGCCCGGCGCACGCACTCGGGCTCGCTGCGGGGAACCAGGATGGTGGCCGTGGCGCCGGGGGAGGCCAGCGCAAAAGGCTTGGGCGCCGGGGCGCTGACGGCCGCGGCGATCAGGACGGCGGCAAGACTCACGGGCGATCCCTCTCCTTCCCGGCGCCATCGAAGGCTGGATGGAAAGCCCCGATTGTAATCCGCCGGCCGGCCGGCCGCCAATCACGAGGCCGCGTGGGCCGTTGGGGGGCGGCGCACCGCCACGAGAGGATGCGCTTCAGAGGCAGGCCGGGACCGCGGAGCCGCCGGGCCGCGGAGCGACGCCGCGAGACGGCGTCCTCCGCGAAGAGGGCGTCAGTAGTCGTACCACATGCCGATGCCGATCTTCTCTTCGTTCATGTTGAAGAACTCCCACTGGTCGCTCTTGCCGTTGTAGTACTGCATGCCCATGCGGAAGAGCTGGCCGCTGGGGCCGCGCCACTGCCAGCCGGTCTGGACCACGAGGTTGCCGCCGAAGTCGAATTCCTCGCGGAGGTGGCCGTTGAGGGCGACGAACGGCGCGCCGCGCAGCCCATTGATGACCAGGGGGCTGTAGTCCATGCCGAACTGGAACTCCCAGGGCCGGGCCCCGCCCGAGTCGTAAAAGGCCCAGGCGGCCTCGGCGTAAAGACGGAGGTTCTCGGTCAGGTAGATCGACTGGCCCAGGACCAGGGCGTCGCGCACGTAGTTCTCGCGGGGAACGCCCGGGTTCTTGATCAGGAACTCGTCGCCCATGTGCGAGCTGACGTGGTAGTAGGAGAACTTGGTGCGCAGCGGCCCCCGCCCGAAGGTCAGGGGGATCCCGAACCGATAGTCCGTTCCTACCAGGTCGCGGTCCTCCTCCGGATCGAGGCGCAGAAGGGCGGCGCCCTCGAAGTCGATCTGCCAGCCGTCGGGCAGCAGCGTGTCCTCGCTCCCGTATCGCAGCATGCCCACGCGCCCGCCCAGCGAGATGTCCCAGATCCAGCCCAGCCGGTCGTCGTTGTTGAACACGATGGCGTGGCGGGGCTCCTTGACGCCGGCCAGGTAGGAGCGGTAGATCAGTCCGTCGGGAAGGACTTGCAGGCGCCAGGGAATCTCGCGCAGGGACACGCTCGGACCCAGCGGCGCGGACGCGTCAGGAAGCGCCGCCTCGGCCAGCGCCCGGGCGTCTCGATCCAGGGCCACGCCATCGTCGGCCGGCGCGTCGGCTCCGCCGGGCGGGATGAACGCGGGAACCCGCGCGGGAGGAACCCACGGAGCAATCGGCGGCTCCTCCAGCCCCGCCCGCGCCGCCGGCCCGGGCCGGCCGCCGCGCTCCACCCAACGCTCCAGCTCCGGACCGTACACCTCATCCGCCGCGGCGCGACCCGAAGTGCCTGTCGCCGTCAAAAGGCCCGCCAGGACGGGAACGAGGAGCCACACCGCACGGACCAGGAAGCTGCGCATTTTGTGCAATCCACAGAAGTTCCGCAAAGCCCCCTGCCTTCCGAGAAGAGGGCCGCATTATCTGGGATTACCCCCAACCGGGGCAAGATCGAAAAGTGCCGGGTTGCGCGAAGAACCCCCCCCTTTTCGAGCCATCTACAATCGTTCGAGCGGATTGCCGCGGTGCTCAAGGGGCAGATCGACCGGACCGCCTGCGCGTTGCGACTCGAACACCGCGGCGATCATCTCGACCGACGTCCGGGCTTCCTCGAGGTGGGCCACGGGCGGGCGGTCGTTCTCGATGGCGTCGATCAGGTCGCGCACGGCCGCCACGTTGCCGCCGTGCAGGTGCGTGTCCTCCAGCGGCTCGGGCTTGCCGACGCCGGCCGAGGTGACCGGCTGCCACGACTTGCCGCTCTGGCCCGGCGACCAGGACGAGTCCTCCAGCAAATGGACCGGCGGCAGCCAGCCCGTGCCCATGTCGATCAGGCCCGCGGAGCCGAAGACGCGCAGCCCGAACCGCGTCGGCCGCCCGCCCGCCCCCCGCACCGAATCGAAGCAGGCGGTCACGCCGCTTGCCATGCGGTACATGGCGTGGACTTCGTCGCCGGCCAGTGGGCCGATGCCCTCGGCTCCGGGCTGGACGTCGCCCTTGGTGACGGGCTTGCCCTCGGCGTACACGCGCGCGAAGCACGACTGGGGCGCGCCGCCGAAGTGGTTCGTCAGGTTCAGCACGTGCGATCCCAGCACCCAAAGGTCCTCGCCCCCGCCGCGCCGGTCTTCCTTGCCCCGTGCGCGGATCTCGATCACCCGGCCGATCCGCCCCTCGGCGATCAGCGATTCGATGACCTTCAGCCGGGGGCTGTAGCGGGTCTGGAAGGCGATCGCCAGCTTCACCCCGTGCTTCTGGCAGGCGGCCGCCATGCGGTCGGCCTCCTCGGGCGTGCGGCACATCGGCTTCTCCAGGTAAATCCCCTTGGCGCCGCGCTCGGCGGCGGCCGTCACCATGTCGCCGTGCTGGTCGAGCCACCGGGGCGCCACGGCCACCAGGTCGGGCCGGACCTCGTCGAGCATGCGGCGGTAGTCCCCATACCCCTGCACGCCGTCGAGCCGCCTGACGGCCCGTGCCAGGCCCTGTGGATCGGCGTCGGCGACGGCCACGATCGCGGTCTGGGGCACGTCCAGCCACACCCTGTCGAGCCCGTGGCCGTAGTTGCCTCGCCCCGTGTGACCGATCACGGCAACGCGGTAATTCGGCGGCTTCCCGCCTTCGGCCCGGCCGGGGCGAGCAGCGACCCAGGCGGCCGATCCCAGCGCAAGGGACGCCGCATTGCGAGCGAAGCCGCGTCGGGACAGCGTGGGACTCCGGGCAGATCGACTCGGCAGGGACGATCGATTCATGGTGAGGTATCCTTTGGCAGCGATGGAGAGGATTGCCCAGGTGGCCGCGCGCCCCGGATCATGGTCCTCCACGCCCTTGCGGCATGCAAGCATTCCCCCGATTCAGGGTATTTTCGACGGCGGGAGAAACGAGCAAGATTCACGAAAAGCGGCTGGGGCCGCAGACCGTCGGGGGCGCCGCGGAAGGGCACGCACGCCGTCGCACCGGGGATCGCACAACATGGCTCAGACCGGCAGCGGTGAGAACATGCTGTACTTGGGTGTCGATGTCGGGGGGACGAAGATCCTGGCCAATCTGGTCGAGGCCAGCGGGGCCGTGGTCGAGAGGGAGCGATGCCCCACGCCTCGCCAGGGAGGACCGGAGCAGGTCCTGGCCGTGATCGAGCGGGTGATCGACGAGGTGCTCCAGAAGGAGTCGCTCCGCGCGGCCGATCTGGCGGCGATCGGCATCGCCGTGCCCGGGGTCGTCGATCCGGACGAGGGGCGCGTCGTGGTCACTCCCAACATGAACCTGACGGGCGTGGCCCTGGGCGCGCACCTGGAGCAGCGCTACAAGCTGCCGGTGGCGGTGGGCAACGACTGCAACCTGGGAACGCTGGGCGAGAAGTGGCTCGGCTCGGCGCGGCATGCCCGCAGCGCGGTGGGGATCTTCGTGGGCACGGGCATCGGCGGGGGCTTCGTGCAGCGGAACCGCGTGTGGCGCGGCGCTCGGGAGGGCGCCTCGGAGGTCGGCCACATGGTGATCCAGATCGACGGGCCGTTGTGCGGTTGCGGCAACCGGGGCTGCCTGGAGGCCCTGGCCAGCCGCACGGCCATCGAGCGCGATCTCCGCGAGGCGATCGCCGCGGGGCGCGAGAGCGTGCTGCCCGGCCTGCTCGACGGCGACCTCGGCGTGATCCGCAGCGGGGCCATCCGCAAGGCCCTGGAGAGCGGCGACGCGCTGGTCACCGAGGTGATGCGGCGGGCCTCGGAGATCCTCGGCTACGGCTGCCTGACGATCCGGCACCTGGTCGATCCCGAGGTGATCGTTCTCGGCGGCGGCGTGGTCGAGGCGTGCAGCGACTTCATCCTGCCGATCGTGGAGAACATCGTGGGCTCCGACCAGCTTCCCGGCGCGCGGGGCGGCGGGCGCGTGCTGCTCTCGGCCCTGGGCGACGACGCCGTGGCGCTCGGCGCGGTGGCCCTGGCCGCGCGGCGGATCGGGCGCAACCCCCTGAAGAAGCGCTACGCGGTGCGGCCGAAGTACCCGGAGATCCGCGCGGCGGGGCCGGGCGAGATCCAGGTGGGGAGCAAGGCCTTCGACCGCGACATCTACGTCTATGTGAGCGGCAAGGTGAAGAAGCGCAAGAAGTCGCTCTCCCGCCAGCACTACGGGACCGCCCACAGCCTGGGCCCGAAGGAGCTGGAAAAGGTCTGCACGGGCGGGCCCGAGATCCTGTTCGTGGGCACCGGGCGCGAGGGGCGCATGGAGCTGACCGACGAGGCGCGGCGGTTCCTCGAGCAGCGCGCGATCCAGGTCGAGGCCCTGCCCACCCCCGAGGCCGTCGAGGCCTTCAACGCCTCGAAGCGCCGCAAGGCCGCGCTGTTCCACGTCACGTGCTGAGCCGCGCTCGACGGGCGGCCCCGGGGGCGGCTCAGCCCTTGGGGCGGGTCAAGGGGCGGAACTGCAGCCCGGCCTGGTCGGCCTCCTGCACGGCGGCCACGGCCTCGCCGTAGAAGGTCTCCTGGGCGCGGACCCGGCGGCCCCGCGCCGCGATGCGCTCGTAGGTTCCGTCGGGCAGGAGCCGCCACGACTTCACGTTGTCGGCGAAGCACGTGCGGAGGATGGAGAGGGTCCGTCGCCGCAAGCGCGGATCGGTCACGGGGAAGAGGATCTCCAGCCGGCGGCTGAGGTTGCGCCGCATCCAGTCGGCGCTGGACAGATACACCTCCTCGTGGCCGCCGTTGCGGAAGTAGAAGACCCGCGCGTGCTCCAGGAACCGATCGACGATGGAGACCACCCGAATGTTCTCCGACACGCCTTCGACGCCGGGCCGCAGAGTGCAAATGCCCCGGACGTTCAGGAGGATCTCCACGCCGGACTGGCTGGCCCGGTACAGGGCGCGGCAGACCTCGAGATCCTGGAGCGAATTGACCTTGGCCATGATGAGGCCCGGCTTGTCGGGCGTCGAAGCCTGGACCTCGCGGTCGATCAGGTCGAGGAACCGCTGCCTGAGGCCCGTCGGCGCGATGCACAGCCGGGCCCAGCCGACCGGCTCGGAGTAGCCGGTGAGGAGGTTGAAGAACGCGGCCACGTCGCTGGCCGTGTCCGGGTCGCAGGTCATCACGCCGATGTCCGAGTAGAGCCGCGCGGTGCGGTCGTTGTAGTTGCCCGTGGCCAGGTGGACGTAGCGGCGGATGCGGCCCGACTCGCGGCGCACGACCAGGGAGGCCTTGGCGTGGGTCTTCAGCCCCGCGATGCCGTAGATCACGTGGCACCCGGCGTCCTCCAGGCGGCGCGCCCAGTTGACGTTGCGGGCCTCGTCGAAGCGGGCCTTCAGCTCCACCAGGGCCGTCACCTCCTTGCCGTCCTCGGCCGCCCGCTCCAGGGCGCGGATGATGGGCGAGTCGCCGCTGGTGCGGTAGAGCGTCTGCTTGATGGCCAGAACGTCGGGATCCTCCGCCGCCTGCGTGAGTAGCTGCACGACCGGGTCGAAGCTCTCGTAGGGGTGAAAGAGCATCACGTCGTGATCCTGCAGGCTGGACCACAGGTCCTCGCTCCCGATCAGGTCGCGGGGCCGCTGGGGCGGCCAGTCGGGGAGTCTGAGGCGCTCGAAGCCCGGCCAGCCGACGACCTGCCACAAGGCCGTGGCGTCCAACAGGCCCTCGATCTCGTACACCTGCTCGGACGCCAGCCCGAGCCAGTCGGCCAGCCACTTCTTCAGCCGGCGATCGGCGTCGGCCGAGACCTCCAGGCGCACGGCCTGGCGGCGGCGGCGGTCGAGCACGGCCTCCTCGACCGCGGCCAGCAGGTCGCTGACGTCGTCGTCCTGAATGGCCACGTCGGCGTCGCGCGTCACGCGGTAGGTGGTCGAGCAGAGCACGCGGTACCCGGGGAACAGGGTATCGAGGTTGTCCGCGACGACCTCCTCCAGGCAGGCCAGGTGGATCCCTTCGTCCGCCGGCACGGCCACGAACCGCTTGAACACGCTCGGGACGGGCACGTCCACGATCTTCTCTCCGCCCGACGCGCCCGGCGAGTCCGGCGCGATCACCGCGGCCACGTGCAACTGCAGGCCGGGCAGGACCGGGAAGGGGTCGAGGTCCTCGACGGCCAGGGGCGTGAGCACCGGCAGGACTTCCTTGACGAAGTAGGCGTGCAGCCAGTCGCGCTGGGGATCGGTCCAGTCGCCCGAACGCCAGAGGAACAGGCCTTCCTTGGAGAGTCCCTGGAACACCTCGCGGACCCCCTCGGTCTGCTCCTCGACCAGGCGATGGACGCGGCGGCCGATGGCGGCGAGCTGCTGCGACGGCGTCAGCCCGGCCGGGTCGCGGCGGCGCACGCCGGCGCCTTTCAACTGGTGAAGGCCGGCCACGCGGACCATGAAGAACTCGTCGAGGTTCGAGCTGACGATGGCCAGGAACTTCAGCCGCTCCAGGAGGGGGAGCCGCCGATCGAGGCCCTCGCGGAGCACGCGATCGTTGAACTCCAGCCAGCTCAGCTCGCGGTTGATGTACAGATCGGGGGACTTCAGCGTCTTGGCACACATCGCGGCCTAGGTCTCCTCGACGCGGAGCTTCATGCCGTAAACGTCGTCGAACAGGTCGCTGGCCAGGGCGATCGACCGGCGCATGAGGAGCAGGTCGGTGCTGCCCGAGACGTGCGCCACCAGCTCGTCGCCGTGCCGCTCGAAGCGGAACGCCGGCAGGCGCTGCAAGTGGCTGCCCGCCAGGGCGTCGGCCACGCGAAGGACCGCCGAGAGCTTGTTGACCACCACCCGCTTCTCGCGCGGAAGCGACATGTACTCCGCGTGCGTGGGCTTCGGTCCGCTCTGGCGGTGGTAGCGCGCGATGTGCGCGACGATCACCGTCTCGTCCCAGTTCAGTCCGAAGATCTCGGAGTGGTAGATGAGGTAGAAGCTGTGCTTGTGGTGGGCCCGGCTGCTGACGAAGCTGCCGATCTCGTGCAGCAGCGCGGCCACGCGCAGAAGCAGCCGGTCGCGCGGGCCCAGCCCGTGGTCGGGCAGCAGCTCGTCGAACAGCCGGCAGGCCGTCTCGGCCACGTTCTGGGCGTGGTCGAGGTCCACGCGGTACTTCTCGCCGAGGGTCATCGCCGAATGGACCACGCCGCGATACACGGCGTCGTCCTCCTCGCCGGTGGCCTCGCGCGCCAGTTCCAGCAGCAGCCCGTCGCGCATCGAGGCCTGCGAGACGATCATCCGGCTCACGCCCGCCGCGTGGAGAAGGATCTGATAGACCAGCAGGGCCGGGTTGAGGGTCTCCGCCTCGGCGAACGGAAGCCCGAACCGCTTGGCCAGCTCTTCGGCGGTGCAGTGCTGCAAGCGGCGCAACAGCTTGTCGAAGGCCGCGACTTCGACGACGAACAGTCCTTCCGGCCCGGCCGGCCGGCCGATCTCCTTGGCGGCGAAGCGGGCGTCGCCGCCGACCGCCACGAACGAGTCGATCCCTTCCAGTTCCAGCGATCCGCCCACCGTGGCGATCATGTTGGCCACGTGATGGCGGAGCAGCTCGGCCGACCGCTCGGGCGACTGGTCGCCGGTGTCGAGCAGCTCCTGGAGCCGGATCGAGCCGAGACGGAGGCTCTCGGAGAAGGCGATCTCGCCGTCCTGCATCATGGTCAGCAGGGTGCCGCCGCCGCTGACCTCGGCCACGAGGCTCTTGTCGCGGTTGACGCCCAGGGCGTTGCCCACCGCCTCGCGCACCGCCGTGACGGTCAGCCGGCTCTCCTCGCTGGTGGCGATCGGTTCGACGTTCAGTCCCGTGGCCAGGTAAACCCGGTCGAGAAAGACGTCGGCGTTGCCCGCCTCGCGCACGGCGCTGGTGGCCACGGCGCGGACCCGCTGCACCTGGTACAGTTCGAGGAGCCTCTTGAAATCGCGGAGCACCGCCACGGCCGCGCGCATGGCCCCTCCGCCAAGGCGTCCCCGGCGAAAGGCGTCCTGCCCCAGGCGCACGGCCCGCTGGAGACGTTCGAGAACCTCGATCTGGCCGTCGCCGAGCACCTGGGCGATGACCAGACGGATCGAGTTGGAGCCCACGTCCACGGCGGCGACGGTTCGGGCGGGGGACTCGGGCCGAGGTTTTTCCGTGGTCTCGGTCACGACGGGTTGGTTTCCTGCTCCTGCGATCTGGGCCGGGCCCGGTCCCCGGCCGTCATCCCGTCCCGGCCGTTCGGGCCGCTGTCGCACGCGGCATCCGGGCGCGGCGCCGCGCCCCGCGACGCAAGCAACCCGGCCAGCCGCTCCCATACGCCGTCGGCCCCCATGGCCTGCCAGCACGCGACGGCCTCGGCGAACAGCCGCGCCCGGGTCTCGCTCCGCTCGCGGCGGAGGTACTCCAGCCCGGCCTTGACGCGCAGAAACGGCCGCGTGCTGCCGAAGTGGGAGACCAAGCGGCGCTGCTCCTCTTCGAGGAAGGCGGCCAGGTGATCGTCCCACACGTCGCAATCGTGGGCGTCGCCCAACAGGGTCTGGAGGCCCTTGACCGCGTCGATCGTCTCCTCGAGCTGCCCGGGAAACACCGACCGGGATATCTCCAGCGTGTAGCGGAGCCGCTTGGCGGCGATCCGCATCTCGTGATGCCGCTCGCGGGCCGCCGCGTCTTCCAGGCACGCCTCCAAAGCGAGCAGCTCCTCCAGGCGGGCACCGATCTGCCCGCACACGTGGTCCAGAACGGCCGGCGAGCGCACACCCTGCTCGCGGCCCTTCTTCCCCTTGACGACTTCGTCGGCCCGCTGGCACATCTCGGCCAACACGCCGCTCTGGTCGAGCCGCGCCACGGCGTCGATGACGCGGGGCTGAAGCATCTCGCGCTGATACTCCAACTGCATCAGCAGATGGGCGATGCCCACGCAGTGCGCGGGATCGGTCACGCGGGCGAGCGTCTTGCAGAGAAACTCGATCTGCACGTCCTTGTCGCGGGCCCCGCCGAGCTCCTTGGTCACGCGACGGATCTCCTTGCGCCAGCGCTTGGCTAGCTTAGGGCCGACCCACTGCCCGAACAGGTCCATGGCTGCCCGAAGCCGCCGCGAGGCCACACGCGCGCGGTGGACGTACTCGATGTCCTTGGCCTCGCGCACGCCCTCCAGTTGCGAGACGAGCTGCCGGGCCTGCTTGCGGAAGTAGCCGGCCGCCAGGAGCCGATAACCTTCGTCGCTTACGCGCTTCATGTTCAGCGGTCTTACCCCTCCTGGTACGTCTCATGCGCCGGGCGCCCATGCGGCCCCCGCGCAACGCCCACCGGCCGCAGACGCCCAAGTCGGACGACGCGGTCAGGGAGGCGTCCGCCCCCAAATAAGAACCCGAAACCCCACGAAATCCTAGCCGATGCAACGGAAACATCTTACCGACTTGGGGGCCAGCCCGCCACACCCCCTCGCACCGGGGCTGGGGCTCCGGGGCCTCGCCTCCTCGCTCGCAAGGCCCCCTTCGGCCCCCGGGGGACCGCCCGCGCGACCGGACGCGGCCGCGGCGGCCGGCCGCGCCACCTCGTTTGCAAACTCCGGCCGGGCCATTACCATGCGGGCAGCCTGGCGGGCGCCTCGCCTTGGGGGTGAACTTCGAGGCGCGGCGGGGCGTCTAACGGGGAACATTGCGCTGACCTGGGGGGGCCAGGGAGAAGTGGACTCGATGGAATCCGACCACGCTACGCTCGATCGTGTCGCCGACCTGTACCGCCAGGGCCGCTATCTCGACGCGCTGGCCGCCTCCGAGCCGCTGGGGCCGCCCGAGGCCTGGACCGGAGCCAGGGCCTCCGTGCTCGCCGGCCGGCTGGCCACCATGCTCGGCGCGCCCCGCCTGGGCCGGGTCCTGCATGCCAGGGCGTGGCGGCGCTATCCCTCGGAGCCCGAGGCGGTTTACTTCCACGCGATCGGCCTGCTCGTGCGCCGGGGACCCTGGCCGTGCCTGGAGCTGATTCGCCGCTACGGCGACCTGCCCGGCGCGGACGGCTCGATCCAGGCCGACTGGTTCGCGCTGAGCGGGCAAGTGCTGGCCATTCTGCGCGACTTCGAGAGCGCCGAGGACTGCCTCGCCCGCGCCGAGAAGCTCGCCCCAACGCGGCCGTGGATCTGGGTCGAGAAGGCCGTGCTGCTCGAAGCGGAGGACCGCCCGGAGGACGCCCTGGGCGCGGCGCAGCACGCCCTGCGGCTCCGCCCCTGGTTCCGCCCGGCCGTCCAGGCCGCCGCGCATTACCTGGTCCAGCTCAACCGCGACGAGGAGGCCCTCGCGCTGCTCACCGAGGCGGCGCGGCATCTGCAGTGCGGCGACCTGCTCATCCAGCGGGCATCGCTGGAGCGGGAGCTGGGCCGCTACCGGGAGGCGCGCGAAGACCTGAATCGCGCCGCGCCCCTGCTGCCGCTGATGTCCCGCGACCGGAAGCGGCGCATGGCGTTCGACGCGCAGCGGGCCGACGCGGCCTACCATTGCGGCGACCTGCGCGAGGCCGCGCGGCTTTCGGCGCTGGTCGATGTCCCGTTCTTCAAGGAGACCGCCAAGCGCCTGGCCGCGGAGCCTCTGGAAGGCAAGCGGGTCGTGCTGACGGTGGGCTTCGTGCGCCAGCATCACGTGACGTGCGCGCCGGCCACGCTGTCGGCGATCAGCGCCTACTGGTCGAAGCCGGCCGATCATCTCGAGGTGGCCGAGCGGATCTGCTACGACGGCACGCCGGCCCACAGCGAAAGGCGCTGGGCCGAGGAGAACGGTTTCGCGGTGCGGGAGTTCCGCATCACGTGGGACTCGGCCACGGCCCTGCTGGACCGGGGGATTCCCTTCGCCCTGCACACGGTGGACCCCGGCTCGGCCCATCTCCAGGCCGTGATCGGCTACGACAGCCGCCGCGGCACGTTCCTGGTCCGCGATCCGTCGGAGCGGCACTACGGCGAGGTGCTCGGCGAGGAGTTGCTGAAGCACTACCGCTCGACCGGGCCGCGCGGCCTGGCCCTGGTGCCCGAGGAGCAGGCCGATCGGTTCGCCGGACTCGACCTGCCGGACGCGGCCCTGTACGACGACTGCTACCGCATCGAGCGGGCCCTCCAGGCGCACGATCGGCCGCAGGCCCAAGAGACGCACGTGCGGATGCGCGCCGAGCACGCCAACCACCCGCTCACGCTCCGCTCCCGCGGGGCCATGGCCGCCTACGACGCCGACCCGATCAACATCCTCAAGACGGCCGAGCAGCTCCTCAAGGAGTTTCCGGAAGACGCCAACCTGCTGGTGTCCAAGCTCAACTGCCTCAGGGAGCTGGGCCGCCGCGACGACCGGCTGTCCATGCTTCGCGAGCTTTGCGGAAGGCCCGAGCCGGCCCCGTTCTTCCTCATTCGGTACGCGCAGGAGCTGGTCGAGGATGCCCGCTCGCACGGCGAGACGCTCGCCGTGCTCCGGCGGACCATGCGCATGCGGCCCATCGACCCGGACAACTACGGCCTTCTGGCCGACGTGCTCTGGGAGCGGCGGCGCCGCGACGAGGCCCTGGCGCTCTACCGTTTCGCGGCCTGCCTGGCCGACAAGGACCAGGCCCGCGCGCGATCCTATTTCATCGCCGCCCGGCATCTGCGTCAGACGGAGCGGGCGATCACGATGCTCAAGGATCGCTTCGCGCGGTTCGGAGGCCGCTCGAGCCATCCGGCCCAGACCTTGTGCTGGGCCTTCGAGACCCTGGAGCAGACCGGCACGGCCCTGGAGGTGCTCGAGGAGGCCCTCGCCCGAAGGCCCGACGACGGCGAGCTGCTCCTGTTCGCGGCCGACATGTACGGCCGCTACGGCCGCGCGGAGCGCGCCGCCGAGCTGCACGGCCGCGCGGAGGGCAACTCGCACCGCATGGCCTGGCTGCGCACGGCCTCCTACCTGGCCCTGTACCAGAGCGACCAGCGCAGCGCCCTGGACCGCGCCCGGGAGGTCCTGAAGACCGAGCCCCTCGCCCGCGACGCCAACGACCTGGCCGCGCAGCTCCTGGCCGACCTGGAGGGGGACGCGGCCGCCATCGCCCACATCCGCCAGGCCGTGGAGCGATTTCCCCACAGCTACGGGCTGCGCGTGCTCCTCATCGAGTGGCTGCGGCGCCAGGATCCGGCCGCGGCCGAGCCGGCCATCCGCGAGCTGCTGGAGCGCCAGCCGGTCGATCCCTGGGCCCGCCGCGAGCTGGCGATCACGCTGATCGAACAGAGCAAGTGGGACGAGGCCGAGGACGAGGCCGACCTGGCGATCCAGCTCGAGCCCAGCAATCCCCTGGGGCATCTGATTCAGGGACGGATCCGCCAGGCGGCCGGGCGGGTGGAGGAGGCGAGGGCGTGCTTCCGCGACGCGATCACCGTGTCGGTGGACTTCGACCCGGCGATCGCCGCCCTGATGCAGACGTGCGACTCCAAGGCCGATCGGCTCGACGCGCTGGAGTTCCTCCGCGGCGAGCTCGTGCGCCAGGTGATCTTCGGCGACGGCCTGCTGGCGTTTTGCGACTACGCCTCGGCGACGCTCGACGCCCAGACGCTCCTGGGCACGCTTCGCGACGCCCTGGCCGCCCGCCCCGAGCTGTGGCACGCCCACGCCGCCTTGATCCGGCAGTTGACCGAGATCGAGCGCACCGACGAGGCCCGGGACCTGGCCGAGGCGGCGGTGGCGCAGTTTCCCCTCCTGCCCCGCATGTGGCTGGAGCTGGCCGCGGTGTGCCGCGCCCGCAAGGATGACGCGGGGGAGATCGCGGCCCTGGCCAAGGCCCGCGAGATCTCCCCCAACTGGGGCGAGCCGGCGCGGCTTCTGGCCGAGACCTACCAGCGCCAGGGCGACATGGAGCGGGCGGCCGCGCTGCTGGAGCAGATGGTGCCCCGCGAGCCCCGCGAAGCCCGCAACCACGCCTACCTGGCCGACGCGCTTTGGGCCCTGGACCGCCGCGACGAGGCCATCGAGCGGATGACCCAGGCCGTGCGCCTGGAGCCGGGTTACGACTGGGCCTGGAACATGCTGCGCGACTGGTCGGCCGCGGTGGACCAGCCGCGGCGGGCCCTGGACGTCGCCCAGGAGCTCACGCGCCTGCGGCCCCAGCAGGCCCGGTCGTGGCTCGTGCTCGCGCGCGTGCTCGCCGCGGAGGACCAGCGCGCCGCGCGTCTGGAGGCCCTCGACCGCGCTGCGGCGCTCAACCCGTGCCTGCCCGAGGTCCATTCGATGCGGGCCGCGTGCCTGGCCGAGATGGAACGGTACGACGAGGCGCTGGCCGCGTGCCGTCCCGAGGCCCTCGCCGACGCCGTGCCGCTGGAGCTGGCCGCGCGCGAGGCCGACGTCGAGTTCCGCCGAGGCAACGCGGACGCCGCCGTCGAGAGGATGCGCGAGGTGGTGGCCCACGATCCCGACTACCTCTGGGCGTGGACGCGCCTGGCCGACTGGCACGACCAGGCCGGGCGAGACGAGGACTACCTCCAGGCCGCGGAGAACATGGTGCGCGTGGCGCCCGGCCTGCCGGCCTGCTGGGGATACCGGGGCGACGCGCGGCGACGCACGCAAGACCGCCAGGGGGCCGCCGAGGACCTCCAGCGGGCCCTGGAGATGGCGCCGGACTACCTGTTCGCCGCGATGGGCCTGCTGGACGTTCAGTTCGAGGGCGACGACCTGGAGGGGGCCGCGCGCACGCTGGAGGTCGCGGCGCCTCACATGCCGCCCGAGTTTGCCCTGGCCCAGCAGATCCGCCTGGACGCCCGGCGCCGCGACCGCCAGGGCGCCCTGGCCCATTTCCGGCAGTTGTGCGCGCTGCCGCTGGAGGACGCGCAGGCGCTGGACGCGGCGGTCGCCGAGATGGCCGAAGAGCCGTGGATGCCCGCGGTGGCCGAGGAGCTTTGCCGGCAGGTGGCGCGCGACGACGTCGCTCCGCCCGTCGTCGAGGTCTGGGCCGAGTGCCTGGCGCGGACGGGTCGATGGGACCGCTGCGAGCCGACCTTGCAGCGGATGGCGGATCGCGAGGAGGCGTGGCGCGCCGGCGCGGCGCGCTGGCTGATCGCGCTGGGAAGCGCGGCTCGGCCCGAGCCGCTCCAGGCGTTCATCCGGCGGAACCGCAAACGGCTCCGCCGACACGCCCACACCTGGGCCGCGGCGGGCCAGGCCCTCTCCGACGTCGATCTGGACCGCAACGCGGTCCGCTGGCTCTCCGACTGGCCCCGGCGCGACGACGTGACGCCGCAGGCGCTCTTCTACCTGGTGCTTTCGCTCTGGAAGCTGGGCCGCCGGCACAAGGCCGTGGAGGCGAGCCGGCGGGCCCTGGAGATGCCGCCCGACCACTCCGCGCCGTTCCACCTCCTCTGGCTGGCGGTGGACCGCGTCCTGGAAGGCGAGGAGCCCGCCGCCCGGGAGATGCTCCAGCCGCTCGACGCCGGGACGTTCAACCAGTATTACGCGGCGCTCTACGAGCTGGTCGCCGTGGCCGCCGACTCGCGGCCATACGCCGAGGCGGCGGGCCGGATGCGCGCGGTGCGAGGGGGCGCGCCCGGGGAGGTCGCCCGCGACGTGCTCTTCCGCACGATCTACCGCCGTCTCCGCCGCCGCCTGGCCCGGCGGCACGGGCGCGGGGCCCAGGCCGCCTGGCAGTGGCTGTGCGGGGCGGTGGGAGCGTGAGGCCGGCCGGCGCCGCAGAAGCTGGCGGGGCGCGCGCGGGAAGACGAGCCGGCGGCCCGCTCAGGCGATCTCCATCTCGCCGTGGCGCGCGATGCGGCCCTCGACCATGTAGATCACGTCCTCCGCGATGTTCGTGGCGTGGTCGGCGATCCGCTCCAGGTTGCGCGCGGCCGCGGCCAGGGTGAGAAGCGGCGTGGTCTGCTCCGGGTCCCGGCGGATCATCGCCTCGGCCTCCAGGCGGATGTCGCGCTTCATGCGGTCGATCTCGTGGTCGCGCCCGCACACGTCGTTGGCCAGCTCCGGATCCATGTTGACCAGGGCGTCCATGCTGTCGCGGACCATGGCCTGGACCTTCTGCCACATGCCGCGGATGTCGAAGGGGATCTCGGGCATCGGGTTGCGGCAAAAGGTGATCGCCTTGCGCGCCACGTTCACCGCCAGGTCGCCGATCCGCTCCAGATCGTTGTTGATCTTCAGCGCCGAGACGATGAAGCGGAGGTCGGCGGCCACCGGCTGGTGCAGGGCGAGGATCTTCAGGCAGGTCTCCTCGAGCTCCACCTCGCGCTGGTCGATGTCGAAGTCGCGGATCTCGATCCTCTCCGCGGCCTCCTCGTCCCTTTCCAGCAGGGCGCGCACGGCGCCCTGCACCTGGTCTTCGACCAGCCCGCAGAGCGAAAGAAGGTCCTTCTTGAGTCGCTCGATTTCCCGCTGGAGGTGGACGGACATGCCCGGGTTCCATTCATCCGAAGTGAGACGGCGGGTGGCTTCCCGCCGCGGGCGCTCGGCGGCCTTCAGCCGAACCGCCCCGTGATGTAGTCTTCCGTTTCCTTCTTGTCCGGCTTGGTGAACAGCCGCTTGGTGGGGCCGAACTCGACCAGCACCCCTTCGTACAGGAAGGCCGTGTAGTCGGAGACGCGGGCCGCCTGCTGCATGTTGTGGGTGACGATGATGATCGTGTACTCGCCGCGGAGCTCGCCGATGAGGTCCTCGATCCGCGTGGTCGAGCGGGGGTCGAGCGCCGAGCAGGGCTCGTCCATGAGGATGATCTCGGGATCGACGGCGATCGCCCGGGCGATGCACAGGCGCTGGTGCTGCCCGCCCGAAAGGCCCAGCGCCGACTCGTGCAGCCGGTCCTTGACCTCCTCCCAGAGGGCGGCCCGCTTGAGGCTGTGCTCGACCACCTCGTCGAGCACGCGCCGCTGGCGGATGCCCGCGATGCGCAGCCCGTAGGCGATGTTCTCGTAGATCGACTTGGGAAAGGGCGTCGGCTTCTGGAACACCATGCCCACGCGGCGGCGAAGCTCGATCACGTCCACCGACCGGTCGTTGATGTTCTGCCCGTCCAGGTCGATCACGCCGGTGGTCCGCACGTCGTCGATCAGGTCGTTCATGCGGTTCAGGCAGCGAAGCAGCGTGGACTTGCCGCATCCGGAGGGCCCGATCAGCGCCGTGACCTCGTTGCGCGGGAAGTCCATGGTGATGTCGAACAGGGCCTGGGCCGAGCCGTAATGAAGACACACGTCGCTGGCCCGCGCGATGGCGTCGCACACCTCGTCGTCCTCGCTGCGCGCGCCGCCCGCCCGCTTCAAGGCCCCGTCGGTCAGCGAGCGCATGGCCAGGTTCTCCGAGACGTGTCGGGCGGAAGTCTGCTCCATGGGGATCCCTTCGGTCGGTCTCTCCTCTGGTGCGGTCAAAACGGCTCCCTCTACATCGAGCGTACCTGGTATCGCCTTCGCATCCGGTTGCGCAGCCAGATGGCCGTGCTCGTGAGCGTCAGCACGATGGCCAGCAACAACAGTGTAGTCACGTAGACCAGCGGCTTGGTAGCCTCCACGTTCGGCGACTTGCAGCTGATGTCGAAGATGTGGAAGCCCAGGTGCATGAACTGGCGGTCGAGCCGGACGAAGGGGAAGTCGCCGGAGACCGGCAGGGGCGCGCTCTTCACCGCCCCGGTGATCATCAGCGGAGCGACCTCGCCCACCGCCCTGGCCATGGCCAGAATGAACCCCGTCATCACCCCGGGCGACGCCATGGGCAAGAGCACCCGCGAGAGGGTCTGGAGCTTGGTCGCCCCCAGGGCGTAGGAGCCCTCGCGCACCGCGCGGGGAATCGCTCGAAGCGCCTCCTCGGTCGAGACGATCACGACGGGGATCGTCAAAAGGCCCAGCGTCAGGCTCGCCCAGAGGATGCATCCCTGCCCGAACACCGGCTTGCTGGCGTCCACGCGCGCGGGGTAGAGCAGGGCGTCGAGCGTCCCCCCGCACCAGTACACAAAAAACCCCAGCCCGAAGATCCCGTACACGATCGAGGGGATGCCGGCCAGGTTGTTCACCGCCACGCGCACCAGGCGCACCAGGGGTCCCTCCTTGGCGTACTCGCCCAGGTAGATCCCGGCCAACACGCCCAGCGGGAAGCAGGTGATGGCCATCAGGATCACCAGCAAGACGGTCCCGAAGATGGCCGGGAACACGCCGCCGTCCTGGTTGGCCTCGCGCGGGCCCGCGGAGACCAGCTCCCAGACCTTGACCAGGTAGTGCCTGATCTTGGCCGACGTTCCCATGGAGTTCGGCGTCGTGCATCGCACGATATCGACCAGGGCAATGGGCTTCAGTTCCGAGGCCTCGGCCGGACCGGCGTCGGCCGGCTTGCCGGTCACGCTCTCGAACAGCGCGACGTTCTTGCGGAACTCGGCCTCCCGGGCCGTGCGCCTGCGCGTGACTTCATGCGACTCGGCCTTCAAGCGGGACTCGACCTCGGCCAGTTCCTCCAGCCGGGCGTCGAGCCGGGCCAATTCGGGCGTGTCGGGGGGCGCTCCGCCGCGAAGCAACAGCCTGCGCCGGTACTTGACCTCGATCTTCTCGTTCTCGATGTGGTCGTTGATCTCCTGCGAGATGCGCGACTCCTCGGCCGCCAGCGGCTCGATCGCCCGATCCTCCGCCCGATGCGCCGCCCCGATCGCGGCCGAGAGGCGCTGGCGAACGCTGCCTGCCTCCGGGATCTCCAGGTCGTCCACCTTGATGTCGCGCAGATACCCGAAGTAGTTCAGGTTCACCATCCGGTCGAGCTTGACGGCCTCGGGGGGAGTCCCGGTCGCGACGATGTCCTCCTCGTCAATCCACCGGAAGGCGGCCCCCTCCTCGCGGTTTCCCACGTGGTACTTCACGCGGTGCTTGCCCGTGATGGGGTCCGTCTCCGTATCGACCAGCTCGCCGAGCAGCTTCGTGCCGTCGGCGAGGGTGACCTCGTAGATCGGGTGGGGCCAGAACACGCCCAGCCCGTTCCACAGCACGACGCCCAGCAGCAGGGCCGTCAGGGCGAGCGTCAGCGTCAGCGCAGCCCCGGTGGCCCAGACCAGGGGTTCCCCCTGGCCCCAGAAGCTCTTGGCACGGCGCAGCTTGCCTAGTACCGGCCGTACTTCTTGCGAAGCCGCACCCGCACCACTTCCGCCGCCGTGTTCAGCACGAACGTCATCAGGAACAGGATAACTGCACATAAAAAGAGGACGCGGTAAAGGGTTCCATTGCGGGGGGCCTCCGAGATCTCCACCGCGATGTTCGCCGAGAGCGTGCGAAAGCCGTTGAAGGGACTCCAGTCGAGGATCGGGGTGTTGCCGGTGGCCATGAACACGATCATCGTCTCGCCCACGGCCCGGCCGAAACCGATCATCACCGCGGCGAAGATGCCCGGGCTCGCCGAGGGGAGCACCACGCGCCACACGGTCTGCCACCGGCTGGCGCCCAGGGCCAGCGAGGCCGCCGTGAGGCTATAGGGAATGTCCGAGAGCGAGTCCTCGGAGATGGAGAAGATGATCGGGATGACCGCGAACCCCAGCCCGAACGCCACCACCAGGCTGTTGAGCTGATCGTAGCGCACGCCGCGCTCGTCGAAGAGCCACTGGCGGAAGTCCCCGCCGAAAAGGCTCTGCTCCAAGGGCCCGGTGAGCCAGATCCCGATCAGGCTCCCCACCAAGATCACGGGAACAAGGGCCAGGAACTCGTAGCCGCTCTCGACCCGCCGGGCCCACTCGAACCGGCGAATCCCCTGCCACAGGATCATGGCCACGACGAACGTGACCGGGATGGTGAGAAACGCCGCGAACACGCCCACGATCCACCGGCCCACCAGCGGGGCCGCCCAAAGAAGGATCAAGAAGCCGATCACCACGGTGGGGATCGCGGCCATGACCTCGACCACCGGCTTGATCGTCCGCTTGAAGCTGGGCATGGTGAAGTGGCTGACGTACATGGCGCTGAACAGCGCCAACGGCACGGCGAAGAGCATGGCGTAAAACGTCGCCTTGAGCGTGCCGAAGATCACCGGCACCAGGCTCAGCTTGGGCTCGTCCGTCCCGCTCGACTGCCACATGTACTTCGGCCGCTCGTGATTCTCGTACCACACCTTGCCGAACAGCGTGTTCCAACTGATCTCCGGGTGCGGGCTGTCGATCTGCCACACGAGAAGCCGCTGCTCCTCGTCCAGCGCCACGACGGCGTTGCCCCGCGGCGAGTAGGAGATCCGGTTCAGCGGCCGCTCGCTGCCCAAGGTCAACAGGTGCTTCTCGCTGGTCATGTAGTCCAGGTGAACGTCCCCGGCGCGGCCCACGCTCAGCAGCGTCTTGTTGCGCTGCGAGGGGATGATCTCGGCCACCGGGTCGGGGTGGGGCGAGAGCTCGTGGATCAGCGTCAGGCTCCCCAGGTCGCGCCCGCTCTCCGACTGCACGGTGCGGACCGGGAACCACGTCGTCACGCTGCCGTCCGATCCGCCCACGGCGAGCGACACGTCGCCGAAGACCATCGTCAGGGCGGTGATCTCCGGCTTGCCCGGAACCGACACGATCTCCTGGTGCACGATCTTGCCCTCGGCGTCGAGCCGGAACCGGCCGAGGTGCCCGTTCCGCGTGCCGACGAAGAGCGTGTTTCCCTCGCGATTGACGGTCATCGCGGACACGGGGCCGGGCAGGATGTCCGACGCGATGACCGACCGCGTGACCGACTTCTCGCCTTCGCCGAACAGGCCCGTCTCGACCTTCTCGCGGCGGACCACGATGCGGTTCCCCTCCTGGAGGATCGCGCAGGTGGACGATCCCTCGCTGCCCGGACGCGCGACCGCCTTGACCGCCGTGCCCTCTCCCTCCGGCTCCAGCGCGGCCCGCTCCTTCAGCAGGTACTCGACGCTGCGACGCCCGATCTCGTCGAACTGGGCATTGGCCGCCGCCTCGACTACGGAAACCGCGCCGTCCGACCACAACATCGTGTACTCGCTCCCGGCCGATTGATCGACGAACGCCACGGTCGCGCCCTCCGTGCCGGCCGGCGACTGGAGCTGCTTGCGGGAGAGGACCTCGACCCGGACCCCCGAGTCCTCTTCCGAGCGGCCTTGCGCCGACTCGACAAACTCGAAGAACACGAACTCGCCGTCCTTCGTCAGCGCGTAGCCCGAAAGGGCGTCGTTCGTCCTCGCCCCTTCGCCGATCTCCACCAGATCGATGCCCAAGCGCAGCACGTCGTCGGGGTTGACACCCTCGGGCAGGGTCGTCACCACCCGAAGCGACGCATCGGCTCCGCCAAACAAAGGGAACGTCACGCCGACGATCAACAGCACGATCACGATCACGCTCGTAATGACCAGAATGCCGCCGAGCGTGATGATGATCCTGGCGATCAGGTCGAACAGCTTGACCGTCGTGAGTCGGCGGCGGTTGACTTGGACCATGAGGAGAGGCGGGGGGGAGGACAAGCGGAGTGCGTGTTGGCGGCAGGGCGGGCTCGCGAAGACAGCCGCCCCCCGCGGTCCCCCGAGAGCAGGGGAACAAAATGCGTCCTGCCCGTCGGGCATTGGACCCGGCGGGCAGGACGGTGTCAACTACGTCAATCTCTCGGTCGAAGGTGCAACGATCGAACGAAGCTCGGGCTCACTGGAGCTTGGCGAGCTCCCGCTCGACGATCTTCGGCGGCAGCGGGCCGAACCCGTCCTTCACCACGACCTCCTGACCCTCCTTGGAGAGCACGAACTTCATGAACTCCAGCACGAGCGGCGGGAGCGGCTCGTTGGGCTTCTTGTTCACGTAGACGTAGAGCGCGCGCCCGAGCGGGTACTTGCCGGTCATGGCGTTCTCGAAGGTCGGCTCGTACAGGTCCGACTCGTGGTCCTTGGCCAGCGGGATGGCCCGCACGTCGGCCGTCCTGTAGCCGATGCCCGAGTAGCCGATACCGCCCCGGTCCTTGGCCACGCCGTTGACCACGGCGGCCGACCCGGGCTGCTCCTTGACCGTGTCCTTGTAGTCGCCGCCGTACAGGGCGTTCTTCTTGAAGAAGGCGTAGGTCCCGCTCACCGCGTTGCGGCCGTAAAGGCTGATGGGGAGGTTCTCCCAGTCCGGGTTGCCGCGGAGCCCGGCCCCGCCCCAAACGGTGATATCCCGGAAGCCGCTCTTGCGGGTCGAGGAGAAGATGCAATCGACCTGGGGAATCGTCAGCCCCTTCACCGGGTTGTCCTTGTTGACGAACACGGCCACGCAGTCGATGGCCACGGTGATCTGGGTGGGCTTGTAGCCGAACTTCTTCTCGAACTTGTCGATCTCCTCGTCCTTCATCGGCCGCGACATCGGCCCCAACTGCGAGGTCCCCTCCATCAGGGCCGGCGGCGCGGTGCTCGAGCCCTCACCGCGGTACGAGCCCGAGACGTTCGGGTAGATCTTCTGGAACTCCTTCAGCCACATGTCCATCATGTTGTTCAGCGTGTCCGAGCCCACGCCGACGAGGTTGCCGGAGATGCCCGGCACCTTCTCGTAACTCTTGACCGCCGGATCGACCGTCGGACCCTCGGCGAGCGCTGCCTGACCCAGCAGGGCCACGGCCAGCGAGTAAGCAGCAATCTTCCACAGCCTCGTCATGCAGAATTCTCCTCAAAGTAGGGCCTAAACGAAACGAGAGCCGTCAACCGCGGCAACGGCAATACCGTACTTCCGGCAGGTAAAGACCAACCCGCCGAGATTGTAGACCTCCCCGGTTAGCAATTCGTGGACGCCTTGTTAAGGTTGCATTAGCACCTCGGCGTGGACCGGGGCCGGCTGCACCGGTGGCAGACGCAGACAGAACTCGCTTCCCCTCCCCAGGGTGCTATGCACTTCGACATTGCCCCGATGAGCCAGGGCGATGTGCTTGACGATCGCCAGCCCCAGCCCCGTGCCGCCCAACTGCCGGCTCCGCGCCTTGTCCACCCGATAGAACCGCTCGAACAGCCGCGGAAGGTGCTTCGGATCGATCCCACATCCTTCGTCCCGCACGGAGACCACGACCTCCTCGCCCGAGACCTCGGCCGAGACCCAAACGCTGCTCCCCGCGGGGCTGTACTTGATCGCGTTGTCCACCAGGTTGACGACGGCCTGTTCCAGCAGGTGGGAGTTCATCCTCGACGCCAGTTCGCCGTCGCACTGCACCAGAATCGTCACCCCTTTGTCGTCCGCCTTGAACTGGCACATCTCCACGGCGGCTTGAAGCACGGGGGCGACCCGATGGGACTCCAGGCGCACCGTCTGTTCCTCGGAGCCCCGCTCGATCCGCGAGAGGACAAGCAGGTCCTCGATGATCGCATCCAGGCGGTTGACCTGCTTGAGCACGATTCGCAGGAATCGGGCGGCGTTTTCCGTGTCGGTCATCGCCCCGTCCAGCAGCGTTTCCACGAATCCCTTGATCGAGGTGATCGGCGTCTTCAGTTCGTGGGAGACGTTGGCCACGAAGTCGCGCCGCAGGGTCTCCAGTCGCCGAAGCCGGGTCGTGTCGCGGAGCACGACCAATACGCCGATCTTCCGCCGCGAGGCGTCGTAAAGCGTCGAGCCGTGCGCGTGCAGGTCGCGCTCCCCGATTTGGAGGTCCGCCTCGATGGGGGCTGGCGTGGAAATGGCCGAAGAGACGAATCCCAGCAGGTCCGGCTTGCGGATCGCCTCGTGCAGCAGCCGGCCCTTCACCCGCGCGGCGTCCAGGCCGAGCATCGCCGCGCAAGTGTCGTTGAGGTTGATCACGATCTCCTCGCAGTCCACGGCCAGCACGCCCTCCTGCATGCTGGAGAGCATGGCCTCCTGCTCGCTCTGCCGGTGCAGAACCGCGTGCAATCGCCGGTCGATTCGATCGGTCATCCGATGGAACTCCTCCATGAGCGCTCCGATTTCCTCCGTGACCGGCGATCCCCACCGGTCGGGCGGATCGCCGCCCCCGAACTGGCGCATGCCCTCCGCAAGATGGCCGACAGCGCGGCGAAGCCGTCTGGCGGTCCAGAACGCCACGCCGATTGCCAGAGCGACGGCGAGCGGCATAAGCACGACCCATAGGGCCGACCACCAGGGTGAGCCGGCGGCCGCCGACGCCCGCCCGGACAGAAACCCCGCCCAGAGCGCGGCGAGAGCCACCAGAAGCTGGCAAGCCAGCAGATGCCGGAACAGGCTCCGCCTGTGCATGGGCTAGTCCTTGAAACGGTACCCGACCCCGCGGACCGTCTCGATGTACCTGCCGGCCGGACCCAGTTTGCGACGCAGCCCCACGATCTGCACGTCCACGGCGCGGTCGGTGATCGCGTAGTTGTCGCCGTGGACCGCGTCCAAGATCTGCTGACGGGTGAAGACCCAGCCGGGCTTCCGCGCCAAAAAGCTCAGTACGCGAAACTCCGTCGAAGTCAAATCGATGGCCCGGCCCTCCACCTGGACCTGGTGCCGGCCCGGATGGATGGAGAGCGAGCCGACCTGGATCAGCCCGCTCACGTCCTCATCCTCGGAGCTCTCCCTGGCCGCGGCCGCGCGCCGAAGCACGGCGCGGACCCGGGCGATGAGGACCTTGGGACTGAACGGCTTGGTGATGTAGTCGTCGGCCCCTTGATTCAGACCGCCGATCACGTCCGCCTCTTCGCCCTTGGCCGTGAGCATCACGATGGGGACGGACTCGGTCTTGGGATTCGCCTTCAGCCGCCGGCAGACCGTCATCCCGTCCACGCCGGGCAGCATCAGGTCGAGAATCACCAGATCGATGGACTTCGTGTCCGCCAGGGCGAGCCCCTCCTCGCCCGAGCTGACGCTCGCCACCTGGTAGCCCTCCTTGAGCAGGTTGTAGCTCACAAGCTCCCGGATGTCGTCCTCGTCCTCAACGATCAGCACGGAGTGCTTGATCATGGGCGAAACGCTGGGAGCCGGGCTCGGAAACGGGGAGAGCGACATGGGCAGCCATCCGCGCGGGATAAGAAACAGACTGCGAAATTAGCAGCCGGCTGTTAGGGAGGAGTTAGTGGCATGCAAGAAGTCTGTCACTGAGGTGGGGGTCGGCCTCGCCCGACTTCCGGCTGCCCAGCTTCTGGGCGGCTCCGCGCGCGAAAGCCGCAATCGTTGCGCAACCCGCGCAACCGGCGCAACCGGCCTTTGCGTCGAGTGATGGCGCGTGGCTGCGCTCGGCTCTCGCGGCCGACGCGCCCAAGCGCCGTGCACGATCCGGGGAGGGAAATGGGGCCCAGGACCCTCGCGCGCGTCGCACCCTTCAGGCCGCTTGGGCAAGAGGGTCGCGACTCCTCTTCAGGAAATCACGCAAGGCGATTCGGCAACGCGCGACGTGGAGAAGCTGCGCTACCCTGTGCCGGCGAGTGTTCGGATCGGATAAACCGCGATGACGTTTCCGTCCGCGGAAACCCACGCGGTTGTTCCTTCTTTGCCCAGGGGGGTCTGGCAATCGTCGCGCCGGCGGGCCGCATGACGTAAAGATGCTAGTTGCGCCGTGACGAACGGCAAGAAGGAAACGAATGCCGCGCGCTGCGTCCCTGGGGGCGGCGGCGCGGACCCATACTGCGCAGGCGGCGGGCGAGCCCCGGCACCTCCGCCGCGGTCCCCCATCCATCCCACTGTCACGGGAGTATGCAAATGCACGGAGGTACTCGTACGTGGACGGCCCTTCTGGCCGCCACACTGGTCATCTGTGCTGGATCGGCGATGGCCCAAAGCCTGGAGAATCCCTCCGCGCTCCCGGCCGACGATCCGGCCTACGCGCTCGGCGAACGATCGGTGCTTCAGGTCTCGACGCCTGCCCGCTTCGCTTCCTCCGACGCCCCGCCGTCCCTCGATCTGAAGGCCGAGCTCGAGAAGCTCAAGGCCGAGATCCAGAAGATGAAGGACAAGGAGGCCAAGTCCAAGGAAAAGGCCGCGGGCAAGCCGTCGATCAAGGTCGGCGGGCGGATCCAGGCCGACTGGGCCCTGTTCGGCCAGGGCGACGCCAGCCGCAACGTGTACGGCGACCTCCAGGACGGCTGCGAGTTCCGCCGGGCGAGGATCTTCGTCAGCGGCGACGCCTTCCACGTCGTGGATTACAAGATCCAGATGGACTTCGCCGACACCGACACCGGATCGGGCTCGACCGAGGCCATCTACTACCGCGACGGCGGCGGCAACCTCCAGCGGGTCCTCGACGCCGACGGCAACCCGGTCAGCGCCGTGACCTCCACCAAGACCATTCAGTCCACGGCCTTCAAGGACGTGTACATCGGCCTGAGCGAGCTGCCGTTCATCGGCCACGCCCGCATCGGCCATTTCAAGGAGCCGTTCGGCCTGGAGCAGCTCACCAGCGCCCGGTTCATCACCTTCATGGAGCGCTCGCTGAGCGACGAGGGGGCCTTCGTCCCCGCGCGGCGCATGGGCATCATGGCCTACGACACGTACCTCGACGAGCGCGGCACCTGGGCCATCGGCGCCTTCCGCTCCGAGCAGACCAACGGGGCCGAGCCCCCGTTCCGGCTCGACGACGACGGCGGCACGGCCGTGACCATGCGGGCCACGTTCCTGCCGTGGTACGACGACTCGATCAAGGACCACCCGGGCCGCGGCCTTCTGCACACGGGCATCGCGTACAGCTACCGCAACATCGACGACGGGACGGCGCGCTTCCGGTCCCGGCCCGAGGCCCACCTCTCCCCGGCCCGCGTGGTCGATACCGGCTCGATCCACAACGTGCCCGACGAGCAGCTCCTCGGTCTGGAGCTGGCCTCGGTGTACGGGCCGCTCTCGGTGCAGGCCGAGTACTTCGGCTGCTGGGTGCCGCGCGAGGGGATCGGCGTGGCCTACCTCAACGGCGGCTACGTTTACGCGAGCTTCTTCCTCACCGGCGAGAACCGCCACTACAGCCGCTCGAAGGGCGCCTTCGACCGCGTGAAGCCGTTCACCAACTTCTTCCGCGTCCGCACGGGCGACGGGATCCAGAACGGCTGGGGCGCGTGGGAAGTGGCCTACCGCTACTCCTACATCGACCTGGTCGATAACGGCGTCGGCGTCAACGGCGGCGTCGCGGACGATCACACGCTGGGTCTGAACTGGTACCTCAACCCCTACACCCGCGTGATGTGGAACTACGTCCTGTCCAGCAGCACGCCGGAGTACGGCGTGACCCCGGTCACGGACCTGAGCGTCTTCCAGATGCGAGCGCAAATCGACTTCTAGGCGGCGGCCCGGCCCCGGGCCGGGCCCCTTTCTCACGTCCAGACGAATACGCGATCCAACGATGTTCATCGCGCGGCGGCCCCGGCCGGCGCGCTCGACAAGGAGGCAAGCGAATGAGGACGTTGACCATGGCTCTGGCCGCGGCGGCCTGCCTGGCCTTGGCCCTCCCGGCCGAAGCCCAGCAGGCCTGCGGTCCCGCCGATCCGGGCTGCTGCACCAGTGCGGGGAAGTGCTGCCACTGCGGCTCTTGCGCGCCGTGCAAGAAGGTCTGCCGGATCGTGTGCGAGATGAAGAAGGTCGAGATCACCTGCTGGGACGTCGAATGCGAGGACTTCTGTCCCCTGCTGCCCCGCCTCGGCCGCGATCCCTGCTCTCCGTCGGCCTCTAGCGACTGCACCCCCGAGCCGTCCTGCTGCGGCTCCTGCGGTCCCTGCACGTCCGGCTGCCCTGAGAGGTGTATCAAGCCGCCGAAGTGCGGGCTGATGCGCACGAAGAAGAAGCTCGTCAAGCGGACCGTCACCAGGGAGGTGCCGGTTTACAAATGCGTCGTGGAGTGCGTGTGCTGCGATTGCCGCGGCGGCGAGAAGGGCGGCGTGCCGACCGAGGCCGAGCCCGCCCTTCCGCCCGAGGCTCCCCCGCCCATGAAGGCCGTCTCGAGCGAGACGATCCCGCCCGCGCCGATCCCCGCCAGCTCGATCTCGGCACCCCGGCTGCACCGCGGGACCTGATCCCCGAAGAGAACTCTCCACTTGGGAATGGTGGGTAGATCACCGGGCCGCGCCCCTTGGCAGCACCCCGAGTGATTCAACACGCCCGGCCGGCCGGACGCGCTCCGACGGCCGGGCGTGCTTGCTTTTCACGGCCGGGCGACGGGGCCGCGGCACCGACCCCGTCCCGCAGCGCCGGCTACTCTCCTCCGCCCACCGACATCGGTCGCCCATTATGCTCCGGCCCGAGGCCGAGGATCACGGGCACCGCGCGCCGGGCCCACGCCTCGGGGCGCGGAGAGGCCGCGGCCCCCTCGCCGAAGCAGCTCCGCAGCATCTGGGTGTCGATCGTGCCGGGGTTGAGCGCCACGGCCGACATGCCGCGCGGCAATTCCGCCGCCAATGCCTGCGTGAGTCCCTCGATCGCCCACTTGCTGGCGCAGTACGGAGCCACCCCGGGCGAGGTCGAGCGCCCCCAGCCCGAGCTGATGTTGACGACCACCCCCTGGCGCCGCTCGACCATCGACGGCAGGAAATGGCGCAGCACGTAAGACACGCCCTTGACGTTCACGTCGATCAGCGCCGAGAGCTCGTCGGGCGGGACCTCCCAAAGCGGCGCGCTGCGGTTGATCACCGCCGCGTTGTTCACCAGCAGGTCAACCTGGGGATCGAGCGCGAGCACCTCCTCCGACCACGCCCGCACGGCCTGGTCCTGCGTCACGTCCACCACGGAGAAGCGGTGCGGCCGTCCGAAGCGCGCGCCCAGCGCGCGCACCGCGTCCTCCGTGCGCGCACAGCCGGCCACGATGTGCCCGCGGGCGATAAGGGCCTCGACCATGGCGCGGCCCAGACCGCGGCTCACGCCCGTGATCACGATGCGTCGGGCTTCGTCCGGCAAGGCAAGCCTCCTTGGTCGTTCGGGCTACGCGCGGTGCCTCTGCGGCAGAAGATGGATGAAGCTCTTCCCCAGGCGGCCCCCGTAGTTGCCCGCCGAGATCCGCACCAGCCCGGGCGCGTCGCGCGCGGCCTCGATGGCCGTCTGCGTCGCGCTCGCGATGCTCTCCAGGTCGCGCCCGTTGACGACGATCTCCATGATCGAGCCCACGCCGTCGGGGACGCGCGACGCGTCACCCAGCTTCTCGCGCAGCGTGGGGCAGAACTCGGCGTAGGTGCTGGCGATCATGCCGGCGTAGCGGCTGCCCGCCTTGGAGCCGCTCTGCACGATGCCGCCGGGAAAGGGCATGACGACGCCGGGCGATCGGGCGATCGCGTCCCGGGCCCGCTCCGCCGCGCCGAGGGCCGCGTCCACGTCGCGCCCCAGGAACCAGAGATTGCCGCCCATCAGCCCGTCGGCGTAGCCGAAGCGGCGGTCGAGCACGAGCTCGCCGCCGAGGATGGGGATCACCCACACCGGCCGGTCGTGGCGAATCGCGCGGAACTGGTGCCCGTCGCCGAACATCGCGATCTTGCGGCCCAGCTTGAAGTACGGCTCCTCGCACATCGGACTGAAACAGGCCGCCGTGGGGCAGGTAAGCACGTTCTGGCTGATCCGCACGAGCAGGGCCCGCTCCAGGGCCTCCACGCGGTCCTTGCGGAACCGCGGTACGTGGAGCTGGACGAGGGCCCCGGGCCGGCCGTCGGGTGTCGATTCGCTCCCGTCGCCCGCGGGCCCGACGTAGCGGTCCAGGCCCGCCTCGCAGTCGCAGAGGATCGTGCTGGAGGCGTTGCCCGTCGCCGCCGATACGGCGTGGTCGAGCCACGCGCGGTCCCGCGCGGTGATCAGCACCTCGGCGTAGATGCTGCGGAAGGCCTCGGCGTAGGTGTCGTCGATCGTGGCGGGCATGCGTCGCAGTCTGGGGCAGACTTCCGAAGTCTCCAGACTTCGGAAGCCCTTGTAAGGACGTCTCTCAACCGCGCCCCCGACCCCCGTACACCGCCTCCTCGGTGACGACCTTGTCCATGAAGACGTCGTGCGGCATCATCGGAATCTCGGGAAAGAGCTGGCACTCGAAGGCCAGCGCCACCAGCGGCGTCTCGGCGCGCGCGCGCTCCAGGAGCTTGTCGTAATAGCCCTTGCCGTGCCCGGTCCGCGCGCCGCCGCGGTCGAAGGCCACGCCGGGCACCATGATCAGGTCCACCCCGGCCACGTCGATCCGTTTCTCCGGAAGAACGCGGAGCCCCTCGCGCGGCTCCAGGATGCCGTACGTGCCGGTCTCCAGCTCGTCCATGCGCTCCAGGTGGAACAGCTCCAGCTCGCCGGCCACGCAGTACGGCACGACGATCCGCTTGCCGTGCGTGAGGGCCTCGGGCAGGAAGTGGCGCGTGCGGACCTCGTCGCGCACGTCCACGTACACCAGCACCGTGCGCGCGTCGGCGTACTCCGGAAGGGAGGCGAACCGCTCGCAGATCGCGCGGCTCAGGGCGTCCTTGTCCTGCTGCGCCCGGCGGTTGGCATGCGCCTGCTTGCGGATCGCCTCCTTGCGCTGGCGGAACTCGTCGAGCTGTGCGGTCATGGGAGCGGTCGCGTGGGACAGCCTGCAGTCCGTGTGAAGGGGAATGCTACGCGCGCCGCCGGCCCCGGACAAGGGGCGGGGTCACTTATCGGAGTAGTCATTCCCGTTGAGGCTGCGCACCACCGACTCCTGCCACTCCGCAAGGCCCTTCTTCATCCGTGCGGTCCGCTCCGGTTCCGAAGCGGCCAGGTCGTTCTCTTCCTTCGGGTCGCGGGCCAGATCGTGAAGGGCGTACCGCGCCTTGCCGTCCTTGCCTTCGATGCGGTGCAGCTTGCAGGACCCGTCGAGCCACGCGGCATGGCCGGGAAAGCGATCGAGAGGGTACTTCTTCGTGATCTTGCCGAGGTCGGGGAAGGCGAACGGCGGCTTGCGCTCCACGTCCTCGCCCCGCCGCTCGGCCGCGATCTGCTCGAGGAGCTGCGTGCTCCGCGTGCCGATGCCCGGAGCCGGGTAGTCCCAGAAGCCCAGCGGCTTTGCGCGCGCGCCCATCCGCCCCTCGATGAGCGGCACGAGGCTCACACCGTCCAGCGGCGGCTGATTCTCGATCTCGACGCCCGCGAGATCCAGCAGCGTGGGGTAGATATCCACGGAACCGCAGGGCACGTCGCTCACGCGCGGTCTGGGAACGCGGGCAGGCCACTCGATGATCGCCGGCACGCGCAGGCCCCCCTCGAGCACCTTGCCCTTGCGCCCGCTCAGCCCACGCGTCGAGCCGACGGGGAGGGCCCCGTTGTCGCTGGTGTACCAGAACAGCGTGTTCTCGGCCACGTTCAGCTCGCGGAGCGCATCGCGAAGCCGCCCGATGGCTTCGTCCATGGCCGTGATCTCGCCGTAGAAGTCCTGCACCTTCCTGGGCTGATCGGCGTACATGGCGCGGTACTTCTCCAGCGCGATGTGCGGCCCGTGCGGCGATCCGAACCAGACCACGGCCAGAAACGGCGTGCCTTCCTTCGCCACGCGGCGAATCCACTCCAGCGCGGCATCCACGGTGACGTGGGAGCTTTCGCCTTCGGTCTGGACCACGCGGCCGTTGTGGCTCATCAGCGGGTTGTTGTCGAAGAAGTTGGGGCTGGAGAACCACTCGTCGAACCCGCTGTTGCCCGGAGAGGCCGGGCTCTCGGCGCGGACCGGTCCCACGTGCCACTTGCCGAAGTGGCCCGTCGCATAGCCGGCCTTCTTGAGGGCCTCGGCCACGGTCACCTCCTGGGGCCTGAGCGGGTAGCCCCACTTGAAGCAGCCGAACCGGTTGGGGTGGCGCCCGGTGAGCACGCTGCCGCGCGTGGGCGAGCAGACCGGGGCCGCGGCGTAGAACCGGTCGAAGCGTAGCCCCGCGGCGGCCATCTTGTCGAGCGTGGGGGTCTTCAACACAGGATGGCCGTAGTAGCCGACGTCGCCGTATCCCTGGTCGTCGGCCATGCAGAGGATCACGTTAGGAAGCGGCGCTTGCCCGTCCGCCGCCAGGGCGTGCGACGAAGGGATTCGACATATCAGGAGAACCGTAAGTCCCGCGGCAACGTGAAACGACCGGGTCTGTATGCAGCACATGAGATGCCCTTTCCAGTGGTGATGATCGAAACCGCGGCAGGCATTCTCCAAATGCCGTCCGCCTGCCTGCGAAAAACCCCTCTCGTCTCGCAGCTCGAAGAGGCTTCCGGGGTCTTGGAGACTTCGGAAGTCCGATTGGTCATCCCGGCTCCTCCCAGTCCAGCGTCCGCTCCACGGCGCTGCGCCAGCGGCGGCAGAGGGCGTCGCGCGTGGCGGCGTCCATCGCCGGTTCGAAGCGGTGCTCCAGGGCCCAGTGATGGGCCACGTCGTCCAGGTCCCGCCAGTAGCCGACGGCCAGGCCCGCCAGGTACGCCGCGCCTAGCGCGGTCGTCTCCGAGACCACGGGGCGCACCACCCGCACGCCCAACAGGTCGGCCTGGAACTGCATGAGCGGGTCGTTGACCGCGGCCCCGCCATCGACCTTCAGCTCGGCCAGCTCGACCCGGGCGTCCATCTGCATCGCTTCCAGCACGTCGCGGCTCTGAAAGGCCATCGACTCGACCGCGGCCCGCGCGATATGCCCGGCGTTGGTGCCGCGCGTGATGCCGAGGATCGCGCCCCGGGCATACGAGTTCCAGTGCGGCGCCCCGAGGCCCACGAACGCCGGCACGATGAACACCCCGCCGGAATCGGCAACCGTGGCGGCCAGGGCTTCGACCTCCTCCGACTTGCGAATCAGCCCCAGCCCGTCGCGGAGCCACTGCACGACCGCCCCGGCGATGAACACCGAGCCCTCCAGGCAGTAGGTCACCTCCCCGCCAAGGCTCCAGCCCACGGTGGTGAGGAGCTTGTTCTCCGACGGGACCGGCATGGAGCCGGTGTTCATCAGCATGAAGCAGCCGGTGCCGTAGGTGTTCTTGGCGCTGCCGACCGCGAAACACGCCTGGCCGAAGGTGGCGGCCTGCTGGTCGCCCGCATCGCCCGCGATGGGGATCGGGGCGCCCAGCCACTGCGGGTCGGTCTGGCCGTAGATCTCGCTGGAGGATCGCACCTCGGGCAGCATGGCGCGGGGGATGCCGAGGACGGCCAGCAGCTCGTCGTCCCACTGGAGCGTGTGGATGTTCAAGAGGAGCGTGCGGCTGGCGTTGCTCGCATCGGTCACGTGCAGGCGTCCGCCCGACAGCCGCCAGATGAGCCACGTATCGACCGTGCCGAACAAAACGTCGCCTGTCTCGGCCCGGGCCCGGAGGCCCTCGTGCGTGTCCAACAGGTGGCGGATCTTGGTGCCCGAGAAGTAGGCGTCGAGCAGCAGGCCGGTCTTCTGGCGAAACAGCGCCTCGTGTCCTTCGGCGGCCAGGCGCTCGCAGACCGGGGCGCTGACGCGGCTTTGCCACACGATGGCGTTGGCCACGGGGCGGCCCGTGTGGCGGTCCCAGAGGATCGTGGTCTCGCGCTGGTTGGTCACGCCGATCGCCGCCACGCCCTCGGCCGGGACGTCCGCCTTGGCGAGCGCCTCGCGGGCCACCTCGAGCTGCGAGGTCCAGATGGCCTCGGGATCGTGCTCGACGTGGCCGGGGGCGGGCAGGATCTGGGGCAGCTCCCGCTGGGCGACGGCCCGTGCCCGGCCGTCGCAGTCGAAGACGATCGCGCGGCTGGACGTGGTCCCCTGGTCGAGTGCGAGGATGTATTTCGGCATGGGGGTCCGTTCGGATCGCCCTGGAGTGCATCGGCTATGGCGCCCGCTCCACTGAGCGGCAGTCTAACCGTGCGGTCCGGCGCCCGCAACTCGTGGGCAGGGCGGATCCCTTCGACATGCACGGCCTTGCGAGCGCGGCGCAGCGAGGCTACATTTGCCGAATGCCCCGTCTGCCCGAGGTCCAGCAGTTCGTCTCCAGCACCGGAGTGCGGATCTATCGTATCGCGTGCGACGTGCTGCCCGAGTTGTCCGGCCGGGTCCACGTCGTCTTGGGCGCGGGCCCGCCGACGCTGGTCGATACGGGCAGCGGCCTGGGTCCTTCCACCCGGCAGATCCTCGACGGCATCGACTCGGTCAGGATCGACTTCGGCGAGGCCGTGGCGGTCGAGCAGATCGAGCGGATTCTGATCACGCACGGCCACGTGGACCATATCGGCGGGCTTCCGGAGATCCTCGGCCGGGCGGCCCATGCAAGGGTCGGAGTCCACGAGCTCGATGCCCGGTACCTCACCGCCCAGCGCGAGCGCGCCGTTCTCGGCGCCCGGCGCCTGGGGCGCTTCTTGCACGAGGCCGGCGTGGCCCCGCCGCGCCAGGCGGAGATGGTGTCGCGCTATTTCGGCGTGAGGAAGGAAGTCCCGCCGCTGCCGGTCGATTTCCTCCTGGAGGACGGGGCCGAGCTCGACGGCCTGGAGCTGATCCACACGCCCGGCCACGCCGCGGGACACGTCTGCATGCTGGCCGGCGACGTGCTGCTGATCGGCGACCACGTGCTCTCGCAGACCATCCCCCAGCAATGGCCCGAAGGGCTGCTCCCTTACACAGGCCTGGGGCGTTATTTGGAGTCGCTGGACAAGGTCGCGTTATTGCGCGGCGTGCGCGTGGCGCTGGGCGGGCACGAGGCCCCGGTCGAGAACCTGGCGGAGCGGATCGACGAGATCCGCCGCCTCCAGTTCCGCCGGCTGGATCGGGTGCTGGAATACCTGCGCCACAGCGGACCGCTCACGATCGCGGACCTCGCCCGGCTCATGTATCCCAAGGCCGAGGGTTTTCACGAGATCCTCGCCATCCTCGACGCCGGCGCGCGCGTGGAGTACCTGCACTTGCGTTCGCGGATCGCCCTGGCCAACCTGGAGGAGGTCGCGCGGGACCAGAGCCCGGCGTTTCGGTTCGTGGCGTTGTGAGTGGAGTGGTGCGTGGGCGCATGGCGAAGGCACGAACTCCCCTCGCCCGCTCGCGGGAGAGGGGTCGGGGGTGAGGGCGCGTCAAGGCGAGTGGCGAAGGCACGACCTCCCCTCGCCCGCTCGCGGGAGAGGGGTCGGGGGTGAGGGCGCGTGGTGTCGCCGCACTCCCGTACCGCGCACTCATCGCCAGCCGCGTACGGAGTGTACGAAGTACGAGAGTACCTGCGAGAACCAACGTGTCCCTGACCCGTTGCCGCCGAGCGGCGAGCACGCTCGCCGGGTAAATGAACTGTCCCCTGTCCCCGGAGTCCTGTCATGCTGAAGCTTGCCCTCCTGGCCGCCGTGCTGGCCGCGCCGCCTGAAGCGACCGCTGCCGGATCGCCGCGCGCCGTGCTCAAGTCGCTCCGCGCGGAGCATCCTCGCCTGATCGGTCTGCCCGAGGACCTCGCCCGGATGAAGGAGGCGATCGAAGAGCATCCCCGCGCGGCGGAGATCTACGCCCAGGTCAAGCGCGAGGCCGACAAGCTGCTCCGCGAGAAGGGCACGGTGGAGTACAGGATCGTCGGTCCCCGCCTCCTGTCGCAGAGCCGGAAGTGTCTGGGCCGCGTCTATACGCTGGCCACGGTCTATCGCGTCGAGGGCGACCGCCGCTACGCCGAGCGGGCGATCCGCGAGATGCTCACGGCGGCTTCGTTCAAGGACTGGAACCCCAGCCACTTCCTCGACACGGCCGAGATGACGCACGCCCTGGCGATCGGCTACGACTGGCTGTTCGACGTGCTTTCGCCGGACGATCGCAAGACCATCCGCGCGGCGATCGTGGAGAAGGGCCTGCGCCAGGCCGAGCCGTTCTACCGCAAGAATCGATGGTGGGCCAAGAGCCGCCACAACTGGAACCAGGTCTGCAACGGCGGCATCGCGCTGGGGGCCCTGGCCGTGGCCGAGGACGAGCCCGAGCTGGCCGCCTACATCCTTCAGGAGGCCGTCCGCTCGGTTCCGCTGGCGATGCGCGAGTTCGCCCCGGACGGAGCCTGGGCCGAGGGACCGGGGTACTGGAACTACGCCACGCGCTACAACGTGTATATGATCGCCGGATTGGAGACGGCACTCGGGAGGGACTTCGGCCTGAGCGAATTCGAGGGCTTCGCCGAGACGGGCCTGTTCCGCATGCACCTGGTGGGCCCGTCGGGCGAGGCGTTCAACTTCGCCGACGGCGGCTCGCGTCCGGGCAGCGCCGCGCAGATGTTCTGGTTCTCCCGCCGCTTCGACCGGCCCGTTTACGCCTGGCACGAGCGCGAGGTCATCCGCGGGGCCACGCCGCTCCACCTGTGGTGGTTCGACCCGCGCGGCGAGCCGCCCCGCGGCGACCTCGCCACCGCCAGGCACTTCCGCCATGCCGACGTGGTCATGATGCGCACCGGTTGGACCGATCCGGACGCCGAGTTCGTGGGTTTCAAGGCCGGCGACAACAAGGTCAACCACAGCCACCTGGAGCTGGGCTCGTTCGTGCTCGACGCGCACGCAAAGCGCTGGGCCCTCGACCTGGGGCCGGACAACTACAACCTGCCCAGCTACTTCGGCGGCAAGCGCTGGACCTACTACCGCCTGGCCACCGAGGGGCAGAACACCCTGTGGATCGACGAGACGAACCAGGATCCCAAGGCGGTCGCCCCGATCGTGACGTTCTCCCACACCCCCGAGCGGAGCCACGCCGTGGCCGACCTGTCGGCGGCCTACGCCCGGACGGCCCGGCGCGTGCGCCGCGGCGTGGCCCTCGTCGGGCGGCAGGTCCTCGTGCAGGACGAGATCGAAGGGACCGACGGGCGCCGGATCGCCTGGCAGATGCACACCAAGGCCAAGGTCGAGATCGACGGGCCCAGGGCCGTGCTGCGCCTGGGCGACAAGAGGCTCGCGGCCACGATCCTCCAGCCGGCCGGCGCGGCGTTCGCCACCGCCCCGGCCAACCCGCCGCCGCCCCAGCGCCAGCAGCCCGACGTGACCAAACTCGTGGTCAGGCTCAAGGGCAGCGCCGAGCCGGTTCGGCTCGCCGTGCTGTTCACGCCGGAAGGCGCGGGGAGCCCCACCCCGCCGAAGGTCGAGCCGCTCTCATCGTGGCGCAACGGGTCGCAGCAGTAGCGGCGCCGCTTACGGCGCGACCGTGACGACTTCGTCCCGCCCGTCCTTGCCCGCGAGGCGAACCGCGACTTGCCCCTCCGCCTTCAGCCCCTCGGCGGCCAGTTTGGCATCGCCCTTGGCAGGCAGCAGCGCCGTGACCTTGCCCCCCTCCACTGCGGCCGTGAGTACGTACCCACCCGGCAGTTCTTTGAGGTTTGCCTCGCGCGGCACGCGGTCACCCTTGCGGTGCGGACGCAGCAACGCGACGAACTCGACGGTCTCGGCCTTCCCGGGCGTGGTCGCCGTGAGATGCCACTCGCGGACCTTGATCCGCGGGCGCGGGTTGGGGTCGTACTGGTCGGTCTGCCTGAGGCTCAGCCCGGCCGGCGCGAGCAAGTCGATCCGGCAGGCCGCGTCCCCGGCGCGGACTCCGATCGCGTGCTGGTCTTCGACGTCGAACTTGTTGAGCGCGTGCAGCCAGTACTCGAAGGACGACGGCTCCCTGGCCTCCAGCCGGTCGTAAACGAGCACGAGGTCCGGCTTGACGAACACGATCGTGCGCGTGAAGCGGTCGAGGATCGATTGGCCGTCGGCCTTCTCGCGGTAGCACGAGCCGGCCTCGCCCTGGACCACGTCGATCGCCGGCGTGGTCTTGAAGAACGTGATCTCTCCTTTGCACGCCGCGGAATGGGGCAACTGGCCGCGGCCGCCCACGGTGATGTTGTTCTGCGAGCGCGTGCTCCACATCCAGTTGCGGTGGTGCTCGCTGCCGTAGATGTCGCGGCGCCCGGTCATGATCAACAGGCGCTCGCCATAGGCGTTGAGGATGAAGGAGTTGTTCGCGTCGTACCCGTGCGACTGGGTGCCGAAGGGGCTCGACTTGAACAGCACCTGGACGTTGTCTTTGGCATTCAAGAGCGTCGTGTTCATGTAGGCCTGACCCGTGCCGCGGAACACGCGCGAGGCGGGCAGGTCATCCGGGGCCTTGGCTTGGACCTCGGGCAGCGCGCCGCGCACGAAGCCGATGTAGCCCCCGTGATGCGCTTGGCCGCCCATCTGCTCGACGTACCACTGCCAGTGGCCGTTGCCCGACTGCGCGGCGAGCTGGCTGACCAGCGGCACGTTGGACGACGCCCGCCGGGTGTTGACCAGGTCGCCGAAC
>CAYSUS010000038.1:0-67177 GCA_964434165.1 uncultured Pirellulales bacterium
CCGACTCCGGTCACCCCCAATTCAACAAGCACGCCGACGACATCGACTACCAGATCGAGGCCGACTATAGCGGCCTGATCGCCCCGGGCATGCCCAACCTGGTCATCGAGCTGGGCGAGAAGTTCGGCCGCCTGATGAACTATGGCGACGGGGTGTACGCCGGGCAGTTCGTGGGCGGGATGTATGCCGAGGCCTTCTTCACCGACGACGTGGTGGCCATCACCAGGGCCGGCCTGGCGTGCATCCCGGCCCAGAGCCAGTACGCCGAGATGGTCCGCGACGTGCTCGCCTGGTACGAGAAGGACCCCAACGACTGGGAGAAGACCTGGCACCGGATCGAGGAGAAGTACCACAAGAACCCCAAGTACACGCACGGCCTTTGCAGCAAGCCGGGCGGCGAGAACGCCTTCAGTATCGACGCCAAGCTCAACGGGGCGTACATCCTCATGGGCCTGCTCTACGGCAAGGGCGACCCCGACCGGACGATCGTCATCTCCACGCGCTGCGGCCAGGACTCGGACTGCAACCCGTCCAACGCCGGCGGCATCCTGTTCACCACGATGGGCTTCTCGAACCTGCCCGACCGCTTCACCTCGGCCCTGGACCCCAAGGGCAAGTTCAGCCACACGCCGTACGACTTCCCCACGCTGATCGAGGTCTCCAAGAAGCTCGTGCGCCAGGCCCTCTTGCGGAGCGGCGGGCGCGTGGAGAAGACGGCCTCCGGCGAGGAGGTGTTCGTCATCCCCATCCGTCCCATCAAGCCCAGCAAGCTTGAGCAGGTATTCCAGCCCGGCCCCGTGGCCGACAGCAGGTTCACCGACGAGGAGCGGGCGAAGATCACGGGGAAGGATGAAGAGAAGGGGAAGTAGCAGTGCGAGTCTTCCCGATTTGCGTCGTATTCGTCGTGCTTCTGGCCTCCAACCTTCGCGCCGCGGAGCCGGCCCGCGCGATGTTTCTGGAGATGCCGGCCGAGAGGCTGGCCGACAAGATCCACGGCGGGCTGGTGGGGCAGCTCCTGGGGAACCTCAACGGCCTGGAGCATGAATTCAAGTACATCGACCAGCCCGGCTCGGTGGAGAAGTACGTGCCCGCCCTGCCCGAGGGCGCGCACACCGACGACGACACCGACCTGGAGTGGGTCTATACCTTCGCGATCGAGGTGCACGAGGAGCCGCTCCTGCCTCCGGAGGTGATCGTCAAGGCGTGGAAGGCCCACATCAATCGCTCGATCTGGTGCGCCAACGCCTACGCCCGGGAACTGATGAACCTGGGGATCGAGCCGCCGCTGACCGGCAAGGCCCCACTCAACCCCTGGTCGGAGTTCAACATCTCGGGCCAGTTCGTGTGCGAGACCTTCGGGCTGATGGCCCCGGCCATGCCCCAGGCGGCGGCGCGGGTAGGAGTGCACTATACGCACGTGACCATCGACGGCGAGCCGGCCCAGGCCACGCAGCTCTTCACGGCCATGATCGCCACCGCGTTCCAGACCGAGGACCTCGACGCGATCCTTGACGCGGGCCTGGCGTCGATCGACCCGGAGTGCCGGGTCCGCCAGGTGGTCGAAGACGTGCGGGCCTGGCACCGCGAGCATCCCGAGGACTGGAAGGCCACGCGCGCGAAGATCAAGGTGAAGTACACCCGGCACGGCGGCGGCACGCGCGACCGCAACGGTTACGAGCTGAACACGGCCGCGACGATCGCCGCCCTGCTCTACGGCCGCGGCGACTTCGCCGAGACGCTGCGGATCGCCTTCAACTACGGCTGGGACGCCGACAACAACGCGGCCACCTCGGGAACGATCATCGGCGTGATCCGCGGCTACCGATGGTTCGAGAAGCAGGGCTGGGAGATCAGGGACGTCTATCGCAACACCACGCGCGACGGCATGCCCGAGGACGAGACGATCAGCCGCTTCGCGGCGCGGATCGCGGCCGCGGCCGAGCGACTGATCCTCGACTACGACGGCGAGAAGGTCACGCGCGGCGAGACGGTCGTGTATCGCATCCGCCGCCAGGAGCCGGTTAACCTCGAGCGGCTGGCGACGCTGAAGGACCAGTTTGACGGGCTGCGGACAACGCGGATCGGCCTAATCAACGAGGACTTGAAAGAGGGCTCCTCGAAGGCGGCCAAGGCCCGCGCGGCGTACCTGGCTATCTGCCTCGACCTGGCCCCGCTTATGGAGAAGCGTCACGGCGCGGCCTGGCAGTCGGCCCTGGCCGCGCTCGGCGAGCAGGAAGCCTTGTTGCAGCTTCTCAGCAAGGCACCCGGCCCCCTGGCCGAGGTCGCGCGCGGCAAGTTTCGCCGCGCCGGGCTGGTTGAACGAGCGAAGACCGCGCCGCGCGCCCTTTCCCATTGACTCGCGGTTCGTCGGGAGAGCGGTCGTCTCTCGCGTTCGACGATCCGCCGTGGGCCGAAGCGCGGGGTCGCCTTCATGCGCGCGGCAACCACCCCGGTGACGCAGGCTGGCGGTCCGTTACAATGGGCCAGGGTTCGAGTGCTTTCGGGCAGGGCCCGGCCGGGCCTGTCCGATTCGGGAGAACGAGTGGGGCTTGACCGGGAGTCGCATCGTGTCGGAGATCGTCCGCTTCTCGGTGTCGCTGGAGAACGAGCTGCTCGAGCGATTCGACCGCTTCTGCAAGGAGGAGAACCTCGCCACGCGGAGCGAGGCCGTGCGCCAGATGATCCGCGACGTGCTCACGCAGCGGGCGTGGGACGACGAGGCCACCGAGGTGGCCGGCACGCTGACTCTCGTCTATGACCACCACCGGCCTCAGCTCCACGACCGCATGGTGGAGCTTCAGCACGAGCACCACGACCTGGTGGTCTCCACGCTGCACGCCCACCTGACGCACGACCTGTGCCTGGAGGTGATCGTCCTCCGCGGCCCTGCCGGCCGGCTCCGCAGGATCGCCTCCCAGTTGCGGGGGATGAAGGGAATCCACAAGGGCGAGCTGGTCATGGCCGCGGCCCCGCCGCACGGGCATTGAGAAGTCCTTCCGAGCCGTGCCGGTCCGGTCTTCTCGATCGCTGGCATCCACCCGACCGGGCCGGCTCGGAATCCGTCGGCGCGGCGAGTCGACAAGGCCCCGGCGGGATATTACAATCGGCAGCAACGTGTTACATCCGTGAAAGGCACCTGCTATGACGACTGCGAAGCTGGGGTTTCGCGCAATCGCGGCCGGCCTCATCGTCGGGCTGGCGGCGTTGAGCGCCCGCGCCCATTTCCAGGTCCTGATCCCATCGCACGACGTGCTCACAGCCGAGGTGGGCCGCTCCGTCGATCTGGAGATCCTGTTCACCCACCCCATGGAGCAGGGCCCGGTCATGGAGATGGGCAGGCCGCGCCAGTTCGGCGTCCTGGCCGGCGGCGCGAAGACCGATCTGGGCGAGCAGCTCGTCGCCCGAAAGGTCGATGGCAAGACGGCCTACTCCTGCCGGGCGAGGCTGGGCCGGCCGGGCGACTACGTGTTCTACCTCGAGCCGGCGCCGTATTACGAGCCGGCCGAGAAGAAGATGATCGTCCATTACACGAAGGTCGTGGTCGATTACCAGGGGGCCGAGGAGGGCTGGGACGCGATGGTTGGCCTGCCCGTCGAGATCGAGCCGCTCGTGCGGCCGTACGGGCTGTGGACCGGCAACACCTTCCGCGGCATCGTGCGGAAAGGCGGCAAACCGGTGCCCTTCGCCACGATCGAGGTCGAGTACTACAACGAACGCGGCCACGTGAAGCCGCCGAACGACGCCTTCGTTACCCAGGTAATCAAGGCGGATGCCCAGGGAGTGTTTTCCTACACCATGCCGCGGGCCGGCTGGTGGGGTTTTGCGGCGCTGATCGACGGGGACGAGAAGATGCGATGCCCGGACGGCGAGATGGTGGACGTCGAGCTGGGCGGACTGATGTGGGTCAAGACCGTGGACATGAACCCGTAGCGGGCACACACTCCGTGTGCCGTCCACTTGGCGTCAAGTGAGAACGTAACCGCCCTCACCTCCGGCCCCTCTCCCGCGGGCGGGAGAGGGGAGGAGTTGTGCGGACAGAGAGATTTCCGGAGTTTTCAAGACTTCGGAGGTCTGATTGGGATCCACCATGCACCTTCACGAAGCCGTGTTGGCAGGGAGCGAGGCGGGCAGATTCGTCCTCGGCGGCGGGGCGGTGATCGCCGCGGCCGGCACGGCGGTCGGGCTGCGCGGGCTGGACTACGACCGCATGCCCCGCGTGGCCGTGCTCACCTCGGCCTTCTTCGTGGCCACGCTGATCCACGTCCCGCTGGGGTTCGGGGCCTCGGCGCACCTGGTGCTCAACGGCCTCTTGGGCCTGCTGCTGGGCTGGGCGGCCTTTCCGGCGATCCTGGTGGCGCTGGTGCTTCAGGCCGTGCTCTTCGGGCACGGCGGCGTCTGGGCCCTGGGCGTCAACACGGTGGTGATGGCCCTGCCCGCCGTGGTCTGCTTCTACGCCTTCCGCGGGAGGGCGCGGTCGGGTAGTGAGTCCACGGCTCTGGCGGCCGGGTTCTTCGCGGGGGCCGGCGGCGTCTTCCTGGGGGCGATCCTGGCGGCGGCCGCCCTGTGTGCCGTCGGCGAGGAGTGGTTCCGGGTCGCGCAGATCGACCTGGCGGCCAATTCGGTCGTGGCCGTGATCGACGGGATGGTCACCGGCACGGCCGTGGTCTTTCTGCGCAAGGTCCGGCCCGAGCTGCTCGAGGTCCCGCCGGTCGTGCCCGAGGCCTTGGAGATGCACCATGCGTAGGGACGGCGCGCCGGGGCCGGCCGTAGAAGCCGTGATCGGGGCCGCGTTCGTGCTGCTTGCCGCGGCCGCACCGGCCCAGGCCCACAAGCTCCACGTCTATGCCGAGGTTCGCGGGACGACGATCCACGGCGAGGCGTACTTCCGCGGCGGCACGCCTGCGCAGGAGGCAGCCGTCGAGGCCTTCGCTCCCGACGGCACGAAGCTGGCCGCGACGCAGACCGGCGCCGAGGGCACGTTCACGATCGAGGCCGCGCGCCGCTGCGACCACCGGCTGGTGGTCAAGGCCGGGGCAGGGCATGGGGGCGAGTTCACCGTCGGGGCCGACGAGCTGCCCGACACCCTGCCGCCGTGGAGAAGCGAGGGACCGGCTGAGGGAGTCCCGCGGGAGACGCCGTCCGACTCGGTTGAGCGCAAGCCCGCGGCCGACGAACTGCCCGGCGTCGCGGCGACCGATGGGGCGTCCCTCGAGGCGATGATCGAGTCGGCGGTCGAGCGCGAGGTGGCCCCGCTCGCCCGAAAGATCGAGGAGCTGAAGGACCAGATCCGCTGGAGCGACGTGCTGGGCGGGATCGGCTACATCGCAGGGATTTCGGGACTGGCGTTCTACCTCCTCGGCTCACGGAAGAAGCAATGACGTCTCTTGCCGGCGCCGCGGCGCGCAAGCCCGCTCCGGCGCGCAGCCGGCCCTCGTTGTCCGCCTCCTTGCGGGCGGCCCCACTCCCCGACCTGCGAGGCGACCTGTGCCCGCGCTGCTGACCCGACATGACGTGCTCGTGGCTGGGCCATCGGCGGTGACGGCGATCGATCCCCGGGCGAGGATCGTGGCCGCGGTCGCCTTTGCCGGCGTGGTGGCCGTGCTGCACGACCTGGCGGCGCTGGGACTGGGGTTGGGCGTAGCGGTCGTGTTGGCGACCGCCGGGCGGCTTCGGGTTAGGGCCGCGGCCATGCGCCTCGCCCCGCTCAACCTGTTCATGCTGCTGTTGGCCGTGCTGCTGCCGCTGTCGACCGCGGGGGAGACGGTGTGGTGTGTCGGGCCGATCGGGTTCTCGCGCGAGGGACTTCTGCTGGCGGCCGAAGTGGCGATCAAGGGCAACGCCATCCTGCTGGCGCTTCTGGCCCTCGTGGGGACCATGGAGCTGGCCACGCTGGGCCACGCGCTGGACCACCTTTACGTGCCGGAGAAGCTGGCCCACCTGCTCCTGTTCACCGTGCGCTACGTGGAGGTCATGGAGCGCCAGTACCGCCAGCTTCGCGCGGCGATGAAGGTCCGCGGGTTCCGGCCGGGTCCCGACCGGCACACGTTGCGGAGCTACGGTCACCTGATCGGGATGCTGCTGGTACGGAGCTTCGACCGCTCGGAGCGCGTGCTGGCGGCGATGAAGTGCCGGGGATTCCGGGGGCAGTTCTGGCTTCTGGACCATTTCCACTACCATGGGCGCGATGCCGTGTTCGGCGCGGGATGGCTCGCGGTCCTGGCAGCCCTGGTCGTGATGGAGTGGCGATGAGCGAAGTGCTGGTCCGCATGGAGAACGTCGCGTTCGGCTACGACTCGGCTCGGCCGGTGCTCGTGGATTGCAGTGTTCAGGTGCTGCCCGGCGAGCGCGTGGGGCTGGTCGGCGCCAACGGCAGCGGCAAGACCACGCTGTTGCACCTGATCGTCGGGCTGGTGCGCCCCACGGCCGGTCGCGTGGAGGCGTTCGGCGAAGATCGCCGCGTCGAGGCGGACTTCCACGAGGTCCGCCGGCGCGTGGGCCTGCTGTTTCAGGATTCCGACGATCAGCTCTTCTCTCCCACGGTGGCCGAGGACGTGGCCTTCGGCCCCTTGAACCTCCGCAAGCCCCGCGAGGAGGTGCAGCGGATCGTACGCAGCACGCTTGAATCGCTCGGGCTGGCGGGCTACGAGCAGCGGGTGACCTACAAGCTCTCCGGCGGGGAGAAGCGGCTGGTGGCCCTGGCCACGGTGCTGGCCATGCAGCCGGACGTGCTTCTGTTGGACGAGCCGCTCGGCGGGCTGGATGAGGAGGTCGCGGAGCGGGTGACCGGCATACTCTCCGGGCTGAGCCAGGCGATGCTGATCGTCTCGCACGACCGAGAGTTCCTCCAGCGGATCGCCACGCGGACCGTGCTTCTGCGCGCGGGGCGGATTGAGGTGGCGGACGGTTCCGCGCGTTGAACGCTCGCGGTGCACGTTGATTGCGCCCGGCGTTGGGACTGCCCGCAACAACCCGCCACCCGGCCGGAGTAGCCTCCGCCGGCATTTCCCGCGCGTCGTGCGCGGCGTTTCGGCGCGCCGCGGGTGGACCGTTTGTGCGGGATGGTGCTTTCTTGCGGGCGCGCGGTCAGGGCTGCATAATAGAGTGTCGTGGAACGAGACGAGAGCCACCGAGGCGGGCTGCCGAGGTACTGCCGCTTATGGCCGAGCATTTCGATCCTTACCTTCAGTGGCTTGGCATCCGCGACCCGCAGCGGCCGCCGAATTTCTATCGCCTGCTGGGGCTGGAGCTTTACGAGTCCGATCCCGACGTGATCACCAACGCCGTGGACCGGCAGATGGCCCACGTGCGCACGTTTCAGTCGGGCAAGCACTCGGCCGCCTCGCAGCGGATTCTCAACGAGCTGGCCGCGGCCAAGCTGTGCCTGTTGAGCCCGGAACGGAAGACGCAGTACGACCTCCAACTCCAGGCCCAGCAGGCGGCCGCCTACCAGACGCCGCAATTGACCCCCGCCCAGCCGGAGCGACCCGCGGCGGCCGGCCTGTGGCCCTCGCGCGCGGCGCCGGTCCCCGCCGGGCAACCCGACGAGGACGAGGAAGGGGCGGCCAAAGGGACGGGCGAGCGGCCTGCGTGGTTCTCCATCGCCGCCACCGCGTTGTTGGCCATGATTTTCGTGCTGATCGGGCTGATCGTGCTCATCAGCGCTCGCCGGCGAGGGGATGCCGAGGGGCCGCCGGCGCTGGTCAGTCCCGGCGAAACTCCCACGCCCGGCCCGGAAGAGAAGCCCAAGCCCGAGCCCAAGCCGGAACCCAAGCCGGAACCCAAGCCCGAGCCCAAGCCCGAGCCTAAGCCGGAACCCAAGCCGGAGTCCAAGCCGGAGCCCCCTCCCCCGGCACCCGAATCGATCGAGGCGGCCCGGACGGCATTGGCCGCGCGGGACGCGGCGGGCGCGCTGGGGCATCTCGATCTGGCGGAAGAGTCGGCTGCGCCGGGCTCGGACGAGGTGGCGGTGATCGCGCGGCTTCGAGCCACCACCGCCGCCCTGGACACGTTCTTGAAGTCGGCCCAAGCTGCCATGGGCTCGCTCCAAGCCGGCGATACCGTCTCGCTGGGCGGGGCCGACGTGCCGGTCGTGCGCGTGTCGGCGGAGGAACTGGTGCTCCGCCCAGGCGGCGAGGAGAAGCAGTACACGCTGTCCGACCTGCCGGACGAACTGGCGTTGGCCCTGGCCGAACGGGCCTTGCCCGCAAGCGATGCCTCCCTGGTGGCCAAGGCGGCGTTCCACCTCTACCAGCCGGGCGCCGACCTGGCCGAGGCGGACCGGCTTTGCGAACAGGCGCTGCACGGGAAGGCGCCGGGTGCCGACGAGCTTTACGCGGAGCTCAAGCTCGCCCACGCCATGCGCGGCTCGACCTGCACGGTGGACCCGGAGCCGCCCAAGCCGCCGGTACCCGACGCCGCGGCCCAACAAAAGGTTCTGGCCGAGATCAAGGAGGTGTTCGGCAAGGAGTATGCCGGGGCGCAGAACCCCGCGGAGAAGGCGAATCTGGCGAGCATGCTGTACAAGCAGGCCCAGGAGACCAAGGACAATCCCGCCGCGCGCTACGTGCTGCTGGTCGAGGCGCGGGACATGGCCGTCGACGCGGGCGATCGACGCCTTCTCAGGCGGGCGATGGACGCCATCGTGAGGTACTACGACGTCGACCTGGCGGAGATGGCGGCCGCCACGTTCGATCGGGCCTCGAAGGGGGGCCGGCCCTCGAAGGCTAACTCGGCCATGGCGCAAGCGGCGCTCGACCTGGCCAAGACGGCATCGTCGAACGACCGGCTCGACGCGGCGTGGACGTTGACCGATGCGGCCTGGACCATGGCCCGAAAGGCCAGCGACATCCCGCTGGTCAAGAAGGCGGTGATCGCGCGGCGGCGGATCGAGAACTTGCAGCAGCGCTACCAGGCGTTCGTCGACGCGGGCAGGACGCTGGCCGACAGCCCGGACGACCCCGCCGCCAACACGGTGCGCGGCAGCTACCTGTGCTTCGCCAAGGACGAGTGGGAGGCGGGCCTTCCTTTGCTGGTCAAGGGAGACGACGAGACCCTCAAGGCCCTTGCCCAGGCAGAGATCGCTTCACCCCAGACGCCGACGGACCGGGTGGCCTTGGCCGACTCGTGGTGGGACGCGGCCGAAGCGGCCGACGACGAGGCGATCGGCGACCAGTACCGCTCCCGGGCCGCGCACTGGTACGAGAAGGCCCTGCCCGACGTGACCGGTCTGACGCGGACCAAGGTGCAGCGCCGGCTGGATGAGATCAATCCCTAGGGGCTCCGCGCCCTTCCAGACTTCGGAAGTCTCGGTGCGCACGCCCCAAACCTTCACACGTCCGAAGTCATCCAGGCTTCGGAAGTCTGAGAGAGCCGCGCGTGCCGGGCTTGCCGACGGCCGGGCGCACCCGTATGCTGAGCCTGGAGGTGCGTCATGAGCACCACCGAATCGACGGTCGCCGCCGAGCAACTGCTTCGCATGCCGGACCTCGGGCGCTGCGAGCTGGTCCGCGGGGAGGTCATCACGAGGACGCCCTCGGGAGGCGGACACGGGAGAGTCACTGTGAGCATCACCGTGCCGTTGGGTGCCCACGTGAAGCGGCACAGGCTGGGCGCCGTACTCGGGGCTGAGACCGGGTTTCTGATTGCCCGCGACCCGGACACGGTTCGCGCACCCGACGTGTCGTTCGTGGCCAAGGACCGGCTCTCGATCATCGCGCCTCGTGGTTACGTCCAGGGGCCGCCGGACTTGGCCGTGGAGGTCCTATCGCCCGACGACCGCGCGGGCGAGGTCCTCGACAACGTGCAGCAGTGGCTCGACGCCGGGTGCCGGGCCGTCTGGGTGATCGACCCCAAGACCCGCTCGGTCACGGTCTATCGCAGCGACCGGGACATCGCCGTCTTGCGCGAGAGCGAGACGCTCTGCGGAGACGACGTGGTCGAGGGGTTCGCGATCGCGGTGAGGGAGCTGTTTGAGGAGTGACGACTACTCCTTGATAAGCTCCCGCACGGTCATCCCCGAGGGGATCATCGGCAAGACGTGCTCCTGGTAGGGCACCTGCACGTCGAGCAGATAAGGCCCCTCGGCCTCGATCATCTCGGTGAGGCCCTCGACTAGCTCGCCCCGCTCGCGCACGTGCCGGCCCTGCCAGCCGAAGCTCCGGGCGATGGCCACGAAGTCGGGGTAGCGGATCTTGGGCGTGATGCCGTCGCCGCGCCCGAGGGCCTCGGGATGGTCGATCGGTCCGAGATAGGTGTGGGCCCGGTTGGCCTGGTGAAAACGGTCCTCCCACTGCACGACCATCCCCAGGTGCATGTTGTTCAGGAGCATCACCTTCACCGCCACCTTCTCGCAGTGGCAGGTGGCCATCTCCTGGACGTTCATCAGCATGCTGCCGTCGCCGTCGATGTCCACGACGAGCTTGTCGGGATGGGCGATCTTGGCGCCCACGGCGGCCGGCAGCCCGAAGCCCATCGTCCCCAGCCCCGAGCTGGAGAGCCACCGCCGCGGACAGCGGAACTTGTAGAACTGGGCGGCCCACATCTGGTGCTGGCCCACGCCCACGGAAACGATCGTGTCGCGGTCGCGGGTGAGTCTCCACAGCTCGTGGATCGCCCGCTGCGGCAGGATGCCGGCATAGCGCTCGTCGAAGCGGAACGGATCGGACTTCTTCCAGTCCTCGATCCGCCGGTGCCACTCCCCGAGGTCCTCGGGCGACTCGACCGCCTTGTTGAGCTCGGACAGGGCGTGCTTCAGGTCGGCGACGATGGCCACGTCCGCGCACTTGATCTTGTTGATCTCGGAAGCGTCGATGTCGATGTGTACGATCTTGCCGTGCTTGGCGAACTCGGCCACCTTGCCGGTCACGCGGTCGTCGAACCGCACGCCGAAGGCCAGCAGCAGGTCGGCCTCGCTGACCGCGTAGTTGGCGTACACGCTGCCGTGCATGCCGAGCATGTCGAGGCACAACGGATGATCGCCCGGGAAACCGCCCAGCCCCATCAGGGTCGTGGTCACGGGAATGCCGGTCTTCGCGACCAGGTCGTACAGCTCGTCGGCCGCGTCTGAGGCGATTACTCCGCCTCCCGCGTAGATCACGGGGCGCCGGGCGTTGCGGATGAGCTCGGCCACGGCATCGATCTCGTCGGGCGGGGCGAAACCGTCGCCCGGCCGATAGCCCGGCAGGTCCATCGGCACCGCGTAGTCGGGGATCGTCTTCGTCAGTTGCACGTTCTTGGGGAGGTCGATCAGCACGGGGCCGGGACGGCCGGTCGTGGCCACGTGAAAGGCCTCGCGCATCACGCGGGCGATGTCCTCCACGCGCGTGACCAGGTAGTGGTGCTTGGTGACGCTACGGCAGACCTCGACGATGGGCGTTTCCTGGAAGGCGTCGGTGCCGATCACCGGGGTGCCCACCTGGCCCGTGATCGCCAGCATGGGGATGCTGTCGAGCTTGGCGTCGGCGATCGGGGTGACAAGATTCGTGGCGCCCGGGCCACTGGTCGCCATGCAGACGCCGATCTTGCCCGTGGTCCGGGAGTAGCCCTGGGCCGCGAACCCTCCCCCCTGCTCGTGGCGGGGAAGGACGACGCGGACCCGGTCGCGGAAACGGGTCAGCGACTGATGCAGGGGCATGCTGGCCCCGCCCGGGTACGCGAAAACGGTGTCCACCCCGTGATTCACCAGGCTCTGAACCACGACGTCGGCCCCGCTGACGGGCTCGGCGGCGGTGGATCGTTGCGTCGGGGGCGGCTGGACAGTGGTGGACACGGCGTTTGGCTCCTGATGACGGGCGGAATCGAACACACTCAAGGGACGGCGCGAGGGCGGAGAAGGCTCGCGACAAAGGCACAGGCCTCCCGCGGCCCACTCCCCCAGCCGGGTGTAAGTAGTTTGGAGGAAGCATATTAGGATATGTTGTGGAACCGGGGAATTCAAGGTAAAGGGGGGCACCCCAACCGTAGTTCCTGGCAAACGCGCACCACTCGCGGGGGGGTGGGCGTGTCGCCCACCCCGTCACCCCTTCGCCCCCATCGCCGCTAGCTTTCGATCGACTACGCAACAGAGCTGCCGGATGCGGCGACGGGCCTGGGTGAGCCCTACGATCGCCAGGAGGCTGTAGATGACCAGCACCGGCACGGGGGAAAGCGGCTCGGTGGGGTCGCCGATCCAACGGCCCCAATAGGCGACCGGGCTCAGCGAGCGGCAGAACTCGGCTTGGGCGACGGTCTCTCCAGCCGATCCGTACACGCGGTCGTAGTAGATGCCGACCAGGATGGGCGTCATCAGGAGCATTCCCACCGCAAGGTAGTACAGGGCGCTGCCCGGGCGTCCGGCCACGACCACAAACCACTGCCAGACGAACCCCAGCGCGAGGATCACCACGCAGGAGACAGTGGCGATCACCCCACTAGCGGTGAGCTCCTCAGCGCCCATCTGTCCCGGGCCGGCAGCGGCCACGCGCGGCAGCACCACGGCTAGTGCGAAAATAACCGCGCCGATCGCGCAGAAGGCGGGCAGCACCAGCGTGTTCTCCGACCGCTCGCCCAGGAGCGAGTCCTTCCACCACGGCATGCGTGCGCGGAGACGCCAGACCCAGGTGAAGAACGTCTCCCGCATTGGCGTGACCTGCCGGACGAACAGGAAGGACAACACCACGTGGGCCGCCCAGAACTCGGCGGCCAGCACGTCGAGCCGATCCGTCCCGAGGCCGACGTCGCGCACCAGGCCCGCGGCCAGCAGATCGCCCGCAAGCAGGGCCACGTAGGCCTGCGGCTTGCTCATGGCCGTGTTCAGCGGATTGGTCGTCTTCCGCGTCATGGTCTCGAAGCACACCGCGGCGATGGCCAACTGGAAGAGCGGTCCGACGATCAGAAACGGCAGCCCGACGCCCCACAGCTCCAGCCGGGCCATCCACGGCTCGCCGATCGCCACGGCCTGGATGGAGAGGATGGGAAGAACGCACCCGAAGCACAGCCCGGCGATCGGGTTCGATGACAAGCTCGCCGCGTTCATGAGGATGCCGGGCACGAAGAACAAGGCCATGATCCCCAGAGCCACGACGCCGCCCACGGCCTTGCCACCTCCGGCCTTGGCGGCGGCCTCGGGATCGAGGGAATGGATGAGCCCCAGGGCCCCGCACATCAGGCCCGTGGTGATCATGTGGACGTACAGCAGCAGCACGACCGGCACCGAGGCCGCCCCCAGTCCGCAGCAGAGCATCGCGATGGGCACCGTGGCGATCGCCCAAAGGTAGCTTCCGGCCGGCTCGCCGAGCATCTTGCCGAGGAGGATCTGGCGGGGACTCAGGGCGGCGATCCGCTGGTAGTCGAGCGTACGGTGGGCGACCTCGGACTGGAGCGAGGCGTTCGTGGCCGCCAGGGCCCAGATGGCCGTCAGCGCCGTCTGCAAGCCCAGCACCGCGGTCAGGAACACGCGCTCCCAAGGAAGGGCAAGCGCGGCCTGGTAGTGGTGCAGCAGGCCGCCGACGCCCAGCAGCACCAGCAGCCACAGCGAGGCCGTCACCGCCGGCGCGCCGCGCCGGTACTTGACGCGGAACGCGGTGACGACGATCGGATTGTTCCAGAAGTCCAGGCGGAGCATGGGGCGTGGCAGCTCGGCGACGGGGGAAAGGCAACGGTCGGCTCAGGAAGTGGCGTGTCCCGAAATCCTCATGTAGATGTCCTCCAGGTTCCCGCGCCGCGCTTCGAGCGAGACGAGCGGGAGTCCGGCCTCGACGATGGCGCGGTGCAGGTCGGGCAGGGTCTCGCGCCCGCCGGTCCACACGCAGCGGACCTGGCTCCCGTTGCGCTCGACGGCCGCGGCATCGGACCGGGCCGCCAACAGGGCATCCAGCGCCTCCGCCTCTTCCAGCAGCTCGATCCGCAACTCCAGCCCCGGCTGCACCCGCTCGAGGATTTCCTCCACGCGTCCGGAGGCCGCCAGGTGCCCCTCTTCCAGCAGCCCGATCGAGGTGCAGAACTCGGCCATCTCGGTGAGGATGTGGCTGGAGATGAGGATCGTGCGCCCCATCTCGTGGAGTTTGCGGACCAGCTCGCGGAACTCCAGGCGCCCGGCCGGATCGAGCCCCGAGGCCGGCTCGTCCAGCAGCAGCACCCGGGGCTCGTGAAGCAGGCTCTTCGCAAAGCACAGGCGCTGGCGCATGCCGCGGGACAGGGCGCCGATCTGGGCGTCGCGGCGGACCTGGAGGCTGACCAGCTCCAGCACCTCGTCGATCAGGTGGTCGCGCCGCTTCGGTTCGACGCGGTAGCACCGTGCGAAGTGGTCGAGGTACTCCCAGACCAGCATGTGGTCGTAGAGGCTGAAGAAGTCGGACATGTAGCCGACGAGCGGGTGGACCGCGATCGGGTCCTCCAGCACGTCGATCCCGGCGATGCGGACCTCGCCGTAGGTGGGCTCCAGGAGCGTGGCGAGGATGCGGATGAGCGTGGTCTTGCCCGCCCCGTTGGGACCGATCAGCCCGAACACCTCGCCGGCCGGGATCTCCAGGTCGAGATTGGCCAGCGCGATGGTGTCGCCGTATTCCATGCGGAGGTGGCGGATTTCGATCATGAGCTGGTCCTGATTCGCGGATGGGGGCTGGCACCGTTTTCGATCGAGTTCAAAGCCCCCTCGGGCGAGGCAAGTAATCGCCCCCGCCGTCCGGGGCCGACCGGCGGATCGGGGAAACGGTGCCCGTCCCCTTGCTTCCCTTGCTGCAAAGGCAGGACCGGGGGTCTTGGCTCGGGGCGGCGTCGCTGCCGACTCATGGTGCCGATTCATGCCGCCAGCGCGAGCCAAGACCGCCGGTCCCGGGAAGCCCCGCGCGACCCCGTTACTTGCTATCGCGCAGCTTGACCACGACGATCGTGTCCACGTCGTCCCTGATCGACACCGCGATCGGGATGACGAGCTTGTCCCCCTCGACTTTTGCCCCGTCGATCGGCTGTCCGGCCAGCGAAGTCACCGACTCGATGCCGTCGGGCGGGGCAGCCAGCTCGAGCTTGCCGCTCTCGGGGACCTTTAGCACGTGCAGATACACCGTGTCGCCGCCCTTGATGGTCGATACGCCCCAGTCGGCCGGGGCGTACGGCCCGCGCCGCGTGCCGTAGATCGACGCGCCGTTCTTCTCCAGCCACTGGCCCATGGTCAGGAGTCGCTCGACGGCCTCGGGCTGGATCGTGCCGTCGGGCTTGGGGCCGACGTTGAGTAGCAGATTCGCCCCGCGCCCGGCCGAGTTGATCAGGTAGTGCAGGCACTCCTTGGTGGACTTGAACTTGTCGTCCTTGGCGTTGTAGCCCCAGGAACGGTTCATGGTCAGGCAGGTTTCCAGCGGCATGCGCGCGACGCCGGCCTTGTTGAAGCCCGCCTTGTTCTCGCCGGGCAGGTCCTGCTCGAACATCTGGAAGTCCTCGCCCGGCAAGGGCTTCACGTGATGGTTATTGCCCACCAGGGCCTGGGGCTGGGCCGTGTGGATGCGGTCGTAGCACTCGGCCAGGCCCCAGTCGGCCTTGGGCTTGTCCCAGATGCCGTCGAGCCAGATCCCGCCGATGCGACCGTAGCGCCCGCTGCACAGCTCGTCGATCTGGGCCATGTAGTACTTCTTGTACGCCTCCCAGTCGCCCGAGTCGGGACGGCCCGAGTGCTGGCCCGTGCGCCCGCGGGGATAGTAGTCGGTGTGGTGCCAGTCGAGCGGCGAGTAGTAGAAGAAGAGCTTGATCTCCTGCTCCTCGCACTCGTCGGCGAGCATCTTGAGCACGTCCTTGCCGTAAGGCGTGCGATCGACGATGTCGTAGTCGGAGACCTGCGAGTCGTACATCGCGAACCCGTCGTGGTGCTTCGAGGTGATCGTGATGTAGCGCATGCCGGCCTTTTTGACCGTCGAGACCCATTCGGCCGGATCGAACTTCACGGGGTTGAACCGCGGCGGCAGTTTCTCGTACTCGGCGATGGGGATCTTCCGCTTGTGCATGACCCACTCGCCGTCGCCCTTGAGCGAATAGACGCCCCAGTGGACGAACAGCCCGAACTTGGCGTCCTGGAACCAGCGCACGCTTTCCGGGTCGGCCTGTTTGGCGGCGTGGACCGATGGCAGGGCGAACGGGAGGATCGCGGCAGCGAGGAAGAGGACGAGGGTCTTGCGCATGGCAGGGCTCCGAGGGACAGGTCGGGGAAGACGCCCGCGGCGCGCCACGGGCCGGCTAAGCCCCCATTCTGTCTCGCCGCACGCGGCGGTGTCAATCAAACGGGGGTCCGCAGAAGTTGGCCCAATTCCTGCCCTTGCATCGCGCGGGGATGAACGCTAGCCTCAATGATCAGACACAGGGTACTCGCAGAGCCTGACCCGACAGGTATCCCAAAGGCCCGGCGTGGGAGCACGACTCCCGCGGCGGGCCTTTTCTCTTGCGTCGGCGCAGCCGTATGGAGGGAGGAGCCTCTGCATGAGCAATGACGAGATCCGGTCGCTCCACGAACGGCTCGACCGGCTGGACGACAAGCTGGACCGGATCGCCGAGACGGTCACGCGCCAGGCCGCGATCTGCGGGACCACGCGCGCACGACTGGCCGCGCTGGACGCGACCGTCTGCGGCGACGGCCAGGAGGGGCTGCTTCGCAAGGTCGAGCGCCTGGAGACCGTCCACCGCATCGGCAGCCGCGGCTTCTGGGCCCTGGTATCGCTCGTCTCGGCCGTGGTCTCCGGCGCGATCCTCGCCCTCGGTGGATTGGTGACAAGGTGAGGGGGTGGCTGGGTGACAAAGAGAGTAGAGAGTAGAGAGTACGAAGTACGAGAGTGCGGAGTAGCAAAGCAAGGAGTACGAGTCCGCGCCTGAATGGAATTCCGTATTCGCCATTCTTCATTCCTCATTATCCCCCTCCCATGCCCATCCGCGATCGCATCATCGACTTCCGCCGCGTGCCGCCGCGCACGCTGCGCAGCAATCCGAGGAACTGGCGCGTGCATCCGCCCGGGCAGAAGGCGGCACTGGCGGGGCTGCTGGCCGAGATCGGATACGCCGACGCCCTCTTGGCCAGGAGCCTGCCCGACGGTTCGCTGGAGCTGATCGACGGGCATCTCCGTGCGGAGACCACGCCTGAGACGGAGGTCCCCGTGCTTGTGGTCGATCTTACGGAGGCCGAGGCCGCCAAGCTCCTGGCCCTGCTCGATCCGCTGGCCGCCATGGCCGAGTCGGACCGGACGGCGCTGGACGCCCTGCTCGATGAAGTCGAGACCGACAACGAGGCCGTCGCCGCCGCCCTGGACGCGATGCGCGGCGGAGAGCCGGCGGTGCCCGACGCCGCCGAGGTCCAGTATCCGCCCGAAATCCCCGTGCACGAGATCTTCCAGGTCGTGGTCGAATGCCGCGACGAGTCCGAGCAGCGCGCCCTGTTCGAGCGCCTGAAGGCCGACGGGTATCGCTGCCGGGTGATGAGTCTGTGAACGGGGTTATTGGGTTACTGGTTATCGGTCATCGGTTGTCGGTAACCGAGGGGCACGGAGTACGAAGTGCGAGAGTGCGATCGCCTACCCCACTCACCAATGGTCCAATAACCCAATAACCCCATGCCCACCATCACCGTCCAATGCCCGATCCACGACTCGTTCCGCGTCCGGCAGGTGGCGGGCATGTTCGACGTGCCGCTGCGCGAGAAGGCCGTGGAGCGGTTCTCGATCGACGTGCCCGAGCTGGGCGAGGCATGGCGGGTCGGGCTGATCGTCGGCCCCTCGGGCAGCGGCAAGAGCACGGTCGCCCGGCACCTGTTCGGCGACCGCCTCGTCGGTCGGCGCGTCTGGCCGAGGGACCGCGCGGTGATCGACGCCCTGGGCGACGGGCCGATCGGCGAGGTCACCGGGCTGTTGACCGCGGTGGGGTTCAGCTCGCCTCCGGGCTGGATCAAGCCGTATCACGTGCTGAGCACCGGCGAGCAGTTCCGCTGCGACCTGGCCCGGGCGCTGGCCGCGGCGCGCCACGACTCGTGCGGCGGGCTGCCGCTGGTGGTGTTCGACGAGTTCACCAGCGTGGTCGACCGCAACGTGGCGCGGATCGCCTCGGCGGCCCTGGCTCGAGCGATGGGGCGGGGCCTGGTCCGCTGCCGCTTCGTGGCCGTGACCTGCCATGACGACGTGGCCGAGTGGCTCCAGCCCGACTGGGTGATCGACATGGCCCAGTCGCGCTTCACCCGGAGGCGCCTTCGGCGACCGCGGATCGAGCTTGCGATCTTTCGTTGCGCGCGTGGTGCGTGGGCCCTGTTTGCGCGTCATCACTATCTGAGCGGGGGTCTCAGCCGCGCGGCCCGCTGTCACCTGGCCGTGTGGAAAGGCCTGCCCGTGGCGTTTTGCGCGACGATCTCGCTGATCGGACGCAAGGACCGCTGGCGGATCAGCCGGATCGTCGTGCTGCCCGACTACCAGGGCGTGGGCATCGGCACGGCCGTGATGGAAACGGTGGCCCAGTGGCACAGGGACCAGGGGCATCGGATCAACGCCACGGCCAGCCACCGGGCGATAGTCTCGCACTGGCGGCGGTCGCCGCGGTGGCGCGTGATCGGGGTACGGCGGAGCGGGTCGGACTCGGCGCGGGGTTTCCTGGCGAACTACCGCGGATCGACGGGCCGGGCCGTGGTGTCGGCCGAATACGTGGGGGGCCGGGGAGGGGGCACGCCGTGAGCCGACGCCGCCAATCGACCGTGCTGGACGACGCGACGAAGGGGCAGATCCTCGCCCTGGCGGCGATGGGCCTCTCGCGCGCGGTGGCGGCGCGGCACGTGGGGTGTAGCGAGGGCGCACTCCGCAACGCAGTGCGGAACGACGCGCAGTTCGCCCGGGCCTTGCGGCGTGCGAAAGACGCCCCGGAGCTGTCGTACCTGACGCGGATCCGCAAGGCTTCGGAGGAGACGAAGAACTGGCGGGCCGCGGCATGGGCGCTGGAGCGCGGCCGTCCTCAGCGCTATGCGCGGCGCCGCCCCGAGACATTCACCCTCGCGCAGATGCGGCACTTCGTTTCGCTCCTCTGCGAGGCCGTGATCCAGGAGGTCCCGGAGCGCATGCGCAGCCGCCTTCTCGATCGCCTCGAGCCGCTCATCGGCGAGTTCCTTTCCGGCCAGCGCAAGGGTGGGCAGGATCATGGGCGTTGAGAAACGCAGCATCGCCGGACGTCCCTCGCCCGACCCCACAGCCGCCTGGGCGCGCGAGCCGCTCCGCGCCTTCGTGGACCGGCTCCGCGCCGGCGTCCAAAGCAACGGCCGCGCGGGTCGCAACGGCGCGAGTCGGCGTGCCGCGGCGCCGCGCACGTACAACGAGTCCTTCCTGCTGCGGATGTTCCGCGACGAGCTCGCCTTTCGCCACGGGCTTGCCCGGCGGCAGCGGCGGTCGGGCAGCGGCGCGCTCGGGCTTCTCGACTGGGCCCGCCTCCACCTGCCCGAGCACTTCCTTCTGCCGCCGTCCCTCATGCACCGCTGGCTGGGCGCCCGTCTCGACGCGATGGATCGCGCGCGGGGCTCGAAGCTCAACGTGCTCGCCCCCCGCGGCAGCGCCAAATCGACGCTGGCCACGCTGGCCTACGTGCTCCGCTGTGCCGTAAGCGGCGCCGAGCCGTACATCTGGATCGTCTCCGACACGCGCCAGCAGGCGTGCTTGCACCTGGCGAACCTGAAGCTCGAGCTGCTCGATAGTCCGCAGCTTGCCCGGGCGTATCCCGGGGCCGTCGGGCGCGGCCCCGTGTGGCGGGCCTCGGCGATCGAGCTTTCGAATGGGGTGCGGATCGAAGCTTTCGGCACGGGGCAGCGGATCCGCGGGCGCCGTCACCGCGCGGCGAGGCCCTCGCTGATCGTCTGCGACGACCTGGAGAACGACTCCCACATCGAGTCGGCGCGGCAGCGCGAGCGGAGCCGCACCTGGTTCCACGGCGCGCTGATGAAGGCCGGCACCCCCAGGACCAACGTCGTGAACCTGGCCACGGCCCTGCACCGCGAGGCCCTGGCGGTGCAGCTTCACGCCACGGCGGGCTGGAGCTCGCGCATCTTCCGGGCGATCCGCCGCTGGCCCGGCAACATGGCGCTGTGGGAGGCCTGGGAGGAGCTTTACACCAACCCGACCGACCCCGCATATCGGGCCGAGGCCCGCAAGTTCTACGAGGCCCACCGGAACGACATGGAAGCCGGCGCGGCCGTGCTGTGGCCGGAGTATGAGGACCTCTATCTGCTCATGCAGATGCGGGCCGAGGGCGGGCGCGCGGCCTTCGAGCGCGAGAAGCAGAACTCGCCGATCAGCCCCGAGCTGTGCGAGTGGCCGGAGGGGTACTTCAACGATTCGGTGTGGTTCGAGACGTGGCCGCGCGGGCTCCGCGTGAAGGTCATCGCGCTCGATCCGAGCAAGGGGATCGACGCGCGGCGCGGCGACTACTCGGCCTTCGTGCTGTTGGGCGTGGACCGCCAGGGGATCCTCTACGTGGAGGCCGATCTTGCGCGGCGCAGCGTGCCGCAGATCGTCGCCGACGGCGCCGAGCTGTCCTTGCGATTCCAGCCCGACGCCTTCGGCGTGGAGGCCAACCAGTTTCAGGACCTGGTGGGCGCGGAGCTGGAGGCCGAGCTGCGGCGGCGCGGCGTGCTCGGCGCGCGCCCGGTGCCGCTCGACAACCAGGTGAACAAGCTCGTGCGCATCCGCCGCCTGGGGCCGCTGTTGGCCGCGCGGCGCCTGCGGTTCAAGGCCGGCTCCCCCTCCACGCGGTTGCTCGTGGGCCAGCTCCGCGATTTCCCGGTCGGCGACCACGACGACGGCCCCGACGCCCTGGAGATGGGCGTGCGCCTGGCCGCCGACTTGCTCCGCCCCGCGCCCGGCGACGGGCTGGGGGAGCGGGTGACGGGGTGACGGGGGAGAGCCCCAGAGCGTGGTAACCAGAACAGTCAACAAGACCCCTGACCGCAAAGGACCGTACGATGCATTCAGAAGCCACTCCGCCCGACCTCCAGCGCCGCCTTCTGGAGAACTTCGACCGCCTGTGGGACGACCTGGTCGATCCGGAGGAGGACCTCTACGACGAGCACGGCCGCTCGTGGCACCGTCTGGGGGATGGCTCGCAGCAGGGCGCCGCGGGCACGGCCCTGGCCAGCGAGGCCCAGCTCCGCGAGGTGCGCCGGCAGTGCCGCGTGCTGGCCCTCTCCAACGAGTTCGCCATCAACGGGCACGAGAACCGCGTGAGCTACATCGTCGGCACGGGGCACGCGTACCGCGCCGCGGCGAGCGCGGGAAGGCGGCCGTCGGAGTCGCTGCTGGCCGAGGTCCAGGCGGCGCTCGACGAGTTTCTTCGCCTGAACGCCTGGCACCGGCGCCAGCAGGAGATCGTCCGCCGCCGAGACCGCGACGGCGAGGCCTTCCTCCGCCTGTTCGTCGAGGCCGACGGGACCACCCGGGTCCGCTTCGTCGAGCCCGAGCAGGTGAGCACCCCGCCCGAGCACGCGTCGGACCCGAGCGCCACGCTGGGCATCCTCACTGACCGCGACGACGTGGAGACCGTACTGGGGTATTTCATTGATGGCCGGCTCGTCGACGCTTCGCTGGTCCAGCATCGCAAGGCCGGCGTGGACGCCAACGTGAAGCGCGGCCTGCCGCTCTTCTATCCGGTCCGGGCGAACCTCCGCCGTGCGGAGAAGCTGCTCCGCAACATGAGCGTGCTGGCCGAGATCCAGTCGGCCATCGCCCTGATCCGCAAGCACGCCGCCGGCACGCGGAGCGCCGTGGAGCAGTTCGTCGCCGACGGAGCCGACGCGATTGGGCCGCAACGGAGCGGCTCCCGCGCCAGCTACCTGCGGCGCTACGGGCCGGGCACGATCCTCGACGTGTTCGCCGGCACGGACTACGACTTCCCGGCGCGCGCGGTCAACGCGGCCGGATACGTGGCCGTGCTGCAGGCGGAGCTTCGGGCGATCGCCGCGCGCCTGGTGATGCCCGAGTTCATGCTCACCAGCGACGCCTCGAACGCCAACTACGCCTCGACCATGGTCGCCGAGGGGCCGGCCGTGCGCATGTTCCAGCGGCTCCAGCAGGAAATGATCGAAGACGACCTGCAGGTGCTCTCCTTTGCCCTGGACTCCCTGGTGGCGGCAGGCCGGCTGCCGCCCGAGGCCACGCGCGACGTGGAGATCCAGTGCGTGCCCCCGTCGCTGGCCGTGCGCGACCGGCTCAAGGAGGCCCAGGCCGACCGGATCCTCGTGGTCTCGGGGGCCATGTCGCCGCGGACCATGGCCGCGCGCCACGGGCTCGACGCGGAGGAGGAGACGCGACTGCGAGGGCACGAGCCCAGCGCATCCAAGAGTGTCCAAAAATAGGTGTTGAAACCCTGCGGCCTTCGGCTATAACCGGAAGCATGAGCACGATGCAATGCACCAGCGACACAAACCGCCGCAAGCTCGCCCGGCTGCAAGCGGTCCTCTCCGAGATGCTCGGCGAGGCGCTTCGGCGGGGCTACTTCGGCACGATGTCGATCGAGCTGGGCATCGCCGACGGAACGATCCAGCACATCCGGCGCAAGACCGAGAGGCTCGAGAAGTGATTTCGCCGTAGCAGGCACGGCGACGTATCGAGGGTATCCAAAGAGCTCGCTCTTCACAAGGGCGAGTATCCCGAGGGGCCCGCCGCGGACCGCGCAGCCGGTCTGGGGTGGGCCCCCTTTTTTGGTAAATGCGGTGGTTTCAGATGCGCACAGGCTTGCAGGCAGCCGAGGGGGACAGGCACCGTTTGGGCAAAGCACCCTGCGGGCCGCTGCGCGGCAAACGGAGCCATTTCCCGTCCGAACGCTCTTCACCCGGGTCGGGAGGCGTTCCCTCGGCCGCGACCCCTTTTCGCTCCCGACTTGCCACGGGGTTTCCCGCCTTGGCCGTCTCGTCCTGGAACCGTCTCCCGACCCTTCTTCTCCATCCCCAAGGATCCGACCGATGACCGAATCGCTTCAGGAGTTCGTCGATTGCCGCGGCGCCGCGCTGCGCGTGGACCGCGCGGCGGGCTTGATCCGCGGCGTGAAGATCCTCGGCCTTGTCAGCCGCAACGGGCGCGACTACCTGCCCGAGGCCCTTGACCGCGCGGCCGCACTCTACGAGGGCGCCAAGGTGAACGTCAATCACCCGCAGGGCAGCCCTGCCTCGCCCCGCGACTACCGCGACCGGATCGGCGTGATCCGCAACGTGGGCGCGCGCCCCGGCGAGGGGCTGTTCGGCGATCTGCTGTTCAACCCCAAGCACGCTTTGGCCGAGCAGTTGGCCTGGGACGCGGAGCACGCCCCGGAGAACGTGGGCTTCTCGCACAACGTCGAGGCCCGCACCGCGCGACGCGGCGACCGCGTCGTGGTCGAAGCGATCACGCGCGTCCAGAGCGTGGACCTCGTGGCCGACCCGGCGACCACGCGCGGACTGTTCGAATGCGCTGGCGGCGACTCGGCGGCGGTGATCGGGCAGCAGTCGCGTCGGATCGACGAGCTGGAGGCCGAGATCGATCGGCTCAAGGCGGCCGAGGCCGCGGCCGAGAAGCGGCTCGCGGTTCGGCGGCTGCTGGCCGAGCACGGCCTGCCCGAGCCGGATTCGTCCGACGGCTTCGCCCGGTCGGTGGTCAGCGAGCAGTTCGTCGCGTCGCTTCTGGCCGCGCCCGACGCGGCGGCGATGCGGCGCCTGGTGGAGGACCGCGCCGCGCTGGTCCGCGGCGCCGCGGCCCGGGCCGGCGCCGCCGGACGCCCCCTCTCGCGCGAGCGGGTTATCGCGGGCAGCGACGCGCGCGACGTCGCGTCGTTCGTCAGGTGCATCACCTGAGTACGAGAGTACGGCAATACGAAGTGCGGCCCTCCGAGCGCAGGCATTCCTCATTCCTGGTTGCTCCTCACCTCCTCACCTCCTCACCCCCTCACCCCCTCACCCCCGTCACCTTCTCAACGGAGCCCTTCCCATGTCGGACAAGATGCGATGGCGCTATGGCGATACCAATCCGGTCGTGGCCGCGGTGGCGGCCGAGACCGAGATCGAGATCGGCGATCTCCTGTGGCAGGACACGGACCAGGCCAAGCCGGCCTCGGCCGTGCCCGACCAGGGCGACGACGCCGAAAACCAGGAGTTCTTCGCCGATCACTTCCTCGGCGTGGCCATGCAGCGGAGCCGGCCGGGCGACGCCGACCCGATCCGCGTGGCCGCCACGGGCGTGTTCGAGATGGACTGCCCCACGACCAACTTCGAGCTGGGCGACCTGGTCGCCCCCGACGGCAACGCGGAGAGCTCGGGCCTGTTGAGTCAGAAGGTCGAGAAGGTCTCGGCCCCACAACTGGCGATCGGCCGCTGCGCCAAGCGCGGGGCGGGCCTTTCCACCGTGCTGGTCGATATCCGCTCGACCGTGATGACCGGCGGCGTGGAGGGCACCAGCGCCGGTACGAGCGGAGCGTAACGTCTCCGAAGAGACTTCCGAGGTCTCGAAGACTTCGGAAGTCCGGTTCGCCATTCGCCATTCGTCATTCCCCATTCGTCATTCCCCATTCCCCGGAGTCCCTGCCGTGGCAACCATTCGATACCGCGAATTGAAGCGACGCTTTGAGCTGGACGGCGCGACCGCGACCGTCGAGCACCTGCGCGAGGCGCTGGCCGAGCGTCATTTGAAGCCCGAGGATTTCAGCGTCCGCGACCTGGCCGAGGCCCTCGTGCCCGGCGGGGGCGAGTGGGTGCGTTCGCTCGATCCCCGCTCCGGCGGCAGCGTGCGCCTCTTGGAGGCCGGCGAGGGCGTGGACGTGACCGCCTTCCTCAACGTGACGGGCCAGGTGATCTACTCGAAGATCATGGAGTCTTACGCCCAGGAGGCCTTCGTCGTCTCCAAGCTGGTCGATACCGTGCCCACGCGCCTGGACGGCGAGAAGATCCCCGGGGCCGGGCGCGTGCGCGACCAGATTGCCGAGATCCATCCCGGCATGCCCTACCCGCACCTTGGCTTCGGCGAGGACTACATCGAGACGCCCTCGACCACCAAGCGCGGGCTAATTGTGCCGGTGACGCGCGAGGCCATCTTCTTCGACCGCACGAACCTCGTGCTCAGCCGCGCGGCCGAGGTGGGCGAGATCCTCGGCCTGAACAAGGAGAAGCGGCTGATCGACCTCGTGATCGGCGCTACGGCCAACTACAAGTGGAAGGGGACCGAGTACGCGACCTACTACGGCCCCGGCGACGCCGGCCCTTGGGTGAACGAGCTGGACGACAACGAGCTGGTCGATTGGACCAGCGTCGACACCGCCGAGCAGCTCTTCGCCGAAATCCTCGACCCGAACACGGGTGAGCCGGTCCTCGTGCAGGCGACCACGGCCCTGGTCATGCCGGCCTATCGCCACGCCGCGCACCGCGTGTTCAACGCGCCGGAGATCACTTACACCGGCGAGGGGCGCAACACGGCCACCACGGCGGCCAACCCGCTGGGACGCTACCGCGTCCTGGAAAGCCGCCTGGCCTACCGGCGGATCATCGCGTCGGGCGTGGCGGCCGAGGCGGCCAAGACCTGGTGGTTCCTCGGCGACTTCCGTAAGGCCTTCGCCTACATGGAGAACTGGCCGATCACCGTGACCCAGTCGCCGCTGGGGAGCGAGGCCGACTTCAACCAGGACATCGTCGTCCGCTTCAAGGCCAGCGAGCGCGGCGCCGCCGCGGTGATCAACCCGCGCTACGTCGTCAGGTGCACCGGCGCGGCCGGCAGCAGCAGCGGCGACTGAGCATGGAGTCTGAGCTACTCCGTCCATTCGCGGACCGCTCAGCGCGATTCCGACCGTGTTCGCGACGGCCGGAAGGCTGGCGACTCACCAATGACCAGGCAGTCCGTCCCACGAAGGGAGAGCCCCATGACCGTTCCAACCAGCCCGTCGGCAAACTCCTCCGATCACGTCCAGGCCGCCGCGGTTTGGTGCCCCGGCGCGGAGGCCGGTCGGGTCTGGGCGTGAGGGGCATCCCGTTCTCAAGCGAAGCGGCACACGACCATGCCCGACACGCGCGACATCCCTGGCACGGTATTTCAAGGCGGCTCGGCCACGCTGCTCGCCCGCGTGGTGGGCGGCGACGGCGCGCTGCTCACGCAGGCCGGCGTGGCCTCGGCCCGCTACACGGTCCACGAGCTCGACGAGACCGATCCCGGCGCCGCGACGCCGGTGAGCGGCCACGCGGACGTCGCCGTGCCGGTGGCGTCGCTGATCCATGACACCCTCCAGAACGACGCCCTCTGGGACGTGGACGAGGAGGGCTACAACTTCAAGTATGTGCTCGACGTTTCGTCCCAGCCGGCATTCGCCGTGGCCGGGCGGTTGTATCGGATCACCTTCGAGCTGACCCCGCCCAGCGGCCAGGTCATCCTGGTGCGATTCAGGGTGCATGCCGTCTAGTGATTGGTGGTTAGTGGTTGGTGGCAGGTCGGCAACGTAATCGTACTCCCGTACTGCGTACTGCAATCCCCAATCCTCAATCCCCGTCACCCCCTCACCCCGTCGCGCTCCCATGGCTTCCGACGCCGAGCAACTCCGCCAGATCCGCTCGCAGACCCTCGCGATCCTCGCCGAAATGACGGCCAGACCCAAGCCCAGCTATACGATCGACGGGCAGAGCGTCTCCTGGGCCGATTACCTCGCCCGGCTCCAGGCGACCGTGGACTGGTGCGAACAGAAGCTCTCCGGCGAGGAGCCCTTCGAGATCCGATCCCAGGCGGTGCCCTGATGAGCCTTTCATTCGATCCCACGAGCGACCTGGCCGCGTGCGCGGACCGCCTCGAGCCGGTCATGGTGACTCGGCCGGGTGCGCTCAGTGCCGGTCAGGTGGTCCACGCCCTGCGTCGCGGAGTGGCGCGCCGCGAGGCCCAGGCCTCGGAGGGCCGTTACACGGCCGCCGACGCGGCGTGGCACCTGCCGGCCGCGGATCTGGATGGTCCGCCGCGGCCGGGCGACGTGATCGTCGATGCCGCGGGCCGGCGATGGACCGTGCTGAGCACGTCCGAATCGCAGGTCACGTGCCGCTACCGCTGCATCTCTCGCGACCTGGCGATCGCCCACGGGCTGGACGCGTTCGTTGACGTCGAGGAGGCCCAGTACGCCAAAGGACCCGACGGCGCGGACGCGGTCGCCTGGCGTCCTTCTCGCACGGGACTCCGTGCAAGGATCCAGCCCGTCGCCAGGTCGGTCGAGGAGACGCGCGAGCGACTCATGACGCGAACGTCCTACCGTATCCACCTGGCCGACGACCTGGCCCTCGGCCATCGCCACCGCATCCGCGGCCCGGACGGAGCGACCTACCGCATCGTCGCCGCTCGCCGCCCCGAGCGGATCGACGCCCTGCTGGAAATCGAGGCCACGCGCGACGAGTAATCCCCGACTTCCGACGTCCGACCTCTGCCTTCCGGTTTCCCATGTCCCTCGAAGCCGCCATCCACCAGCGCTGGGCCGACGACGCGGCCCTCGTGGCCCTGCTGCCTGCCCAGCGTTTCCGCACTGGCCGGACCTCGGCCGGGCCGCGCCCGCACGCAGCCCTGACCGTCGTCCTCACGCGCCCCGTGCTCAGGAGCAACGCGGACGACACGCTCGACGAGTGCGACGTGGCCATCGACGTGTGGCACGACGAGCACGACGCGGGCCGCGCGATCGCCGAGCGGGTGGCGGTCTCGTTCGATCGGGCGGCGTTCGATCTGCCCGAGGGCGGGCGCGCGGTGCAGATGCGGCGCACCGCCGGCACGGCCGCGCAGGACGAGGAGGGCGTGTGGCGGTTTCGCGTGGTGTTCATCGTCGAGGTGCATCGCGCGGGGGAGGAGTGACGGGCTGACAGAAGACTTCCGAAGTCTTCGAGACTTCGGAGGTCTAGCAAGCAGGCCAACGGAGAACCGGCATGTCCACGCTGAAGAGCAATGTCTGGACCCAGATCGGCTGGACGTGGCGCGACCACGTCGAGACCGCGCCGATCATCGACTCGAACCGGCTTGTGTTCCGCGTGGAACTGGACCACGGGCCGGGGGAGACCCAGGCCGAGGCCGCGTGGCACGCCGAAGAGATGTCGCTCGGCGAGGGGCTGTCCACGACTCTCCACCTCGACGCCCTCCAGCAGCCGCTGTTCGGCGACACGCTCCTCTTCCGCTTCGTGCGACTGCGGGCGGTGCTGGTGATCAATCGCAGCCCGGCGGGCGGTCTGCTGCTGGTCGGCGGGGCGGCGAGCGATCCCTGGCATGCCCCCTTCGAATCGGCCGGCGACCGCATCAAGGTGATGCCCGGCGGGGCCGTGCTCCTGGCCGCGCCCCGCGAGGGCTGGCCGGTCGAGTCGGGCAGCACCGACCTGAAGCTGGAGGCCTCTGGCGGCGACGTGATCTACGACGTGGCCGTGCTGGGCAACACCGGCGCCGGCTCCTCATCCGGGTCTTAACGAGGCAGACCGCCTCGCCCCAAAGGGGCAGAGAGATTCGCACCATGTCATTCCTCAGCGGAAAAGACGGAACCCTCTACCTGGGCGACGAGGAGCTGACGCCCGTCACGCGCTGGCGCCTGGAGCGGCGGTGCGCCGCCAGGTCGTACGTCGCCAACGACACGGGCGGAGCCCGCAGGCGCTTGCCCGGGGCCCGCGACGCCTCGGGCACGGTCGAGATCGTGGCCACCGACTCCGGCCACGCACCGGTCGAGGAAGGGGACGAGGTGCTGCTCAAGCTCCACCTCGACCGCTCGGGCAGCAACTACCTGGACGTCCCGGCCGTGATCGATCGCGTGCGCATGGAGGTGGAGATCAGCGAAGGCCGGATCGTGGGCTTCACGGTCGAGTTTTCCGGCAACGGGCCGGTGGTGGCCCACGGGGTGTTGGCGAAGGAGTAAGTGGGTAGTCGGTGAGTGGTTACAAGGTGAGTGGTGAGTAAGTGGGCGTGGCGTACCTCGAACTTCCGTACTCATTGAGTAGTTTTCAATCCCTGACCCCGGACTCCCGACCATGCCCCAATCGTCCAACGACCTTGCGGCCGAACTGGCCGAGCAATCGAGCCGTCTGGCGGCCCTGGAACGTGTCGCCGGCGATAGCCACCAACTTGCCGCGGAGATCCTTCGCGCCGCGCGTGCGACGGCCGCGACCGTCGAGCAGATCGTCGAGCACGGCGTGCGGCTTCGCGACCCGCCCGAAGCGGTGTGGGGTGAATGAGTGGCGAGTGGTGGGCACGTGAGTGACGGCTCCGCGTTGGGCACTTCGACAGTTCGAGACTTCCCGAAGTCTTGGAAACTCCGGAAGTCTGACAATCGCCTATCCCTGACCCCTGACTCCTCCTACTCCCAACTTCCTTCTCCCATGTTCGTCCCCTTCAAAGAACTGGCCGGTTCGCCGGTCGAAGAGTACGGCGAGCTCGGCTTCGCCGCCCGGCGCGAGCTGCTCGTCGCCTGGGAAGATCGCGAGGCCTTCGCGGCCGAGGTGCTGGGCATCGCCTCGGAGCACGGCGGCAGTCCTCCGGTCGCGTATCCCGGCAAACCAGCCGTGCGCGCCGTGAGCCTCCGCTACGAGGCGCTCGATCCGGACAGCCCCGACTGCAAGGACCTTGCCGACCTGGGCGCCGACCTGAACAGCTACTCGAGCTCGTTCGCCCGGGCCCGCGTGGAATACCGGACCGTGGTCAGCCAGCGGGGCGACGGGCCCAAGGTGCCGGCGGGGACGTATCTGACGTACCGGATGCGGTTCTCGGCCGAATACGTGCCGCTTCCCGCCCGGGCGTGGCACTGGGAGGACGATCCGGCGATCCTCGTGCCCGACGATTTGAACCTGGCCATGACCGTGCCGGTGACCGAGCACCAGGTCACCTGGCACCAGGTGGTCAATCCGCCGTGGCAGGCGATCCGCGACTTGCAGGGCCGCGTGAACGCCGGCGAGTTCCTGGGCGCTGCGCCGGGCACGGTGCTGCTGGAAGGGGCCGACGCCGACAAGCACTTCCAGACCGGGTTCGACGCGGAAAACCCGGAGCTTTTCTGGCGGATCCGCTACGTGTTCCGCGAGCGGGCGATCAAGTTCGGCAGCGAGGTCTTCGGCTGGAACGCCCAGTTCCGTGAGAAGCCGGCCGGCTGGGTCGATCTGGTGCAGAACGGCCGGCACATCTACGAGCCGGGCGACTTCGGGCCCCTGTTCCAGTTCGCCGCCATTGATTGAACTCGGAGGTCGGAAGTCTCGACCTGGCGAAGCACGCATCGCTCCATCATCATTCGTCACTCACCACTCCCTCCACTCCCTACTCCCCCATGCCCTCCTCCCTTCCTCCCGTCCGACCCGGCGAGCCGCTCTCGGCTGCCAAGCAGAACGGCCTCGTGGATCGCGTCAACGCGCTTGGGCACTTTGCGGTCGGCGGGTCGCTGGCCGCGGCGCAGGGGGCGGGTGGACCGCGCGTTGCCATGCGCGACTTGCCGCGTCTGGCGGTCTGGCAGCTCGCCGGGCCGCTGGAGCGCGCCGCGACCGGCGGCATCCCCGACGACGTCCCCAGCGCCGCGGCCGTGACCGTCTGGTACTACGCCCCCGACGGCAACCCGCCCGAGAACGAGTACCAGGACGCCGAGGCCAGCACACGCGCGGCGCGGATCTACCACGTTGGCGGCTTCCCCGGCGACCAGCGGGCGAAGCTCGCCGCGCTCGATCCGGCCACGCCGGGCTGCCTGGGCACGCCGAGGCTGGGGCCGGGCGACTGGGTCGCGGCGCGGTTCAGCTCCCAGAGCGGGCGGTGGGAGATCCTCACCGGGCCGGAGGACCTGTGGCGGTTCGAGTTGAAGACCCGCCTGGTGCCGAACGGCGATCCGGACGTCCCCAGCACGGCCGAGGCCTACCTCGTCGTGTTCGATCCCGAAGAGGGCGAGTACGTCAAGACCACGGTCGAGTTCCCGGTGGCCGACTTCCTCGACCTCTGGCGGGGCGAGCCGGGCGACCGAGGCTACGCCAGGCGCATCGCTGATTCGCACCTGGCGGCGGGATGGGAGGTCGTGATCCTCGGCAGCGAGTCGCCGAGCAGTTCCGGCGAGTCCAGCTCGGGGGATTCGTCCAGCGGCGAGTCGAGCAGCTCGGGGGAGAGCAGCTCCGGCCCCGGCAATGGCCTGACCGTTTCGCTCGATGTCGTGGTCTGCGACCCGTATCGGCTGGGCGACTACCTGCACTTCCCGCAGCGGAGGCTGAGCTTCGTCGAGGGGATTCTCGTGGGCATCGATCCGCTTCCCGACGAGACCGTGTACGTCTGCTGCCCGGACGGATCGAGCGCAGACTCCTCCAGCGGCGACTCCTCCAGCGGCGAGTCTTCCAGCGGCGAGCCGCCCGTCAGCGGATCGTCGAGCGGAGACGGCTCCAGCGGCGAACCGTCCGGCGGGGAGGTCTCCAGCGGCGTAACCTGCAGTGCCTGGAGGGCGCTCCACCCATGAATTCCGACGCGCCGCGCAACGACGACCAGATCGCCGCCCTTAAGGCCCTGTGCCGGCGGTGTCCGCGATGGGACGCGCAGACCTCCGGCTGCAAGCTCCTCCGCGCCTGCGAGCGCAAGGCCCTGACGCGGTCGCTGTGGCACCTGGGGCACTGCCCGTGCCGCGAAGAAAGGAAATGGTGAAAAGGCCGGGGTCAGGGTTTGAGATAAGGTGTCGGGACACTAGTCATTCGTCATTCGTCAATCTTCGTTCCCAGTCCCATGCTCTTTATCAGCGGTTATCCCGGCGACGTGGGCGGGGCCAACACCGAGTGCTGGCACACGGTGCGCCTGTGGCGGCGGTTCGGCCTGGACGTGACGCTCGTTCCCACGTGGAAGGCCAACGAGAAATGGAGGACGCGCCTGGACGCCATCGGCTGCCGCACGGTCGAGACCACGCCCGAGGGCCTGAAGGAGGTGCCGGGGCTGCCGGGCGGCGTGGTCGTCTCGTTCTGCAACGCGAACTTCCTGGCCGCGGCGGACCGGTTCCGCGACCTGGGCTGCCGCATCGTGTGGCTGAACTGCATGACCTGGCTGTTCGCCGAGGAGCGGAGGCACTACCAGCGGCGCGGGCCGTTCGACGCCTACGTGTTCCAGAGTCGGCACCAGCAGGAGCAGCTCGGGCCGCAGCTTGCGCGGTTCGGCGCCTCGGCCGAGCAGTTCCATTCGATTCGAGGGGCGTTCTGCCTCGAGGAGTTCCCCTTCCGGCCGCTTTCGCACGAGAGGGGCACTCCGCTGGTCATCGGCCGCATCAGCCGGGCGGCGCGGGACAAGTATTCCAGCAACACCTGGCCCATCTACCGCCGCATCCCGCACCCGGTGCGCGCGAGGTTGATGGCCTGGGACCGCGCGGTCGAGCGGAAGCTCGGCACCCCGCCCGACTGGGCCGAGTGCCTCCCGGCCGGGGCCGAGTCGCCCCAGGAGTTCCTCGGCAAGCTGCATTGCATGGTGCAAGTCAACGGCGGGGCGGGCGAGAACTGGCCGCGCTCGGGCCTGGAGGCCATGAGCAGCGGCGTGCCCGTCGTGGTGCAGAACCAGTGGGGCTGGAAGGAGATGGTCCGCCACGGCCAGACCGGGTTCCTCTGCGAGAGCGACGACGAGCTGGCCTACCACGCGGCCCGGCTGGCGTACGACGAGCCGTACCGGATGGAGATCGCGCGCCAGGCCCGGCGAACGCTCCAGGAGGAGCTGGCCAACGCGTAAGTCATCTGGTCGGGGTGGAAGAAGCTCCTGGAAGGGTTGCAGCGAGGCGTTTCATCGAGTGCTCCTTCGATGGATCGGGACAGCGCTATCGCGCGGCGCCTGCCATCGGATCATGACCAGAAGCCCCCCCACGGCAGGCGAACCCCATGTTCACGCGCATGACTATCGGCCCCACGCTGTGCAGGGCCCTGTGCGAAAGGCTGCGTCCGGGCATGGTGACGCTGGAGTGCGGTTCCGGGCTGTCCACGCTCGTGTTCCTGGCCGCCGGATGCCGGCACACCGCCCTGGAGCACGATCCGCGTTTCGCTCCGCCGCTGGACGGCGTGCGATGCGTTCCTCTGGCCGGCGACCCGCCCTGGTACGACTGGGTGCCCTCGTCGTCCTACGATCTGATCCTCGTCGACGGGCCGCCCCAGGCCCGGGGCGGGCGGCTGGGAATCCTGCGGGTCGCCGAGGCGCTGTTCCGTCCGACGTGCACCGTGATCCTCGACGACACCGATCGGGGGGAGGAGCGGGCGCTGGCGCGGAGAATCGCCTCGCAATTCCGGCTCGATCTGGAGAACGTCGCCCCGCGCCACGCGCAGGACTTCGGGCGGTGTTTCTCGATTCTCTCACCACGGGGCTGAAGCGCATGATCTGGAGCGTGGCTGTCACGACCGCGCCGCGGCGACGGCCGACTCTCGATCGGACTCTCGCGAGCCTGGCCGCATCGGGCTTCGACGCGGGGACGGTCTTCTCCGATCGCGAAAGGGGCACGGACCTGGCGCGTGCGACGAATTGGACGATCGTCGTGCAGGCCGAGCGCGTGGGTGCCTGGCGCAACTGGCTGATCGCGCTGGAGCGCCTCGTGACGGGCGAGCCCGAGGCGCAAGCCCTGCTCCTCTGCCAGGACGACGTCCTGTTTTGCCGCGGGCTGCGGGCCTACCTGGAGCGCACGCTGTGGCCCGACGGCGACGCGGCGGCGTGCTCGCCGTACTGCCCCGCGCTGTACCGGTCGGACGAATCGGGCTGGCACCGCGAGGATCATGGCTGGGACCTCGTGGGCGCCCAGTGCTGGGCGATTCCCCGGCCGGCCGCCGAGGCGATCCTCCGCGACCTGGGCCGCGTGAAGGCCGACAAGCAGATCGACGCCCGCATCGGGCGATGGGCCCTCCAGACCGGCCGATCGGTGTGGTACCACACGCCCAGCCTGGCCGAGCACCTCGCGCCCGTCAATTCCGCCCTCGGACACAACGTGGACGGCCCGCGCCGCCGGGCCGCCGATTTCGTGGGCGAGTCGCACGACGTCTCAGGATGTGAAAGGGTGCGATTCCCTCACGACGGCCCTTCACGGGACGCGTCGCGCCGCCCCGCACCCCCGTCCCGATCGGTCAGGAGCCTCCCATGCCAGACGTTCAGGTCGCCGTGACGGCCTTCCCCAACAACTGGTCGCGCCTGGAAGCGTTCGACGAGTGCGCCCGCTCGCACCGCGAGAAGATCACGGCTAGCCGGCACGCGATGGGCCCGATGATCGTGGCCGCCGAGCGGGTCGAGGCGCCGTTTGCCCTGGCCCTCGAGCGCCTGTGCCGTCGGCACGGCTGCCTGCTCCACTGGCACGAGCCGCCGGCCGACATCGGGCGCAACAGCAACTTCCTGTGGGAAATGTGCACCTGCCCCTACGTGGTGTGGACGCAGGAGGATAACACGTTCTTTCACCACGTGGATATCTCTTCCGACATCGACTTCCTGCACGCGCACCAAGACTGCCTGATCGTCCGCTACGTGGGATCGCACTTGATCCGCATCCTCGGCGAGGTACCCGGCACGGACCTCTTGGAGGTGGACCGCGGCGGGCCATGGCCGTTCACGGACATGGCCCACCTGCGGCAACGGGAGAGGTTCTCCGCGCGGATCGGCCCGCAGCCGGAGGGCGCCGCGTTCGGCATGGCCGAGGCGAGGCTCGGCAGCCGCGTCGCGCGCCGGCCCGACTGCCGCGTTCTGATGCGCAAGGTGCAGCCGGCCTTCCACGCCGACGTGGGCCGGATCCTCTCGACGCAAAGGTCGCGCTGGCCCGAAGACGCGGTCGAGCCGGCGCTGCCGCCGCGCCTGGCCTGGCTGCTGGACGAGGAGGCTTCGCCGTGAAGATCGCCGCCGTGTGCTGCACGTTCCTCCGCCCCGGGCCGCTGGGCCGGATGATCCGCTGCTTTCTGGAGCAGGACTACCCGGCGGAGCTTCGCGAGCTGGTCGTCCTGGACGACGCCGGCCAGTACGACGATCAAGAGGGCGACCGCTGGCGCCTCGTGTCGCGCGACCAGCGTTATCCCACGCTCGGCGAGAAGCGGAACGCGGCCGCGGCCCTGGTCTCCCCCGACGTCGAGGCCCTGGCCGTGTGGGACGACGACGACGTGTATCTGCCCTGGGCCCTTTCCGCCTCGGCCGCCGCGCTGGAAAAGGCCCCGTGGTCCCGACCCAGCCTCGTGCTCCACGAGCAGCCCGACGGCACCTTCCGGCGGCACCGCACGGGCGGGCTGTTCCACGGCGGCTGGGCCTACACGCGCGAGGCCTTCGCCCGCGTGGGCGGCTACGCGGCGATGGACAACGGCGAGGACCAGGACCTCGCCCGGCGCATGCGCAAGGCGGAAATCGCCTCGGCCGACCCCGTAGAGTCGGGCTTCGAGCCGTTCTACGTGTACTGCTGGGGTCCGGAGGGCGGCTACCATCTCTCGAGCATGGGCTCGCGAGGCTACGAGCGCCTGGGCCGGCGGCCCGCCGACAAGGCCGTGCTGCGAATCGCCTGGCGCCGCGACTACTCGCGCCCGGTGATCCTGCCCGAGGTGCACCCCCGCGCGTTCTGAAGGGAGCGCCCATGCCCGGCGTCCGGCTGATTCGTGAAGTGGTCTCTCCGGGATGCAACGGGCCGGTCAACGGCCAGTTCGCGTTGCAGAGGGCCTTGCGCCGTCGGGCGCTGTCGTGGCTGGCGATCGGCGGGCGCTTGCGCGACGACGAGATCCCGTGGTTCTGGTGCTGGCTGGACGCGGGGCGGGCCGCCCGCTGGGCCGAGGCGGGCCGGCCGCTCGTCGTGGGCCCCAACGTGCTGTTCGAAAACAGCCGACGACCCTGCGGCAGGCCCGAGGAGCGGACGCTGTGCGACGCGGCGAGCTGTCGCGTCTTGTTCACCGAGTCGGCGTGGTACCGGCAGCTTATCGAGACGCATCGCGGGCCGGCCAATCAGGCGCCGATCGTGGTCTGGCCCTATCCGATCGATCCCATGCCCGGCGGGCCGCTTGAGGTGGAGCACGACCTGTTGATCTACGCCAAGAGCGGCCTCTCCCGCGCGCTGCTGGAGCGGCTGAGCGGGAGCTTCCGCCGCTCGGTGGTGCTGCGCTACGGCGGCTTCCGCCGCGAGGAACTGGTCGAGACGGCGCGGCGGAGCCGCGCGTGCCTGTATCTCTCCGACGACGACCGGGGGCCGCTGGCACTGGCCGAGATCCTTCTGTGCGGCTGCCCGGCGGTGGGCGTGCCACGCGGGGCGCCGTTCATCGAGCACGGGCAGACTGGGGTAATGATCGACTGCTTCGACGAGGGACGGCTGATCGGCGCCGTGGAGGACTGCCTGGAGCTCGACCGCGAGAGGGTCAGGGCGCTGGCGCGGGGGGCCTTCGACACCGAGCGGATCGTGGACAAGGTGGCCGGCGCGTTGCGCACCATGCGGGAGATATGACTTGATCCCCGGCGCCCTACTCGCCGCGGCTCTCCACGACCGACCGGTACATGGCCTCGACGATGTCCGAGATCATCTCGCCGTGGCTGGTCTCCAGGAGCACGGCCAGCTTGTCGTGGACCCGCCGGTTGCGGTTCATCTGCTCGACGGAAGCGACGACCCCCTCGGCCGTCAGCGCGCCGCCGGCGCCGAAGCGGCTGTAGAGCTCGGCGAAGTCGGCGTCGGTCCAGCCCTCGAACAGCCTGGGATGGTCCGCGACGACGCAATCGACCACGGGGTTGGTCTGGCGGTCGAAGCGGCGATACATCAGTTGCGCCGGCTCGAGGAACAGCTCGTCGATCGATACGCCGAGTCCCTCGGCCAGGCGATGCAGCGTCTGCGCTCTGGGCTGGCTGCTGCCGTCGAGAATGCCCCGCAGCGTGCGGCGGTCGATGCCCGTCTGACGCGCGGCCTGGGCGAGCGAGAGATTCAGCCGGGCGATGACGCGCCGCAGGTTCTCGCCGATCGAGCCGTTCGTCGCGGGGGAGAAAGCCGGCTGGGGCATGGGCGGGGCACTCCGGCACTGGAGGAAGTATACTTATGTATATCGACCTGAGCGCGGTGCGTCAAGAGGGGGTGCCGCGGGGGAGGGGAGGCGAAGCAGCGGTGGGCACGAACGACCGGCGGGCGCGCAAAAAAAGCCCGGCGAGTGCCTGTCAGGTATCGGCACGCGTCGGGCTTCCACCGCGGGAATACACCTGACGCCTCGTGCGGTGTCCCTGTCGAAACGCCGGCGGTGAGGCAGCCGCACCAAACGCCCCGACAACCAAATCCTAGCTTACGAAAGGCGGAAGTAAAGCCCCCAGAAAGAATTCCTTGCCCCCCGCGGAGCGGGGTGGCCGGCATAGTGGCGAGTCCGCCTGGGCTACGGCTCAACCACCTTCGCTCTCGCCAAGAAGAACGTCCACCCGACCCAGCTCAAGGGTGCGCTCGCCAAGCTGCCGAGAATCCCGTTCGGCAACACCGGAGCCGTCGCGCCATTTCGGCGGCGCTTCCTGTGAAGTCGTCTCCAGGCATTGCTCAGAAGCCGGGTGGCAGCAAGGCGGGGTGGTCCGAGTTGAGCCAGGCGATCACGTCCGCGCGCAGTTGCATGGCGGTGGCCGACAACTCGGTAGCGACTTCCTCGCTGACGGCGCCGACGCGCTCGTAGACTGCCTGGCCGCGGAGCCTTGAGCAACGCTCGAGGTGATCGACGGTCTCCGACCACGGGGGGCCTAGCGTGAAAGGAAGCGACTCGATGGCGCGCTTGTGATGTCCTTGTCCCTTCGGCACCGCGTATCCCGCCGCCTTCCGTGCAATCATGCAGAGCTGCAGGGCGGCTTCGTAGGCATGGAAGAAACGGCCGTCGGCACTCAGGCCGCTGGCTCCCGCGTCCGAGAGGTCGCGGTCCACAACCTCCAGGAGCTTCTGGATCTCGGCGACGGTTGCGTCAGACCGTTGGAGCCAGCCGTTCTGCAACCATTGCTCTAAGCTCATCGTCCAAGCCCTCCCGTGACATAGCAGTACCGCGCTGGACGATTGGAATCTTCTCGCGGCGATACACGTCCAAGAGAAACGGGTCGCCGGCCTGGAACTTCTGGCGAAATGACTCCCGGGTGTAAATGACCGGGTTGATCCGCCGTCCCAAGACGCTCTCCGCACTGCGAAGCGGAACCGACAGGTCCTTCAAGCCAATGTCGCCCATGAGGAACAGGTCGATGTCGCTATCTTCCGTTTGGCGGTTCCTCGCCGTCGAGCCAAATACGAACGCCACTTCCATTCGGTCAGACGACGGCTTCAGTGCGTCGGCAAGGACCGACTCCAGTCGGAGACCGCCACGTACGGCTCGGGCGGTGGCGAGATCGCGGAGACACTCCAGGGCGTGCGGGCACGGCTCGCCAAGGGAGATGAGGACGTGTTCCACTCTTTCAACGACGCGGTGGTCCCAAGGAACGCTCTCGTTTGCCATGGCGCCTGCAAGGCACTGCGCCGCCACACGCTGCAGCCGGATCGACACGGGCGCGTCCAGCCAGGACTTGAAGGCGCTCGTGACGCCGTCGTGTTCGCCGAGTTGACGCCGAAGGGCCCACGCACAAGCCATCTGGAGTTCGTTCGGGGCATCGTGCGCGGCGATGGCTTCCAGCAGCATCTCGGTGATTCGGGAGTCGCACGCCGCAGCCACGGACAATCCGTGAGCCGCGCCCGAGCGGACTTCGAGGGGGAAGCCGCCTGCGAAGTATCGCTCAAGCTCATCACGAATCGCCTCATCGTCCGCGGCGGCGTCGCCCAGACTCGAGGCGCAGGCTGCGCGGACGCCGTCGTCGTGGTCCTGCCGGAGCACGCGCAGAAGCAACCGGGCCTTCTTGTGCCGTCCCTTCGCGGCGGATGCCAGGCCGGACGCGGCAGCGAGGCGCAGCGACCGTGGAGCGTCACGGTTGGCAAGGATCCTCAGCAGTCGCATCCTGGCCCTGGGGTCGGTCCCTGCTCTTCGACCGAGCTCTCGCACCAGGCCTTCCTTGAGCTCGACGGCCTGTCGGTCGTCTTCGAGAATGCAGCAGGCGCTTTTGTACCATGCCTCCGGATCGCTCATCAGAAGGCTCGCGTTGAAGACGGGAATCGCGCGTTCCTTTCCTTCGTCTTCGACGGGGACGACTATGGCCGCCTCGGATCTGAACTCGGGAAGATGCTGGTCCTTCAGTCGTTCGCGCAGTTTGCCCCAGTAGAAGAGGCACTCGTACTCCTCGGGATCGAGCTCGGCCTTGGCCGTGGAGAGTATCGCGGCGACGGCGTCTTCGGCCTGCGACTCCAGCCGCGTTCCGTCCAGGCTTTCCAACACGTCGAACGCTTCCAACGCAATGCCCAGCCACTTCGAGCGCCCCAGATCAGCGAGCGTTTCGAAGATGCTGGAAACGAGTCGGCGATTCGCAACCGTCGTTCCGTCGGACAGGCACTTCAATGCCAGAAGCGGCCCTCGCTTGAGGAAGCGACCGACCGGGTCCGGGTCATCAACCAGGCTCGAAACGAGAGACTCGGCCAGTGGCGGCGTGAGCTGGGCAGCCACCAGGCGAACGACCTCGCACCATGACGGATGGAAGAAGTAGCTGCGGAGACCATCGCTGACGTTCCTCGCCTGGGAAGCATCGGCCTCGTCAACGACGCCCAGCGAGGCGAAGTACTCCTGCAGCGTGCGGTGAGTGAACCCGAACAGGTCGGGACCCCGCTCTTCGATCAATCCTGAGCGTTCTGCGAGGTAACGAATGACTCGGTCGCAGATGTCGTTGGCGTCGTCGGACTCGAACCCGAGTTTCTCCTGCAGATACGCGCGCATTCTCGCAGCCAGCCACCAACGAGGCGCCAAGGTTCGATCGGCCTTCTGCATCGCCAATGCCAAGTCCGAGAGAAGCCAACGGAACTCGCGCGAATCCAGGTCGATACTGTGCGTCGCGTCGAACCTGTCCGAGGCGTGCTTGGTCTTCTCCCAGGTGTCGAGAAACACGTCGACGACCTTCTCGTAGAGATCGACCCGTCGTCGAGGGAGCGTTCCGCCGCGGGCACCGGTCAGCAACACGAGAATCGTCAGGACCAGCGGGTTCGATGCCAGGGCCCGAACGCGGGGATTCGAGAAGATCGCCGTTTCCAGTTGAGCGGCGACTTCCTCCCGGGACTCGCCGAGAATTCGTGCCAGCAGCGCTGCCCACTTCTCTGCGAAAGCCTTCAGTTGCTTGCGGCTGTACCCCAGAACACGAAACACGCTGAACCCCAGGTCGGACCAGGGCCCGGACTCGAAGCCGACGACGCGAGAGGTGATGACGTATCGGTTCTCCGGGTACTGCCTCACGAACGCCTTGACCGCCTTGATTAGACGATCGCGTTTCTCGTGACCGCCGACCTCGTCGAGACCGTCGAGCATGACCAGGCAGCGACGACGATGGTCGGATAGCGCCTTTCGAAGGGGCTTCTCGACGTCACCGCAACCACTATCCGCCGCTCGCGCCGCCACGAATCCGAGCAAGTCGACGCGCTCATCCAGTTCCTGGGCCCGGGAGAACTCCGCCAGTCGAAGGTAGAGCGGCACCTCGTCGGTCTCGGCACTGCGCCGTGCCGACTTGTGGGCGAGGAACCGGAGGAGTGTCGTCTTTCCGCCCCCGGGATGACCGAGCAGGACCACCCGGTCTTGCGTCTGAACGCACTCGGTGGCTGCCAGATTCCACCGCGGGGACGTCGGCGCCGCGCAGCCTGTCCGGCAATCGTCGTCGGGCCTGGCGTCCTCGCGCACCGTCAGGTCAACGAAGACCTCCTCGATCGGCTGCTGCTCGAAATGGGGCATTCCAATGCCCCGAAACCCGAGCTTCTCGTGGGCCTTTGCGACGAAGTCGCGATACTCACGCAATTCACCGCCGAGAGTGAGTTGCTGCGGCGTCATTGCCAGGGCCGTGGCCAGGCGCTGGATTGTCGACTCTCGCACGGAGCCAACTTGGCCTGACAGGATCCGGCTTAGCTGGGGCCTTGAGACGCGAGATGTCTCCGCAAGTCTTGATATGGAAATGTCTTGAGACGCAAGGGTTGTTCGCAGGAGCTCGACATTGAGCTTCTCGGCCATCTTGTTTCTCTGGATGTCGTCCAGTGTGACAAATCAGAAATACTGAATGTGTATCATTTGTCAACTAGGAAGCACGGATTAAAGATACAAATGATGCGCCAGCGTTCCTTTGCGCGATCCGCGTCGCTTCGTGGGATGTGTTATGGGCCCCTTGCCGCCTAGGCCAGGCCGGGCAGTTTTCGCTTGCGCTGGAAGCGCTTAGGCGTACGCCGGCGCGAAGCATCAGCCTGAATTGGGGGGCCTAGGCCTCGGCCCAGGGGCTCGGCCGAGAAATCGGCGACCAGGATCTGCCAGGGTGGGATCGCTGATCGATGTGGCTCGACCCTCCTCCCGTGCTCCGTCCCTGGCGGCTCGCCAAGGTCCGCCAGCTGCGGCGAATCGGCAGATCGGCTGCATGTTCGCCTCCCCGCAACCGCCCCCTCACCCCTCCACCGCCGCGGCCGCGGCCTGCCAGGGGTTGGGCCAATCGCCCCAGTGGTCGAGGTAGATGCGATAGGCGCTGCACTCGGCCGACCGCTCCTCGATCCACTGCTTCGTCTCGGCGATGATCTGCTGCTCGGCGTCGAGCGTGAGCAGGCCCACCAGCACGCGCGTGCGGAGAAAGACGAAGTAGGTGTCGAGCACGTCGCAGCGGCAGTAGTCGTTGATCTCGACCAGGCGGCCCGCGTCGTACATGTCCTGGACCATGTCGCCCTCGACGTCCATCTTGCCGGGCTTGCCGAGGAGGTTGGCGGCCAGGTTCAAGCCCCCGGTGAACCGCGTGGCCCCGAAATTGGTAAGCACGTCGCACAGGTCGATGTGCGCCTGCTGGTTATAGCGGTTGCGGGGCTGGTCGTAGGCCTTGGCCCCGTCGGCGAACCAGCCCGGTAGGCTCACCCCGTACCGGAATGCGGCCAGCTCCAGGAGCGGCAGGTCGAAGCTCCGGCCGTTGAAGCTCACCAGCGTGGGCCGGCGATACCGCTCCCAGCCGCGCCAGAAGTTCTCGGCGATCACGTGCGGCCGGAACTCGGGCTCGTCGAGCACCACGAGGTCGACCAGTCGGTAGTCCGGCGCCACCTTGGCCACCGCCACGGAGATGGGAATCTGGTACGTGTAGGGAATGAAGTCTGAGTCGTACTTCTCCATCAGCTCCGCGCGGTACTGCGAGACGGCGTCGGCCGGCTCGACCGCTTCGCCCGGGTGGCGGAGCCGCGCGACGAGCTCGCCGTCGGCCACGCTCTCGATGTCCAGCACCAGGTAACGCACGGCAGGGGCGGCCATCTCGACTCTCCTTCTTCGATGGATCGGCTCGCGACCGCGGCCGGCGCGCGGGCGCTTCCACCGCCGAAGTCGCATCCGTTAGACTACCAGAATCCTTCACCGGAGCGAAGGACGCACGCGGGCCGCTGCGCAAATCGCCCGCCCTCTCCGTCATGCAAAGGGGAGCCGTGAACAACGAGCGCTTGCTGGAACGTTTCCTCCGCTACGTCCGCATCGACACGACCGCCCGGGAAGGGGCCGAAGGTTATCCCAGCTCGCCCGGGCAGCTCGAGCTGGGCCGGCTCCTGGTCGACGAGCTCCGCGCGATGGGGCTTTCGGACGCCGCGCAGGACGAGTACGGGCTGGTGCTGGCCACCGTCCCGTCGCGCCTGGAGCGGCCCGCGCCGACGATCGCGCTCTGCGCCCACCTCGACACCTCGCCCGAGACTTCCGGGGCCGGCGTGGTGCCGCAGGTCGTCGAGAACTACCGGGGGGGCGATCTGGTCCTGCCCGGCGATCGCGAGCAGGCGATCCGCGTGGCCGACAATCCCGAGCTCAAGGAGCTGGTGGGCTGCACCTTGATCACCTCGGACGGGACCACGCTGTTGGGCGCCGACGACAAGGCCGGCGTGGCCGTGATCGTGGAGACCGCGGCCAGGCTCGTAGAGCATCCGGAGATCCCCCACGGCCCGATACGCCTCTTGTTCACTTGCGACGAGGAGATCGGCCGCGGCGTGGACCACGTGGACGTGACGCGGCTGGGGGCCGCGGTCTGCTACACGCTGGACGGACCGGGGGCGGACGCGATCGACGTGGAGACGTTCTCGGCCGATCGCGCGGTGGTGACCGTGCGCGGGCGGAACATCCATCCGGCCATCGCCAAGGGACGGATGGTCAACGCCCTGCGCGTGGGCGCCGACTTCCTCTCCCGCCTGCCCCTGGAGGGGCTTTCGCCTGAGACCACCGAGGACCGCCAGGGTTTTCTGCATCCGTATGCGATCTCCGGCGGGGTGGCGGAGGTGGCGATCCGCGTGCTGCTCCGCGACTTCAAGACGGCTGCCCTGGAAGAGCTGGCCAGCGTGCTTCGCGAGGCGGCGCGGGCGAGCATGGCCCGCTATCCGGGGTCGTCGATCGAGGTGGCCACCACGCCGCAATACCGCAACATGGCGGAGGGGCTGGCCAAGGAGCCCCGCGCCGTGGGCTTTGCGCAGAGGGCTCTGGAGGATCTCGGTCGCAAGGCCGCGCTGACCGTGGTTCGCGGGGGCACCGACGGGTCGCGTCTGACCGAGTTGGGTCTGCCCACGCCGAATCTCTCTACTGGGCAGCACGCGCCCCACGCCCCAGTGGAATGGGCATGCCTGGAGGAGATGGCCGGCTCGGTGGAGTGGCTGGTTCAGCTTGCAGAGATCTGGGGCAGCGAGGGGGTTTGAGATGATCTCAGGTATTCGGCATTCCTGGTGCTTTGGGTGGGGCCCGATCGGCGATTGCCTGGTTTGGGATAAACTCCCCTCTGGTTGGGAGCCGAAACTAATCGACGCAGGGCGGCGATTCGTCAAACTCGCCGTCCTCGGCACATTCGGCATCCTCCCGGCCGTCGATGCGAAGCGCCTAAGATCCGACCGCATGAAGGGAATAGCGGCCTGGCCGGGAGGGACCCACGATCGGCCGGGCGCCGTCGCAGGGTCCTTTCCCTTCTGTGCGGACCTGATGAGGAATCGGTCCTTTGCCCCGGCTTTCCATCGTCATCCCCTTTGTCGGGAGCCCGAAGCGCCTGGAAGCCACCCTCGTCTCGGTCCTCGAGAACCGGCCGGAGGACTGCGAGGTGATCGTCGTATGCGGGCGCCGATACGCCGATCCCTATGACCTGGCCGACGAGGTCCGGTTTGTCGAGGCGCGGGGCGCGGATCCGGCCGCGTGCATTAACCGGGGGATCGAGGCGAGCCTGGCCGCCGTGGTCCACGTGCTGACCGCCGGGGCGGAGGTGGAGCCCGGCTGGACGGAGGCCGCACTGCGCCACTTCGACGACGGCCGCGTGGCGGCCGTGGCCCCGCTCGTGCTCGATGCGGCGAACCCCCAGCAGGTGCTCGCCGCCGGGCTGGCGTTCGATCGCGGCGGAGGCGCTCTGCCCTTGGGGCGCGACGCCGGCTCGCAAGCCCTGACCTCGCCGCGCCAGGTCCTCTGCCCCGACCCGGCCGCAGCGCTGCTGCGCCGGAGCATCGTCCGAAAGGCCGGGGGGCTGGCCACCGATCTGGCCATGCCCGCCACGCTGATCGATCTGGGCCTGCTGTTAAGGCACGTTGGGCTGCGCACGGTCGTGGAGCCGCAGTGTCGGGTGCGGATCGGCCAGGCCCATCGCCTCACCGCCGGCGCCTATGGCCAGGGGCGCGACTTCGAGCGGCTGTTCTGGCAGTGGGCCCCGCGCCGCGGGCCGCTCGGCACCCTCGCCCTGCACGGCGCGTCCGTGGCGGCCGACTGCATGGGGCGTCTTCCGCTGCCTGGGGCAGCGGCGTGCCTGCTGGGGCGGCTGGTCGGCTATGCCTTCCCGCGCCACATGGAACCGCAGAATCAGCGCCTTCGAGCGCTGCAACGCGGCAGGCGATCGACCGGGCACGTGCCGCGTCCGCATTACCTCCGCCGCGCGGATCGAGCGCCCGCGCCCGGATCGGCGACCGCCGGCGTCCGTCGCGCGCGAGCCGGGGCGGGCCGAAGCGGACTCCGTGGCGGACTCCGTGGCGGACTGGGCTAGCGCGATCCCGGCCGGAGCCAAGGCTCCGTCAAGGCTTCGGTTTGTGAACGCGCTTGGCATCAAAGCCCGAAGCGTCATCCAGGAAGAAGCCGCCATCCGAGGATCCCTCGCGCTTCGCGCAAGACGGCCGCGCCCCTCCTTCCTCCCGGGATCGTGCACGGCCACTCAAGGCGAAACCGCCTCGGCGGGCTCAGGGTGGCCGGGCCGATCGATCGGCTCGGCCACGGTGCCGGCGAGGGGCTCCAGAGGACCGGCGGCCCCGCGGCGACCCCCGGGATAGAACACTTCGATGGCCGCGGTGACAAGCTCCAGGGCGGGCGAGCTCTCTTGCGGTTCCATCTCCTCCTGGAGCCTGGTCCTGAGGTCGTGAACCTGGCGCCGCCCCGTGGGCCAGCGCACGTTCATGATGTCGTTAATCTCATTGAGCAGTTGATAGACCCTCGCCCGCGTCAGTTCCATCTCGCGGGCCATCTGCCGCACGCTCGGAACGGAGCCGGCGAGTCCGAGACGCCTCTCGGCAAGCTGAGCGATGGGCTCGGCGGCATCGACGCGAATCTGCGCGAGGAGCGGCTCGACGAGGCGGCAGCGAACGTGCGCGGCATCGGGGACGCCGGGCGCGAGCAACGTTCGGGCCATCCACTGCTCCACCGCGTCGATCCGTCGCGGCACGATGCGGACCACGAGGTGGTCGCAGGTGCCCACGGCGTCCACGAGCGAATGGATCGCGTGGAACACCTCGAGGATCGCGCGGACCCGCTTCTCCCCGTGGGTCTTCAGCTGGCGGATCTCGGCCAGGGAGTGCCGCGCGTAGAACTCCAGCGGCTGGTTCCAGACGACGCGGGTCACGTTCCGCAGGCTCGGCGCGAAGCGGCCGAGTTTCTCGCCGCCCAGCCCCAGCCGCAACGGGCTCGCCCGCCAGGCCGACCACACGACCTCCGACACCGTGCCGGGGTCGAATCCGTCTGCCCACGGCACCGCGCCCTCGCCAGGCCTGGCTCGACCGTTCGAGCCGGCGGCGTTTCCGTCGCGGGCGAGCTCCGAGGGATCGGTCCGGGTGGCGCGGGAGAGAAGCTCGATGAACGACCGCATCTTCTTGTCGCCGATGCCGGGGGTGGCCGACAGCTCGGCGAACGGCGTATCGAGCAGGCTCCGCAAGGTCCGGCCCAGAAAGGCCAGCGGAAGGCGTCGGTCGGAGGGCAAGGCCCAATAGGCCAGCGGCTTGTCCAGGTGCGCCGCGTATTCGGGAGAGAGCAGAGTCGTGCGCAACGCGTCGAACCGGCCGACGACCTTGTACTCCTCGACCGACAGCGACTTGTTCGATTTCGTCCCTCTGCTCATGGTTGCCTGCTCGCAATCGCTGTCGTTCCTTCGGTGGTCAGCCAGCGACGGCATCCACCCCGCCCCAATTCCGTCGCCGCCTCGAGGGCCGTGGCCGCAGGAGAAAGCCCCCGCTGCCCTTCCCCAAGGGAGAAGGGCTCATTTCCCCGCGTGGCATGGGGTGCTTCGCGGGGGGGTGGACCGTGCAAACGGCGGTGGTTCTGGGGCGGGCTTCCGCTGGTTGGAATTCGCCGCGTCCGTTCGACGCCGAAGGAGTATTCTTTCTACGCCCGCCCCACCCCGTCAAGCCTTTCCGGTTCTTCCCCACGGAAAAGCCGCGGCCTCGACCAGGCTCCCTTGTGTTGGGGGCGGGGAAATGCTCGGAACGGCCGCGGGGCAATAGAAGACCGGCGGCTCCACCCCTCCGGCAGCCCGGACCGCCCGGCAGGCGCGCCGTGGATAGCGGGCAAGCGATCGGCGCCCGCGGGGAGGCGCGAACGGAGCAAATTGCGAGCCGCGCCCGTCAAACTCAGTCGAAGCCGCGGCGTCCGAAACGCGAGGCCCGCGTACCCCGCAAACGGTCTTCGAGGTACTTCTTCCACTTCGACCGCTCCATCCACTGGGCCCCCACGATCTGGGCCTTGTGCTTGGTGGCCGCGGCGTTGGGCACGGTCTCGCCTTCGCCCTGGTTGAACTCCAGTAGGAGCTGCGTGCTGCGGTCGAGGGCCAGGTTCTTTGGCGGCGTGAAGGTCGGTTGGGTGTATCGGGCGACGTTGGAGATCCGCACGGCCTCGATCGCGCCGTCGAAGAAGTACTCCTGGGTCGGCGGCGACGTGGAGGAGCTTTGCGAAGGATCGGCCCCCACGAGGAACGGGAAGATCGACGGCTTGAACAGCCCCGGCGCGTCGGCCGTTGCCTCCAGGCGTCCGTCCACGTACAGGCTCATCTTGCGCGACGCGTAAACGCCGGCTACGTGGTATCGCTTTCCGGGCTGCGAGTACTCGGCGTCGCGGGCCGACTGCGGATAGGCGTAGCTGCTGTCCGGCTCCCTGGTGTACACGTGGAAGTCGAACCGCTCGTAGTACATGCCGATTCGCAGTCCGCCGCGCTGGGAGCTGCTCGGCGTATCGCGGGTGTAGTTGCTTAGGATCGTGGAGTACCCCCGGCAACTGGCGGGAATCACGTGCGCCTCCATGGTGATCGGCACGGTTCCGTCGTAAGCGAAGTTGGGCACGCCGACGAAGCTCCGCTTGCCGTCGAACACGAGGACCCAGTCGCCCACGGTGGCGCCGGTCTCCTTGACGCGGCCCTCGGCCTTGGCCTTCAAGAGCCCCGTCAGTCGCGGGGCGGCTCGGCGATACCACTCGACCGCTCGGTCTTTGAGGCTCTTCTTCTCGTCCCCCCGGCGATCGCGGGCCTCGGCCAGATCCCACCAGGCGTCGCCGACCGCGGTCTGCGCCTTCGGATCGTCGGGCTCGGCGTGGTCGAGCTTCGCGGCGTGGGCCAAAGCCTGGTCACTCCCCTTGGCCAGGTAGGCGATCCCCTTGTCCCAGTTCTCCTTCTGCAAGCAGTAATAGTGGCCCACCGTCAGGTTGGCCTCGGCGTGGTCGGGGTCCTTCTTGAGCAGGGCCAGGGCTTCGGCCACAGAGGCGAAATCGCCCTTCATCCGGCGGATGTCGTTCCGCTGGTTGGTCAACTCCGTCGTCAACCGCCGATCGCCGGTCCGCCGCGCCGCCGGGATGGCCACGCGATCGATGGCCGCCAGGGCCACCGTGTAGTTGTCCGCGGCGATCGCCTCGTTGGCCAGGGCGTCGGCCTGCTGAAGGAGGAGCATGTTGGCCGGCTGAGCCTGCGGTCCGGCGCCGGCCGTCTTGCCCGACTCCTCCAGCGAGTCGAGTTTCAGACGAAGCAACTCGACGTCGTAGATCTCGCCGATGCGGTCCACGTAGTCCGCGGTCTTCTGAACATGGCCCGCCTGCGCCGCCAGCTCCGCCGCCATGCGCATCAGCACGAACCGCGCGGCCGGATCGTCCCGGGTCTCAACCCCGCTCTGGAAGAGCTGCCCGGCCATGTCCAGGGCCTTCTGGCCGCGCAAGCCCCGTTCGATCGTGAAGACCTCCTGCACGGCCTCCTCGGCCTTGGCCAGGGCCGCGTCGTCGGGCACGGGAAGCTTCTTCGGCTTGCTGGAACTGCCGGCATTGGGGGAGGTCTCCTGCTTGGGCTTCGGCGCCGGGCTGGTCTTTGTCTTGGGTTTGGGGTCCCGATGGGGCTTGGGTTTCGGGTCGCGCTCCGGATCGCTCTGGCGCTTGGAATCCGCACCGGTGTCCGGTCCGGCCCCGTCGCGAGCAGGCGGCTTGGCGTCCGCATCGTCCTTGCTCTCGAGGTCGTCGGGCTTCGGCTCGGGCTTCCTGCCGTCCTCCTTCTTGGAGGTCTGATCGAAGTCCCCCGGCTTTTCACTGGGGTCGCCCACGCTCACCACGTCGGGCTGGTCGATGCCGGGAGGAGGGGCGTCCTGTTTGGCGACTTCGTCGTCACCGCCCCTCCAGGCCAGCAGGATCACCAGGACGACGATCAAAGCCAGCCCCGTTCCCGCGCCCAGGGCGATGGCCAGCACTTTCCACGGGTTCTCCGCAGCGTCCTCGGCGCGCGGGGTGGGGCTCGCGGGAGCGGGCTGCGCCGGTTGCGAAGCCGCGGCTCCGGCGGCCGGACGAGGCGGAGGACGCCGCGCCGGCGGTTGCGATTGGCCGACCATCTTCTCCAGTTGCCTGTCGTAGTCCGCCTTGGTCTCCGGGGTGAGCAGGCAGATGCGGGCCGACGCGATCTCCGTGAGAATCCGCTGCGCGGACTTCCCGTGCGGCCCATCGATCATCGACTTGATGTGCGCCGAGCGCTGGTCCGCCGCGTGCGCGATCACCTCCGGGTCGGGCTCGAATCGCCCGACACCCAGCAGCCGGTAGAAATCGACGGGACGCTCGGAGGGCGGAATGCCCATCCACTTGAAGTAGGGATCGAAGGGCTGATTCATCGGGCAATCCTGTGGCGCGACGCTTCTTGGGGCACCCCGGGCCATCCCGCCGACCGGGGCTCCGTAACCCGAAACCGTCCCCCTTGGATTCATGGTCGCAGAACCGCCGCGGCGGAACAAGAGGGGCGGGGTGGCGGCGACTTCACCCAAAGAGGGGTGGCTGGTAAGGCTTCCCTGCTTAGACGCCTCGGGCGGCTTGGCGGTTTCCTTCCCGAGCCGCCCCCGTGCGGAAGCGACTCCTGGTCAAGCGGGCCGCGCGCCGGCGGGCGAAGGTGTCCGGCGGTCAATCGGTCAGCGTGATGGTGAACTCGTTCGGCCCGTCTTCGGTCACCGTCTCCGTCAGGTCGCTGCTCGAGGTGCGCGTGTATTTCTTCGGGATGAGCGACTTGCCGGCCGGGGCCTCTTGATCGGCCGGCGGCGTGTAGCCCGGACGCTGGGCGTCGGTGCACGTGACGGCGATCTTGTGCTTCCCCACGATCGCGCCGTCCTGGTCGCCGTAGGTGGAGAGGACGAACTTGCCGTCCTTGATCTGCCCCTTGGCCGGCGGCCCCTTTTCGGGCTGGAAGATCACGCTGCCGAACTCCAGGGCCTGGCCGTTGTAAGTCACGGTGCCCTGGGCCGGGGCCGTTTCGAGCCTTTCCGATCCGCCGCAACCCGCGGCGGCCACGGCGACCAGGGCCGCCAGCGCGAGGGCGATGGGGGCCAGGGCTCTGCGAAGATCATTCGGGCAAGGACGCATTCTCTTCTCCGTCAATGGTGCAGAGGCCGCGGTAGACCTCGAATTCGATGTTTTCCGGTACGAAGTGCACGCTGCCGTCGCCGAACAGGAAGTTGGCCCCGCCCGGGTGATGGCTCCCCATCGGCAAGTGGTTGTAGGGAACGCCCTCGTTGGCCCGGTCCACCGTGGCGTTGATCGGATGCTCGGCGACCTTGAACGCGTAACTGCCGCCGCCGCTGCCGTTGTTCGATCGGATCCAACCGCGGACATTGCCGGGCGGGCCGTGGTACGAGCCCGAGCGGTCCTGGTGGACGAACTCGCCGATCACGAGGGTCTTGCTCAGACCGTCGAAGAAGTCCTCGGCGCGGCGCTTCTCCATCCAGCCGAACGCGCCGTTGCGGGGCATGTCGCCGAACCCGCCCGTGGACTCCACCAGTTCGACGCCCTCCTTGATTGCCCCGCAGACGCCCTGATACGTGGTCAGCGCCCCGTTCATGTAGCTCAGATGGGACGGCATGTTGCGGACGACCTGGCTGCCGGGGTAGCTGGGACAGAAGTACTCGGCGATCGGCGTGTACAGCTCCTCGCTGCTGGAGGGGTTGGCGTCCAGGTCGATGCGGTCGAAGAGGTTCTGGTACTCCAGGTACGGCAGCAGGAAGGTGAACAACCCGTGCCGTCCCGGTCCGGCGACCCCGATCGGAAATCGCTGCGAGTACTCGCCCATGTGGTTGTGGATCGCCAGGCCCATCTGCTTGAGGTGGTTGGTGCACTGGGCGCGGCGCGCGGCCTCGCGCGCGGCCTGCACCGCAGGGAGCAGCAGCGCGATGAGGATGCCGATGATCGCGATGACCACGAGCAGCTCGACGAGCGTGAAGCCGGGCGAACGTCGCTGCATGGCGGTTCTCCTCATGGGCCGGAAGAGGGGGCCGAAGGGCATCCGCCGCCATTATAAGTCGTCCCCGTCCGCCTGCCCAGAGTCGGGCGGCTCCCCTCGCTGCGGCGACCGTCGGGCCGCGCTGCGATCGGCGCACGTCCGGGTTGCCTGTCTGCCGGCCGCCGCGGCGCCTATACTTGGGTAGAGCCGCTTCCACAGGCCAGCACCGACCTGCGCCCGCCACGTCCGGGCCCCTCGGCGATGATGAGCACGACCCCATCCGCAACTTTCGAGCTGCCGCCCTATAAGTCGCTGGACAACGACGCGCTGACGGCGCGGATCCAGGCGGTGCGCGCGGAGATGGGCTCCCGGCTGTTGATCCTCGGGCACCACTACCAGCAGGACGAGGTGATCGCGCTTTCGGACCTCCGCGGCGACAGCTACCAGCTCAGCAAGCTCGCCGCGGAGAACCGCGACTGCCGGGCGATCGCGTTTTGCGGCGTTCACTTCATGGCCGAGACCGCCGACATCCTGGCCAACCGGCCCGAGCGGCTCCAGGAGCGCCGCGGCGAGCGCGTGACCGTGGTCCTGCCCGACGTGGCGGCCGGCTGCTCCATGGCCGACATGGCCGAGATCGACCAGGTCGAGGACTGCTGGGAGCAACTGGGCGAGGTGATCGACACGGGCGACCTGATGCCCGTGACGTACGTCAATTCGGCCGCCAGCCTCAAGGCGTTCTGCGGCCGGCACGGCGGCATCGTCTGCACCTCGTCCAACGCCCGGGCCGTGCTCCAGTGGGCCTTCGCCCGACGGAGCCGCGTGCTGTTCTTCCCGGATCAGCATCTCGGGCGCAACACGGCCCTGCGCATGGGCGTGCCGCTGGAGGCCATGCCCGTCTGGAATCCCCGCGAAGACGAGCTGGGCGGAAACCCCCGGGAGGCCGTCGAGCGAAGCCGCGTGATCCTGTGGAAGGGGCACTGCAGCGTGCACCAGATGTTCCGGCCCGAGCACGTCGATCAGTTCCGCGCGCAGTATCCGGACATCAAGATCCTCGTTCACCCGGAGTGCATGAAGGAGGTGGTTGACAAGGCCGACCTCATCGGCTCGACGGGGACGATCCTCCGCGCCGTGGAGGAGGCCCCGGCCGGCACGCGCTGGGCGATCGGCACGGAGTTGCACATGGTCAACCGCCTGAAGCACGAGCACCCAGGGCAGGAAATCTACTTCCTTTCGCCGGTCGTTTGCATGTGCGCGACGATGTACCGCATCGACCTGGCGCACCTCTGCTGGTCGCTGGAGAACCTCGCGGCCGGCACGCCGGTCAACGTGATCCGGGTGGAGGACGAGACCGCGGCGCACGCCCTTCAGGCCCTGGGGCGGATGCTGGAGGTTTCTTGACTTGGGCCCGTTCCAGGGGAGGCGGGAAGACTTCCGAACTCTCGAAGACTTCGGAGGTCTCAACGCGATCAACAGACGCTACGGTTTGAACCGCGGGGCTTCGTCGAGCGGGCTGGTCGAGGCGGTGTCGATCGAGATCCGCTCGCCCGTGGCGTCGATCGTGACCTCCAGCGCGGTCAGGCCCCACTCGCCCTGGAGGCGCCGGGCCTGCGTGCGGACGTGGCCCACGCCCTTGGGGCCGCGGATGTCGAAGGTGAAGAAGGCGTCGCCTCCGCCGTTGCGCACGTTGAGCTCGCCGGCCGGCATCCACGAGGCCTCCTCGAGGGGCTCGCCCAGCGCCTCTTGGACCTGGGGATCCTGGCGGAGCAGCTCCCAGGACATCTGGTAGGGCCTGGTCGATTTGAGCTGGCCCACCGCGTAGTACGCGACGAGCCCGAAGACACCGGCGCACGCAGCGATCAGGACGAGGAACGTGGAGACGAACAGGCACGCCCAGCGGCGGGCCCGCCGGCCCTGGGGCGGCTTGGACTCGGGGAGTGGCGTGCTTGTTGCTTCCATGGCAGTCCTCCGTGCGCGGCCCGGCGGCCGCCAACCGTTTTGCCGCTCGGCCGATTCAAGAACCCTCCCGCTTCATGCGCGCGCGTTCCAGCGCGGAGAGCCTCGCCGGGTCCACCGGCTCGCCCTCGCCATCGGGCTTCCTGGAGGCCGCCCTCTTCGGCCGCGCCGGCGCCGCGTCCTCACGCGGCGGCTCCTTTTCAACCCCCGGCTTCTTGTCCTGGCGAGCAAGCTCCAGTTGCGAAGGCTTCGGCTCGGACGCGGGCTGCGGCGCCGCGGGCGGCGGAGGAACCATGCCCGACGCGCCGACGGGTGCGTCCTCCGCCTCGGCGCTTGGGTCGTCCGGGGGGTCGAGCACCTTCAGGTAGTCCAGCTCGATGTCGTACCAGGCCATGTCGCCGCGCCCGTCGAACTGCACCAGCGCCCGGCCGCTCATGTTGATCGACTTCACCTGGCCGACCAGCCCGCGAAAGCGAAGCAGCTCGGGCCGGTCGCCATCGACGACCACCTTCTGATCGGTGTATTCGTGCTTGAGCTTCTCGACCTGGCGGAAGTCCATGCGTCAGTTCTGCCCTGCGCGCCAACGAAGGTAGGCGTCGAGAAACCCCTGGATGTTCCCGTCCAGCACGCTGTGGAAACTGCCCACCAGGTGGCCGGTGCGGGCGTCCTTGACGCGCTGGTCCGGGTGGAGGAAGTAGTTGCGGATCTGCGAGCCGAACCCGGTCTTCGCCATCTGTGTGTACTTGGCGGCCTGCTCGGCCTCGCGTTTCTCCTCCTCGATCCGCGCCAGCCGGGCGAGGAGCATCTTGCGGGCCGCCGCGCGGTTCTTGTGCTGGCTCCGCTCGTTCTGGCACTGCACGACGATGCCCGTGGGCTCGTGCGTCAGGCGGATCGCGCTGGAGGTCTTGTTCACGTGCTGGCCGCCCGCCCCGCTGGCCCGGAACGTGTCCTCGCGCACGTCGCCCTCCCAGTCGACCTCGATGTTCAGCGAGTCGCTGATCTCGGGCGAGACGTCCACGGCGGCGAAGCTGGTCTGGCGCTTGCCCTCGGCGTTGAACGGGCTGATCCGCACCAGTCGGTGCATCCCCTGCTCGCCCTTGAGGTAGCCGTAGGCCATCGGGCCGCGCACGGCGATCACCGCGCTGTTGATGCCCGCCTCCTCGTTCTCCTGGCGGTCGAGCAGGGCCACCTCGTACTCGTTCTTCTGGGCCCAGTTGATGTACATCCGCAGCAGCATCTCGGCCCAGTCGTTCGCGTCCGTGCCGCCGTCGCGGGCGTTGATGCTGAGGATCGCTCCGTTGCCGTCCAGGGCCCCGCTCAAGAGGGCCTTGGTCTCGAGCTCCTCGAGCTCCTCTTCCAGGGCGGCGATTTCGTCGGGCACCTCGGCCGCGAACGATGCGTCCTCCTCGGCCATCTCGATCATCGTCATCAGGTCGTCCACGCGGCGCCCGACCGCCTCCAGCGGCTTGAGCAGGGTCTTCAGGGATTTCAGCTCCGCGACGACCGTCTGCGCGGCTTCCTGGTCGTTCCAGAAGTCGGGGGCCGCCATCCGCTTCTCGATCTCGGCGGCCTTGGCGCATCTGCCCTGGTAGTCAAAGAGAGTCTCGTAGCTGGATCACGCGCTGCTGAATGGCTTCCGCCCGATCGACAAGCTCCTTGTCCATTACGCATCTCCCGAAGGCAGGGGGAAGGGCGCGGCAGTGCTCTCTGTTCCACGCGCCGCTCGCCTGGAAGCGACGGCGCAACGGAAGTCCTCGCCCTTGATGACAATCACAAATCATGAATTATACTCGTCGCGGCACGGACCGGTAGCCGCCGTGGCTGCCAGCCCGTCTTTCATGCCGCCGACCGCCCCCGCCCCGCGCGGTCGGCCCTCTTGACCCAGGGGGCGAGCAGGTCGAACGTCCGCTGGGTGGCCCCGAGCTGCCCGGCCACCAGGGCCCTGGCCCGCGTCCCCAGGGCGGCGGCCGATGCGGGCCGCTCCAGGCAATCCCGCACGAACGCGGCCAGCTCGTCGGCGTCGTGGACCACGACGGCCGCCCGGCGCGCGAGCATCAGGGCCACGATGTCGCGGAAGTTCCGCGTGTTGGGTCCGAAGCATACCGCCGCGCCGTACGCGGCCGGTTCAATCATGTTCTGACCGCCGCGGCGCCCCAGGCTCCCGCCCACGAAGGCGATCCGCGCCGTGCCCCACCAGGCCCCCAGCTCGCCGACCGTGTCCACCAGGAGGATATGGGCCCGCGGCGGGGCCTGGCGCTCCCCGTCCAGACGGCTTCGCCGCTGCCAGGCCATGCCCGAGCGGTCCAGCAGCCGGGCCACGGCCTCGAACCGCTCGGGGTGCCGGGGCACAAGCACCAGGCGCAGGCCGGGCCACTCGCCGGACAGCCGCCGGAATGCCTCCAGGGCCGCGGCCTCTTCCGGCTCTTGCGTACTGCCGGCGAGGAACACCACGTCGTCGCGCGCGAAACCGGCCAGCCTGGCAAGGCGCCGCGTGGCCGGGTTGTCGCGGTCGGTCCGGGCCCCGTCGAACTTCATCGACCCGGTGACGACGACCGTCTCGGGCCGCGCGCCCAGCGCGCGGAACCGCTCCGCGTAGGTCTCCTCCTGCGCGGCCACCAGGTCGATCTGCCGCAGCAGGGAGCCGACCAGCCGTCCGATCCGGCGGTAGCCTCGATAGCTCCGCTCGCTGAGCCGGCCGTTGATCACCGCCACCCGCGCGCCGTGCTCCCGCGCCGCGCGAATGAGATTCGGCCACAGCTCGAGCTCCGCCAGCACGAGCAGGCTAGGGCGAATACGCTTCATCGCGCTTCGTACCGCCCAACTGAAGTCGAGGGGGCAGTAGAAGACCGTCGCATCGGGATACCGGGTTCGGGCGGCCGCCAGGCCCGTGGCGGTGGTGGTCGAGACCACGCACTGCCACTCGGGGCGCTCGGCCGCGATCTTTGCCAGCAGCGGGGCCAGCAGGTGGACCTCGCCCACGCTCACGGCGTGCAGCCAGAGGCACGGCCGCCGCGAGGCGCGCTCGGGCACGCGCCCCAGCAGCTTGGCGGCGTACCCCGCGCGGTACTTGCCCTTGCGAACCGCCTGCCACGCCAGCCAGGGCGAGGCGGCCAGGAGCAGGAGGAGATAGACCAGGTTCAGCAGGTACGGCACGGAGGGGATTCCTTTCCCTTCACGTCAGAATCCGCAAAAACGGCATGGATCCGCCGAGAGTTCAAGCACGAAACACGCATCTCGAAACGCGCAACGGAGATGCTCCAAACCGCGCGGGCTCCGCCACGCGGCGGACGTTCCACCCGCCGTTTCCGCCATTCCTTCTTTCGGTCAATCGGATTGGTTTCGGGTTTCGAGATTCGAGTTTCGTGTTTCTTCCCTACACCAGGCTCTTGCCCTTGCGCATGCAGCACGCCTTGTACTTCTTGCCGCTGCCGCAGGGGCATGGATCGTTTCGCCCCACGTGGGGCTGGCGGTTGCGGATGGGCTCGGGCTTGCGGTCGCCCTGGGTCGCGTCGATGGCCGCCTGCTGCTGCTCGCCGATCTCGCTGGGGGCCGGGGCATCCTGGTGGATCGCCTCGGTCTCGGTCCAGGTCGAGCCGACGAAGCCCTCGTCGAGCTGTTCCATGCGGAAGACCAGATCGGTGACGCGCCCGCCGGTCGCGTCCCACATCCGCTCGAACAGGCGCATGCCTTCGCGCTTGTACTCGACCTTGGGGTCGACCTGGGCGTACCCCCTCAGGCCCACGCTGGAGCGGAGGTGGTCCATGGCCAGCAGGTGGTCCTTCCAGGCGGTATCGACGAGCTGGAGCACGAGCGACCGCTCCATCTTGCGCATCTCGGGGCGATAGCGCTCCTCGACGGCGGTGCTCAACCGGCCGGCCAGTTGCTGGCGGTCGAGCCCGGCGAGCTGTTCCGGCGGCAGATCGCAGTGCAACTGCCGGCGGAGCCAGTCGGAGAGCTCCTCCAGGCGGCCATTCTCGCGCGTCGCGCCGATGGAGTCGGCCGAGGTCATCTCGCCGTCGAACAGCTCCACGATCTTCTCCTCGACCGCGGCCGAGGCGGCGGCGGCCTGGCGGGCCGCCACGCGGCTTTGATCGACCAGGAGTGAATGGACCTCGTCGCGCTGCTTGTTCTTGAGGTCCTCGACGCTCAGGTCCACGCCGAACCGCTCCCGGGCCCAGGCGACCAGCCCGTCGCGGTCGTACCGCTTGTGCCCGCTCGCGTCGCGCGTGGTGAAGTGGTACAGCCCGGCCATGACCGGGTATTCGGTCTCCTTGTCGCGGTAGGTCTCGTAGGCCTTCTGGCGGATGAGGTCCTTCAGGGCGGCGACGTCCAGCTCGGCGACCTGGTCCAGGTCGAGCGTCACGCCGAACTTGCGCTGCACCCAGCCGCACACGGAGCGGAGTCCGAACTGCGGATCGAGGAACCGCTCGCCGAAGCTGAGGTCCCTTTTCGACACGGCGTGGCGGGCGTGCTCCAGAAGAACCTCGGCCACGCCCTCGCGCCCCACCTTCTTCAGATCGCGGTCCCGCAGGTTGGTGTGCCACCGCGTATTGGACCACTTGGCCAGGGCCTGCCAGCTCCACTCGCGGGGATCGACGTCCTCGGGCAGGTTCTCCTCGATGGCGTCGAGGACCTGCCCCTCGAGCATGCGCTCCGCCTCGTCCTTGGCCACCGAGTCGGCCGTGGGGAAGTCCATGCCGCGGAAGTCGCGGGCGTCGAGCTCGATCGACAGCTCCTTGCCGGCCCAGTCGGCGAAGGACTCGGTGCCGTAGTCCTTGTCCATGAACTGACCGACGTGGATGTCGATCTGCTTGTCGATCATCTCCAGGATGAGCTGCTTGCAGTTGGCGCCGTCGAGGATCGCCTGGCGGTAGCCGTACACCCGCTTGCGCTGCTCGTCCATCACCTCGTCGTACTCGAGCAGGCTCTTGCGGATCTCGAAGTTCCGCTCCTCGACCTTTTTCTGAGCGCCCTCGATGCGACGGGAGACGAGCTTGCTCTCGATGGCCTCGCCTTCCTGCATGCCCAGCCGGGTGAGGATGTTCTTGACCCACTCGCCGGCGAAGATCCGCATCAGGTCGTCTTCCAGCGAGAGGAAGAACCGGCTGGAGCCGGGATCTCCCTGGCGGCCGCACCGGCCGCGGAGCTGGTTGTCGATGCGGCGGGCCTCGTGCCGCTCGCTGCCTACCACGTGCAGCCCGCCCGTCGCGGCCACCTCGCGGCCCTCGGTCTTCATGTTCTCGCGCTGCTCGATGTCGGTGACCAGGGCGTCCCACTCCTCCTGGGGCACGTCGAGGCGCGTGGGGTACTTCTCCTGGAGGATCGCCCAGGCCATGGCCTCGGCGTTGCCGCCGAGGATGATGTCGGTGCCGCGGCCGGCCATGTTCGTGGAGATCGTGACCTGCCCCTTGCGCCCCGCCTGGGCGATGATCTCGGCCTCGCGCTGGTGGTGCTTGGCGTTGAGCACCTGGTGCTTGATGCCCCGCTTCTCCAACAGGGACGAGAGCAGTTCGCTGCGCTCGATGGAGACGGTGCCGACGAGGATCGGCCGGCCCGCGCGGTGGATGTCGCGGATGCCGCTCTTGGCGATCGATTCCTTCTCCCGCTCCCCCTTGGGGCGGAACTCGATCTTCGCGTCGTCCTCCTCGAGGATCGTCCCCCAGTACTCCTCGCCCTTGTGGTTGACAAGCACGTCCCACTTGTGCATCCGCTCGATCTCGTCGATGATCGCCGTGTACTTCTCCATCTCGCTGCGGAAGATGACGTCGGGATGGTTGATCCGCTTCAGCGGCCTGTTGGTGGGAATGCTGACCACGTCGAGCTTGTAAATCTTCCAGAACTCGCTGGCCTCGGTCATGGCCGTGCCCGTCATCCCGCAGATCTTGTCGTAGAGCTTGAAGAAGTTCTGGAGGGTGACCGTAGCCAGGGTCTGGTTCTCCTCCTTGATGGGGACGCCCTCCTTGGCCTCGACGGCCTGGTGCAGCCCGTCGCTCCAGTGCCGGCCGGGCATGAGCCGGCCGGTGAACTCATCGACGATGACCACCTCGCCCCCCTGCACCACGTAGTTCACGTCGCGCTTGTAGAGATGGTAGGCCTTCAGGGAGTTGTCGATCAGGTGCGGCCACTCCATGTTGCCGGCCGTGTAGAAGCTCTCCACGCCGGCAAGCTGCTCCGCCGCGCGCACCCCCTCGTCGGTCAGGTGGGCCGTGTGCTCCTTCTCCTTGACCTCGAAGTGGACGTCCCGCTTGAGCTGCCGTGCGATCTTGTCGGCCTTGGCGTAGCGCGTGACGTCGTCGTGGGCCGGGCCGGAGATGATCAGCGGGGTGCGGGCCTCGTCGATGAGGATGTTGTCCACCTCGTCGACGACCGCATAGTGCAGACGTCCCTGCGACTGCTGGAGATGCTTCGGCCACCGGTCGTCCCCCTTGGCCGCCGGACGCATGTTGTCGCGGAGGTAGTCGAAGCCGAACTCGTTGTTCGTGCCGTACGTGATGTCGCACTCGTAGGCCGCCTGACGCGCGGACGTGTCCATCTGGCTCTGGATCGCCCCCACCGTCAGGCCCAGCGCCATGTAGAGCGGTCCCATCCACTCCATGTCGCGGCGCGCGAGGTAGTCGTTGACGGTGACCACGTGGACGCCCCTGCCGGTCAGCGCGTTGAGGTAGGTCGGCAGCGTCGCCACCAGGGTCTTGCCCTCGCCCGTGACCATCTCGGCGATCTTGCCCTGGTGCAGCACGATGCCGCCCATCAACTGCACGTCGTAGTGGCGCATCCCCAGCACGCGGCGGCCGGCCTCGCGGCAGACCGCGAAGGCCTCGATGAGCAGATCGTCGAGGGTCTCGCCCGCCGCCAGGCGCTTGCGGAACCTGGCCGTCTGCTCCTTCAGCTCCGCGTCGGTCATCTGCTGGTACTTCGGCTCCAGCGCACTGATCGCCGCGATGGTGGGCTGGAGCCTCTTCAGGAACCGCGCGTTCGACGAGCCGAACATCGCCGTGATCGAACGCTCGACCCCGCGGGCGATCCCGCTGAAGAAGTCCGACACGTATTCCCAGATTCGTTCCAGCAGTTCCATGGCCAGTCCAGACGGAGAGGGGAAAGCTCACCAGGAGCGGGCGTACCCTAAGCGACCCCGGCGCGGCAAGACAGGGGAGGATGGGCGCAATCCGGTACAGCAACGCAATTTATAGACACTAATACGAATGGTCAAGAACGGTTGTTCAGAGAGCCATTCCCCAAACAGAGGGAGGAAAGGAACGTTCGCCACATCTGCCCCCGGGGTGGGGGCGCCTGGTGACGACCGCGGCAACCGGGTAAGGTCGGGGTGTTCGGGGCTGATGGCCGACGCACCGGGGCCGTTCTCCGACCGCGGGGGCGAGCGCCGCCTCCAAGACCCAATTCTATACCTTCCTGGTGACGCAAGCAGAGCCCTGAAGTGCCTTCCGGCCCCGTATCCGAGGATATTCGCGGTCAGCTCGTGTTTCTCGGGACCGGCACTTCGCATGGGATCCCGGTGATCGGCTGCGGCTGTGCGACCTGCCGCAGCGAGGACCCCAGGAACCGCCGCACGCGGTGCAGCGTGGTGCTCGGCCTGCCCGAGGGAAACCTGCTCGTCGATACCACGCCGGAGCTGCGCCTCCAGCTCCTCCGCGAGGGCATCGGCATCGTGCACGCGGTGCTGTACACCCATGCCCACGCCGACCACCTGTTCGGGCTAGACGACCTGCGGATCTTTCCCGTGTACCTGGCGCGGGACGTGCCGATCTACTGCGAGGAGCCGGTCGAGCAGTCGATCCGCCGCGCGTTCCAGTACGCTTTCGATCCGGCCACTCGGGAATACGGGGCGGGAGGCGTTCCGCGGCTCCAGTTCCGCCGAATCGACACGACGCCGCTGGAGGTGCTGGGGATGCCCGTGGTGCCGGTTCGTTTGCTGCACGGCCGGTACCGAACGCTGGGCTTCCGGTTCGGCGGCGTCGCGTACTGCACGGACGTCAGCGAGATCCCTCCGGAGAGCATGGAACGGCTCCAGGGGCTCGACGTATTGATCCTCGACTGCCTTCGCCGCGAGCCGCACGCGACCCACTTCTGCCTGGAGGAGGCCGTGGAGACGGCCCGGCGGCTGTCCCCGCGCCGGGCCGTATTCACCCACATGTGCCACCGGCTGGAGCACGAGGCGACAAGCGCCGAGTTGCCGCCGGGCATGGACCTGGCCTACGACGGGATGCGGATCCCCTTGGGGATCTCCCACCCGGCAAGTCCGCCCGCCCCACCGCCGAACCAGACCCTGCTTGCCACGCGCGCCGCGGCGTCCCCGACCGATCCGTGCCGAACCGACCCATGAAAGAGGAACTTCTCGACCAGCTCGGACCTTTCGGGCAGCAGCATCTGCTGGCGTTCTGGGACCGGCTCGACGCGTCGCAGCGGGCCGAGCTCGCCCGCCAGATCCACGATCTCGATCTGGCCCTGATCGACCGTCTCTTCCGGGGCGAGGGTTGTGCCGTGGACGTCCACTCGCTGGCGGCCCGGGCCCGGTCGCCGCGGGCCTTCCGGCTGGACGGCTCCGGCAATCTCTTCACGCCCGACGAGGCCCGCGAGCGCGGCGCGGAATCCCTGGCGGCGGGCGAAGTCGGGGTCGTCCTCGTCGCCGGCGGCCAGGGGACCCGCCTTGGGTTCGATCACCCTAAGGGGATGCACCCCATCGGGCCGGTGTCGGGGAAGACTCTCTTCCAGATCCACTTCGAAAAGGTCAGGGCCGCAGCGCGCCGCTGCGGCGCGGACATCCCGGTCTACGTGATGACCAGCCCGGCGACGGACGAGGAGACGCGCCGGTACCTCGCCGACCAGAATCGGTTCGGTCTGGCCGAGGAGGACGTCTTCCTGTTCTGCCAGGGGACGATGCCGGCGGTGGACGCGGAGACCGGCAAGGTGCTTCTGGCCGAGCCGCATTGCCTGGCGCTCAGCCCCGACGGCCACGGCGGCATGGTCGCCGCTTTCTCCCGCTCCGGCGCGCTGGAGGCGGCGCAAGGCCGCGGCATCCGTCACCTGTTCTATTTCCAGGTGGACAACCCGCTGGTCGATGTCTGCGGCCGGGAGTTCCTTGGCTATCACCTGCTGAGCGGGTCGGGCATGAGCACCCAGGTGATCGCCAAGCGCGATCCGCTGGAGCGGGTGGGCAACGTAGTGGACGTGGACGGGCGCCTGCACGTGATCGAGTACAGCGACCTGCCGGAAGACGTGGCGCGGCGGCGAAACCCCGACGGGTCGCTCGCCATCTGGGCGGGAAGCATCGCCGTGCATGCGATCGACCTGGGATTCCTGGCGCGCATGGTGGACCGTGCCGACGCCATGCCGTTCCACGTGGCCAGGAAGAAGGTGAACTGCGTCGATCTGTCGGGGCGGCGGATCGCGCCCGAGGAGTCCAACGCGATCAAGTTCGAGCGATTCATCTTCGACCTCCTCCCCGAGGCGGCCGGGGCGATCGTCGTGGAGGTCGATCCTCGGCTGGCGTTCGCCCCGCTGAAGAACGCGCCGGGCGCTGAGGAGGACACGCCGGAAGCGGTCCGGGCGCGGCTCTCCGCCCTCTACGCCGGGTGGCTTCGGGCCTGCGGCGTCGAGGTGGCCGCGGACGTGCCGGTCGAGATCAGCCCCCTGTTCGCCATGGACGCCGAGGAGTTGGCACAGAAGGTGCAACCCGGCAGGAGAATCGACGTGCCGACGTACCTCGGCGTGGTGAGTTGAGCGGCGGCCGGGACAAGGCTTCCGGGCATCCGCCAGGCGAGCCTTCCGATTCACGAGAACTCCGAGCCGGGCCATGTCGGCCGGGCTCGGACGGACCGCGCGCCATCGCGGCGAGTTGCGAATTCCATCCGTTTCCCCCTTGGAACCAGGCCGTAACGAGATCATCATGCTTCACGCCATCATCATGGCCGGCGGCGCCGGCACGAGATTCTGGCCCGAGAGCCGGGCCGATCGCCCCAAGCAGCTCCTCGGCATGGTCGGCGACCGGACGATGATCCAGGCGACCGCCGATCGCCTGGGCGACCTGGTGGCCCCGGACCGCGTGTGGGTGGCCACCACGGAGCGGCTCGCCTCGCAGATCGCCGAACAGCTTCCGGAGCTGCGCCGCGATTCGATCATCGTCGAGCCGTGCAAGCGCGACACGGCCCCCTGCGTGGGCCTGGCGGCCGTGCGCGTGCTCCGCGAGGATCCGCAGGCGACGATGGCCCTGATGCCTTCAGACCAGGTGATCGCCCCGGAGGAGACCTTCCAGGACGCGATCCAGTTCGCTTCCGAGCTGGTCGAGGAGAACCCGAATCGCCTGGTGACGTTCGGAATCCGTCCCGGCTACGCGGCCGAGACGTTTGGCTACATCGAGCGCGGCGAGCGGCTCGAGGTGGCGGCGGCCGGGTCGCGCGACCACGCCCCCGGCGTGTATCGCGTGCGCAGGTTCCACGAGAAGCCCGACGCGAAGACCGCGCAGGAGTACCTGGAAGCGGACGGCTTCTACTGGAACTCGGGCATCTTCTTGTGGAAGGCCCAGACGATTCTCGACGCGCTCGCCCGGCACGAGCCTGGGCTTCACGCGCACCTTGAGCGGATCGCCGAGGCCGTGGGTTCACCGGATTTCCAGGAGGTCCTGGCACGGGAGTTCGAGGCCATCCGGGGCGTCTCCATCGACTACGCGGTGATGGAGCGGGCGGAGGAGGTCGTGGTCGTCGAGGCTCCCTTCGACTGGGACGACGTGGGCAACTGGCGCGCGTTGGAGCGACTGCACCGACCCGACGAGTCGGGCAGCGTGGTGGTGGCCAGGCGGCACCTGGGCATCGACACCGCCGGAGCGATCGTCCAGTGCGACGACCCCAACCACGTCGTGGTGACCGTGGGCGTCCGCGACCTGATCGTCGTGGTCACGCCCGACGCCACGCTGGTGGCGCATAAGGAGAAGGAGGAGCTGCTCCGGCAGGTGACCAAGGAGCTCGCCGCCCGGGACTGGAAGGAGCATCTCTGAGGACCGGACTTCCGACGTCCAGGCGGGATCCCGATTGCGCGGGATGCCCACGCTCCGCTGCGCATCGCGCGGACATGCCATCCAACGCCTTCAGGCCTCGACGACCTCGTCGTAGCGGCTCCACAGTTCGTCGCCCAGATCGGGCAGGGCGCGGCAGACGCGTCGCACGAGCTTGTCGAGCCGGTCGGCCGCCGTGGCCTCGAAGCGGAAGGTCACGGCCGATTCGGTCGGCGAAGCCCGGAGCAGGGCCCAGCCCTCGGGCAGATCGATGCGCACGCCTTCAACCGTGCTCTGCGGGAACTTCTTCAGCGCCCCGGCCGCCGCGCGGAGGACCTTTTCGGCATGGCCGGGCGCCACGGGCAGGTCGATGTCGGGCGTCATGTGGACAGGAGGGCAGCGGCGCCGCCACTCGGCCAGGCTCGTCCCGTCGTCGGCCAGATGCGCGATCATGCAGCAGGCGGCGAACAGTCCGTCGTCGCCGCCCCCGAGATCGGCGAAGAAGTAATGGCCGCCCGTCTGGATCCCCAGCGGCGCCCCGGTTTCGAGCATCTTGGCGCGGATGACGGATGGCACGCCGGGCTGCGGGCAGGGCTTCGCGCCCAGATCGCGGGCCGCGTCGGCAAGGCGGTCCGAGACCCGCACGTCGTGCACCAGCGGCTTGTCCCGCAGCCTCTCGCCGAAGGCCTGGAGCAGGACCCAGGCGGTCTCCTCGACGGAGAGGATGGCCCCCTCGTTGTCGACGAAGGCCACGCGATCGCCGTCACCGTCGAAGGCGATGCCCAGGTCGGCCCGCTCGCGATCGACGGTCTCGGCCAGCTCGTCGAGGATCTCGGGGTCGCAGCAGTCCGGCCTTCGCCCTCCGAACACGGGGTCGGGCTGGTCGTGGACGGCCGTGATCATCATCGGAGGGAAGATCGCGTGCAGGTACCGTCGCGCCCTGCCCGCCCAGCATCCATGCAACGGATCGAGCACCAGATGGCACGAGGCGGTCCGCGCGTCCACCCAGGTCTCCTGGAGCCAGGCGACGTAGTCGAACGTCGTGTCCAGCGTCCGGGGCTCAGTGGGCTTGCGGCCGCGAAGCGACACCGAGCCGGGCTCCTCGGCGCCGCGGCGGAGCAGCGCGATCTCGTCGGGCCGGGGTGGGTGCTGGCCGAGCATCCACCGCAGGCCGTTGAAGTCCGGCGCGCTGTGCGAGGCCGTCACCACCGCGCAGCCGTCGGCCTTCAGTCGGCGGCGGGCGTAGTCGATCATCGGCGTGGGAAGGCAACCCAGATCGACGACGTTCAGCCCCGCCTCGCAAAGCCCTCGGACGAGCTCCGCCAGCAGCTCCGGCGTCGAGAGGCGCACGTCGCCACCCACGACGAACTTGGCGGCCGGCTTCAGCCGGCTTCCCAGAACCCGGCCCCAGCGGTGGAACAGGTCGGGCGTCAGCTCGGTGCAGTAGTGGCCTCGGATCTCGCAGGACTGGTAGATGCTCAAGTTGGCCTCGCTCGACGCGATCGTCCGGAGATCGAGAGGCAGGCGGTCACTGGTACTGGGCGGCCAGGGCGGCGAACTCGTCGCGCAGCGGAGGCATGGCGCCGGGCCGTCCGGCCACCAGGGCCCCGCAGTGCGTCGCAAAGGCGGCGCCTTTCTCCAGGGGCCAGCCCTGCAGCCGGCTACAGATCAGGGCGGCCGTGAACGCGTCGCCCGCCCCCACCGTGTCGGCCACCTCCACCGTCACGCCCGGAATCGGCAGCACGTCCTCGGGCCCGATCAGCAGGCAGCCCTGCCGGCCCTGGGTGACGCAGACTTTCTCCACGCCGAACTGCTCTTGAATCATACGCGCGAAGGGAACCGGGTCGGGGGTGCCGGTCGCCAGCAGGTCGGCCAGCTCGACCACCTCTTCCATGTTCAGCTTGACGATGTGCGAGGCGATCAACGACTCCTCGATCCAGTCGCGCTTGACGTGCGGCGGGCGGAGGTTGACGTCGTACACCACGAGGCACTCCGGCGAGACGGAAGCCAACGCTCGATGGATCGACCGGCGCGTCGTGGGGGAGCGCTGCGCGAGCGTCCCGATGCACACGGCCGAGGCCTTGCTCATCAGATTCTGAAGGCTCTCGTCCAGCGCGATGTGGTCCCAGGCGACGTCGTCATGGATCACGTAGCTGGGCTGCCCGTCGCGGCCGAGTCTGACGGTCACCGTGCCTGTGGGGTGCTCTTCGTCACGCTGCACCCACTCGGTGGGAATGCCCTGCTGCTGGAGGAAGGCGACCAGCTCGTCCCCCAGCTCGTCGCTGCCGACGCGCGAGCAGACGACGCCCCGGCAGCCGAGCTGCCCCGCGTGGAACGCCACGTTGGCCGGGGCCCCGCCCGGCTTGCGCGACTCGGCGAAGCAGTCCCAGAGCAGCTCTCCCAGTCCGACGACGATCGGTCCTTCGGAGGATGAGGCGTTCATGACGGGTCGAATCGGTTGCTGGTGTCGAAAGCCGCGGTGCGCGGACTTCGGGATCCCGAAGACGCCGGGAATCAACCATGGCGGAAAGGGCGTTCCTCGCAGGGAGTCAAACCATATTGCCGGTTCTTCCGTCTCAAAGCAAGGCGGTGCTGAAGTATCGCTCGGCCCGATCGGGCAGAATCGTTGCGATGTTCCCGCGGAATCGCGCGGCGACCCGGCGCGCGGCCCAGACGTTGGCCCCGGAGGAAATACCCACCAGAAGCCCGGCGTCGCGGCCCAGTTGGCGCGTGGTCTCGATGGCGTCCTCGTCGGTCACCTCAATGACCTCGTCGATCAGCGACACGTCGAGCACCGCGGGGACGAACCCGTCGCCGATGCCCTGGATCTGGTGCAGGCCCGGCTCGTGCCCCAGCAATGCCGAGACGTTCTTGGGCTCCACGGCGATCAGCTTCACCCCTGGCCGGTGCTCGCGGAGGAACTGGCCGATCCCCTGCAACGTGCCGCCCGATCCGACTCCCGCCACGAAGCAGTCGATCTCCCCGTTCATCTGCCGCCACAGCTCGGGGGCGGTCTCCTGGTAGTGGCAGCGGGGGTTGTCGGGGTTCTCGAACTGCTGGGGGACGAAGATCCGCGGGTCGCCGTCCACCATCTCCCGCACGCGGTTGACCGCGCCGGGGATGCTCTCCTTGTCGGGCGTGAGCACCAGCTCGGCGCCCAAGGCGCGGATCAGCTTCTTGCGCTCCTCGCTCATCCCCTCGGGCATGACGATCCGCACGGCGTAGCCCTTCAGCCGTCCGACCAGGGCGACCCCGATGCCCGTGTTGCCGCTGGTCGGCTCGCAAATGATCGAGTCGGGGCGGAGCCGGCCGTCGCGCTCGGCCCCCTCGAGCATGGCCAGGGCCACGCGGTCCTTGATGCTGC